>NZ_DEXW01000060.1:61810-105599 GCF_002364335.1 Winogradskyella sp. UBA3174 | reverse complement strand
ACCATAACGTTGCCTTCGCGATCCACTTCGACTCCTGGTAATTTTTTTAGAGCATCTCGGAGTTTGCGTTCTTCGCCAGTGACAAACTTGATGACATCGTAGGTTATGGTATCTTTTTTTACGCTAATTGGTGGTGTGTATTTTATAATGACCTCGTCTAATTGATTTGGGTTTTCTTTTTGGACAAAGTTTTTGACGAGGTCTTGGTATGTGGATGTTATGGTTTGTAGCCTAAATAGCTAACCGTAAATTCGTAGGTTTGGTTTTTTAATTAAACCTAGTTTGTAGCTGCCATCTTTTTCTGTGATGGCGAATTTTACGTCTTGGTCATCTGCTTTTGGTATGGCTAGAATTTTGGCGTATGGTAATGGGTTATGTAGGGTGTCGTTGATTTTGCCTGAGACTTTTATATTTTGAGCAAATAGACCGTTAAATAAGAACACGAAATATATAGCATTGTGAAATAAAAAGTCTTGTTTATTACTGAATTTCTTCAATGCATTAGCCTTTTTTTATATTATTCATGGCCTCTTCTTCAATTTTTTCGAACTCTTCACGTGTAACTTTATTTCCTTTAGCAGGAGGTGTAATTTCAATGACATCTGAAGATATAACTATTCTATTCGCATAGAATGCAAAACCGTTTTTAAGGTGTAATTCAAGAATTAAACCTGGTAAATTTCCATAGCCCAAAGGCCCAGTAGTTGAAGGAATATCAGGACAAAACCAAGCATATGTTTTGTTTTCAACATTCTCATTCATTAAAATAGCTTTATATGTTTGTTTTCCATTAATTATTTTTTTTTCTTTTGTAATTTTCCACTTAAAATCTTTAAGATTACTACTAATTAAGAATAACTGACCAAAGCCATCAGCTTTTTGTAGAATTTTTTTAGAAATAAAATTAGTATAATACTCACCTCTTCCTCCTCCTAATCTTGTTGCTAATTTGATTTGCCTGTCGTTTTCGTCAATTTTCATCGCTTTTTCAACTTTAAATATAGATTCGTTTTCATTTAAAAGAAGCTTATAATTAATATTTTCGAGATTTTTATTAATCTGCTTAACGAAGTTTAAATATTCAATTTCTTCATCAGTATTAGTGGAGTCCTCCACTACATTTACTTTCATACTTTTAACAAAGTTAACAGTGTATGATTGAGAAAAAAGATTTGGTGAAATGATTAGACAAAAAATTATTAAAATTAACTTTTTCATAACTTAATTGATTTAATAAACAGGTCTATAAATAGACCTGTTTCATTTAGAAATTTTATTCTCCTATACAATCTTCATAAAGAGCGTTGGTAACATCCCATAAATCCCAACCACTCCATTGATTACCCGACAGTTTATTTAGCTTATCTGCTTGTGACCAAGCCTAATCTAAACAATCATCATCAGGTGCAACACTCATTAAACTAGTTGCAAACATTACCACAGCCATAAGGCTAAATACTTTATTCTTCATAATTTAAGATTTTAAACCCATCACATTTTTTAAGACAGGTTGATTAATAACTGATTTCTCCCTAAAAATTAGGAAATAGAAGTCATTTTTTTAGAAGTCTTTTTTGTGCTGTTAATTTTAATCTTAAGGGATAAAATAAAAAAGCTTGCACAAGCTAGGTGTTTAAACATTTTTGCTGTCCGCATTTTTCTGAGTGACTTCTAAATGACCCAAAATTATACGTTCAACAGAATAAATTTATAAAAAAAAAACAGAAGTAACCAAAAAAAATGTGAGAATTATCCAAATTTTTTTCAATTACGGTTTCCCCGTAATTATCTGATTAACAAACGATAAACTTTAACATTTTTGGGTTTGGAGTTTCATGGTTTTTTTTAAAAACAACATGTTTTTAATCTTGGCTTTTGGTTTTAAAATAAAAAATCATCAACTTTGATATTATGAAACCATTTTGGCAAAACATAAAACTTTATCTTCATTCCCTTATAAAAAGGAACCCAGAATAACTCTGCATTTTTTGTACCTTTAAACTCAGTTAGCTTTTTACAATTAAATAGGTAAATAAATCAACTTTTAAACATTTCAAAAAATGCCATTTTATCATAAACTAGGAGAAATTCCACCAAAACGTCATACACAATTTAAGAAGCCAAACGGTGACTTTTATTACGAGCAATTATTTGGCACTATAGGTTTTGACGGTATGTCTACCAACAGTTACCACGAGCAACGACCAACGCAGGTTAAAGAAATTAAAAAGCAATACAGTGTTGCACCAAAAGTAGCCAAGGAAAATAATATGAAATCGTATCGTTTTCACGGTTTTAAAGTAAAGCCAGAGAACGACTATTTAGAAAGTCGAAAAATTGTACTGACCAATAGTGATTGTAATATCATATTAGCAGCACCAAAAAAATCGACTGAAGACTATTTTTATAAGAATACAGATGCCGATGAATTAATCTTCATACATAAAGGCACAGGAAAGTTAAGAACACATCTCGGAAATTTAGATTTTAAATATGGTGATTATCTTTTAGTGCCAAGAGGTATCATTTACAAACTCGATTTTGATACCGAAGATAACCGACTATTTATTGTAGAGTCTAGACGACCAATTTACACACCAAAACGCTACCGTAATTATTTCGGACAATTATTAGAGCATTCGCCATTTTGTGAGCGCGACTTGCGCCAACCACAAGAATTAGAAACGTACAACGAATCTGGTGAGTTTTTAATTAAAATAAAAAAGCAAGACGAAATCTTTGATATGGTTTATGCCTCACATCCTTTTGATGTTGTCGGTTACGATGGTTATAATTATCCATATGCATTTTCAATTCACGATTTTGAACCAATTACAGGTCGTATACATCAGCCACCACCAGTGCATCAAACTTTTGAAACTGACGCATTTGTGATTTGTAGTTTTGTGCCACGTTTATACGATTACCATCCCTTAAGTGTGCCAGCACCATACAATCACAGTAATATAGATAGTGATGAGGTGTTGTATTACGTAGATGGTGATTTTATGAGCAGAAACGATGTAGATGCTGGTCATATTTCGTTGCATCCTGCAGGTATTCCTCATGGTCCACATCCAGGAGCTATGGAGCGCAGTATCGGTAAAGTGAAAACGGATGAATTAGCAGTAATGGTAGATACATTCAAGCCTTTAAAAGTTACGGAAGAGGCTATGAATATTGCTGACGAAGATTATTTTAAGTCTTGGTTAGAACATTAATTAATAAAATTCCTTCGCTTAGGTAAGGTTAGGATGCGAATGCAACAAAAAAGATTACCAGCAGATTCTGGTGCAATGACTTTAGGTATTATAGCCTTGTCAATTACTTTAGTAGGATTTTGTTGTGGTCTATTTGCTCTAGTTGCATTAGCTATGAGTATTGTTGGTTTACTTAAGGCTAATAAAAGTATAGCGCTTTATAGAGAAAACCAAGAGCTGTATTTAGAGCAGAGTTATAAAAATGTAAATACAGGTAGAATTTTAAATATTATAGCAGTTCCTATAAGTGCTATAGTATCATTAATAATGTTGACCTATTACCTAATTTATGGTGTGGCAATACTGGCTTTTTTTGGTTTAATGTCATCAGCAATTCAGGAAGGTCAATCTAACAGTAATAAAACTGATAACGATTATTACGAAGAAGAGATTGACACAACGACTACTTGGGAAGATGATGATTACATTATTGAATTAGAAAATGATTCCATAACATAGTATGGGACGGAATTAATTAAAATAACTAAAGAAAGCGATAGTTTATAAAATTAAAATATTATGGCAAAAGAAGTAAAAAATGTAAACTACGGTTTAGAAAAAATATTTGAAGGAGCTAAGGATTTTCTTCCACTTTTGGGGACGGATTATGTTGAGTTTTACGTCGGTAATGCAAAACAATCAGCGCACTTTTATAAAACAGCATTTGGTTTTCAGTCGTATGCGTATAAAGGATTAGAAACGGGTTCTAGAGATTCTGTCAGTTATGTGCTAAAGCAAGATAAAATTAGATTGGTTTTAACAACTCCGTTAAATAGCAAGTCGCCTATTAATGATCATATTGTAAAACATGGTGATGGAGTAAAGGTAATTGCCCTTTGGGTAGAAGATGCTCGTAAGTCTTACGAAGAAACTACAAAACGAGGTGCTAAATCTTATATGGAACCTGTAGTCGAAAAAGACGAATTTGGTGAAGTTGTTAGAGCAGGAATCTACACTTACGGCGAAACAGTACACATGTTTGTAGAACGTAAAAACTACAACGGAGTATTTATGCCAGGATTTGAAGCTTGGGAAAGTGATTACAATCCTGAACCAGTTGGTTTAAAATACATAGATCACATGGTTGGTAATGTCGGTTGGGGACAAATGAACACTTGGGTGAAATGGTACGAAGACGTTATGGGCTTTGTTAACTTTTTGTCTTTTGATGATAAGCAAATTCATACCGAATATTCAGCTTTAATGAGTAAAGTAATGAGCAATGGGAATGGTCGCATCAAATTCCCAATAAACGAACCTGCCAAAGCAGCTAAAAAATCTCAGATTGAAGAGTATTTAGATTTTTACGAAGATTCTGGAGTGCAACATATTGCTGTAGCAACAGATGATGTTATAAAAACAGTTGCTCAATTAAAAGCTCGAGGTGTAGAATTTTTACCACCTCCACCACAAGCCTATTATGATGATATTCCAAATCGATTAGGAGTACACATGGATATGATGAAAGAAGACATTAATGAGCTTCAAAAGTTGTCTATTATGGTAGATGCTGATGAAGAAGGGTATTTGCTTCAAATATTTACAAAACCTGTCGAAGATAGACCAACTTTATTCTTTGAAATTATTCAGCGTATGGGAGCACAAGGTTTTGGTGCAGGGAACTTTAAAGCCTTATTTGAATCTATTGAACGCGAGCAAGCTAAACGAGGAACGTTGTAGTAATAAGACTGTTAACCCAGAAATCAATTAAATCAACCAAGGTTTTTGGATTGTATTTCAATGTTTTAATACATTTGGAACAGTAATTGTATTTAAGATAATAGTAACACAATAAACGCGTTACTTTATTTACATTTACAAACAAGAGATTATGAAATATTTATTTACTGTACTATTATTCTTTGTAGGCTTCCAAACAGCTAATGTTGAGAAAGAATCTGCTTTCCAAGAAGGTGAGTGGTTTAAATTTAAGATGAGTTATAGTAACTTTCTCACAGCCGGTTATGCAACACTGTCTGTTAATGAATCTACTTTAGAAGGAAAAGAAGTCTATCATGTTATAGGTAAAGGCCGCACAACTGGTTTAATAAAAGCTCTTTTCAAAGTAAAAGATCGCTATGAAAGTTACTTTGATAAAGAATCTGGTGCGCCTTATAAATTTATTAGAAAGATTGATGAAGGTGGGCACACAAAGGATATCGAGATAAATTTTGATCAAAAAGAAAATAAAGCTGTTGTCAATAATAAAAAACGTAAAGAAGTAAAAACAATCACCACAGAACAAGATGTTCAAGATATGGTTTCTATGTATTACCATTTAAGAAATAGTATAAATACTGAAAATTTAAAGCCAGGAGACGAAATACAAACAAATATGTTTTTTGATGAAGAAAACTATGGTTTTAAACTTAAGTATTTAGGCAGAGAGGTAATTAAAGTAGATATTAACGGATCTGATGTAGAAGTTAAAACTTTAAAGTTTAGACCTTATGTAATGGCTGGTCGTGTATTTAAAGAAGAAGAAAGTTTAACCTTATGGGTTAGTGCAGATAAAAACAAGATTCCTTTAAGGATAAAGGCAAGCCTTGCTGTTGGATCTTTAAGGGCGGATCTAATTGAGTTTAAAGGACTTAAACATTCCTTTCCAATAATATTCAAAGATTAATTTATGTCAGACCAATCAAACTACGACGAGATTGTAGAGGCACTTCAAGAGAAGTATACAAAAATAGACCAAAAGACAGATGACCATTTATACGGCTTGCTATACAGCAAGCCAATTACATATTGGGATTATATACAAACCGATGCGTTACTAAATCTTCAGATACAGCGCACAACGCTTCCAGACGAGATGGTATTTATTGCCTATCATCAAATCAACGAGCTCATCTTTAAAATGATACTTTGGGAGATTTCTCAAGTAGCAGAAAAAGAAAACTTAGATGTTGCTTTTTTTGAAGGTAGAATAATGCGTATTAGTCGTTATTTTGATATGCTTACGACTTCTTTCAATATTATGAGAGAAGGTATGGACATAGAACAATACATGAAGTTTAGGTATACGCTAACTCCAGCAAGTGGTTTCCAAAGTGCGCAATACCGATTTATAGAATTTTCTTCAACAGAGCTAATTAACTTAATTGACTATAGATTTAGAAAAGATATTGATAGAAATACTCCGTTTACGCATGCTTTTGAACATTTATATTGGCAAGCTGCGGGAAAAGATCATAAAACTGGTAAAAAATCTACACTTTTAGTTAATTTTGAAAAAAGATACAAGGATGAGTTCTTGAGGTTTATGGAAACATATAATACCAAAAATCTTTGGACGCGTTTTCAGGAGTTACCTGCAGAAGATCAAAAAGATGAAAGCTTGGTAAAAGCCATGCGTCATTACGATTATACGGTTAATGTAACTTGGGTAATGGCACACTACAATGCAGCAAAGCATTATATAGAAAGCGGAACTGGTGACGGAGAAGCAACAGGTGGAAGTGATTGGAAAAAGTACATGCATCCAAAATATCAAAAGCGTATTTTCTTTCCAGATTTATGGACAGAAGAAGAATTAAAAAATTGGGGAAATAATATTTAATTAGCTAAAATTAATGCAGTTAAAACGATTAGTAGCAATAGCGATAATTGCAATCAGTATTTATACTTGTAAAGAGGATAATTCAGCAGAAAAAGAATACGAAAAAGAACTAGCCGAAATAGTTGAAGAAGACAAGATTATAGAATTTGGCTTCGATTTAAAAAAGCATATTGTTAAAAGAGACACGATCCAAAAAGGGGATAGCTTTGGCGAAATTCTAGAACGGAATAATATTGGTTATTCAAAGATTTTTCAAATTGTAGAAAAAGCAAAAGATTCATTTGATATAACAAATCTTCAATTAGGTAAGCCCTATACCTTACTTTTCTCTAAAGAGAGTCTTAATGATAGCATCCAAAAACCAGACACATTTATTTATCAGCCAAATCAAGAAGAATATGTCGTAATTAATTTTAAGGACTCCATCAAGGCATATACAAGTAGAAAACCGATAACGTATGTTGAAAAAACAGCAACTGGTGTTATAGAAAGTAGTATTTCTGAAACATTGGAAGACAAAGGTCTAAGTCAGAAATTAGCCAATAAAATGGCAGATGAAATCTATGCTTGGACTATTGATTTTAGACGACTACAAAAAGGAGACCGTTTTAAAGTAATTTACACAGATAAGTATATAGACGATACAATTTATGCAGGAGTTCACAACGTAAAAGCTGCCTATTTTGAGCATAATAGAGATTCACTTTATGCGTTTCAATTTGAAACAGATTCTATTAAAGGTATTATAGATTATTTTAATGAAGATGCAAAAAATTTAAGACGTGCATTTTTAAAAGCACCTGTTCAGTTTAGTAGAATTTCTTCAAGATATAATCTTAAACGTAGAATTGCACATTATGGTTATCGAGTTAAAGCACATAAAGGTACTGACTTTGCTGCTGCAAATGGTACACCAATAATGGCTACTGCAAATGGTACAGTTACAAAATCTGGTTATGGTAGAGGTAATGGTAAATTTGTAAAAATCAGACACAATGCGACTTATGAAACTCAATACTTACATATGTCTAGACGAAAAGCTAAGGTTGGTGAATTTGTAAAGCAAGGAGACGTTATTGGGTATGTAGGTAATACAGGAAGTTCTGCAGGAAATCATGTCTGTTACCGCTTTTGGAAAAATGGAAAGCAAGTAGATCCATTTAGAGAAAAATTACCTGAAGCAAAACCAATTTCAGACAGTCTTAAAATTAAATATTTAGACCATATAAAACCGGTTAGACAGCGTTTAGATAATATTTTCTTTTTAGAAGTAGAACCATTAGTTCCAGAAAATACAATAACCGAAGGACCAATCTCATAACTAAAATATGGCTTTAAAAGTAACCAACCCTACAACTACAAAATCTTGGAGTAAAATACAATCTCATTTCGAAACATTAAAATCTAAGCACCTCAAAGATATGTTTAGCTCAGATTCAGAAAGAGCAAAGGATCTTACCGTTAAATGGGATGACTTTTATGTAGATTTTTCTAAAAACAGAATTACAAAAGAAACCATAAGTTTACTTACTGAATTAGCTAATGAAGTTGATTTAAAAGATGCTATATCTAAGTATTTTGAAGGTGAAATTATTAATGAAACGGAAGGTAGAGCGGTTGCACATACTGCTTTAAGAGCACCAAAAAGCAGTAAGGTTTTTGTAGAAGGAGTGGATGTAATCCCTGATATACATGAGGTAAAAGAAAAAATTAAAAGCTTTACGGAGTCTATTGTTAGTGGAAATCACAAAGGATTTTCGGGTAAGACAATTACAGATATTGTAAATATTGGTATCGGAGGATCAGATTTAGGACCAGCAATGGTTGTAGATTCACTTCAGTATTATAAAAATCATTTAAATACACACTTTGTTAGTAATGTAGATGGTGATCATTATAACGAAATTATAAAAAATTTAAATCCCGAAACAACGCTATTCGTTATAGTTTCTAAAACCTTTACAACACAAGAAACGCTCTCTAATGCTAATTCTATAAGAGCTTGGTTTTTAAAATCTCAGCCAAAACAAGCAGTTTCTAAACACTTTGTAGCAGTCTCAACTAATATAGATAGTGTAAAAGGCTTTGGTATAGATGAAGAAAATATTTTCCCAATGAAAGATTGGGTTGGTGGTCGCTTCTCTTTATGGAGCGCAGTTGGTTTATCAGTAAGTTTAGCTTTGGGCTATGATAATTTTAATAAACTGCTAGAAGGAGCTCATAAAATGGATGAGCATTTTAGAACAGCAGACTTTGAAGAAAATATTCCTGTTATCTCGGCATTATTAACTGTTTGGTATAATAATTTCTTTGAATCGGAAAGTGAAGCAATAATACCTTACACACAATATTTAAATCAGTTTGCAACCTATCTTCAGCAAGGTATTATGGAGAGTAATGGTAAAAGTGTAGATAGATCTGGCAAGCCCGTAAACTACCAAACCGGAACTATAATTTGGGGAGAGCCAGGTACAAATTCACAACATGCCTTCTTTCAATTAATACACCAAGGCACAAAATTAATACCAGCAGATTTTATCGGTTTTACTAAGCCTTTGTATGGTAATAAAGACCATCACGATAAGTTAATGTCCAACTATTTTGCGCAAACAGAAGCTTTAATGAATGGTAAAACTAAAGAAGAAGTTTTATCTGAATTAAAGGAACAAACAATCTCTCAATCTGAAATAGAAACATTATCTCCTTTCAAGGTTTTTGAAGGAAATAAGCCTACAACTTCATTTTTAATAAAAAAGTTATCCCCAGAAAGTTTAGGAAAACTTATAGCCATGTATGAACATAAAATATTTGTTCAAGGTATTATTTGGAACATCTATAGTTATGATCAATTTGGGGTAGAATTAGGGAAACAATTAGCTAAATCTATCTTAAAAGAGCTAAATGAAAGTGAAAAATCTACAAATCATGACTCCTCCACTAACAATTTACTTTCGTTTTATAAGAATAATTGTTAATAATTGTTAAAAAGTTTCTGAAAATTTAAGAACGCATAAATAAAACTTATAGAATATATAATTAACTTTGATATGTTAAAATTCTTAACATTTACATAATGTTAGAACCTTAGTTATGTGTAATTTTGCGCTAATTAATAAAATCAATTAATTAATATTTTATATGAAAAAATTTAACCAATTTTTATTTGTAGCTGTATTGATGTTATTCACTACAGTTGCATTTTCTCAAACAACTGTTACAGGTAAAGTAATAGATGCAGAGTTAAGAGCGTCACTTCCTGGTGCTAGTATTTTAGTAAAGGGAACAACTAATGGCGTAACAACTGACATGGATGGTAATTTCTCAATTACTTCAACGTCTAACTCAGGTGTTATAGTTATTTCTTATGTAGGTTTTTCTACGAAAGAATTAAAGTTTAATGGTACTACTGATTTAGGTACTGTTGTTTTAGATTTAGACAATTCACTAGAAGAAATCGTAATTGTAGGTTCTGGTATTATTGATTTAGCTTCAAGCAGAAAGACTCCAGTTGCAGTATCTACAATTAGTGGTAGAGATATTCAGCTTAAGGCTTCTGGTAACGTTGAGTTTGGTGAAGCAATGAAGAATACGCCTTCTGTGTATGTTTCTAACCAAGCAGGTGGTTTTGGTGATAGTCAAATTTTCTTAAGAGGTTTTGACCAAACTAACACAGCTTATTTATTAAACGGACAGCCAATTAATGGTATGGAAGACGGAAGAATGTACTGGTCTAACTGGTCAGGTATGTCAGACGTTGCAAATGCAGTTCAAATACAAAGAGGTTTAGGGTCTTCTAAACTTGCTATTTCTTCTGTAGGTGGTACAGTAAATATTGTATCTAAAACTACAGAAAAACAAAAGGGAGGTTTCGTAAGATTTTTAGCAGGTAACGATAGTTATGCAAAAAGTACGATTAGTTATGATTCAGGTTTGAGTGATAAAGGTTGGGCTTTTTCAGTATTAGTTGATCACTGGCAAGCACACAGAAAGTATGCTATAGGTACAGCAGGACAAGGACAAAACTATATGTTTGCTGTAGGTTATAAGCCAAACGAAAAAAATTCATTTAACTTCTTATTAACTGGTGCGCCACAATGGCACGATCAAAACTTTTCACAAGACGTTGAGTTTTATGAAACGTACGGTGAGAAAGCTAATGCTAACACTGGTTTTTATGAAGGTGAGCGTTTTACAGAAAGACGTAACTATTATCACAAACCAGTAATGAATTTAAACTGGGATTTTGAGATTAGTGACAAATTAGATTTATCTACAGTACTATACGCATCATGGGGACGTGGAGGTGGAACAGGTAACTTAGGTAGAGGTCGTGTAAGAAATGAAGATATCACAGGAGACGAATTCGCTTTAGACGCTCAAGAAATTAATTTCGATGCTATAGAAATTAATAATATCGCTTCTGCAGATGCTAATGGAAATGGTAATTTTGGTGATTCTTATTTAAGAAGATCTTCTGTAAATAATCATAACTGGTACGGTATACTTTCTAGCTTAAGTTATGAAGCTAATGAAAATTGGGATTTTAATGTAGGTTTCGATATGCGTTTATACAGAGGTGATCACTTTAGACAATTAAACGAAACATTTGGTCTTAATGGTTATGAAGATAACTTTAGGACAGATCGTCCTGATGATTACGTAATCAGCGAAACTTTTGAAGCTAATCCATGGTCTGCATTATTTGATTATGCTGATGAAGGTCAAAGATATGACAGAGATTACTCTGAAAACATTAACTATTTAGGTGGTTTTGGTCAAGCAGAATACGCTAAGGATGGTCTTTCATTATTTGTTCAAGGGGCTGTATCTACACAATCTTATCAGAGAGAAGGACGTTTATCAGGTGTTGGTGATGGTTTAGGTAAATCTGATAAATTAAATAAAATAGGATATCAAGCAAAAGGTGGTGTTGGATATGAATTAAATGATAACCATACTATCTTTGCAAATGCAGGTTTCTTTTCTCGTCAGCCATTCTTAGATAATGTTTTTGCTAACATTCGTTATTCAAACGCATTGGTAGAACCAGAGGTTGAAAACGAAGAAGTTACTGGTCTTGAAGCCGGTTACCGTTTCAAAAACAATAATCTTAAAGTAAATGTAGATGTGTACCATACACAATGGGGAAATAGATTCTTAAGTTTTGGAACTAACCTTCCATTAGATGAATTTGGTATCTATAGATTTAATGATGTAACACAAATACACACTGGTGTAGAATTTGACGTTGAGTACCGCCCAGACTCTAGAGCCTGGAGTTTAAAAGGATATGGTTCTATTGGAAATTGGAAGTACGATAATGAGACTCCATTTAATCTTCAGAATGATGATACAGGTGAATTTATAGTAGAGAACGGAACATTAAACTTAACAGATGTTAAAGTTGGTAATGCTCCACAAACATCATTTGGTGTTGGTTTTAGAGCTGATATTTGTGAAGGTTTAAGTATAGATATGGATTACAACCTATATACAGACCTTTATGAGTTTGTAGATGTTGAAGAAGCTATTGATGCTGCTTTTGCTGGGCAAAATTTTGAATCTAAAAGATTGTCAGCTTACACTTTAGCTGATGCAGGTTTAACTTATAAATTTACTTTAGGTGATAATCCATTAACGTTTAGAGCTAACGTTTATAACGTATTTAACTCAGCTTATATTAGCCAAACAAATGCATTTGGTACATACTTAGGTCTTGGAAGAACGTTTAACGCAAGTTTACGTTACAACTTCTAATCTAACTTAGATTTTATATATAAAAAGAGCAGCCAATTGGCTGCTCTTTTTATGTTTAATAAATCCGTTTTTATTGCCAACTTACAGTTTCCATAATCTTTTTAATATCCTTTTTAAGATACTCTGAAGCAGGATAGATAGAATCATAATTTGGTTTCACATAAAAGTACAAAGAACCACTAAGAAAGTGATTGATGCTGTCTGTAACGTAGAACTGAGATTGTGAGGCTGCGTTCCCTCCAACTTCATAAAACATACCAAATACCTTTTCTTTTGGGTTTTCAAAGAAGTTGCTAGCTATTTCATCTGCCTTTACATTATGCTTTTGCGTTAAGTTCTGAGAATCACGTAAAAGACTATCTAAATTACCATTTTTAACTTCTTTATAAGTGAGATATATAGTTGCTTTTAATGAGGGATAATTTATATCTATACCTTTACTAGTGCCAGATAATTTAATAGATGATATCTGTTTTGATAAGTCGTTCTTTTCAAAAGAGAAAGGAAGCGGAGTGTTTGTTTTATTGTACGTAGCCGTAGGATACTCTAAGCGCAAATATGCTTTTGGTTTGGGTAATGTCTCGTCATTACAACTTAGCATTATCGCACAAAATATAGGTAGTATTACTTTTTTCATTCTTTTGTTTTGCCTAAAAGTGTCAATCTAATTTGTTTAAGGCGTTTGCGTTCCAAAGCCTCTACAGTAAAAACGTAATTTTTGAAATGTATTTTACTTCCTATTCGAGGAAAACCTCCTGAAATCTCTAAAACAAAGCCTGCAAGTGTTTCAGCCTCACCTTTTCTAGTTTCAAAATCTTCAACATCTTCATCTATGCCAACAATTTTATAAATATCTTTTAAAGGTGTTTTTCCTTCAAAACTATAATTACAATCATCAATTTTAGTATATACTAAATCATCATCATCATATTCGTCACTAATATCTCCAACAATTTCTTCGATGATGTCTTCTAAAGAGACTAATCCAGATGTACCACCATATTCATCAACAACAACAGCTAAATGCACTTTCCTAGTCTGAAATTCTACCATTAAATCATCTAATTTCTTATTTTCTGGTACAAAGAAAGGTTCGCGCAAAAGCGTTGTCCAGTTAAACGTCTTTTTATTTAGGTGTGGTAATAAATCTTTAACGTATAAGACCCCTTTAATAGCATCTATATTGTCTTCGTATACAGGTATTCTAGAATAACCGTTATGTATAATTTCTGCTATAATTTTTTCAAAAGGCGTATCAATATTTATCGCAAACAAATCCATTCTAGGTCGCATAACTTGTTTGGTGTCTGTATTTCCAAATGAAACGATACCTTGTAGTAGTTTTTGTTCTTCTTGAGTAGTGTCTTCATTATTGGTGAGTTTCAAGGCTTGAGATAGCTGATCTACACTAAGATTAGAACGTTGCTTACCGAAAGTACTATGAATTTTAATGGTAACAAAACGCATTGGTAAGCTTAAGGGAGAAAGTAAAAAGTCTAAAACCTTTAAAGGTCTTGACATTAAAGACGAAAACTTTACGCTATTTCTACTAGCGTAAATTTTGGGTATAATTTCTCCAAAGAGTAATATTAAGAAAGTTGCAGATACGACCTCTAATAGAAATCGGAGTAGAGCATTAGAAACACCATCAAAAATAGTTTCACCTATGAAAGCAAATAACAACACAACTGCAATATTTATAAAATTATTTGCAATTAATATGGTAGCTAATAATTTTTTAGGTCGTGCTAAAAGCTTAGCTATGATTTGAAGCGCTATAGATTTATTTTCTATTCCTTCGTCAATATCAGATTTAGTTAAAGAGAATAATGCGACTTCAGCACCAGAAATTAAGCCGGAACAGACAAGTAGTATAATAAGGAGTACAATACTTGTTATGAAAGACGTGTTGACTACTAATAAATTTAAAGCTAAAACCGTGGGTTCTGGGTCCAATATTATGTTAGATTTAATTATTTAGAATGGTAAATCATCATTCCCATCTGGCTCTGCATTATTCTGTATAGCCTGCTGTGGTTGAGAAGTAGTATTTGGTGTTTGTGATTGTGGTGCTGGTTGTTGATCATTTTTATTGGTTAAGAACGTAAAATCTGTACATTGAATTTCTGTAGAATAGCGCTCCATACCTTTATCATCAGTCCATTTTCTAGTTTTAATACGGCCTTCTATATATACTTTATCACCTTTTGTGAGGTATTTTTCACATATTTCAGCAGCTTTATTTCTAACAACAATATTATGCCATTCTGTATTAGAAACTTTCTCGTTAGTTTGTTTACTTGTGTAAGTTTCGTTGGTTGCTAAAGGGAATCTACCAACACAGTTCTTATCATCAAAATAATGCATTTTAACTTCATCTCCCAAGTGCCCAATTAGCATTACTTTATTTAATGTTCCTGACATAATAATCTTATTTTAATCTGTAAAGTTACAGTTTTATAATCACTACTTTAAAAGTAATAAAAAAATGTGATTCCTATAAATTTCCAAAATTAAATTCGTTAATAAAATCACTCATTAACACTGGTGTAGGATAGTTTTTAATATTTTCTATTTGAATAGCTTCTTTGGGTAACTTATCAATCTGTATGATCCAGAATTTAGTATGCAGGTGCTGATGCGATAGTTTATGAACTTTATCCGTTTCTTTATAAAGTGAATACTCAAATTTATTGTCTTTTAAAATAGTAGCATCTAAATCTAAAAGATGAAACTCGTCTATAGCTAAACTTTTAGAAGATTCAACCAAAGGGAATTGATATAAATTTTGCCAAATACCTTTACTAGTCCGCTTTTCAAAAAGTATATTTTTATGGCTATCTACACAAACTAGAAAGTTGAAATACTTAGTAGTAACCTTTGTTTTCTTCAATTTTACAGGCAGTTGGGTAACTAAGTTGTTTTGAAGTGATTTGCAACTCTTATTAAGTGGGCATACAATGCAGTAGGGATTCTTAGGTTTACATTGCGTAGCTCCAAATTCCATTATCGCTTGATTGAAAGTTGCAGGCGCTTTAGTATCAATTAAAGAAGTAGCCAATTCTTTAAACTCCTTTATGCCTTTAGTAGAATTTATAGGTGTGTCAATACCAAAGTAACGGGATAATACACGGTAAACATTACCATCTACAACAGCTGCAACTTCACCAAAAGCAATAGAAGCAATAGCACTAGCTGTATAATCTCCAACACCTTTTAACTTAATTAAATCCTTATAGTTATTAGGAAAAACACCATTAAGCTCAGACATAACATGCTTTGCAGTACCATGTAGGTTACGAGCTCTAGAGTAATAACCTAAGCCTTGCCATAGTTTTAAAACAGATTCTTCATTAGCATCAGCTAAATCTTGGATTTTGGGATAGGTAGTGATAAAAGCCTCGTAATACGGTAAACCTTGTTTAACTTGAGTTTGCTGTAAAATAATTTCAGAAAGCCATATATAATATGGATTCTTGGTTCGCCTCCAAGGCAGGTCTCGTTTATTATCTGAATACCAAGTGATTAGTTCTTTTGAGAAATCCATTAACTTTTTTAAAAGTTTAGACAAAATTAAATCTTTATCATCTTAAATTTTAATTAATTACGCTAGAAATATTGAAATTAAATTACCTATATTTGCATCCCTTAGAATTAATAGTAACCCCTAAAACTAATAACAATGACAAAAGCTGATTTGGTAGCAAAAATATCAGATAAATTAGGTATTGAAAAAGGTGATGTACAAGCTACAGTTGAAACCTTTATGGAAGAAGTAAAAACATCTTTAGAGAGCGGAGATAACGTATATTTAAGAGGTTTTGGAAGTTTCATTATTAAAACAAGAGCAGAAAAAACTGGTCGTAATATTTCAAAAAATACTACAATAAAAATACCAGCACACAACATACCAGCTTTTAAACCAGCTAAAGTATTTTTAGAAGGAGTAAAAACTAATGTTGAAGTAAACTAAAAGCATTTAAACAAAATATTAATTAAAAAGAATTATTTATTATGCCAAGTGGTAAGAAAAGAAAAAGACACAAGGTAGCGACGCACAAGCGTAAGAAACGTAGACGCGCTAATCGTCACAAGAAAAAATAAATTGTTAAAAGTAGTTTTTAAAGCTACTTTTTTCAGTTTTATAACAACGTTCTTTGATATAGAGTCAGGTGTATTTAATAGAGTACTCCTAGATTTGTTGGATACTACATCCTGTGTCAAATAATTTAGTAAAATCCATCTAACTCAATGAAGAGCTAGATATAAATTAACATCATGAACAAAGAATTAATCGTAAGATCGAGTTCAGATATTGTTGATTTTGCCTTATTAAAAGATGGAAAACTTATTGAATTACACAAAGATGAAGATGATAATGACTTTGCGGTTGGTGATATATTTATTGCCAAAATACGTAAAGTTATGCCAGGACTAAACGCTGCGTTTGTTAACGTAGGGTATGAGAAAGATGGTTTTTTACACTATCATGATCTTGGTCCTCAATTACCTTCACTTATAAAATTCATTAAGCGTGTAAGCACAGGGAAATTAAGAGATTACAATCTCAAAGACTTTCCTTTAGAAAAAGATTTAGATAAGCATGGCAAAATTGCAAATGCGATAAAATCTAATCAATCTATTTTAGTACAAGTAGTAAAAGAGCCTATTTCGACAAAAGGACCACGCATCAGTTCAGAATTGTCTATTGCTGGTAGATACATAGTTTTGGTACCTTTTTCTAATCGTATTTCAATTTCTCAAAAAATTGAATCGCAAGAAGAAAAAGACCGTTTAAAAAGACTAGTTAAAAGTATCACACCTAAAGGATTTGGTGTTATTATTCGTACTGTAGCAGAAGGCAAGAAAGTTGCCGAGCTAGATAGTGATTTACAGAATTTGCTGGGTCGATGGACAGCAATGTGTAAAAAATTGTACAAAGCACACCACCCAACTAAAGTATTGGGAGAAATGAATAAAGCATCCTCTATTTTAAGGGATATTTTTAATGATTCATTCTCTGGTATTGTAGTGGATGATGAAGAAATGTACATACAAGTAAAAGATTATGTGCAACAAATTGCACCAAACAAGGAGTCTATAGTAAAGCACTATAAAAATGGTCCTATTTTCGAAAAATTTGGCATAGAACGCCAAATTAAAACATCATTTGGTCGTACAGTGTCTATGGCACGAGGAGCTTATTTGGTTATAGAACATACCGAAGCACTTCATGTTGTAGATGTAAATAGTGGTAATCGCTCTAATAAAGAGAAAAACCAAGAAGATACGGCTTTAGAAGTTAATATGATATCAGCTCAAGAAATTGCCAGACAATTGCGTTTACGTGATATGGGAGGCATTATTGTTATTGATTTCATAGATATGGGACGCGCTGAAAATAGAAAAAAGCTTTACAATTATCTTAGAGATGAGATGAAAGACGACAAAGCAAAACACAAAATATTGCCGCCGAGTAAGTTTGGTTTAGTGCAAATAACCAGACAACGCGTTAGGCCAGAACGCAATATAAAAACAAAAGAAGATAATCCTAATGTTCTTGGAGATGAAATCGAAGCACCAATTAAAGTGGTGGAACGCATTAATCAAGAAATAGACCGAATCTTCAAAAAAGACTATAAAAAGATAACATTAAATACACATCCTTTTATAGCAGCCTTTTTAACCAAAGGGTTTCCATCACCACGTTCAAAATGGTTTTTTGAACACAAAAAATGGGTAAAAGTTTTACCTAGAGATGCTTACACATATCTTGAATACCATTTTTTCGATAAAGATGGTAACAAAATCAAATAATATCTATTAAAAAAAGCCCCTTTCATTTTTGAAAGGGGCTTTTTGTTTTTAAACAGGTTATTTTTTAAATTGCCTAGAAGGTAATATAAACACTTTTTCCCAAGAATATTTTCGTTTATAATAGACATTAATTTTTGGCATAAAGTAAATTTCTTTTTCACCTTCATATAGAAAATATACTAAAGCATATTTTTTGTTTATAGAATATATAGGTTTTGATATATGTATAAATTTATTGATTGTATCATTTCTCCATTCTATACTGTTATCATTTATATATTCAATTTCAGTATTCCAATTACTGTAAGTTGAAGTTTGTTTTTTGTAATTCTCATATTCATTTTTTGAAAAAACTATATTAACTATAGAATCTGATTGAATATCGTTAAACTTTATATATTTATCAAATCTATCAAGAACAAGTTCGTTAGAATTATTTTTATCTAAATAGAATATTTTATCACTCGATTTAGTTTTTATATCATTGACAATAACCTTTAATAAATCTCCTTCTCTATTATTACTAATTATATCTTTACAAGAATATGTTAAGACTACCATTAAAAGTAAAATTATAAATGTACTATTCTTCACACTTACTGCCTTTAGCGTCTGTATTTCCATTT
Source organism: Winogradskyella sp. UBA3174 (assembly GCF_002364335.1). Classification (GTDB taxonomy): domain Bacteria; phylum Bacteroidota; class Bacteroidia; order Flavobacteriales; family Flavobacteriaceae; genus Winogradskyella. The sequence continues at coordinate 86,577 of NZ_DEXW01000060.1, read as the reverse complement.
TGTTCATTTTCTGCTATTGTTGAATATTCTGTTTGTTGTTCTGGAGTTAAATCTTGAAATGATTTAGTATTTTGATGGTGACCAATAACAAATTTTCTGCAGTATTGTTCTGTTGCCCCACTAATATTATTAGCCTGTGCAAATAAATAAATTGAATTAGTCATATCTTCTATGAAATCATTATAAACATCGTGCATTTCACTTTGTAAAATTTCCATTGTTAGTTCAGTAGAATTGTTTTCAAAATTCTCAAAAGCAACATTCATTTCAGTATAGCTAGGATAGGTTGTTAATAACTCACCTTTTATATAAAGGTAAATAAAGGTAAATAAAGTTAACATGAATAAGTTCGTGAGCAGTTGTTAAAGCCATAGATAAGTTGGTGGTATTTTCTAAATAAAAGTTGTCAAATCTTATATCTATAATTGTATTTTCACCTAGTATCATATCTGTAAGAGGTACAGTCAGAGCTATGCCATCTAATGTGTTAGGAAAATCTACATCAAAAAGTCTTAAGTTGTAATTATCATTACCAAAGAAAGCATTTGTTATTTTATTAGTAATTTCAGAATTTATATTAAAAAAAGCGCCTATTGTATTACTTTGACATAACTTATCCATGTCACTATATAACTGTTCAATTTCATATTCAAAAAGGCAATCATAATGATTATTTCCAATAGCAATACAATCACAAATCTCATCATTATAATCATTCATCAAACAGATTTCATAAGGGCTTAGTCCACAAATTCCATCTATATCATATTCTAAAAGTGATGGTGGTAAGTCGCACTCACCGCCTGGTGGTATAAAAGTAGAAACGGAAGGGTCATCATCATTTGGACTACTAGTGTCATTGGGAATATTACCATTACCGCCAGGATTATTATTGTTATTATTAGATCCTGACGACCCATCTGGATTGTCAATACTCTCATTTGACTCAACACAATAATACATTGGAATATAATCGTAATAACCTTCATTGTCGCACTCACCTACACATTGGTTTGGTAAATGACCAGGTGAAGCACACTGACATCGAATAGCGACTTCAACAATACTAACATAGACGTATCCAGTACAATCTTGAGGATAATATATACTCCCATTAGATGTTGACGTTGGTTCACTATATGAATTTGAACCTGCTCCTCCAATACCTCCGCCACCATCATGCGCAAATTCTTGTGTTATCTCCTCAACAACCCTTTTGGTTTGTATATCACCTTTATAGGCTTTGCTTTTATCATCTAACCAATCTTGTGTTGGCGTATATTTGGTAACAAACATACCAGACTCACCATTTTTATCTTCAACAGTAATGTTATAAAATTTAGTACTATCGGTAGACGGAAAAGCCATGCGCATAGTGTAAGATGTATAATTACCTAAAGTTACTTCTTTAATCTCATCTGTGTAAATAGTAACACCCAAAGTATCAATAGTAGATTTACCAAGTAGGTTATTTTCTGCCTTAGATAGTAACAACCCATCTAATTTATATTGGCTTTTTAATCTATTAAAAACATCACTAACATTATCGTAAGACACTGTTTTAATGGTTGGTGCGATTTGTTGCTCAGAGGTGTTTGTTTGTTTGTTCTTCTTTAACAAAACTATCGTCTTTGGTGCAAGCAAAATAAGTGGTTAACAATCCTAAACATAGGAGTGCAATTAAAAATTTGTTTTTCATAATTTATATAACGGTTTAATCAATAGTATTAGTTAAATCGCTATTAAGTATTCTTAGGAGGGAATGTTTAAAATTATAAATTTAAATTCCATTACAAAAATGATAGAGTGTTAAAGTTTGGACTAGATACAGTTTTATATTACGGTTTTCCCGTAATTATTAATTAAGGAAATTCAAATAAGTTATTGTTAAAAGCTAAGTATGCTAATGTATTAAGGCGCAGGATTAGGAATCTCAGCATGCACAGCATCTATACCTTTCAGTACATCATCTGATAATGTAATATTAACACTATCAATATTTTCTTCTAACTGCTTTAAACTTGTAGCACCAATAATATTACTCGTCATAAAAGGGCGGTCTGTTACAAAGGCCAAAGACATCTGTGCTAAAGTCATGTCATTGTCTTCTGCAATTTTAAGATAACGTTTTGTCGCTTCCGTGGCTTGTTCGCCACTATATCTTGCAAATCTTGGGAATAATTTTAGTCGTGCATTATCTGCTGCAGTTCCTTTTATATATTTACCAGACAACACACCAAATGCCATGGGCGAATAGGCAAGTAAACCTATGTTTTCTCTTATGGCAACTTCTGCCATATCACCTTCAAAAACTCGGTTTAATAATGAATATGCATTTTGTATGGTTAAAGCTCTTGGTAAATTGTGAACTCTAGATTCTTCTAAATAACGCATGGTTCCCCAAGCTTTTTCATTAGAAATACCAATCTGTCTTATTTTGCCAGATTTTACAATAGTATCTAAGTTGTGGAGTACTTCATTAAAATTATCGTCCCATTTATCATTTGGGTTATGCTTATAATCTCGTACTCCAAACGTATTTGTTTGGCGTTCTGGCCAATGTAGCTGGTATAAATCTATATAATCGGTTTGTAGTCGTTTAAGACTATGGTTTACCGCTTCGTGTAGTGCTTCTTTACTAAAACCAGTAGTTCTAATATGTGCTGTATAATCACCAGGACCAGCAATTTTTGTTGCTAAAACGACCTTGTCTCTATGACCAGTTTTAGTAAACCAATTGCCAATAATACGCTCTGTCTCTGCATAAGTTTCGGCAGTTGCAGGTACAGGATATAATTCTGCAACATCAAAAAAGTTAACCCCTTTGTCTAATGCTAAATCCATCTGAGCAAAACCTTCGTCTTGCGTGTTTTGGTTTCCCCAAGTCATGGTGCCAAGGCATATTTTACTAACTTTTATATCGGTGTGTGGTAGTGTAGTGTATTTCATAACATTGCCTGCGAAGGCAGGAATCTCTTTTATGGTTAAACAAATGTTTAAGACTTCTCGATAATGCTCGAAGTGATAATAATTAATATGTAAAAGTAAGAAGACCTCACAGGTTTCTAAAACCTGTAAGGTCTAAAAGTATGTTCAGATTCCTCAGTCGTCTTAAGTTTCTTAAATTTCATTTAATAATTTAGAAATCTCATCTAATTTAGGTGTTAAAATAACTTCAATACGTCTATTTTTTGCTTTTCCTTCTGAGGTGTCATTAGATCCTATTGGTGCAAACTCACCACGACCTGCAGCAGTTAAATTTTCAGGATTTATAGCACTATTTTCTCTAAGAATATTTACAATAGCAGTAGAACGTTTGGTAGACAAGTCCCAATTTCCGCTGAGTTGCGCATTACCTTTATAGGGAACATTGTCAGTATGACCTTCAATAAGAATTGCAATTTCAGGATTTTCCGCTAATACGCTACCTAATTGCTGAACGGCTTTACGACCTTCTGATCCAACAGACCAACTCCCAGACTGAAATAAAAGTTTATTTTCCATAGAAATGTAAACCTTGCCATTACGTTGTTCAACCGTTAGACCTTTGCCTTCAAAATTGGTTAATGCTTTAGAAATAGCATCTTTTAATGCTCGCATATTAGCGTCTTTAGCTGCAATAACATTTTCTAATTCGGCAACACGTTTAGAACGGTTATCAAGTTCATCTCTTAATTCTCCTAAGCGCTTATTTTCTGCTGTTAAAGCTTGTTCTTTTGCTTCAAGTTGTGCTAAAAGTTCTCTATTTTTCTTAGAATTCGCAGCAATTGAAGCAGAACTGTTTTCTTCTAATGCTTTGTAAGATGCTCTCAGGTTATCGAGATTGGTTTTTACCGCATTATAGTTAGTACTTAATTGAGATACGTCCCTTACTGCTTTGTCATATGAAGTTTGCAACTTATCTAAATCATTATTCAGCTTCGTATTGTCTTTAGAAAGGGATGCAACATCATCTGATAAACCACGATTCTCTTTTTTTAGATTGGCATATTTACCCTCTAGATCTGTGTATATTTTTTTTGAGACACACGAGGTTAAAAGCGAAAGTGTGAGTACTAATAAGGAAATTTTTTTTATCATAATTAATTTAATTATATACTATTATTATTGCTTTGATTGCCTATTGCAACTAAACATCGAGTTCTACTAAAATCGGACAATGATCGCTATGTACAGCTTCAGTGAGTATAACGCTCCGTTTTAGTTTTTCTTGTAATGGTTGGCTTACCATGGCATAATCTAAACGCCAACCTTTGTTATTTGCTCTAGAATTTGCTCTATAACTCCACCAGGAATATTCTTGACGTTCTGGATGTAAGTGTCTAAAACTATCTATAAAACCGCTATCTATAAAGTTGCTTAACCACTCACGTTCTTCAGGTAAAAACCCTGAAACACCTTTCATTTTTGGGTTATGGATATCTATGGCTTCATGACAGATGTTATAATCACCAACAACGACCAAATTCGGCTTTTCTTTCTGTAGATTATTTAAATACTCGTGAATTAAGTCCATGTATTCAAATTTGTGCTCTAATCTAGCACTATTGGTACCAGATGGCAAATACATGCTCATTACAGAAATAGCATCATAATCTACTCTAATATTTCTACCTTCGAAGTCCATAGATTCAATTCCTGTACCGAATTCTATATGATTTGGTTTTGTTTTACACAAAATAGCAACTCCGCTATAGCCTTTTTTTTGAGCACTAAACCAATAGTTGTAATGATAACCAGCTTCGTTAAATAAATTTAGATCTAGTTGCTCTTCCATAGCCTTAATTTCTTGAAGACAAATAACGTCTGGGTCTGTAGCTTTTAACCACGCGATAAAGCCCTTGTTTATGGCTGCTCTAATACCGTTAACGTTGTAAGAAATAATTTTCATAGTGTTGATTTCTAATTATTAGCTAAATTAAATAATACTGTACTTTTACACTATAATTTTATACTGCTTTTAACGATAAAATATTTCTTGCTTTAAGAAGTTATTATTCTACATGAATCGAGCTGTCTAAATATGTTTAATAGCGAACAGCATGTGACAATTTAAAAACAGTAAGTATTAACACATGAAACACGCTTTATTTTTTCTTTTAATTATAAGTTCTTTTTTTGGGTTTTCCCAAGAAAACTCTAGTAACTCTAGAAAGAAGCGTATAGCTGTTAAAGACTCCATACAGATTGACTCGGTAAGTATAAATCCTTCTAAGTTTATCGTTAAAACTAAAATGAATAAAGTCCTAGATTCTAGTCTTTACAGCATAGATTTTAAGACAGCCATTTTGAGATTTAAAAACTCAATAGAAATTGATTCTGTAGATATTGAATATTTACGATATCCAGAATTTTTCACCAAAATATACAAACAGTTAGATGATAGAGTGATAGTTGAAAATGCTCTTAGAGGTCAGCAATTATATAGATTAGAGAATTCTAATAAACAAAATGCATTTACACCCTTTGATGGGTTAACAACATCTGGAAGTATATCTAGAGGAGTTACAATTGGTAATAATCAAAACTCGGTTTTAAATAGTGAATTAGATTTACAGATTTCTGGTAAGTTGAGCGATAAAGTTTCATTAAGAGCCTCAATACAAGACGCCAATATCCCTTTGCAAGAAAGTGGTTACTCGCAACGATTAGACGAATTTGATCAAGTATTTATTGAGTTGTTTAGCGACAGTTGGAATATTAGAGCAGGAGATATAGATTTAGTTAATACCAAAAGCTACTTCGCAAATTTCACCAAACGAGTACAAGGCTTGTTAGTTAATGCTAATTTGAGCGATGAAACTACAGTTTTTGCCTCTGGTGCTTTAGTGAGAGGACAGTTTACAACAACACAGTTTACAGCACAAGAAGGAAACCAAGGGCCTTATAAATTAATCGGTCCAAATAACGAATTGTTTGTACTTGTTGTTTCGGGCAGTGAAACGGTTTACGTAAATGGCGTGCCTTTAGAGCGCGGTGAGAACCGAGATTATATTATAGATTATAATGCTGGTGAGATCATTTTTAATTCAACATTTCCTATTACTTCCGAAATGCGAATTACAGTAGATTATCAATTTAGCGAACGTAATTATTCACGATTCACAGTATTTGGTGGTGCAAATTATAGTACTGAAAAACTAAGTTTAAACGTTTCTATATACTCTGAGAGTGATGCAAAAAACCAACCTTTACAACAAAATTTATCTACTGAGCAAACGCAGATTTTAGCAGATGCTGGTGATGATTTAAGTTTAATGGTGGCTCCATCAGCAACGTTAGAGTCGTTTTCTGAAAACAGAATATTATACAGAAAAGAGTTTATTGGTGCTGAAGAAATCTTTGTATTTTCAAGCAATCCTGATGATGAATTGTTTAGTGTTAGATTCACGCTAGTTGGAGTTAACCAAGGAAACTATATACTTAGTAATACAAACGCTATTAATAATATTTTTGAATATATAGCACCAATCGCTGGTATCCCTCAAGGTGATTACGAACCTTTGGTGCAATTGGTTGCGCCAGAACGTTTACAGGTTGCCGTGCTTAACGGAACTTACAGACCTAGTGACAAAACAGATGTATTTTTTGAGTTGGCTGGTAGTAAAAATGATGCTAATTTATTTTCAGCCATAGATGATGATGATAACGATGGCTTTGCTGGTAAACTAAGAATTAATCAAAAATTAATAAAATCTGATAGCCTTTGGAATTTATCCGCATTGTTAGATACTGATTTTATCCAAAAAGATTTTAGAACTATTCAGCGTTTATATCGAGCAGAATTTAATAGAGATTGGAACTTAGATAACACAGAAAACAATCAAGGGAATTTAAACTTTGGAAATCAACTATTATTGACTTCTGGCTTGCAATTATCACATTCAAAAAAAGGAACCGCTTCTTATAATTTCGAATATTTAGATTATGCTGAAAACTTTAATGGAAACAGACATAATATTACAGCGAATTTACGCCTAGGTGATTTTAGTGTGTTTTCAAATTCTAGTTTTTTAAATAGTGAAAGTACTATAAACCGTTCTAAATTCTTAAGATCTTTTAATCGGGTAGTTTATGGAAAAGGTAATAAATGGGCAGGTACTAAATTTGCTATAGAAGATAACGAGCAAGTTGTTATTGCTACAGATTCTTTAACACTGTTAAGTCAAAAATTTATAGCTTATGAAGCTTTTGTTGGTATTGGCGATAGTACAAAAGTATTTGCAGAAGTCGGTTATATAAAACGTTTTAATGATAGTTTACGTAGTAATCGGATAGAACGCGTTAACAGTTCTAATACCTATTATTTAAAATCGCGATTGGTCCAAAATAAAGGCACAAACCTGCAATTATTTGTGAATTACAGAGATTTAAAAGCCGAAGATGAAACAACTCAAAACGAGCAAAGTTTAAATAGCCGTTTAAATTATAATCAGAAACTATTCAATAATCTTATTATTTGGAATACAAGTTTTGAAACTAATTCTGGGACCTTGCCACAACAAGATTTTACTTACGTAGAAGTCGAAGCAGGTCAAGGCACATATACATGGATAGATTATAACGAAAACGGTATACAAGAGCTTAATGAGTTTGAAATAGCTCAGTTTGCAGATCAAGGAAGTTATATACGCGTCTTATTGCCTAATCAGGTTTTTGTGAGAACGCATCAGAATCGTTTGAGTCAAACGTTAACTTTTAATCCACAACAATGGAGCACTTCTAAAAATAAGACTAAAAAGTTTTTCTCTCATTTTTATAATCAATCTTCATATTTAATTGATAGAAAAATAAGACGCGAAGGCAATAATTTTAACTTAAACCCATTTAAAGATGATGAAGAAAATCAGTTAGCCTTAAACAATAGCGTACGAAATGTTTTGTTTTATAATAGAGGGAAGCAACGGTATACAACATCATATACGTTTTTAACCAACACAAGTCGTAACCTATTATCTATTGGTTTTCAGGAAAATAAATTAAGAAGTCATCAATTTAATTTTAATCATAAATTTGCTACAAATTGGTTAGCTAATGCGTTAATAAGTTTTGGGAATGACGAAAGTATTAGTGAAAATTTCACCAACCGTAACTATAATATTGACGAGGTGAGGTTTCTACCTAAACTGTCTTATATTTTTAATGAAAATGCGCAGTTTGATGTCTTTTATCAATATACGACAAAGGATAATACTATAGCAAGTTTAGAGTCGTTGTCACAGAGTAATTATGGTATATCTTTTACGTATAACAAAGCACAAAAAATTGCATTGACAGGCGAATTCAACTTTTTTCAGAATCAGTTTGAAGGTGACACAAATAGTCCTGTGGCTTTTCAGATTTTAGAAGGTTTACAACCAGGAAAAAACTTTACTTGGAGTTTGTTGGCACAAAAAAAATTAACAAAATTTTTAGATCTAAATCTCAATTATTTTGGAAGAAAGACAGAAACCTCTAAAACCATTCATACAGGGACGGTTCAGTTGAAAGCTTATTTTTAAAAATTATGTTAATTCTTACGCAACCTTTTGGTTTATATTACATCTACATGTTATAATTATTTGTAGAAACTATTAATCAATCAGAAAAAACCAATATGAAAAAATTAATTTTAGCCGTTATACTTTTAAATATAACATTTGTTATCAATGCACAAGAGGATAACGATGAAGAAACCAAAGGGATATTTGATAGAAAGCATGAGGTAAGACTTGGAGCTGTTAAGCTTCTATCTGGCGGAATTTTTGAAGGCTCGTATGAATATATTTTAGACAGCAACCAAGGGTTTGGTGCTTATGTCTTAGTTAATTTTGATTCTGGAAATGATTGGTTTGAAAAATACTCTTTAACACCATACTACAGAATGTATTTTCAAACAAATGAAGATTATGGCGCAAAAGGCTTTTTCGTAGAGGGTTTTACCTCATTTTTCACTAGTGATTTTAACATTGAAGACTCTTTTTTTGGAGAAGATAATAACGAAGACGTTTTTGATATATCAGTTGGTCTTTCATTAGGTAAAAAATGGATAAATACTTCTGGTTTTGTTTTTGAGATTAAATTTGGGGCTGGTCGAAATTTATTAGGAAATGCGGACTCTGACGTAATAATAAAAGGCGATTTCTATATAGGTTATAGATTCTAAATCAGCTTTTTAAATAACAAAACGCCCAAACTTAATGTTTGGGCGTTTTGTTATTACTAATATTTCTGATTGCTCAGAGATTTGATTATTGCATGCGCATTAACCAATGCTTTACATCAACTTCAGCCTTAATAATTGCTTTTAAATCTTCAATTTTAACACGTTTTTGTTCCATTGTGTCTCTATGCCTAATGGTAACAGTATTATTTTCTAATGTTTCATGATCTACGGTAATGCAAAATGGAGTACCGTTAGCATCTTGTCTTCTGTAGCGTTTTCCAACAGCATCTTTTTCGTCATAAAAGACATTAAAATCCCATTTTAAGTCTTCTATAATTTCTTTTGCAACTTCTGGTAAACCATCTTTTTTAACAAGTGGGAATACGGCTGCTTTGGTTGGTGCTAAAACAGCTGGTAATTTTAAAACGGTGCGTGTTGTATTGTTTTCTAATTCTTCTTCAACTAAAGAATTCGAGAATACAGCCAAAAACATACGGTCTAAACCAATCGATGTTTCTAAAACATAAGGGGTATAGCTAGCATTCTCTTCATGATCAAAATACTGTAGTTTTTTACCAGAAAATTCCTGATGTTGCTTAAGATCGAAATCTGTACGCGAGTGAATCCCTTCTAATTCTTTAAACCCGAATGGGAAATTAAACTCAATATCTGTTGCAGCATCTGCATAATGTGCTAATTTTTCATGATCGTGAAAACGGTAATTGTCTTTACCTAAGCCTAGAGAATTGTGCCATTTCATTCGTGCCTCTTTCCAATACTCAAACCATTCTTTCTGTGTGCCTGGTTTAATGAAAAATTGCATTTCCATTTGTTCAAACTCACGCATTCTAAAAATAAATTGTCTAGCGACAATCTCATTTCTAAACGCTTTACCAGTTTGCGCAATACCAAAAGGAATCTTCATACGTCCAGTCTTTTGAACGTTTAAGAAATTTACGAATATACCTTGTGCTGTTTCTGGTCTTAAATATAAATCCATTGCAGATTCTGCAGAAGCACCTAGTTTAGTGCCAAACATAAGGTTAAATTGCTTCACGTCTGTCCAATTACGACTTCCTGTTAAAGGGTCTGCAATTTCAAGTTCTTCAATTAAAGCTTTAACATCAGCTAAATCTTCTTTTTCTAAAGATTGACCTAAACGCTTCAAAATAGTGTCTATTTTCTCTTGGTAACCAAGGACGCGTCCGTTGGTAGAAACAAATTCGGCTTTATTAAAGCTGTCACCAAAGCGTTTTTGTGCTTTAGCAACTTCTTTATTTATTTTACCTTCAATTTTTAAGCAATAGTCTTCGACTAAAACATCTGCTCTGTAGCGCTTTTTAGAATCCTTATTATCAATTAAAGGATCGCTAAATGCATCTACGTGCCCAGAAGCTTTCCATGTTGTTGGATGCATAAAAATTGCAGTATCTATACCCACAATATTTTCGTGCATTTGTACCATGGCTTTCCACCAATAGTCACGTATGTTTTTCTTTAGTTCAGCTCCATTTTGTGCGTAATCATAAACAGCACTTAAGCCATCATAGATTTCACTACTCTGAAACACGTAACCATACTCCTTTGCGTGAGAGATTACCTTTTTAAATTTATCGTCATTTGCCATGATGCAAAAATAAAAAACCGCTCTGATTAACAGGGCGGTTTTTAAAAAATTATACGGAAAGGTTTATTTTAATTCTATGCTGGTACTACCCAGTTTTCTATTTTTATGAAAAACGGTGATAAAATAACGCCCTTTAGCAAGTGGTCTATCATCCTTGTAAGTAGCAACAGTTATACAAATATTAAGATTATTGTTGTCAAAATTTACGACTTCTTTCTTGCTATAAATGAGAGAGCTATTTCCGAAGAAAATTTCTCCTTTATCTGAAATGATATTATTATTAGGACTTACAATTTGAATATAAAGCTCTTTATCTCCTTTTTCGGTTAAAGGATTTTCAGCTAAAGCGATACAAACATCAATTGCATTAGCTTTTCTAGCTCGCGTTGTTGCTTTTCTTTTATTGTTATTAATCTTAAAAGCTTCTGCTGTAACACCACTTATTTTTAAAATTGAAGCATTATCAATAGTTTTGTTTAAGCTATCATTGGTTTCTTCTAAAGCACCAATGGCTAGAGATTTTTTTTCTATTGTATTGAGTGCATAGCGTTTTTCTTTTTTCAGCTTAGCATTTGCCAAATTCAGAGAATCTATTGCGCTAAGAAGAATCTTACTCTTAGATTTTAAAATTATAAGTTGATCTTTAAACTTGGTGATAATTGATAAATCACTATTTAATAATCTTAGAGAATCTAAAACTGTTTTAGTTTCTAACTTTGCTAATTGCAAATCTGATGCTATAAGATTATAATCTTCGCTTAGATCGTCGTAACTGGTTAACATTTCTGATAGCTCTTTTTCTATCAAAAACTTTTCTTGTTTTAAGAATTCCTCATAGGATTTAATGGACTTATAATTAGTAAAACTAAAAATTCCTAAAACAGTTAATACAATTAACAATGAACTTATAATTAATCTATAGTTAAATAATTGAGGGTTAACTATCATAATTAATTTCTTAATTTGTAACGAAATTAGAGGTAATCTATCTTTAAACTTATTTTATTCGATTAAATGGTAAAAAATTTGTTGAATCTATTCTTTCCCAAGATTTGTGAAGCATGCAGTAATATGTTGATTGACAATGAACTGATTTTATGCACATTTTGTAGACATCAGCTGCCTGTGACTAATTTTCATTTTGATGATTCTGAAGCAGTCAAAAATGTGGTTTACGGACGTGTTAAATTAGAACATGCAACAGCATTATTGCATTTTTCTAAAAAAGGAATTGTACAAGAGTTACTTCACAATTTAAAATATAGAGGCCATGAACATATTGGTGAATTTTTTGGCAAATGGCTAGGGGCAGAATTAAGTACTATAAAGGCTTATAAATCTATAGATGTTGTTATTCCTGTTCCGCTTTATAAGTCTAGACTTCGCAAACGCGGTTATAATCAAGTTGCTAAGTTTGGAAAAGAAATTGCAGACTCAATAAATGCAGATTATATAGATACCGTTTTAGTAAAAGACAAAGCAACGAAGACGCAAGTGTTTAAAGGGCGTTTAAAAAGATGGAATGACGATGGAGCATTATTTAGTATTGCAGAAAATGAATCCTTAAAAGGCAAACATATTTTATTAGTTGATGATATTATTACAACAGGTGCCACTGCAGAAAACTGTGCCACAGAATTATTAAAGATTAATAATATTAAGTTAAGTTTTGCTACTATGGCAATAGCCGATTGATTTATACGTTTGCTTTGCGTATAGTTAATTATATTGTTTCTTTGTGTTAAATTATTTTTTAGTAAATGCGTTTATCTCCAATACGAACTTTAAGTATTTTTATTTTCATAATCGCGCTAGTAGGTTGTGCAAATCGTGGTACACCTTCTGGAGGAGAAATTGATATTGAACCTCCTTTTATAGAAAAATCTACTCCAGAGAATTTTTCGACAAATTTTCAGGGTGAAGAAATAATTATTATTTTTAATGAGTACATTAAAATTAAAGATATAAGAAAGCAACTTATTATCTCTCCTCCAATGGATACGGCTCCAGTTATTTATCCTGCTGGTGGTGCAAGTAAATATGTCTCCATAAGAATAAAAGATACTTTAGAAGCCAACACAACCTACGCGTTTAATTTTGGACAAAGTATAGTTGACAATAATGAGGAGAATCCATTTTCCTATTTCCGATATGTATTTTCTACAGGCACTACTATAGATTCACTATCTGTTAAAGGAATTGTTGTAGATGCCTTAAAACAAAACCCAGACACCTTTGTTTCTGTAATGTTGTATGAGGTAGATTCTACATATTCAGATTCTATTGTTTATAAGGATAAGCCAAGGTATATAACGAATACATTAGATAGTCTTACAACCTTTAGTATAGATAATATTAAAGCCGGAACCTATAAATTATTGGCTCTAAAAGATAAAAATAGTAATTATCTGTTTAATCAGAAAAATGATAAAATTGCTTTTAATGAAGGTTTTATAACAGTTCCTAAAGACACCACATATAGTTTAAAAATGTTTAGCGAAGACGTAAACTTTAAAGCTATAAAGCCAAAACAAGAAAGTGAAACTAAAATTATCTTTCCTTATGAAGGTGATTATAAAGATATGCGAATTAAGATCTTAGGTGATACACCTGAAGATTATAACTTTAGAATTACAAAGGTGCAAGATAAGGACACTTTAAATTATTGGTACAGGCCAAATTTAGAGGCAGACTCAACGCTGTTTGTTGTTACAAATAAAGCATACAGTGATACACTAAAACACCGTTACAGAAAGATAAAGCCAGATTCATTAGTATTAAGTAAAGTGGTTTCAGGCTCTATAAATTTTGATGAAGATTTTACGCTAGAAGCAAATATTCCTTTAAAGAAAATTGACACGTCTAAAATAAAACTAACCGATAGCGATACTTTACGAATACCCTATAAAGTTGAGTATGATTCTATCTCAAATCGTTATAAGTTTCCTGTTAAGAAAGAAGAATCACAGCAGTATACATTTAAAATTTTCCCTGGTGCATTCACCGATTTTTATGATACTGAAAATAAGGATACTTTAAATTTTGGATTTAGAACAAAGCGAAAGTCTGAATATGGTAATGTTAGAGTTAATATACGAAATGCTAAATTTCCGATGTTAGTGCAGTTAATTAATAAAAATGGTGGTGTTGATTACGAGCGGTATGCAACAGAATCACCTATTGTAGATTTTACAGATGTGGTTCCAAAACTATACAGATTAAGAGTTGTTTTTGATGCTAATGCAAATGGTAAATATGATACTGGTAATTATCTGCTTGGCCTACAGCCAGAGCGGGTTAGTTATGCAAAAGAGATGGATGAAGTAAGGTCTAATTTTGATCAGATTGTTGAGTTTATTCTTCTAGATTAAACAGATCTCTATCGTTAAGAAAATTTAATTTCTCTCTGTACTTTTTTATAAATTCTTTTTCTAAAACAACAATTTCTGTAGCTTCTTTATTTTCTGTAATTGTGTCTATCCTGTGTCCTAAAACATCATAAGCAGCCGAATGTCCAGAATATTCGTAATTGTTACCATCTAAACCAACTCTGTTTACGCCAATACAATAACTCATGTTTTCTATAGCGCGTGATTTTAAAAGTACATCCCAAGCAGTAATGCGTGCTTTTGGCCAATTGGCAACATAAAGTAAAAGGTCGTAATCTTCGACGTTTCTTGCCCAAACAGGGAAACGAAGGTCGTAACAAATGAGCGGACAAATTTTCCAGCCCTTATAATCAAAAACTACTTTTTTTGTTCCTGCGGTATATACCTTATGTTCACCAACTAAAGTAAAGGTATGGCGTTTGTCATATTGCGTAATTTTACCGGATGGTTCTGCACAAACTAAGCGATTATAATATTTGTCGTCCTCTGTAATAACTAAACTCCCGATTATTGCTGCTTGCTTTTCTGCTGCTTTCTTCTTTAGCCAAATTAAGGTTGGGCCATTCATGCTTTCTGCAACAGCAATAGCATTCATTGTAAAGCCAGATGTAAACATTTCTGGTAAAATAATAAGATCAACACCAACAGAAATAGCACTGATTTTATCGTTTAATAAGCGTCTGTTTTCTATTGGGTTTTCCCAAATTAAATGTGTTTGAACTAAGGCAACCGTTAGGGAATTACTCATTTGTTTATAATTTACGTTTTTTCTTTTTCAACTTTTTAAGCAAATGATGTTAATGATAAACTCAAGAATAAAAGAACAATATAATATTTCATGTTATATAAATTTTAGTTCTATTATTTGACACAGAAATGTGCAAAAAGTAACTTAAATTTTACATAATATTTCTGCAGCTTTAACTAAAGTTTCATCAGTCTTTGCAAAACAAAATCTAAGGACGTTATCGTCTTTCCCCTTTTTATTAAAAACAGAAAGTGGAATAGAGGCAATGCCAAACTCTTTCGTTAATCGTTTTGCAAAATCGACATCGTACTCATCTGTAATAGCTGTATAATCTAAAACCTGAAAATAACTGCCTTGCGATGGTTTAAATTTAAATCGAGATTCTGAAATCAGGCTTAAAAATAAATCACGTTTTTGTTGAAAGAAGGAATTTAAACTCAGATAAGTTTCAGCATCTTGCATATAATCGGCAATCCCTTTTTGTGATGGATGATGTACCGAAAAGACATTAAACTGATGCACTTTTCTAAACTCAGACATTAAATGTTCTGGCGCACAACAATAGCCAATTTTCCAACCTGTGTTATGAAATGTTTTGCCAAAGGAAGCAGTTATGAAACTGCGTTGTTTTAAATCTTCAAATAAGCACGCGCTTTGATGTTGCTCTCCATCAAACACAATATGCTCATAAACTTCATCACTTAACACTATAATATTTGTGTCTTTAGTTATTTTTTGAAGTTGCAACATAGCGTCTTTAGACCAAATTGTTCCGCTAGGATTATGAGGTGAATTAATGATAATCATTTTGGTCTTAGGAGTTATCTTTGAAGCAACGTCTTCCCATTCGACTTTATAATCTGGTGCAGATAACTGAATAGGGATTACGGTTCCGCCATTTACTTTAACAGAAGGCTCATAGCAGTCGTAAGCAGGTTTAAAGATTATGACTTCGTCATTTTGTCTTATAAATGCTGAAATAATGGTATAAATAGCTTGCGTTGCACCAGCAGTCACTGTAATTTCTTTTTCAGTATGATAGGTGCTTTTATACAATAACTGATATTTATTAGAAATTGCTAGTCGCAAATCTAAATTCCCAGCCATTGGTGCGTATTGGTTGTAACCATTATTCATGGCTCTACTCACAAAATCATTTAGCTTTTGAGAACTCGGATAATTAGGAAAGCCTTGAGATAAGTTTAGCGCTTTGTGCTCGTTTGCTAAAGCACTCATTACTGTGAAAATTGTGGTACCGACGTTTGGTAGTTTAGATTGGTGTTGCATAATGTAAAGATAAAGACTTCTCGATAGAATTCCTTATACCTATTTATCAGTTCGAGTGAAATTCTTTTTAGAGTTTTGTGTCGAGAACTACTTCAAGATACTCCTAACAATTTTTAAATGATGTGTTGTATGCGCATCCAAAAAACGAACAACTCTAGATGTGTTGACATTACCAAACATAGGATGTTTAAAGTAAGCATTTTTATCTAACGTTGGTATTGTTTTTATATGTTGTCTGGCTTCGGCTAATTGTGTTTTAATGTCCTCTACGAGAATAATCTCAGATGGCATTACATGTTTTGGTGCTTTTGCTTTACCACGTGGAATATACTTTAGAGCGAAAATAATGCGACCTATAAATGAAAAATTATTTTCATAAGTACTTGGGTCAGATTTCTGCATGTTGCTTACAACGGCATTAAAAACTTTTAAACTGTGATCTAAATGCCAAGCAACATTAACTTTAGAAATAGTAATATTTGTAGCTTCACTATGCTGAATGTAATCTTCGATTTGGTTTAGTGAATTTTGTAAAACTGTAATGTTTGAGGCTTTCATTTAAATTTGTTTATTGAAAGGTAATTGAAAATATTAAATCCCAAACACAAGTGCTTGGGATTTAATATTTTCAATTTCTACTAATAGATTCTTGCCTTCGCAAGAATTTATTAGTACCTGTAATGCTCAGGCTTATAAGGACCTTCAACTGTTACACCAATATAATCTGCTTGGTAATCTATGAGCTCTGTAAGTTCAACACCAATTTTTTCTAGGTGTAATTTTGCTACTTTCTCATCTAATATTTTCGGTAGCATATATACGTCATTTTTATATGCCGCACTGTTTTTCCAAAGTTCAATCTGTGCTAAAGTTTGGTTTGTAAAAGAGTTACTCATAACAAAACTTGGGTGACCGGTTGCACAACCTAAGTTTACTAAACGGCCTTCAGCTAAAAGAATGATATCTTTACCATCAATGGTATACTTATCTACTTGTGGCTTAATAGTGTCTTTTGTATGACCATGTTTCTCGTTTAACCAACCTACTTGAATTTCGTTATCAAAATGACCAATATTAGCAACAATAACTTTGTCTTTCATTGCTTCGAAATGCTCAGCTCTGACAATATCTTTATTTCCTGTTGTAGTAATTACGATATCGCTATTACCAATTACAGTTTCTAATTTTTTTACTTCAAAACCATCCATTGCAGCTTGTAAAGCACAAATAGGATCAATTTCAGTTACTGTTACAATACTTCCTGCACCTTTAAAAGAAGCAGCAGTACCTTTACCAACATCACCATAACCACAAACAGTTACTCGTTTACCAGCTAACATTGTATCTGTTGCACGACGAATTGCATCGACTGCAGATTCTTTACAACCGTATTTGTTATCAAATTTCGATTTAGTTACAGAGTCGTTAACATTAATTGCCGGCATTGTTAATGTACCATTTTTAACACGCTCGTATAATCTGTGTACTCCTGTTGTCGTTTCTTCAGACAATCCTTTAATACCTTCAGATAATTCTGGGAAACGGTCTAAAACCATATTAGTTAAATCACCACCATCATCTAAAATCATGTTTAGAGGTTGTCTGTCTTCACCGAAAAATAAGGTTTGCTCAATACACCAGTCAAATTCTTCTTCGGTCATATCTTTCCAAGCATAAACAGCAGTTCCTGCTTCAGCAATTGCGGCTGCAGCCTGATCCTGAGTAGAAAAGATGTTACAAGAACTCCAAGTTACTTCAGCACCAAGTGCTTGTAGCGTTTCAATTAAAACTGCAGTCTGAATCGTCATGTGTAAACAACCAGCAATACGAGCTCCTTTAAGAGGTTGCTCATTTTTATACTCTTCACGTAAACTCATTAAGCCTGGCATTTCTGCTTCAGCTAAATTAATTTCTTTTCTTCCCCAAGCCGCAAGCGACATATCTTTTACCTTATTAGGTACGTAAGTAACGGTTTTAGTACTCATACTTTTATTTTTCTTAATTCTTATAAAATGAAACACCTTTGGGATTTAGCACTTAAAATGGTTAAATTCGCTAATCAAAATGCATTATATGCCTTAGGCAGCGCAAAGATAATCAATAACATTCAGAATATTAAATGCCACTCTATAAATCCATTATTGTAAACTCACAAACTACTGTTAAAATCTGGAAGATTGAAGAGTCTTACCCAGTGTTGTTGAAACCTTTAGATTTAAAACCTGAAAGTTTAGAGCGTGTTTTAGATATGAAAAGCGAGTTACATCAGCGCGGGTTTTTAAGTGTCCGTCATTTATTGAGAGAATTTGGTTACACAGACCAAGATTTATTTTACGATGAAAACGGAAAACCACACTTAAAGGGTGGTAAGCATATTTCAATAACACATTCATTTACATTTTCTGGAGTCATTATTAGCGATAAAGATGTTGGTATTGATATTGAAATGCAACGTGATAAAATCGGAATTATAGCTAAGAAATTTGTAGAGTACGAATTTGAGTATTTAGATACTAATGCTGAAGATTACATTCGGAAATTAACCGTGATTTGGGGAATTAAAGAATCGCTTTACAAATTATTTGCTACGCCAGGTATGTTATTTAAAGAACATTTTTTAGTGATTCCGTTTATGCTCAAAGATAAAGAAACTGTAGCGTGGATAGATTGTGAAGACAGAAAACACAGATACAAAACCGCCTTTTTAGAGTTTGAAGGGTTTACATGTGCTTATGTAGTTCCGTAATGAATAGCATTTATAAAAATATAGTTTCTGCATTGGCAAAAAATAAAAAGTTATTGGCAGTTTTAATCGATCCAGATAAGATGAAGCTTCAAGCTGTTTCAGGTTTTATTCCTAAAGTGAATCAATCCATTGCAACGCATATTTTTGTTGGAGGTAGTGAGGTTGACGAAGGCTGCACTGAATCTTTAGTTATTGAAATTAAAAAGTATACTGATTTACCAGTTATTTTATTCCCTGGAGATGTTATTCAGATTACAGATAAAGCAGATGGCATTTTGTTCCTTTCATTAATTTCAGGTCGAAATCCTGACTATTTAATTGGTAAACATGTCGAAGCTGTTTCAAGATTAAAAGATTCAAAATTAGAAGTGATTCCAACAGGCTATATGTTAATTGAAAATGGAAAGGAAACGTCTGTGGAACGTGTTAGCCAAACTAAACCAATAAAAAGAAATCAGCTTCAATACATAATAGACACCTCAAAAGCAGGTGAATTACTAGGCATGAAACTTATGTATCTCGAAGCAGGAAGTGGAGCAACACATCCTATAGAATCCGAAATTATTTCTAAAGTAAAACAAGGTTTAGAAATTCCGTTAATTGTTGGTGGTGGTATAAGAAGTAAAACCGAACTAGAATCTGCTTACAAGGCAGGAGCAGATTTAGTGGTTATTGGAACAGCTTTTGAGCAGGATGTAACGTTTTTTGACAATTTGAGTAAGTGAATTGTTATGCTGAATTTTTTCTCAGCAGTTTATGAATAGAATACTAATTAAAAAGAATACCGTTTTTGCGGCAACTAAGATGAACATATCAGTAGATTTAACTTTATCACCATTGCTAGATGATTATGAAAAGCATGTTATCAATTTTATTAAACAGCTTAGGGCTTCAGACTTTACCGTATTAGAAAACCCTTTAAGCACACAGATTTATGGGGATTATGATAAATTAATGCCATTTTTAACGCAAGAAATTAAACGTTCATTTGATGCTGTAGATATTTCAGTATTACAAATGAAGATTGTAAAGACAGACAGAAGCAATTATGAGCCAAATTTTTGATTTTCTCTTTGGGCAGTATTCAGACTACCAAACAGCAGATATTGTTCTAGAAATCGTTGCGGTTATATTCGGTTTCTTATCGGTTTGGTTTTCTAAACAGAATAAAATTTTGGTATTTCCAACAGGGATGATAAGTACAGTTATCTATGTGTATTTATTGTTAAAATGGGAATTGTTAGGTGATATGATGATTAATGCCTATTATTTTATAATGAGTGTTTATGGCTGGTACATATGGACGCGTAAATTAGATGATACACACGCCACACCAATATCTAGAACCAACTTAAAAGAGAAAAAGATAAGTGTAGTTATATTTTTTGCGACGCTTTTATTTGTCTTTGTTGTCTATAATGCTTTTGATAAATGGACAAATTGGGTGGCTTATGTAGACACCATTACAACAGCTATCTTTTTTGTAGGTATGTGGCTCATGGCTAAGCGTAAAATAGAAAATTGGATATTTTGGATTATTGGAGATATTATATCTGTACCGTTATATTTGTATAAAGGATTTACATTCACAAGTTTTCAATATTTAGGATTTACATTTATTGCCATTTTTGGTTATTTAGCATGGAAGAAGCACTTAAACAACAACCCTCAAACTGCATAAAAGTAGTTCTGTTTGGACCCGAATCTACAGGTAAGACAACCTTATCTCGGCAGTTAGCTAGGCATTACAATTCTGTTTGGGTGCGAGAATATGCACGCGAATATCTGCAAGATAAATGGAATAATGAACGAAAAACATGTGAGCCAAAAGATTTACTCCCAATTGCAAAAGGACAAATGGATTTAGAGAATAAGTTGGCTAAAAAAACAAACTCAGTTTTGATTTGTGACACAGACTTACTTGAAACTAAAATATACAGTGAAGCTTATTATTCAGGAACATGTGACCCGATTTTAGAAGCATATGCTCTAGAAAATTCTTACGACCTTTATTTTTTAACTTATATTGACACCCCATGGGAAGCTGACGATTTAAGAGATAAGCCACATGAACGAGAACGTATGTTTAAGGCTTTTGAAACAGCACTAGAAACTTATAAAAAACCTTATATTTTGTTAAAAGGTAATAAACAAGAACGTCTTAAATTGGCTATTGAGCATATTGATAATTTATTACAAAAGAAGACATGAGTTTTACAAAAAAAGATATAAAACAAATAGAATCTAAAGGATTAACGGTTAAAGCCGTTGAGTATCAAATCTCACTATTTAAAACAGGAATTCCTTTTTCAAATATCGCTGAAGCAGCTACAGTCAAAGATGGTATCATAACTTTGGATGATACATTAACTGAAGGTTTAGTGTCTTATTTTGATAAACATAAAGATAATCTAAAACTGTTAAAGTTTGTTCCGGCTTCTGGTGCAGCAACGCGAATGTTTAAGTTTTTATTTAAATTTTTAAAGGATTATAAACCAAAGAAGGAATCTGTAAATTCATATATTAATAAAAATAAACTCAAAGACATGTCATTGTTTTTGGTTGGTTTAGAAAAATTTCCATTTTATAAAAAAGTTATTGAAGCTCTTAGAGCTAATGATATTGAGTATGAAAAATTATCTGTTAGTGCTAAGGCTTGGCATTTTGTTAGCACTATGTTAGACGAAAATCAGCTAAATTTTGGAAATTCACCGAAAGGACTATTGCCCTTTCATGAATATAAAAATGATTGTACTTCAACGGCCTTTGAAGAACATTTGTATGAAGCAGCATTATACGCTTCGGATAATAATAATGCCAAATTACACTTTACAATTTCTGAGCGTTTTAAAGACAAGTTTGACAAAGAATTTAAGCGTATCGAGGAGTGTGTAGAAAAAAATACAGGTGTATCATTCGATATTTCATTTTCCTATCAGCACGAATCTACAGATACAATTGCGGTAACTTTAAAGAACAAACCGTTTAGAGAAGATGATGGGTCATTATTATTTAGACCTTCTGGTCATGGTGCATTATTAAAGAATTTAAATGCTTTAGATGCAGATATCATTTTTGTTAAGAATATAGATAACGTTGTTGTAAAACAATATAAAGAAGAAGTTGCTAAGTATAAGAAGGCTTTAGCTGGTATGCTTTTAAAATTACAGGAAAAAACATTCTATTTTCTTAATGAACTCGATAAGGATGATATTTCTGAAGATGAACTCACTACGATCGGCGAATTTTTAACACGAGAATTGAGTGTAAAGATTTCAATGGAGTTCGAAAAATATTCAGATAAGTATAAAAAAGAATATTTAAGAGAAAAGCTTAATAGACCAATCCGTGTTTGTGGTATGGTTAAAAATGAAGGAGAACCAGGTGGAGGGCCATTTTGGGTAAAAGATCAAAGTTGGAATCAATCCCTTCAAATAGTTGAATCTGCTCAAATAAATTTAAAGGACAAAATACAAAAGGATATTCTCAAAAATGCCACACACTTTAACCCTGTAGATTTGGTTTGCGGAGTTAAAAATTATAAAGGTGAAAAGTTTGATTTAGAAAATTACGTAGACCATAAGACAGCATTTATTACAATGAAAACTAAAGTAGGTAAAGATTTAAAAGCTTTAGAGTTACCAGGACTATGGAATGGTAGTATGGCCTTTTGGAATACGATTTTTGTAGAAGTACCAATCATAACATTTAATCCTGTTAAGACAGTTAATGATTTGCTTAAAGCACCTCACCAAATAATGTAATTGTGGATGTACATTTACTTAAATCTGAATTGACCTATAAATACGTTCGAAGCTCTGGAAGCGGAGGGCAGCACGTTAATAAAGTATCGTCTAAAGCAGAATTGTATTTTAATCTTGAAGATTCAAACGTATTTGATGACGTTCAAAAAGAAAAACTATCTGAATTCTTTAATAATAGATTAAATAAAGATGGAGTTGTCGTAATAACTTGTGATGAAAGTAGAAGTCAGTTTAGAAACAAGGCTATAGTCACTCAGCGATTTATCAATCTAATAGGAGAAGGCCTAAAAGAACAGAAAAAAAGGCGTCCTACTAAAATACCACGATCTGTAAAGCGGAAACGCTTAAATAATAAACGAATAAATTCAGAAAAGAAAGCAAAAAGAAAGCCACCAACTTTGGAGTAAATTCTAAAATTTCAAACTCATTTAAGGTTCGTAAAGTCTAAGAATTGATGAGTTGTACAGAAACACGCTTTACGGCTTTACGAGAAATAGATTTTTAAACTAAGTTTCTTTTTATAAAATTTCTGTGTAAAATATAAAAATCATAATTCATAATCCAGAAATCTATTATACATTTGTGCTGTTCTCATTAAAGGGGTGCCTAATATCGGCTGAGATCATACCCATTGAACCTAGAACAGGTAATGCTGTTTAGGAAAGCGATAATCGCTATTATTTAAAATTTACGTTGCTGTCACCTTGAGCGTAGTCGAAAGGTATCATTATGTAAATTTTTAAAACTAATTATTAACCAAGAATAATTACCTCTTTTTATTCGATTATAATACTATAGTCGTATGAAAATTTTATTCAAAAATCTCTCAAAAACAAGTAGGCAGAGATTAACACTATTGATTTTTTTTATTAGTATTTGTTCAGTTTATGGACAAGACAAAAAGCAAGATTCAACAAAAGTTGAAAAGCTAGATGAGGTTTTAGTAAAGGCAGTTCGTGTAGATGCTAAATCACCAATCACCCACAGCAACATTACAAAAGAAGAATTGGCAAAGCGTAATTTAGGGCAAGACATTCCGATGTTGCTTAACTTTTTACCTTCGGTAGTTACGACATCAGATGCTGGTGCAGGTATCGGTTATACTGGGATTAGAATACGTGGTGTCAGTGCACAATCTACAAACCTTACCATTAATGGCATTCCGTTTAATGATGCGGAATCCTTAGGAACGTTTTGGGTTAACTTAGGGGATTTTGCCTCGTCTGTAGAAAGTCTACAATTACAACGTGGCGTTGGGACATCGACCAATGGTTCTGGTGCTTTTGGTGCGAGTATTAATATACTAACAGATGCAGTTTCTAAAGAGGCCTCAGGAGAGATCTCTAATTCATTTGGTAGTTTTAATACCAGGAAGCATACCGTAAAATTCAGTACAGGTCTTATGAACGACCACTTCGAAATTGCTGGTCGTCTGTCTAATATTTCCTCCGATGGTTATATTGATCGCGCTTCGGCAGATTTAAAATCGTATTTTCTTCAAGGCTCTTATGTCGATGATAATACGTTGATTAAAGCGATTACTTTTGGTGGAAGCGAAGTGACTTACCAAGCTTGGTATGGTATTAATGCCGACCAATTAGCAGCGGATAGAACTTTTAACACATCGGGAGAATACACAGATGATAATGGCGTTACACAATTCTACGATAACGAAGTAGATAACTACAATCAAGATCACTACCAATTACACTGGAATCAGCGTTATAATAATAACTGGTCGACGAATATAGGTTTAAATTACACTTATGGTCGTGGTTATTTTGAGCAGTTTCGAGAAGATGATGATTTCTCTACTTATGGTTTTGAAGAATTAACGGTCAATGGTGAAACAGTAAATACAACTGATTTAGTACGTCGTCGTTGGTTAGATAATGATTTTTACGTATTTAATGCCAGTGCCAATTATAAGGATAATACTATAGACATGGTTTTTGGTGGTTCTTTTAGTCATTACGATGGTGACCATTTTGGTGAAGTGATTTGGGCAGAATTTGCAAGTCAAAGTGATATTAGAGACCGCTATTATGAAGGTAACGGAAA
>NZ_DEXW01000060.1:34469-61635 GCF_002364335.1 Winogradskyella sp. UBA3174 | reverse complement strand
CACTCTTTTCAAAAGCGAACTATTTGTTAAATGATAAAATACAGTTATATGGTGATTTACAAGTTAGAAACGTTAATTACGAAACTTCTGGTATTGCTTCAAATTTAGCAACATTTACTGTAGATGAAAACTATACTTTCTTCAACCCAAAAGCCGGAATTACTTACGAATTTAATACCAACAATGATCTCTATTTTTCTTATGCTAGAGCAAATAGAGANNAATGATTTTGAATTGGGATGGCGTCATAAAAAAGGAAACTTTAGCTTCAACGCCAATGGATATTTAATGATGTATAACGAGCAATTGGTATTAACAGGACAGATTAACGATGTTGGTGCACCCATTAGAAACAATAGTGGAGAAAGTTACCGTTTAGGTTTAGAATTAGAAGCTGTAATTCCAATAATACCTCAGATAACCTTACAACCAAATTTAGCACTTAGCGCGAATAGAAACAGAGAAACAGTAGTTTCGCTAAATGGAGAATTAGTAAATCTAGGTGCTACTGATATTGCATTTTCACCAAATATGGTTGCTGCAAACGCTATAGTTTATCAGCCTATTAAAAACCTTCAAATGTCTTTGTTAAGTAAATTTGTAGGTGAGCAGTTTATGAGTAATACTGAAAATGCTGAATCCAAGTTAGATAGCTTTTTCGTAAATGATTTTAATATCATATATACCATAGAAACAAAAGGAGTTTTTAAATCTATAGTGCTTACAGGACTTATAAATAATATCTTAAACGAAAAATATGTAGCTAACGGGTTTTTTGGATCCTTCGATTTTGAGGATAATACGAGTCCAACAGGAGTTGGCACCGGATTTTTCTCAGGCTTTTATCCGCAAGCAACTACCAATTTTTTAGTTGGTGTAACATTGAATTTTTAATTACTAATTAAAAAATTATTATTACCGATAGCTTCTACTCTGTATGGTTTTAGCGTACAGAGTAGTGGGTTATCTCCAGAAAAAGTACCTGTAGCCAAATTGTATGCGTTACCGTCCTCGCATCCGCAAGTAGCTATAATGCTTCCAGATTCAACAGTAAGTTCTGAGCAAGCGGAAGGGATGTGATTTGGATCTGCACCATCCCATGCAAGCAAAGTCGCTGAGTTTAGTCTATATAATATTATGCCTTCATTTCCAAAACCTTCTATTCTAACTGCATTTGAAGGAAATAGGAGTTGATTAAATTGAGGTAAGTTTAGGTTAATTGTAGTCGTAAAATTTATATCTAATAAAAAAATACAATTATTATTTATTTCAGTTTTATTACAACCAAAAAGTAAAACAGAAATTAGGACTAAAAAGAGTTTTTTCATCATTAAAATTTGAATGCCAATTTACAATTATTTAAGCTATGCTGTAAATATTTTATATATTTGCATAGTAATCTCGTTGACGCGAGATTTTTTTTATGCTGAATACAGTTCAGCACCTTTTAATTGAACACAGTTATACTTTTTGTATTTGCGAAAAAATATAAATCAGTTCATCTAATAAAACGAATTAATTATGAGTAACGTATCTTATTATACTGCAGAAGGCTTAAAAAAATTAAGAGATGAACTTAATCAACTCAAAGATATTGAGCGTCCCAAAGCGTCACAAGCTATAGGTGAGGCAAGAGATAAAGGAGATTTGAGTGAAAATGCTGAGTATGATGCAGCCAAAGAGGCACAAGGTATGTTAGAGATGAAAATTTCTAAGATGGAAGAAACTTTAGCTGGTGCACGTGTCATTGATGAGTCTCAATTAGATACGTCTAAAGTTTTAGCGCTTTCTATTGTAAAAATAAAGAACCATATAAACGGTATGGAAATGACCTATACATTAGTTGCAGAAAGTGAGGCAGATATAGCTACTGGTAAGATTTCTGTAAATTCTCCTATTGGCAAAGGTTTGTTAGGGAAATCTGTTGGCGATACAGCAGAAATTCAAGTACCGAGTGGTACAATGAAGTTTGATATTTTAGAAATTTCTAGATAAGTAAATTCTTGCGAAAGCAGTAATATCATATATATAGTATAAAAAGATTCCTCTTTGCAGGAATCTTTTTATATTTATAACAATAATATTTCCCTTGAATTATGGCTACACTCTTTACAAAAATAATTAATGATGAAATTCCTTCTTATAAAGTAGCCGAAACTGAAGATTTTCTTGCTTTTTTAGATGTTAATCCAAACTCTAAAGGCCATACGCTTTGTGTTCCTAAGAAAGAAGTAAACAAAATTTTTGATTTAGATGAAAAGAGCTATTTAGGTTTAATGAAATTTTCTAGACGTGTTGCTTTAGCTATAGAAAAATCGGTGCCATGTGAGCGTATTGGAATGTCAGTAATTGGCTTAGAAGTGCCACATGTGCATGTGCATTTAATACCATTGCATACTATGGAAGATGCCCGTTTTACACACAAAGAAAAGTTAGAAACAGAAGAGTTTAAAGTTATTGCTAAAACTATTAGCAAGGCGTTTAACTAAGAAGACGTTATACTAGTGATGACTACAATAATTGTAATCAAAATAATTAAATCTAGTGCAATAATTACCCATGCTAGTGGTTTAAGCTTAAGTGTTTTTGGTTTTAGTATTAGGGAGAGCTTTTGATAGGCAATAACCCGTTCAATATCATCTGTCCAACGAATAGGTAAAATTTCTGTGTTACAGTTTTTACAATTCATGTTACACATAGTTTCTTTGCTATTAGAAGTGTATAATAAGTTGTCAATTATTTTCTGTTTAAATATTAGTGTTAAACCACTATTAGAGAAACATTCAGGGCAATTATTACTTAGGCTAGTTTCTTTTAAGATAAAACTTTTTTGGGTTTCCATAATTTAAATTTATGAGACTATTTTCAAACTTATTTGTATGGTAGTGCCTTTTCCTATTTCAGAATTAAGAACTTTAATTTTTCCATCGTGGTAATCTTCAATAATTCGTTTAGCGAGAGAAAGGCCAAGTCCCCAACCTCGTTTTTTTGTTGTAAAACCTGGCTCAAAAATGGTGCTGAATCGATTTTTAGAAATCCCTTTTCCAGTATCAGAAATATTAATAAGTATTTGTTTTTCTGTTTGAGAAATTTTAAGGCTTAAATCACCTTTGCCTTTCATAGCATCAATAGCATTCTTAACTAGATTTTCTATAGTCCAACTGTATAATTGCGGATTTAAATTAACAAAAACAGCTGTTTGTGGTGAGGAAATTTTAAAATTTATAAGCTTAGAAGACCTTGCTTTTAAATAGTGATATGAGTTTTTGGTTTCTTCAATAATATCACTTTTTGTTAAAGTAGGTTTAGACCCTATTTTACTAAAACGCTCAGTAATGGTTTGTAAACGATCTATATCTTTTTCAATTTCAATTATATAATACGGATTTACATGTTCTGTTTTCAAAATTTCTGTCCAGCCAATTAAGGATGATAATGGAGTGCCAATCTGGTGTGCTGTCTCTTTTGCCATCCCTGTCCAGAGTTTATTTTGATCTGCATTCTTCGAACTTTTGTAGAACAAATAAACAACTGCAGAAAAGAGCAGTATAATTAATAAAAGTGCTAATGGATAATATTTTAATTTGTTGATGAGCGGAGAATTCCCATAATAGATCGTAGTTAAAACCTTATTTTTATATTTAATTTTAATAGGATTATTCTCTTTTTCAAATTTCTGAACTAATTTAATAAGATAGAGCGAGTCTTTAGCTTTCTCTTCATCAATATTTCTATAATCTAAGATACCATCATAATCAATACTAATCATTGGTGTGGTCTTGTTACTAGATAGTATTTGCAACGGAAGATTACTTACACTTTCACTAAGATTGCCAGTGGTGCTGGCCTCTTTTTGTGCAAAGGACCAATTCTGCATTTTATTTCGCTCCTCAGCCTTAAAATTTTGAAAAAACATATAAGTGTTCCAAAGGATAAGTGAAATAATTATAAATGAAGAAATAATAATAATCCAGCGGATTATATTTCGGTTAGAACTCAATGTCATTAGCTAGTTTGGTTTTAAATATAATACAAATCTGTTAATAATATTGTATCAATATGAATGCAAAATAGTTTCTCTAGAAACCTAATATAATTATATTTGTTGAAAATCAGTTGACTACATGGTTTCATTAGATCCAAAAGAGCTTTCTACAGGTAAATTACATGGTTATTTATTAACTGCTGTAGCACCTAGGCCTATTGCCTTTGCCAGTACTATTGATGCAGATGGAAACCCTAATTTATCGCCATTTAGTTTCTTTAATGTGTTTAGTGCTAATCCGCCAATATTAATTTTCTCGCCTGCGAGACGTGTTAGGGATAACACAATTAAACATACATTAGATAATGTTGAGGCAGTAAAGGAAGTAGTTATCAACGTTGTTAATTATGATATTGTACAGCAGATGTCTTTAACAAGTACAGAGTACCCAGAAGGTGTTAATGAGTTTGAAAAAGCAGGTTTAACGATGTTGCCCTCAGATAAGGTAAAACCATTTAGAGTTGCGGAATCACCGATACAGTTAGAGTGCAAAGTCAATGAAATAATACATTTAGGTACAGAAGGTGGAGCAGGAAATTTAGTGATTTGCGAAGTGGTAAAACTTCATATTGCAGATGAAGTAATGAACGAAGATGACACTATAAACCAAGAAGCACTAGATTTAGTTGCTAGAGCTGGTGGTAGTTATTATAGTAGAGCAAAAAAAGGCTTTTTTGAAATACCTAAACCTTTAAAAACTATGGGTATTGGTGTAGACTCTATGCCAGACCACGTT
The DNA here is from genome assembly GCF_002364335.1 of Winogradskyella sp. UBA3174. Taxonomy (GTDB): domain Bacteria; phylum Bacteroidota; class Bacteroidia; order Flavobacteriales; family Flavobacteriaceae; genus Winogradskyella. Next base: position 56,854 of record NZ_DEXW01000060.1, on the reverse strand, counting down.
AGAAATAGTATGATTTTGACAGGGAATAATCTAGGTATGCTAGCTAATGTTGAAGCATTACCAAATGAAACAGATGTAAAACAGTTTATAGAAGATGTAAGCGAACGCTATCCTAATATAAAAACAGCATCACACAGAGAAAAACATAAAATAGCTCGAAATTATTTGAGCTATGGAGACGTAGAAAGTGCATGGAAGTTATTACTTTCGTAGTCTCAAAACATAAGTATTTAATAATTATAGATTAAGCAAAAATGGAAGTACAAGGACGTATTAAAATGGTAGGAGAAACGGAAACTGTTGGTAGTGGCGGTTTCAAAAAAAGAGACATTGTAGTAACTACAGAGGAGCAGTATCCACAACATATTTCAGTTCAGTTTGTTCAGGATAAAACTGATTTATTAAACAGCTATAAAGTTGGTCAACAGGTTAAAATAAGTATTAATTTACGCGGAAGAGAATGGACTAGTCCACAAGGTGAAGTAAAACATTTTAATACAATACAAGGCTGGAGAATTGAAGCTTTACAAGCTGAAGCTGCAAGCGGAGATATGCCACCAGTACCGCCAACAGAAGCTTTTGAACCTGTTAGTGATTTAAAAGAGGATGATCACGACGATTTACCGTTCTAAACTAAGCGTTAAAGTGAATAGATATAGAGACTTGTTTTTTTAATAAAGAAACAAGTCTCTTTTGGTTTAGAAACAAGTCTTTAAAATAAAAAAAGTCTCGATGGTTAGTCGAGACTTAGTATTGTGGTTTTAGGTTTGACCTCTACTAACAAACTTAAAAAAAGCAATGATGAACAAATTTATTTCATAAAGGTCAAGCCAAATATCAATAAAAATCTCTTACTATCAAAGCCTAGAGCCTTATTTAACACCAAAAATGTTAAAAATATTATTATAATAGTCTAAACTAATGCATTTCTTAACTCAAAAAATTCAGTTTCCAGATGTTTCTGAGGCATCTGCAGAAGGCTTACTTGCGGTTGGTGGAGACTTATCGCCAGAGCGCATACTCTATGCTTACGCTAGTGGTATTTTTCCTTGGTTTGATGACAATGAGCCTTTGCTTTGGTGGTCTCCAGATCCTCGTTTTGTACTTTTTCCTGAAGATTTAAAAGTGTCTAAGAGTATGAATAAAATTTTGAAGAAATCTACATTTTCGGTAACTATAAATAAAAATTTTAAAGCAGTTATAGAAAATTGTGCACATGCGAAACGCCAAGATCAGCTAGGAACTTGGATCACTAATGATATGGTTGAGTCTTACATTAAACTACATGAGTTAGGTTATGCCAAGTCTGTAGAAGTATGGCTTAATAAAGAATTAGTAGGAGGATTGTACGGAATTGATTTAGGTAATAATATGTTTTGTGGTGAAAGTATGTTTGCAAAAGTGAGCAATGCGAGTAAAGTTGGTTTTATTTCAATGATTCAAAATTCAGACTACAAAATTATTGATTGTCAATTACACACCAATCATCTTGAGAGTTTAGGTGGTAAACACATTTCGAGATTAGATTTTTTAAAATACCTCTAAGCCATAGATATTATAAAATCATTTTAATTATTTAATGGTTACACCTCGTTATATCTAAAGCAAGACCTCTCGTGGTCATTAACCATTCCTGTAGCTTGCATATATGCATAGACAACAGTAGAGCCCACAAATTTAAAACCACGCTTCTTTAAATCTTTGCTTAATGCTTCGCTAAGTGCTGTGTTTGCTGGTGCTTCTTTATAGTTTTCAACTTTATTTTTCATGGGTTTTCCGTCAACAAAATTCCATACATATGTCGAAAATGACCCAAACTCATCTTGAATTTTCATAAAAGCCTGTGCATTGGTTATTGTTGCGTTTATTTTTAACTTGTTTCTAATAATGCCTGCATCTTGTAATAGTGCATCAATTTTAGATTGCTTATATGTTGCAATTTTCTTGTAATCGAGATTATTAAAGGCTTTTCTGAAGTTTTCGCGTTTTCGTAAAATGGTTATCCAGCTCAAGCCAGCCTGAAAAGTTTCTAATATTAGAAATTCAAAGAGCGTAGCATCATCATAAATCGGAACACCCCATTCCTCATCGTGGTAAGCTTCATATAACGAGTCGCCAACACACCAGTTGCATCTGTGTTTTGTCATTAGTGTAAGTTTTTTAAATTTCAACAACTAATGTAACAACTGTTGCAGAAAAAATAGCAATACAAGGTTAAATTTACACTATGGAAGTTTTAGATACAAATATGATAAACATTATAATTTCAAAAAGTCTTAAAAAAGGAACCTCTTATACCGATTACCGTGCTTTGGTCTCTAATTTGGTAAAAAATGAATCTACCACAGGTAATGAAAAAACAGAAGCAATGGCTAATTATACGATGCTTAATGACAGACGTATGAAACGTTGGGATAAAACGGTTAAGATTTCAGAAACTTTAAAAAACGAAATTAAAAAATTTGATAAAAAAGTAACGTTGTTAGTCATTACAGAAAGTTGGTGTGGTGATGCTGCGCATATAATGCCAGTAATTAATAAAGTAGCTGAGTTAACTCCTAATATTAACTATAAAATTGTACTTAGAGATGAAAATGATGAATTAATGAGTCAGTTTCTTACTAATGGAGGTAAATCTATACCGAAGTTAATAATGATTGATGAAGAGACCAAAAAAGTTGTGAATACCTTTGGACCTAGACCAAATGCAGCTACTAAAATGGTCAATGATTATAAGACAGAACATGGAACGATAACGCCAGAGTTTAAAGAAGATTTACAACATTGGTATAATAAAGATAAAGGCCAATCTACGTTAGAAGATTTAGTGCAATTACTAAAATGATTAGTAAAAATTGAGGTTAAAAAATAGAGTCAAAACGATTAGCCTTAATTTTTACCCTTAAACAAAAACGTAATTGTTCCTAACTGATCTTTTTTTGCGGAGTTATTAAACCGAACAGCTTTAGAGTAAGCAATAGCACTGTCAATAAGACATTGATTATTTGAGTTTGAAGACCCATTTATACTAGCTTCTGTAACTGTACCATTACTATTAACTCTAATGGTCACCACAATTTTTCCACCACTCTCACAAAGGTATCTCGGTATTTTGTAATTGAGAAGTGTTCTTCCTTTTAATGAATACGTTAATGTGCTTCTGCTCTTTGCGTGTTCATCAGCGTGCTCTTTATTATCTAATCGTTTCTTTAAATCTTCTTGTAATTTATTATAAGATTCTGTTTCTTTAGAGTTAAGCGCATAAGCATTACTGTTTGCATAAGATTTATTAAGACTAGTTTCTTCGGTTATGTCTTCTGCGACTCTAGACTCTTCTATTGCTTTAGTTGTCCGTTCAAAATCGTTAGCGCTTACTGTTTTAAAGTTACGCATCATCTCTTTGTACTCTTGGTCTTCGTTAAACGCTTTATTAGTAGAGGCACCTTTTAAATCTTCAATTTGCTGTTTCAGTTCTTCCTCTGTTTTTTCTATTTCAGGCTCTAACTCATAATAACTTTCTGTTATTAAATCTTGATGCTGTTTTAGTTGAATACTAAACATGCCAAAAACCACAATGCCTATTAAAAGAAAAGTGATTATTAAAGCTTTATATTTATCAATTAGGTTCAAAAAAATAGATAATTTTTGTTATTTGATATACGAATATAACTATGAAATAGTTTAAATCGCAATCTTAAACCGTTGTTAAAGTCTTATTTTGAGGGAAGTCCTTCTATAAAAGCTTCAGGTGTTAATGCATTTTCTACTGTAAATTCACCGATTCTGGTTCTTCGTAATTCAGATAAATGTGCACCAGAGTTTAATGCTTTTCCGAAGTCGTGCGCTAATGATCTTATATAAGTTCCTTTGCTACAAACAGCTCTAAATTTTAGTTCTAGATTATTGATTTCTGTAATTTCAAATTCAGTAATTTCTACTTGTCGCGATTTAATTTCAACAGCTTCACCTGCTCGTGCAAATTCATACAAGCGCTTACCATCTTTTTTAATAGCTGAAAAAACTGGTGGAAACTGTTCAATCTTACCTATAAATTGATGTGTTGTTTTATGAATCTGTTCTGCAGTAATATGACTGGTCTCAAAAGTTTGGTCTATTTCTGTTTCTAAATCAAAAGAAGGTGTTGTACTACCCAGAACAAAAGTGCCAGTGTATTCTTTCTCTTGTCCTTGAAAGATATGAATCTGTTTTGTCATTTTACCAGTACATATCACCAATAAGCCTGTAGCTAATGGATCTAACGTACCTGCATGGCCAACTTTTATTTTCTTAATAGAATAGGCTTGGCGAATCGCCCAACGCAATTTATTTACGGCCTGAAAAGAGGTCCAGGTTAGTGGTTTGTCTATAAGTAAAACCTGTCCGTTTTTAAAATCTTCTTCACTTGTCATAGTTCAAAAATAAGTGATAGTTATAGAAGTGACCAAATTATAGCAGTGATTCCAACGATGACGCAGTAGATAGCAAAATACGTCAGTTTACTTTTCTTAACAATAGAAATCATCCATGTACAAGCAAATAACCCTGAAATAAATGCAGCAATAAAACCAGCACCTAAATACGTGAAACTACTGTTGTTATAATCAATCTGTCCTTCTAAAATATCTTTAGCTATTTTACCAAAAATTAAAGGTATTACCATTAAAAACGAAAAGCGTGCAGCCTTGGTTTTATCTATACCTAATAGAACTGATATAGATATCGTAGCACCAGAACGTGAAATACCAGGTAGCATTGCAATACCTTGCGCAATACCGATTATAAATGAATCTTTGAGTGATACTTTTCTATGCGTTTTTTTAGCTCTATCGGCAAAAATTAATAGTACAGCAGTTACGAGTAGCATGCAACCAACCAAAAATATATTATTACCAAATAATTTTTCAAAATCACTTTCGTACCTATAGCCAATAATTACAGCAGGTATCATAGAAACTAAAATCTTCATTGAAAACTTAGATTCTTCAGTCCAACTTAAGGTGGTAATACCTTTAAAGAGTCCTGCTATAATTTCAACAATATCTTTTCTGAAAATTACAATGGTGCTTAAAGCTGTCGCAAAGTGAAGTACAACTGTAAATAGTAGACTTTCTTCAGGAATAGAATTACTACCAAGAATAGTCTTTCCTAATTCTAAATGGCCACTTGAAGAAACTGGTAAAAACTCAGTCAGTCCTTGAATGATTCCTAATATTATGGCATCTATGATTTCCATGAAGTAAAAGTATCAATTTGGGTTATGACACGCGCAAAAGTAAGTAAAAAGAGACTTACTTTTTGGAATCTTTATTTGGGTTTAAAAGGATAGCATAAACCTGCATACCAAAACCAATTAATACTAAGGTTGGTGCTAAACGAATACGTCTCCAATGAAATATAGATTCATCAAAAACGTTGGGATCATCACTTCCGCCTCCAGACATTAAAATAAAGCCTATAACTATAAATGCTAAACCAATAAATAACCATTTGTAGTTTTTCTTGCCAAAAATAAATTCGGCTTCAGTTGCTTCTTTGCGTTTTTTCTCTCCCATTAGTTTTTAAATTCTGTAAATATAATTTGGTCTTCAATTGCGAGTTGCGCAATATGAGTTGAAGCACCAAAAGTTAACTTTGGTAGATGCAAAGTAACGGTTTTATTTAAACTAAAACGTTAAGAGTATCTAAATTTAAGCCTTGTTTTAAACCTCTATTGATGTAGTAGGTGACTTCATTGTATCCTCTAAATTGAATATCGAAAGTAGAGCCTTCTCTAATTTTAATGATTACAACTTTACATACGTCTAGTTTTGGATTGTGTAGAACGCAAGATTTAAACACTAAAAACACAATTAGTACTAAAGAAGACCCAATGATTATGGAATACGAAACTGTTTTTTTATGTTAGCCTTTTTTATTGAATATTTCCATAACTTCCACTGGCAAGGGTTGGTCAGAACGTTCTAATTTTAGACCATACTTGGCTAATTCGGTATGTAGTGTTTTAGGGTCTTCAGATTGCCATTCTAAAGAAATATCGTACTCAGCCTCTAAATTAGTTTGGTCAATCACAGGCTCTGGTAAAAAGTTCTCTAAATAGGCGACCAATCTACTCATCTTTATTTTTTTAGTTTTAAGGATAGGTCCCATAAACATATATTCGGTTTTTTCCGCTGTTGATGGTTTTAACGTGTCATTAATTTTAGTTAAAACAAAGGTGTTTTTAATAATCGCAGACATTCTTCCATTAACAAAGAATTGATCATTAAGAAAGGCAATTGCAGTGGCTCGCCATTTATCTTCATAAGCTTTTGATGCTTCAATAATGAAATTGTATTTATTCTCATCATCATACGGAAAATCATCTTCCGACAAACCATCTGAATAGACCATTCTTACTGGTGATGATACATCAAACAACGTTTGGTATAACCTTGGTATGGTGCTATTTGACATTTCAATGCCGTTAATAGTACCGTCAATAGTTGAGAGTAATCTTGAGCTACCTCTTTTTTCCTGATTGTAACCTTTTAAAATAATCCTGTAATCCGGATTTTCAACTGTTGCTATAGTTTCAACTTTTAAAGTAGGGTCAATATAGAAATCATCTTTTAAAGGTAAGCCTATAGTATTATCAGTAATCAAGGTTTTAATAACATCTGAGGTGATATTCTCTGGACTTGTTATAGCACGAACAATTCCTTCTTTATCAATTATAATCGAATGCGGTATGACTTTATACTTAAAAAAACTGTTGTGTGTTGAATCAGATACGATCCTTAGTTTTGAGCCTGTTGTTTTAATAAAGCGTTCTAATCTAGGATTGTCTTCATGCGAAACAGTAATTATTTCTAAGTCATCTTTAAATTTAGTTTGAAGGCTGTCTAGTTTTTTCATAGCCGGAATACAAGGGCCACACCAAGTCGCCCAAAATTCTAAAATAACAGTTTTACCTTTAAAATCTTTTAATGCAATTGCCGTAGAATCACTATTAAGAATATTTGTAAATGTATAGTCTGGTGCAGATTTGCCAATTTCAGCTATGGTAATATCAACGCTATCTTCACAAGAAAAAAGGCAAAGTATTACAGCTAAAAACAGAATTATATTTTTCATTAAGTTGGTTTCAGCTTAAAACGTAAAAAGAATTGTTTTGGTATTTAAAGACTAATAATACAACTGATCCGTCTTTAAATTTAAGAAACGCTGTGTTGCAATAAAAGTACTTATCCAAGTAATGATGACACCTAAAAAGAAGATTCCAGCAAATAGCGCAATAATAGGAATTGTGTTTCTTAGAAGCTCTAATTCTGGGAATGTAATATCTAAATAATAAAGTACTACTGCCATACCTGCTAAAGCAACAATAGCACCAAAAATACCTAATTGCACACTCTTCCAAACAAAAGGTCTACGGATAAATGTTTTTGTTGCACCAACCATTTGCATTGTTTTAATAATAAAACGTTTAGAATAGACAGCTAAGCGAATAGAACTATTAATTAATAAAACTGCAATTAGCGTAAATAAACCACTGATGAGTAATACCCAAAAGGTGATTTTCTTTACATTGTTATTCATAAGTTCAACGAGATCGTTGTCGTACTTAATCTCTTCAATAAACGCTTTGTTAGAGAGACTTTCTGTTATTTCTGTTAACTGTTCAGTAGTTACGTAGTCTGCTTTAAGGTATACGTCAATAGAGTTCTTTAGCGGATTATAACCCACAAAATCCATAAAGTCTTCACCAGTTTCAGCTTTCATAAGTTCAGCAGCTTCGTCTTTAGATACATATTTTGCTTCTTTGGTGTAATCTGCCATGGCCAAGCTTTTATTAAGCTGATTAACTTCAACTTCTTTAGCTGTATCGTTTATGTATATGGTCATAACCACTTGTTCTTTAAAGTGATCTGCAACTTTTTTAGAGTTAATAACTAAAAGGCCAAGGCATCCTAAAAGGAATAAAACCAACGCAATACTTACTACTACAGAGATGTATGAGGATATAAGTTTGCGCTTTTGATAATTGTCAAATGATGATGCCATGGATTAATGCTAATTAGTACTGTAAAAATAATAAAGAATTTACATCTGTGCAGTATTACAACGTTTAGTTTTTTATTGTGTTGTAATACCTTTAAATTTGTGCCTTATTTCAAGGAAAATAGCACTATGAGGTACGATTTCAATCAAATCGAAAAGAAGTGGCAAGACTACTGGGCAAAAAATGAAACGTTTAAAGCTTCAAACACAAGCGAGAAGCCAAAATACTACGTGTTAGATATGTTCCCTTACCCAAGTGGAGCAGGTTTACATGTTGGTCATCCATTAGGTTATATTGCCAGTGATATTTATGCACGTTACAAACGTCACAAAGGTTTTAATGTGTTGCATCCTCAAGGTTATGATAGTTTTGGATTGCCTGCAGAACAATATGCTATCCAAACGGGTCAGCATCCTGCTGTTACAACTCAAACGAATATTAAAACGTATCGCAGACAGTTAGATCAAATCGGATTTTCTTTTGATTGGAGTAGAGAAGTGCGAACCTCAAATCCTGAATATTACAAATGGACACAATGGATTTTTATTCAATTATTTGAGTCTTGGTATAATAACGATTCAAATAAAGCGGAAGATATAAAGACGTTGGTTAAACTATTTTCTTTGGAAGGAAACACAACAGTCAATGCCGCTTGCGATGATAATATAGAATCATTTACAACTGAGGATTGGAATGGCTACTCCTCTGAAAAACAACAAGAAGTTTTATTAAAATATAGATTAACCTATTTAGCCGAAACAGAAGTGAACTGGTGCCCAGAACTCGGAACCGTTTTAGCCAATGATGAAATTGTTAATGGAGTTTCAGAACGTGGAGGTTATCCTGTAGTGCGTAAAAAAATGACGCAATGGAGCATGCGAATTTCTGCTTATGCTGAGCGTTTGTTGCAAGGTTTAGATACTATTGATTGGACTGATGCACTAAAAGAAACGCAGCGCAACTGGATTGGGAAGTCTGTTGGTGCTACGGTTTCATTTAACGTTAATGGACATGATGAAAACATAGATGTATTTACGACGCGCCCTGACACAATATTCGGTGTAAACTTTATGACATTAGCGCCAGAACACGAGCTAGTTTCACAACTGACAACTGAAGCTCAAAAAGCTGAGGTAGAAGCCTACATACTAAAAACAGCTAAGCGAAGCGAACGCGAGCGAATGGCAGATGTAAAAACCATTTCTGGAGTGTTTACAGGAGCGTATGCAGAGCATCCATTTTCAAAAGAACCTGTTCAAATATGGATTGGGGATTACGTTTTAGCAAGTTACGGAACTGGAGCAGTTATGGCTGTACCATGTGGTGACCAGCGCGATTATGATTTTGCTAATCATTTTGGAATTGAAATTCCTAATATTTTTGAAGGCGTAGACATTTCTGAAGAAGCGTATGGTTCTAAAGACAATGTAAAGATTGCAAATAGTGATTTCCTTAACGGAATGAACTGTAAAAAGGCAAGCAAACGTGCCATTTACGAATTAGAAAAAATCGGGCAAGGAGAAGGTAAAACCAATTACCGTTTACGCGATGCAGTGTTCTCAAGACAACGCTATTGGGGAGAACCATTCCCAGTATATTATGTCAACGGCATGCCACAAATGATTGCTAAAGCACATTTGCCAATTGTATTACCAGAAGTAGAAAAATATTTACCAACCGAAGAAGGTGAACCACCTTTAGGACGTGCAGATGTTTGGGCTTGGGATACAGAAAGTAATGCTGTTGTAAGCAACGATAAAATAAACAATACAACAATTCATCCTTTAGAGCTCAACACCATGCCAGGTTGGGCAGGCAGTTCTTGGTATTTCTTCCGGTATATGGAAGATGCCATGCGCGATGACACCTTTGCAAGCGAAGACGCACTCAACTATTGGGAAAACGTCGATTTGTATATTGGAGGAAGCGAACACGCCACAGGCCACCTATTATACTCACGTTTTTGGGTAAAGCTTTTAAAAGATCGTGGGTTTGTAAACGTTGAAGAACCTTTTAAAAAGTTGATTAACCAAGGGATGATATTGGGAACTAGTGCTTTTGTTTATGTTTTACATTTACCCTTTGGATTTAACTTTAGAGATGGAAAATCTAAGTCAACTGAAGAAGATAAACTTGCATACAGCTCATTTTTTGAAGGAAATATTTATATACCTAAAACGATTTACGATAACAGAAAAAGTTTATCAAAAGAAGAAAAAGGTAAATTAACAAGTTTCATAGATGAGTTAAAAGATGAGTTTCACTCAAAAAATCCAAATCATGTGTTAGTAGATCAGTTTGATGTTTTTGAAAATTTTGAATCAAATTGTAATCCAATTCATGTAAATGTGAAATTTGTTAATTCATCTGATGAATTAATAATTGAGGATTTCAAGAGTAGTTATGGAAATAATGATGCAAAAATATTAATTGAAAACGAAAACTATACTGTTGGTAGGGAAGTTGAAAAAATGTCTAAATCAAAATTAAATGTTGTCAATCCAGACGATATTGTTGCAGATTACGGAGCAGACAGTTTAAGACTCTACGAAATGTTTCTTGGGCCATTAGAGCAATACAAACCTTGGAATACAGCTGGTATTACAGGTGTCCATAATTTCCTTAAGAAACTATGGAAATTGTATATTGGTGAAAACGGATTAAATATCAATGCTGCAGAGCCAACAAAAGACAACTTAAAAACATTACACAAAACCATAAAGAAAGTACAAGAAGATATTGAGAATTTCTCTTTCAATACATCGGTCTCTACTTTTATGATTGCTATAAATGAGTTAACAGCTCAAAAGTGTACAAGTAAGGAGATTTTAGAACCTTTATTGATTTTAATGTCACCTTATGCACCACATATTGCAGAAGAATTATGGTCGCAGTTAGGAAATAGTGACTCTATTTCTAAAGCATCGTTCCCAGAGTTTGATGCTAGTTATTTAGTGGAAAGTAGTAAAGAATATCCAATCTCTTTTAATGGCAAAACACGTTTTACAATTGAGTTATCTTTAGATTTAAGTAAGGACGATATTGAAGCTGCTGTTTTGGCAAACGAAAAAACCATTGCGCAATTAGATGGTCGTTCACCTAAGAAAGTGATTGTAGTTCCTGGTAAAATTGTAAATATTGTAGGATAAGTTTATGAGATTAAGACTAAAGCGAAATGATCAAATTGGGTTATTTTTCTTTGTAGCATTTATTTTGAGTTCGTCTCTGATTTAGTTTTTCGAAGAGCGTTTTGATAAAGATATCTGGAGAATCGAGCGTGCAACACGCTATAAATTAGTAGACGATATTATTGAAAATCAGCTATTAATAGGTAAAACTAAAGACGAAGTTGTGGGATTATTAGGAGAGCCAACTTCTAAAGTGAATTTAGAACAAGAATCTTTTATCTATAGATTAGGCAGACCACCAAGTTTTTTCGAACCAAAAGAAGAACTACTTCTGATTATCTTCATAAATCAAAAAGTTATTGAGGTGACTCAATTACAAGAGTAGTTAACAGTTGTTTTTTAATTATTACGTCAGTTCGAGTGACATGCGTTTTTTAGCATTTTGTATCGAGAACCATCTGAAAACTTTTTCCACTTATTTAATTAGCTTCTCGATACAATTTGCTCGTTCCTCACAAACCACTCGAAGTGACGTGCCCTTTCATACGTTATGTTTTTACGTTATATCAGTTCGAGTGACATGCGTTTTTCAGTATTTTATATCGAGAACTTTTTTTAATTTTCATTTCATCGAAACTATTACACCTTCGTCTATTAATGTATTTATCTGAAAATGAGTTATTTATTATTAACTTTTCAAAATAAAGCCTTCAAAATAATAATTCCATAAAAATCACTTCATTTTTATAATCAAATTTGGATAGATAGTTTTTTTAATTGTATTTCACAGTGCTATTAACCTCAAAATCTACAAAAATGAAAGGAGCCTAATTAATTTGGTTGTCATATTTTCAATCATTTTATGGTGAATTTCATTTAGTAGATTTTTTTCAACTTAAAAATTATCAAATGAAAATTGGAGTTCCAAAGGAAATTAAAAACAACGAAAACAGAGTGGGAATGACTCCTTCAGGAGTTTTCGAACTCACTAAAAACAATCATAACGTATTTGTGCAAAAAGATGCTGGCTTTGGCAGTGGTTTTTTTGATAAAGATTACCAAGCTGTTGGTGCAACTGTTTTAGATACTATTGAAGCCGTCTATGCTGCTGCAGACATGATTATAAAAGTAAAAGAACCTATTGCAGAAGAATACCCATTAATAAAGGAGCACCATGTTGTCTTTACGTATTTTCACTTTGCATCAAGCGAGCCTTTAACTAAGGCAATGTTAGCTAGTAAAGCGGTCTGTATCGCTTATGAAACGGTTGAAGACAAAGATGGGTCACTGCCATTATTAACACCAATGTCTGAAGTTGCTGGTCGCATGGCCATTCAGCAAGGTGCGAAATATTTAGAAAAACCAATTAAAGGTCGTGGAGTATTATTAGGAGGAGTTCCTGGTGTGCCTCCTGGAAAAGTATTAGTGCTTGGTGCTGGAGTTGTTGGTATACAAGCTGCAAAAATGGCTGCTGGTTTAGGTGCAAATGTAACGGTTATGGATATTAATATGAAACAATTACGTTACGTAAATGATGTAATGCCACCTCATGTGGTTACTGAGTTTTCGAGCGAATATAATATTAGAAAACGTATAAAAGATCACGATTTAATAATTGGCGGTGTATTGGTTAGAGGTGCAGTAGCACCTAAATTAATTACACGCGATATGTTAAAAGACATGCGACCAGGAACTGTATTGGTTGATGTGGCTGTTGACCAAGGTGGATGTATGGAAACAACTAAAGCGACAACACACGAAGACCCAACTTTTATTATAGATGATGTTGTACATTACTGTGTTGCTAATATGCCTGGAGCTGTACCTTATACATCTACATTAGCTTTAACAAATGTTACGTTACCATACGTTTTACGTCTCGCAAATCAAGGTTGGGAAAACGCATGTAAAAACGATGAAACATTAGCAAAAGGACTTAACGTAGTTAAAGGTAAAATTGTTTACCAAGAAATAGCCGAAGCCTTTAATTGGTCTGTTGACGCCATTTAAGTTTGTAATAACCTGACAAAATTTCTTAACTAAATTTTGGCGTACTATTTGTTATAATTATTGAAGATAATTTTAATAAGTATTAGATATGATAGGATATTATATAGTTGCAGGTGTTATTTTTTTAGTGAGTTCTTTTGTGAGCAAAAAATTAAAAAGCAAGTTTGCCCTTTATTCTAAGGTAAGTCTTAGAAACGGAATGAGTGGTAGAGAAATTGCTGAAAAAATGTTAGCAGATAATGGCATTACAGATGTTGAGGTTATTTCTACTCCAGGGCAATTAACCGATCATTACAATCCAAGAAATAAAACGGTAAACCTAAGTGAGGTTATCTATAACCAGCGAAATGCTTCGGCAGCAGCTGTAGCTGCGCACGAGGTTGGCCATGCTGTTCAGCATGCACAAGCTTATAGTTGGTTAAAAATGCGCTCTGCAATTGTACCTGCGGTTGGGATAAGTAGTAAATTTTCTAATATTGTTATTATGGCTGGTCTATTTTTGTCTGCTTCTGGTACTGCTTTTGGTAACTCTGTTTTTCTGCTGGGTATTGTTTTATTTGGAGTAACGACATTATTTACATTTATAACACTTCCTGTAGAGTATGATGCAAGCAATAGAGCATTGGCATGGTTAAAGAATAAAAACATGGTAACTCCAGACGAATATAAAGGTTCCGAGGATGCACTTAAATGGGCAGCAAGAACCTATTTAGTTGCCGCGTTAGGTTCATTAGCAACACTACTCTACTTTGTAAGTATGTTTTTAAGTAGAAGATAAAAACTATTATAAATTAGAGCTTTTTTTTGGTTTATTTAAAGAAAATACTTACTTTAAAATATATAAATTAATCAAACTATGGAAAACCAATTACCAGAACAGCTACCAGAAAAACTTTTGATCGGTAGCCTTTCAGATGTTGAACGTGTAGCCTTTTACAGAAAAACGTATTCTCATGTAGCAGGTGGTGTGCTTGTATTTATTCTTTTTGAATACTTATTAATGCAGAGTGAAACTATAATAAATTTTATGCTTTCTATGACTGAAGGTTATAAATGGTTATTAATGCTTGGAGGCTTTATGTTTGCCACAAATTATGCTGAAGGTATGGCGTTAAAGACTACGGATAAAAACAAGCAATACTTAGCTTATGGGATTTATATTTTCTTTCAGGCTTTAATCTTTGTGCCTATGATTTATATGGCCGCATTTTATATGGATTCTGGTGTAGAAATTCTTTATCAGGCTTCTATAGTAACATTAGCTTTATTTACAGGCTTGTCTGCTGCAGTATTAATGACAAAAACAGACTTTTCGTTCTTAAAAACAGGATTAACTATCGGATTTTTTATAGCTATAGGTTTAATTATAGCAGGTACTATATTTGGGTTTAATTTAGGACTTTGGTTCTCTGTTGGGATGTGTTTATTGGCCGGTGGGTCTATTTTATACCAAACCTCTAACTTAGTTAATCAATATGGAGTTGAAGACTATATTCCTGCAGCTTTAGGCTTATTCGCCTCTCTTATGCTATTATTCTGGTATATACTTAGAATATTTATATCTAGAGATTAATTAAGATTTTAATACATTATAAAAATAGCCCTGAGAAATCAGGGCTTTTTTTATTCAAATTGTTCTTCTAAGTCGACTAACTTATTTTGAATACAGTAAACAACTAAACCAGCAATATTTTTAGAAGCAGTTTTACTAAGTAAATTGTTGCGGTGTCCTTCTACTGTTCTAGGACTTATAAAGAGTTTTTCTCCAATTTCGTTGGTCGTATATTGTTTGCAGATTAGAGTCATAACTTCTCTTTCGCGTTTTGTAAGAAATGCTTTGTCAAAGTTAGATTTCCTGTTTTCTTTATTTGTATTTAGTAAATCGTCATGTATGTAATTCATCACTTGGTCATCATAATAAAATCCATTTTCTGCCACTTCGTTAATGGTTTTAATCATAAGTTTTGGGGTGCTGTTTTTTGCTAAATAAGCTACAGCTCCAATAGAGATCATATTCAATATAAATTGCTTGCTGTAATAACTTGTCAGTGCTATGATTTTAATACATGGAAACTCTTGTCTAACGAGTTTTGTTACTTCAACACCATTGAGACCAGGCATTTTTAAATCTGTTAGAATAATTTCAGGTTTAACAGCTGCAGTTCTTAATTGTTTAATCAAGTCATTACCATCTTCAGCATCAAAAAGGATGTCTAATTTTTTTTCTTTACTAATAATAGAGATAAGCCCTTGCCTAAACAAAAGTTCATCATCAGCAAGTGCTAAGGTTATTTTAGAGGGCATAAGATTTACAATTTATGGTGAATTTGCTTCCTGTTTGAGAAGAACTTTCAATTTTGAGATTTCCTTTTAAAATAGATACACGACTATTTATATTTTGCAAACCTAGACCTGCTTTTTTTGAGTTATTATTTATGTCAAAGCCCTTTCCGTTATCTTTAAAAACAAGCACGAAGCCATCGTTGGTTTTTTTAAGATTTATATCTAAATGGGTTGCATATCCATGTATGAGTGCATTATTTATTAATTCTTGAGTAATTCTAAAAAGATGAAGCGCACTGTTTTTATTTAAAAAACCTAGGGTGTCTATATCAGATGTTATTTTAATATTTGTATTAGAAGTAAACTCATCAAATAATTCTTTAAGTGCTACTTTAAGTCCAAATTTATCTAATATTGGAGGTAAAAGCTTATGAGCAATTTTCCTGGTGCTTTCTAGAGTTTGCGTCGTAATATCAAGAATATGGTCTAAAGCTTCCCTGTGTATATTCTTTATTTTGCTGTCTTCTAATAATACGTTTGTTGTTAAGCTTACTACATTTAATTTTGAGCTAATAGCATCATGTAAATCTTGCGCAATTCTATAGCGTTCTTCTTCTTGTACCTTAATGGTTGTTTGTAAAATTTTATTTTGATGCTCTAGTTTAGTATTAAATTTTTCAATTTCTTTCTTTACAATTTTACGTCTTGAGTAAAAAAAGAAAAGGATGATCCCTAGAGCTGTTAACAATAAGAAAATTAATCCATAGACGAGTGCATCAATTATTTGTTCTTGATTAACCTGAAGTTCTTCCACCATTCTGTTAAAATTAATGCTAAAT
Organism: Winogradskyella sp. UBA3174; assembly: GCF_002364335.1. Classification (GTDB taxonomy): domain Bacteria; phylum Bacteroidota; class Bacteroidia; order Flavobacteriales; family Flavobacteriaceae; genus Winogradskyella. The sequence goes on along the minus strand of NZ_DEXW01000060.1, from coordinate 40,553 downwards.
AAGTTGCATAAAGTACTTTATTAATTAACCAAATATTGTTCACAGCTCCAGTATTAGAACCACTTAAATAATCTCCTAAAATAAAAATCAGAGTACTTGTTGCTAGATAAATTAAAATACCTGCATTAATATACAGATACTTTGGTGATTTATTCAATGAGTTATATAAATGTATCATAGCATAAACCACAATTGGGAAACAGGTTAAAAACACTTCAGTTGTATTGAATTTAAAATACAATTCTGGTGAATAAGCATATTGAATACTTAATATTCCAACTACAGTTACTAAAACGGCTGAGACAATCTGTTTCTGGTTTTTAATAAATAAGGTTCTATAAAAGAGTGATAATAATATAAACTGAAGAATAAAATAGTAATGAGAAAAATAGAGGTTATTAATTTTATAACTACCTAGTATGATTACAAATAGGTTTATAACCACAGAAATTATAAGGTACATACAAAATAATCTATACGATAGATTTCTGCGATTCTCTTTGTAACTATAGATGAATAGTGCAGCATTGACAATAATCAATACGACACATAAATAGTCAAAAAAATCGTGAAGCATATCCATGTCTTAGAATCTATAAAAGCAAACAATTAGTATTCCCAAAATTATAGAATAAAATGGCTTAAATATAATCTACTAGAAATGTTTTTTAAAATCAGGTATTTGTACTTGATTCTGAAGATGGGTTTAATTGCGCTTATTTTTTGAGCACAGAGATACAACTTTGAGAAAACAATTTAAAACTACGTACTATGAAAACAAAATTACTTTTATTACTTTTTTCTCACCATCAATAATGATGGCAAAAGTCATGCAAGGATTTGAAAATGTACTACATGCCACATTTAATCCTGTTTCAGATTTTTGTGAATATTTTGATGCAGACGCAACAACAATTCATACACTAGCAAATTATGCTGCACCTTGTGGGCTTATTTATGTTACAGAAACTGGTTCTGCAACTACTATAGGCTATTCTATTATTTTAGATCCAACAACAGCAAATGGACCAATAGGTTTTACAGATACCGATTTTTTTGGAGTAGCATCTGCTCAGTCTTTTATTGATGACATAGGTCTTCCACCACTGGAAGGAACACAAGGCTTTTATATGGAGGATGTTGATGGTACAGTTACTATGATTTATGATTTGGTAGCTTTAGCAGGCACAACGAACCTCCCTAATTTAGAACACATTTTTTGTTGTCTCAATTTCAAAATTAGCATTTATTAATACTAATCAACATAATTTAATTCTATAAATGAGCCAGTCATCGAAGTCGTATTTAAGCCATCGCTAGAAGTAGCCGTAATACTAAACGTTCCTGAAATTAAGCGATGTCCTAATTCTGTTGGGTGTTCTCTATTATTGGTTATTGTAACATTACCACTTGATGAAAAATAAGAAAGCTGTGGGTTAGATTGTCTTATTAATCCATAAGTCACAAAGTTATTAGAATCGATACCTCCCATTGGTTTAACAGTATTACTGCTAAAGCCTCCATCTCCATTTAAGAATAGTGTAACCATGTCTCCATTAGGATCTGCGATATCTATACTTAACGTATTGCCATTAGTGCCTTTGGTAATCTGATAAGCACCTATTGTAAATGAATAGTTATCATAAGTACCTCCATTAATTGTAGCTTCAAATGTTTCTTGTTGTGGAGGAAGATTGTCATTATTTTCATCTTTATTACACGATAGCGTAATAACAGAAAAAAATAAAATAGTGAGAAGTTGTAGGTCCTTCATATTTTAAGATTTAGGTTAAGTAAAACCTTGATTTTTTTTATTAAAACATCAAAATTCTACGAATTGATTTGGGTCTTTTTTTATGATTTCACATAAAAATTAGATAACAATGTAGTAAATATTTGTTTAGCAGCAGTATTTGCTGTTATTAGTTACTACTTATTATATCTTAATCTGGCGATTAATTTGTTCTTGTAAAGAAATAAAAGTCTCTGTACGAGATACTCCTTTTATACTTTGTATTTCAGAATTTAGCACATGCATTAAGTGCTCATTGTCTTTAGCTAAAATCTTAATAAAAACACTCCAATGCCCTGTTGTATAATGACATTCTATAACTTCTGGAATTTTTTTTAATTGCTTAACAGCTTCCGGATTACTAACGGCTTTATCTAAATAAACACCAACAAAAGCCATGGTTGTATAGCCTAAAACTTTTGGGTTAATAATAAATTTTGAACCTGCTAATAAACCTGACTTTTCAAGTTTTTTGAGACGCTGATGTATTGCTGCACCAGAGATGCCGACATTACGTGCTATTTCTAAAATAGGGGTTCTGGCATCTGCCATTAAGGCTCTCAGTATTTTTTTATCAATACCATCAATAAAAATACCTTTATCACTAATTTTCATACCTAATGTTCAAGAATTGAAAGTTAAAAATAAGAAAACGATTTCAATCTAAAAGTATATAATAGAAATTGAGTCTTTATTTTGGTATTTGTAACGGTATAGATTAATGTATTAAAGCTTCAGTTCAAACATTTAATGGGTTATAGCCTAAATATGAAACCTCTTTCTCTTTAAATACGATTCCATAAGTTTCTAGTTCTTCTAAAATAGGTGTGTAAACTTCTTTTGTAATAGGTATTTGAACTCCAGGTGTTTTTATTTTACCGTTTAATATTGCTATAGTCGCTATTGCAACAGGTAATCCAACAGTTTTTGCCATTGCAGTATAGGTTTGGTCTTCACCTAGAGTAACCATTGTAGAATCTATTTGATATTTTTCCCCATTAAGTTCATAGCCAAATTTATGATACATCACTAACATGTCTTTGTCGTCTGCACTTAGTGTCCAACTATCCATTAAAATCTTCTGAAGAATTTGAGCTGGTGATGCTTTGTCTAATGCTACCATCTTTTTAGAGTTAAAAATGTCTAATTCTAAAAATTTATCCCAAACAATATCGTCTTGATCTATTTTAAGAGCATGTCTAAATTTTAGTTCTACAGAATCTGTTGGACTATAAGGTAAAAAGGCATTTACAAAATCACGATAACTCATGTTGGCACTGTCATCGATAGTATAACTATCATCTGTCATTCCCATTTGAGCAAAAACATTCCAAGCTCTGCTAAAACCAACACGTCTCATTGTGCCACGATATAAGGTCTTTATATAGTCTAATCCGTAAACATTCTGATATTTCAAAGAGTCTCTATTGGCATAAGCTTCAAAACGTCCATAACCTTTTATCTCTAAAAATTCGGTACGTCTAAATAAACGATTGTAAGGAATGTATTTAAATTGGCTTTCTTGTAGAAACTTCGCAGCTCCACCTTGCCCTGCAACAATAACATTTCTAGGATTCCAAGTAAATTTATAATTCCAAAGATTATTGTCACTTTCTGGTGCTACTAAGCCACCTGTGAAAGATTCAAACAAAATCATTTTTCCGCCCTTGTCTCTAATACGGTCTATAACTTGCATAGCACTCATGTGATCTAGACCAGGATCTACACCTATTTCGTTCATAAAGACAAGTCCGTTAGCTTTGGCATCTTCATCTAGTGCTTGCATTTCTTCGCTAACATAAGATGCTGTTACCATATGCTTCTTGTAGGTAATACAGTCTTTTGCCACTTCAATATGAAAACGTGCAGGTAACATAGATACCACAATATCAGCATTTTTAACGGCTGTAATTCTCGATTCTGAATTAAAAACATCGAGATGAATAACCTCTGTATTGGAGTGATTACCGACAAGTTTTTTAGCATTGGCAACATTAAGATCACCGATGGTGATTTTAAAATTTTCAGATTGCGATTTATCTAGTAAATATTTTATAAGGTATGATGACGATTTTCCGGCACCGATGATTAAAATCTTTCGCATATTGGCTTTAGATGACTAATTTTGTAAAATACGAAAGTAACAAATACAATAACGAATAGAAACCGAAAAGCAACTTTAATATGAACAAAAAATTATTAACAGCTGGTGCTATTTTAGGGGTTTTAGGAATTAGTTTAGGGGCATTTGCAGCTCATGGTTTGGAGAAACTAGTTGATGCTAATGCTATTAAATCTTTTGAAACAGGTGTGCGTTATCAAATATATCATGCTTTTTTATTACTAATTTTAGGAGGTACATCTTTTGTGAGTCAAAAAAGTAAAAATATCATATTTTATTTAGTGATTATCGGTCTAATTTTGTTTTCTGGATCAATTTATGGACTTGCTACAAATGAACTCTCAAGGTTTGATTTTAAGAACATTGCCTTAATAACACCTATTGGTGGTTTATCGTTAATAATTGCATGGTTGGTTATGTTAATCGGAATATTGAAGTTAAAGGTCGATTAATGTTAATCCGCACTGTTGTTTTAAAATAAAGTTTTAATTTTGTATCCTAAAACAATACAAAAATTATGGTAAACCATATATCTTCAACGAAAACGATTTCGTTAGATCAATACGGTATTAAAAACGCTAAAATTAAGTATCAATTATCTTCAGACGAACTTCATGCTGAAACAATTTCTAAAAATCAAGGGTTGGAATCCTCTTCCGGTGCTTTAGCTGTTAACACAGGCGAGTTTACAGGGCGTTCACCAATGGATAGATTCATTGTGAAAGATGCGATTACAGAGAATAAAGTTTGGTGGGGAGATATCAACTTAGCCTTTGATAGTGATAAATTTCAAAAGCTATATGATAAGGTAACAGCCTATTTATATGAAAAAGAAATTTACGTAAGAGATAGTTATGCGTGTGCAGATGAAGATTACAAGTTAAATATTAGAGTTATTAATGAGTATCCATGGAGTAATATGTTTGCTTATAATATGTTTTTACGTCCTACAGAAGAAGAATTAAAAGATTTTTCCCCTGAGTGGACTGTAGTAAACGCCCCAGGTTTTATGGCAGATCCTGCTGTAGATGGTACTCGCCAACATAACTTCGCTATATTAGATTTTACACGCAAAATTGCACTTATTGGGGGAACTGGATATACAGGTGAAATTAAAAAAGGAATTTTTTCTGCTTTAAACTTTATTCTACCTGTTTTTAAAGAAACATTACCAATGCACTGTAGTGCAAATGTAGGACCAGAAGGTGATACAGCAATTTTCTTCGGATTATCAGGTACTGGTAAAACAACCTTATCTACAGATGCAAATCGTAGTTTAATTGGTGATGACGAGCACGGTTGGACTAAAGAAAATACTGTATTTAATTTTGAAGGCGGTTGCTATGCTAAAGTGATTAACTTATCACAAGAGCAAGAACCTGAGATTTTTGCAGCAATTAGAAAAGGAGCGATTCTCGAAAATGTTGTATTGGATGATAAAGGAGCTGTAGATTTTGCAGATACGTCTATCACACAAAACACAAGAGTAAGTTATCCTATTTATCATATAGATAATATTAGAAAACCATCTATTGGTAAAACCCCTAAGAATATATTTTTCTTAACAGCAGATGCTTTTGGCGTATTACCTCCAATATCTAAGCTAACACCAAGCCAAGCTGCTTACCATTTTATTTCTGGTTACACAGCAAAAGTTGCAGGTACAGAAGCAGGTGTTGTAGAGCCTATGCCGTCATTCTCGGCATGTTTTGGCGCACCTTTTATGCCTTTACATCCTACGGAATATGCAGATATGTTAAGTAAGAAAATGAAAGATGCTGGCGTTAATGTATGGTTAGTAAATACAGGCTGGACAGCTGGCCCTTATGGAGTCGGAACCCGAATGAAACTTAAATACACGCGCGCAATGATTAATGCTGCACTAAATGGTGATTTAGGTGATTATACATATGAAGATTACCATATACATTCAGTATTTGGTGTCGCTCAACCAAGATCTTGTCCTGGAGTACCAACTGACGTGTTAAGTCCAAGAACAACTTGGAATGATGATGAAGCTTATTATAAAATGGCATTTAAGTTATCTAACTCATTTAGAAAAAACTTTAAGCAGTTTGAATCTTACGCTTCTGAAGAAATTAGACGTGGAGGCCCACAACGCTATACATTTTAGTAGTTAAAATTAAATATAAAAAAAGCGATTCTAAAT
>NZ_DEXW01000060.1:25832-34314 GCF_002364335.1 Winogradskyella sp. UBA3174 | reverse complement strand
ATTTAGAATCGCTTTTTTTATATAATCAAATAAGTTTTTAACTACTTACCTTTATTTACTGAGTCAATATATTTCTGTAATGCCATGGTCATAGATGGCGTTTCTGGTGTTGGTGCAGAAATATCTACACGCAGTCCTTTTTCCTTTACAGCTTTTACGGTAGTGTTTCCAAATACAGCTATACGTGTATCTTTTTGTTCAAAGTCTGGGAAATTATGAAATAAAGAATCTATACCAGAAGGGCTAAAGAATACTAAAATATCATAATAGACATTTGTTAAATCAGATAAGTCACTAATTACAGTCTTATAGAATGTAGCTTGTGTCCAATTAACACCTAAATCATCTAGTATTTCTAGTATTACAGGTTTAACTTTGTCTGTAGTAGGTAATAAGAATACTTCATCCTTATATTTTTTAATTAAAGGCATTAAATCTTCAAAATTACGTTTACCAACATAGATTTTACGTTTTCTATAAACTACGTATTTCTGTAAGTAATAAGCAACAGCTTCAGACTGGCAAAAATATTTCATAGAATCTGGCACTTTAAAGCGCATCTCATCTGCTACTCTAAAAAAATGGTCTACTGAGTTTCTACTGGTTAGTATAATAGCAGTATACTTGCTGAGTTCTATTTTTTGTTGTCTAATATCTTTTGCTGAAACACCTTCTACATGAATAAAAGGTCTGAAGTCTACTTTTACCTTTTGCTTCTCTTGCAAATCGTAGTATGGAGAGTTCTCTATTTTAGGCTCTGGTTGCGATACTAAAATCGTTTTCACTTTCATATGTAAACGCTTTATTTAAGTGTTATACTCCGTAATGACCTTATATAACAGTATATAAGGTCCAATTTCGAGAGCGCAAAGATACAATAAAAAATAGAAAAAATTAGGTATTAGTAGTTTTTGATGTTTTTTAAATGATGTAAAGAATCCGATAAGATTAACGAGGAAAACAAGAGTAAATGCTATGATTATAATAATATTAGTATGGGTGTTACTGTATAATAAAAAAAGGTTGGTAATTAAAAGTAACATACCAGAATAGTTTTTAAAAGCTGTTTTCTGAAAAAGATAGTCATCAATTAAGTTATCAACTTCAAAAAGACTGCCTATAAGTCGTTCTAAAAGGGTTTTTATAATCACTATGGTAGAAACGGCAAATAGAAGTTTCAAAAATTCAACCAACTCAAAAGTTAATGGGGTTACAAACGTAGAATACCCAAAGTAAATAAATATGCTAAGTGATATAGAAAGGTTTATAAAAAGAAGACCATCAAAAATATCAATAAATTTTTGATCTCTCGAGTAGATTTTTAAATATTTTGGATTGCTAATTACGAGCAAAAAATCGTTAAAACGTAATGCATTGACATATTTTGCTGCTACAACGAGGGTTAGACTCAACACCGTAAAAATAGTAAACCAGTTATGAGTAATGAAATTTCGCATAATGCTAAATTATAAAGAAAAAAGTTTAACACCACATGATTTTTTCCTAGACTCAAAAAAATATTTTACATCTTTACTGCATTAAAAACTTTACTTTTGTAAAATAATAATGCCACTCAAAGAAGTGTTTTTAAATAGTTTAAATGTCTGACGCAGTAGTCATCATCCCAACATACAACGAGATTGAGAATATTGAAGCGATTATTAGAGCTGTATTTTCACAAGAAAAAGTGTTTCATGTACTTGTGGTAGATGACAACTCACCAGATCAAACAGCACATAAAGTAAATGCGCTTATAAAAGAATATCCAGAGCGTTTATTTTTATTAAAACGCGATAAAAAAAGTGGTTTAGGCACAGCTTACATTGCTGGTTTTAATTGGTGTTTAGAAAAACATTATGATTTTATTTTTGAAATGGATGCTGATTTTTCTCATAATCCAGATGATCTTATAAAGCTTTATAATGCCTGTGCTATTGATGGTGCAGATGTATCAGTAGGCTCCAGGTATGTTAAGGGAATTACAGTAGTTAATTGGCCAATGTCTCGTATTTTATTGTCTTATGGAGCGTCAAGGTATGTGAGATTGATAACACGGATGCGTGTTAAAGACGCAACAGCTGGTTTTGTATGTTATAAACGCAGCGTTTTAGAGACTATAAATTTAAGTAATATTAGATTTATTGGCTATGCCTTTCAGATAGAAATGAAATTTAAAGCAACTAATAAAGGCTTTAAAATTAAAGAAATACCTGTTATTTTTAAAGACAGAACACAAGGGAAATCAAAAATGAGCGGAAGTATAATATCTGAAGCTATTTTTGGAGTTATAAGTTTAAAATTAAAAAGTTTATTTACTAAGTAATATATATCATGAAGCGAAATACCCTCATAAAAAACGCAAGAATAGTCAACGAAGGTAAAATATTTGAAGGTGATATTTTAATTGAAGATAATATCATTAAGGATATAGATATTTCAATTAGTGTAAAATCTGCTGATATCACAGTAATTGATGTAGAAGGAAATTATGTCTTACCAGGTATGATAGATGACCAAGTTCATTTTAGAGAACCAGGGTTAACACAAAAGGCAAACATAGAAACAGAATCTAGAGCAGCTTTAGCTGGTGGAATTACGTCTTTTATAGAAATGCCAAACACCATTCCACAAACTACTACGGTTAAAAAGTTAGAAGAGAAATTTGCAATTGCAGCAAAATCATCTCACGCCAACTACTCTTTTATGTTTGGTGGAACAAACGACAACTTAGACGAGATACTTAAAGTAGATCCTAAAACTGTAGCCGGATTAAAAATATTCTTAGGTTCATCTACAGGAAACATGTTAGTTGATGATCCTAAAGTTTTGGAGAAAATATTCTTAAGTACTGATATGGTTATATCTGTGCATTGCGAAGATGAAGCAACTATAAGAAAGAATTTAGCAAAATACAAAGCTGAATATGGTGACGATATTCCTATGGAAAAGCATCCTATGATCCGAAGTGAAGAAGCCTGTTATTTGTCGTCTTCAAAAGCGATTGAGTTGGCTAAGAAAACAGGAGCACGATTACACGTTTTTCATTTATCTACAGGAAAAGAAACGAAACTATTTTCAAATAAAGTTCCATTAAAAGATAAAAAGATAACTTCAGAAGTCTGTATTCATCATTTGTGGTTCTCGGATGAGGATTATGCTAAAAAAGGAAGTCATATTAAATGGAATCCGGCTGTAAAAACAGCTAAAGATAGAGATCAACTTTGGAAAGCACTTTTAGATGATAGAATAGATGTCATAGCTACAGACCACGCGCCACACACATTAGAAGAAAAAAACAATCCATATACTAGTGCGCCTTCAGGTGGACCTTTAGTACAGCATGCGTTAGTAGCTTTATTAGAAGCGCACCACCAAGGTAAAATTAGTCTAGAAAAAATAGTTGAAAAGACCGCGCACAATCCTTCGATATTATTTGATGTTGAAAATCGTGGTTATATAAGAAAAGGCTATTATGCTGATTTGGTTATTGTAGATTTACAAAACCCTTGGACCGTTAATAAAGAGAATATTCTTTATAAATGTGGCTGGTCTCCTTTTGAAGGTAATACCTTTAAAAGTAGAATTACACATACATTTGTAAATGGTCAATTAGCCTACAACAATTTTAAGGTATTAGACGTTAAAGCAGGTGAACGATTAACTTTTAATAGATAGAATGTACAAAAGTATAGGTGTAATATTGGTATTTGTTTTTTTGTTTGCTGCATGTGATAATTCGAGTAAGCCAGAAAAACCAGCTAACCTTATTTCTAAGGAAAAAATGTCTGATATTTTATATGATTTATATGTTATAAATGCTGCCAAAGGCGTTAATAGAAAACTTCTAGAAAAAAATGGATTTATTCCTGAGACATATATTTTAGATAAATATAATATTGATAGTCTTCAATTTAAAGAAAGTAACAGGTATCATACTTTTAATTCTGAAACCTATAAAGACATTGTAGAAAAAGTAAAAGCTAGATTAGAAAGTGAGAAAAGTATCCATGAAGAACAACTAAAAGAGGATGCCAAAAAATTGAAGAAAAAGCAAGACTCTATAAATAGAGTAGACAAAAATAAAAAGCGCACTAAAAAAAGTAAAGATAGTATAGCTTAGGTTTTACCCTTTCAAATCCTTAAGATATAAGGAGCTCACTTCATTTATTGAGTTTTCTATAGGCTTAAACTCAAAATTAAGTGTATTGCTAATTTTAGAATTATCATATTTAGTAACACTAATAGCTGATTTTGCACTCTGCTTAGATAATACTCTGCGTTTACCAAAAAGTTTATGATTTAACCAGTCTAATCGCCAAACGATATTGAGTAGCCAAGGTTTCGCTTCTTTTTGAGGTGTATTAACATTAAGTGCTATTGCTACTTTTTGCTGAAACGTTTTAAAGCTTAAATTTTCTGATACTAAAATAAAATTTTCGTTTTTAATAGTGCTGTCCATTAATTGCTGCATGGCTTTAACAACATCCCAAACATCAACATAACCAACAACACCTGTTACATAATAGCGCATTCCTTTATATACTTGTTTAAATAAGTTTCCGCTACTTCCGCCATTCCAATAACCTGCGCCTAAAATTACACCAGGATTAACTATAACGGTGTCTAAACCTTCTTGTGTGCCTCTCCAAACTTCTAGTTCAGCACCGTATTTAGTAATGGCATAGACACTGTTATCTTCTTCAGGATTCCATGACGTTTGTTCGTCAATTAATTTTTCAGGATTTGTGTGGTGTCCAATAGCTGCAATAGAACTTACATAACATAGTTTTTCAACTCCGTTAGTTAAACTCAGGTTTACAATATTAGCAGTGCCTTTAATGTTAATTTTACGTAATATTTTTTCCTTATCTGGTTCAAAAGACACAAATGCAGCACAATGGTAAACGTGTGTTACTCCTTTAAAGGCGTTTTGTAATTTAGGAATATCACTAATGTCGGCTTCAATCCATTCAATCTTTTTAAAAAGAAGGTCTGCATCTTCAGAAAAATAAGAAAAGACATGCCTAACACGACTCAGTGTTTTTTCTCTTCTGTAAATTGCTCTCACGCTTATATTGGTGCTTACCAAATTAAAGAGTAAATGCGAACCTACTAATCCTGTTCCACCAGTTACTAAAATCATATAAATATTACAGTATTAACATAGCACTCGTTTTGAGTGCTGCAGAAGTAAAGTTACGGTTTTTTAGAATTGTCTTTTGTCTTTTAAAGCGGAAACATATCTTTACGCACATAATATTGAATCAAATAAAGTGATGGCAAATAAATTTGTTGAAGAATTAACCTGGAGAGGAATGTTGCATGATAGCATGCCAGGAGTAGAGGAGCATCTTACAGAAGCTATGCGAAGTGCTTATGTGGGTTTTGATCCTACAGCAGATTCTTTACATATTGGTAACTTGGTACCCATTATGTTATTGGCTCATTATCAGCGTTGTGGTCACAAGCCATTTGCATTAGTAGGTGGAGCTACAGGTATGATTGGTGATCCTTCTGGGAAGTCTAGTGAGCGTAATTTATTAGATGAAAAAACGTTACGCTACAATCAAAATGCAATTAAGAATCAACTTTCTCATTTTTTAGATTTTGAAAGTAATGCCTCCAATGCAGCTGTTCTGGTAAATAATTATGATTGGATGAAAGAATTTTCATTCCTAGAATTTATTAGAGATGTGGGTAAGCATATTACTGTTAATTATATGATGGCTAAAGATTCTGTAAAGAATAGAATTTCGAGCGAGTCTACTAATGACGGTATGAGTTTTACAGAGTTTACATATCAGCTGGTACAAGGCTATGATTTCTTGCATTTATATAAAAATAACGACTGCACCATTCAAATGGGTGGAAGCGATCAATGGGGAAATATCACAACAGGTACAGAACTAATTAGACGTGTTGGTGGAGGTAAAGGTTTTGCCATTACATGTCCTTTAATTACGAAAAGTGACGGCTCTAAATTTGGAAAGTCTGAAGGTGGTAATGTTTGGTTAGATGCCAATAGAACGTCTCCATATAAGTTTTATCAGTATTGGTTAAACTCTAGTGATGAAGATGCCGAGAAGTATATTAAAATATTTACATTTTTAACCAAGGAAGCGATTGAAAAAATAATTTCTGAACATTCTGAAACACCACATTTAAGACTTTTGCAAAAGCGCTTAGCGGAAGAAATCACAATAATGGTTCACTCTAAAGATGAGTTTGAGAATGCAGTAAGTGCTTCTCAAATATTATTTAGTAAAACCTTTAAAGACGATATTAAAATCTTGAATGAAAAAACTTTTTTAGACGTTTTTGAAGGTGTAAAACAAGCTGAAATTTCTAAAGCAGAATTTGAAGAAGGTTTAGACATGATTGGTGCTTTGGCTGCAAAAACAAATTTTTTGAACTCTAATGGAGACGCTAGGAGAGCTTTAAAAGAAAATGCTGTAGCTGTAAATAAAGTAAAGGTGAAAGAAGACTATATGTTATCTTCTGACGACTTAATTAATGAGAAGTATGTAATAATCAGTAGAGGTAAGAAGACCAATTTTATCCTAAAGGTAATTTAAGGGTTTACTGTAAATAAAGATAAAGTCTGTTAAGCTTATAAAGCTTAGCAGGCTTTTTTATATAAAAAAATACCCGAAATCTCTTTCGGGCATCTCTAACCAATTAATCAACTAGGGCTAATTTTAACTTTTCTTTTTCATAGAATTAATCAAATTTTACAGCCTCCCAATTTAAGTCGCCTTTTTCTTGCAAACCTTTCACATTTTCTTTTTTCCATTTTTCAAGTGTATTATTTCCCCAAGAGTTATAGAATAAATAGAGTTTGCCGTCTCGTATTTCAAACGTTTCTGGGTTAATACTTACTTTTTTAGAGCTTTTAGCAACTGCATAAGCACAATAGCCACCATACTGAGGAATGAATGCTTTAGGGTTTTTTTCAAAAGCGTCTAGATTTTTCTGAGAATTAAATTTGTAATTTATACGATCAAATTTTGTCGTAAACTTTTTTGAACCCTCTAAGGCTTCATTGTTAAAATAGGCAACAACATCATAACCTTCTGCAGCAAAACCCTTCTTGGTATTGTAGTCTAAGTTTTGAGCAAAACCATAGGTAATACTGATAAAAAATATAATAATATACTTCATAATAAATACCTTATATAGTCTAAATAGACGAGTGGTATTATAATTACTTACAAAGCCATGAGATTACACCCACGGATATCTGAGTTATCAAAACGGCCAATAATTTCAAACAGTCCATTGGAGTCAACTTTACCTAAATCTTGTGTAGCAATAAAAGAGCATGAATTAAGATTAGCTAAATCTATAATATTTAGTCCTCCTGTTTTATTTGGTTTTTGAAGTGTAAGTGCATCTTCAGTATCTCTGGTTAAAACCTTCATCCAAGTAGGGCATTCAAAAACACCATTGCCTTTAGAATACGCTTGACTTAAAAGTTCTGTCATACCATATTCACTATGAATTTCTGATACGCCAAAACCAGATTGTAAGATGTGATGCAGTTCTTGTCTAATTATTTCTTTTCGTCTGCCTTTCATACCACCAGTTTCCATGACTATGGTATGCTTCAGATTAAATTGAAATTTCTCAATTAAATCTAGTAGCGCAAAAGACACTCCAATAAGTAACGTTTTTTGACCTCTAGCTTCAAGTTTCTTTAATATTTTTGCTAAATCTTCAAGATTATCTAAGTAGAATCCACTCTCTGGTTGCTTGGATTTTAAGATTAAATCGTTAACCATATATATTAAAGATGAGCCTTCTCTTTCTAAGTAAGATGGTAATAAGGCTAATACTACACAGCCTTCAATAGCATTGTAAAAATGATTAAATCCTCTTAGATAGCTTTCTTCATAAAGTTTTATATCAGTTACTAAATGTTTACTTGTTAGACTTCCTGTTGTGCCAGAACTAGTAAAGGTTTTTTTTATAGACTCATTACTGCTTAAAACGTTATGTGTTTTAAAGAATTGAATAGGCAGAAAAGGGATGTTTTCAATTCTATTTATATCTGAAGGATGCTTATAAAGTAAGTCGCAAAACGATCTATAAACGGGATTATTTTCAAATTGAAATCTAAAAACACCTAAGGCTATAGCCTCAAAATCTTTGGTAGATTTTATATTAAAAATACGCTCTTGGTTAATCATTCAGCAAAAGTATGGAAAATAAAAAAGCGTAGCTCAAAATATCTAGCTACGCTTTATTTGTCTTAAAAGATATTTTTTTAATTAATCACTAATTTCTTAGTCACTGTAGCATTATTTCGAGTGAGTTTTATAATATAAACACCAGTGTTTAAATCTGAAACATTAAGTGTATTATTAGTCAGTATCTCATTTTTAACTTGCTTTCCTAGTAGATCATAAACGCGTATATTAATTACGTCATTATTTAATGAAGAAATAGTAACAGCACCCGTTTTTGTTGGATTAGGATAAAT
>NZ_DEXW01000060.1:24900-25673 GCF_002364335.1 Winogradskyella sp. UBA3174 | reverse complement strand
CCTTGTTGCGCATCTACAACGTCATTACGTCTTAATCCTGAATTCGGGTCATTATCATTCTGGCCTAAATGCACAATTAGCTTTCTTGAGAATGCTGCGGTCAAATCTACCGTTGGTAATTGTCCATTATCAATGCCGTAAGGAAAACTAACTCCATTTTCTGGTACGGTGTACCATCCTGCGTTAGAACAAACGGCAACATCTAAATTGCTGTTCGGTAAATATGTAACAAACCGATGTAAAAATTGTGCACCACCAGAATGTCCCCAAGCACTATATTTTTCTTGAGTACCTGAAATAGCTGCTTTTACAGTTTCAAATATTGGATCTAAAGTAGAAAACGTCCATTCGTTTTCGCTATTAAAAGTTTCTGGACTTGGATTGTCTCCATCATCAAAGATATTAGCCATTAGGTAATTATCACCTAAACCAGGATAATTGGCACTTGAAAACTCTGGCGCAATAACTATAAAACCATTTTCATTAGCCATCGCTATCCAATAATCTCTGTGAGGTCCTCCATCTCTATCTGCTCCATGAAAAGCCATGAGTATAGGCATAGTAGTAATATCTCCTGCTGGAATGTGATAAAACACTTCAATTGGAGGTCTATTTAAAGGCGCTTGAGGATCAAAAATAAAGGAATCTGTAGTATTTGGACTAAGTGTAAGAGGCGGAGCAACACCAGTAGTTGAACCTGGTGAAAATAATAAAGCAGCATTAGCTGTGGTATGGAGTACAAAATCTCCAGTAATATCTGGACTTCTTGTCAC
>NZ_DEXW01000060.1:863-24727 GCF_002364335.1 Winogradskyella sp. UBA3174 | reverse complement strand
TACCAGATGCATCTGTTATAGTGATAACATCTCCTGAGTTTGATAAATTTAAATTACCCGTTGTCGATGTTTCAACAATATCTCCTGATATCCCTGTTGGTGTTCCACCACCAAATAAAACATACATGCCATTTGCAGGAATTATTGTGCTTTCTGGCACGGTGTGGCGAGGAGTGTCAGTTCCCGGCAGAAGGTCATAATTGGTTGTGTCATAAATTTTATATCCACTAATATCTAATGGTGTTGAAGACATATTTATAAACTCTATAAACTCATCTGCAGATGCGCTTCTTGTGCCATCACCATTGGCATCTCCGGCAATATCATTTGGAGGGTCAAATAATACTTCGTTAATAATTAACTGTGCAGAAAGAGAATAGCTAGCTAATGAAAATAATAAAAATAGTGTGTAAATTTTTTTCATTCTCTCAAATTTTAATGGTTGGATTTTTATATAGACTTAATATTTGTTTTATTAAAATACAATTTGAACTAAAAACTCAGCAATAGTTTGGTTACTTCCGTTAGTAAAATCTATGCTACTTACTGATGCCTGCATTTTTAAATTATTATTATCGAAATATTTAGTTAGACCTAGAGTATAACTGCTATAGTCTGTTAGTAAAGAATTTAGGTTAGATTCAAATTCTGGAGTAGCACTTTCGTATCTCAAATCAAAACCAAATCCACTTTTAGTAACGTAACCTGTTTGTAAATTATAGCTATCTCCTAATACTAAGAATTCGCTTATTTGTTGTGGTGCTAAAATTTGTGTTGCGGCTTCATCGGTATAAACTAAATCTAAACCTTCTGCGCTTGCATTAGCATATTCAGCTAAAAAGGAAAAGCCTTTATATTTTAATAATAGATCTATATACACCTGTGAGTAATCTGGGAAATTATCATTTCCATTTGCATTATATAAAAAGAAATCACCATGCCCTTCACCATTGGCATTACTTGCTCCTGTGTTTTTACTTGCCGCTGCGCCAATAACAAATTTTAATGTTTCTTCGTGCGCTAAATCTGCACTAAATAAATCATTGCCTTCTGTGAAATAGCCTAATGGATATAAATCTAAGCGTCCACCAATTTTTAGACCTCCTAGATCAGTGTCACGAGAATCGCTTCCAAATGAATTTCGACCGTCACCTGAAGTTACAGCAGCCATTGGTGCAATACCAAATTGACCCCCAATTTTAAATTTTGTTTCTACAAACACACCAAATTCACGACCTGTATTACTTAAGTTCTGACTTAACAAACTACGATCGGTAAATTGTAGTCTGTCTTCTCTATAGGTCATTTCACGATTGTTTACAAAGGTTTGCTTTTGACCAAAAGTTATCGTAATATTTTCTGTAGGATGGTAGGCTAACCATGCATCTAATAAGGGTTGTGTCTGGCTGTAATCGGTTTGAACTAAAAAGCTTACCTTTTCTTTAACTGCTTTTCCGCTTAGTATTAAGAAGGCGTTTCTGGCGTTAAATGTGTTTTCACCATCCCTACCTGAAACCTTACTGTAACTATAAGTCGGTGTCACAAATCCTCCAAAATTAAACTGATAATTTCCTTCATTAAAAGAAAAATTCAATCCACTACCAAGATTAAAGCTTGCTACATTTTTATCTTCGCTTTCTTGAGCATTGATCAGTATGGTCATACAGAAAAACACGGTGAGTAATGCTACTTTTTTCATTTGTTCTTATTTATTGTTGTTCAATTGTCAAATGCAGTTCGCAATTCATTATTTTTTTTGAATGGGAAAATAATCTCTTGCTCGGGTCATTTGTTCTTATTTATTGTTGTTCAATTGTCAAATGCAGTTCGCAATTCATTATTTTAAATACTAAATAGTATTTGCGCATCGCATCTGGTATTATTTTATTCGTTCGTTATTCTATAAATTGGTAATACCTTTCCTTTTTCAGTTTCTAGGACACCAAACGACACAAAACTATTTGGTGCCTCTGGTTCTAAAACCTCGAGAATTATATTTGCTTTTCTTTGATTTAAATTCACTTTATAAGTGCCCTTTGGGAATAGAATCTTTTTAGTTTCAATTGTAGTTTCTACCGTTTGAAGTTTTATTTTTTCATATTTTTTTGTGTCTCTTTTATATTCTGAAACCCTATAGGTTTCAACTTCAATTTCATTATCATTTTCTAAGATGTCAATTTTTGCACCGAGAATTTTTAGTTTTTCTATAATCTCTTTTTGATTTGCATCAATGATATAAGCTGCAGGTCTTTTTCTGACCAATTTTGGTTTTGATCTTAGTGCATCTCTTATGGTGACGTCTAAATCAATAATCGCATTAGCATCTAAATCTATAGTTTGTATAGTCCCTTTTTCAACAGTTCTAGCACTTGTAACCACCACATCATTTTGTTGCTCTGATGCCTTACTAATTTCTTGTTTTACAAGCTGAATATTTTGGCTTGCAGTTTCCAAATAAGAGATGGCAATTATAAATGTTGTATGCATTCGTCTTTTAAAAGAGGTTCTGCCAATACCAACGCCTCTAATCTCTAACAAGGTCGATATTGTATTTGTTAGCGCATAATTTGTGGCACTTGAGCGGGAGCTTACGGAACCTTGATTAAAATGAATTTCACCACCAAATTTTCTAGTAGAAATATAGTCATGATGTTTTAGCATGTTCTCATCAAGCGTCTTTCTTGCATTTTCAACAAAAAGTGTATCTGTTAAGATCCTAAGGTTTTCAGGAACATTTAAATTGCCACTATACAAAAACATCGCATCATAAAGTGAGGTAATTCCAAAAGCTCCTAATTGTGCAAAGTCTTTTCTGTAAGGTCGATATTCATGAAAATCTAAGGCTACTTCTGGACTAAAATCTGAGAATGTTTGCTTTAAATAGACACTCTCTGGGGCCATTAATTTTGTTTGATCTCTATTAAGGTCTAGGCCATTTGCAGCATAGCGATCTTGCTTTTCGTAACCGTCTATATTTGCCATTGGGATTATAGCTAAATCTATAGCGTTTAAAAGCTGTACATACTTTGAGTTGTTTAATAGTTGGTGCAGTAAATAGAGCATGCCTTCTGTACTTGCAGGCTCGTTGCCATGCAAACCTCCTTGCATCCAAACTTTAATTTTTTCTTTTGAATTTGATGCGGTTAAACGTACGAGAGGAATCTGCTTTCCTTTTTGGCTTTCGCCAATAAAACTCAGTTTTATCAAGTCTGGGTGCTCCGCAACCAAGGCATTCAGAAAAGAGATTAATTCTTCGTAATCTGTGTAGCCTTTCTTTTTTTCAAGTGCTGGTGTTATATCCTCTAAAGCGTCGTAATCAGGAAAAAAGGTTTTAGTTATTTTTTTAGATTGCGGATTTAGCTGGGCAAAAGCCACTGCTGAACTGAAAAGGACGAGTATAAAAATTAGTTTACGTACCATCTTAAAATGCAAATGTTAACATTATTCTAAGTAAGTGTTCGTTTCCCGGAATAGGCATACTATTGTTGTCATTTATACCTTGGCTACCGTCTATGTAAGTCCAATCTGCTTGAATTTTAGCACCATAACTTCGCGATAAATACTTACTAATACCAATGGTATAATAATTAGGTCTGTTGTAAAATGTGGCATTATTTAAAAAGGAGTTTTCATCTGCATTAAGACGTGTATAACGCCCATCTATTGATATTCCATTTTTAAATAAATAACCCGCTTGAATATTGTAAGCTTCACCTAGCATCATCCGACCTCTCACATAACTGTCCACATCTTGAATGCCATTAACCTCAAAATTGGTTGATGTTGTCCCATTATTTCTAATACGTTGTGTAATATCTTCTGGAACGATTGCTGTTGTTTTTACAAATTCACCAAGAGCTGAGAAACCTTTAAATTTGAAAAGAAAATCGATACCATATTTTGTGTAATCTGGTAATGATTCTTCGTCATTAGCATCTAAATAAAGAATGGTGCCATTTGCGCGACCGCGACGACTGCTCATTCCATTATTATGACTAAAGTTGGCACCTATTACTAATTTTGGTGCCGTTTCTCTCATGACATCAGCTTGTTTAAACTGCCCTTTATTTGTAAAAAGTCCAAAAGGTAAATAATCGATTCTTCCTCCAATTTTTAATCCACCTCTGTCTTTTCCTATAGCATTGAGACCGTCACCATTTGTAAGTACAAAATAAGGCTTTATGTAAGAGCCTTTTCCTGTTTTAAAATTTCCTTGAAGAAATAAACCAAATTCCCTTATGGCTGCAAAGGCAGAGGTTAAACGACTTCGCTCTACGAGTTGAAGTGTGTTTGATGCCATAAACAGTTCACGATTATCAGTGAACGTAGAACGCTGACCAAAGGTCGCTTTAATGCGGCTGGTTATATCATAAGACACATAGGCATCCAGAAGATATTCACTTGTCTCTGTATCTCCTGCTTCTGACGTTCCACTCAAATCGAAAGCGAATCTATATTTAAAACGTTCATCTTTTAGATTGCCCTCTAAACGCAAACGAATTCGACGCATTCTAAAACGGTTTTGACTACTATTTTCGTCCACTTCTGTATAGGTTTTACTATCCATATATGGCTGTAAAAACCCAGTTATTTTCAATTTATAACCATCATCAGTACTGAAATTTAGTCCTTCGCCAAATTTATAAGTGTCTAGATTTACATCTTGTGCCCTTGCGACCAGGCCTAAAAACATAAAGACACAAAGACTAGTTATTTTAATAACCTTCATACTTTTATAATTAATACTATTATTCAAAATTTCCTTTTACAATAAGGGTTCCATTATCCATCATGTGCTGTCCTTTTGCAAAGACATCTGTTAGTTTAAGATCTTCTGTAAAGCAACAAATATCTGCGTCAAACCCAACTTCTATTTGGCCTTTATGTTTCAAACCTAAATTTCTAGCCGGATTTGTGGTAATTAACTTGAAAGCGTCTTCTATAGGTACATTTCCTTCTTTAATTAACAAAACAACGCCTTCTAAATTTTTATCAAAAGGAGCGACACGCACACCTATAGCGTTTCCGCTATCATCAAATTTTGTCAAGCCTGCATGCCCATCAGAACTAAAGGTCATGTAATCCATATCTACACCTTGTTCTAACGCATATAAAACGGATTTATAGGGTGCTGTATATTGTGATGCGCCTGTTGTGATATCAATAATGCCTCCAAGTTTTGCAAATTCTATCGCTTGGTCAAAAAGGGCTTTGGTTCTGCCAACATGTGTTGGTGAGATATGCTCTATTGGGAATTGGTATTTTTGAACCAACTCAAATAGCACATCCATTTTAGTGTCTAAGTTTCCAAGGTGAATATGTAGAATCCCTTTTTTATTCCCTATCATACCACCAACCTTTACATCTCTTAGTTTTCTAAGCAAATCTAAAGCAGTTGGATAGGACGATCTTATATCGCTAATCGCAATTTTACAGCCTAAAACTTTATCGATAAAAATCATATCGGATTGGATACTCTCTGTAATAGTTACTGAATCTACTCCGTAATAACCGCAAAGCATAAAAGCAGAAATTCCATCTTGATTTAAAGCTTTGACTTTACTGTAAAGCGATCTTATATTTCGGGCTCTTCCATCTGTACCAAGCAAACTTGATACGGTTGTTGTTCCGCAGGCTATGAGTTCACTCATATTAATTTCTGGTGTCATAGATGCAAAGCCATCCTTTCCACCAGCACCAATAACATGGATGTGCTGATCTATAAGGCCAGGGGTTGTAATTTTACCTTTAGCATCCCAAACTATAGCGTCATTTTTAAATTGATCTAAATTATCAGCGATAGCTATTATTTTTTGGTCAGCAAGAAGTAAATCTTTTTTACCTAAATATTTAGGTGCGTATAATTCTGTGTTTTTTATTAGTTTAAGCATAGCGTTATATAAAATGATAAAGTAGCATTACCAATAAGGCGACTACTAAAGGAATAATATTTCTTTTTACTATGGATATTGTAGACACTTTTGCAATTTCTGCGGTGGCAATGATAACACCGGCAATTGGCGAAACAGTTCTTCCCATGGATGCAGATAACTGCATTGGTAAAATAATGGAAGTGCTTTCTACACCTAAAGTCTTTGCTATTTTTGGGACTAAGGGACCAAATGCAAAAAACGATGCATTACCACTACCCATAAGCATAGAAGCTAGAAAAATCATAATGGTCATCACCACTCCGATACCAATGGCTCCAAAACCTAAATTCTGAGCTAAATCTAAGAGACCATCAATAAATCCAAGACTAATAAGTCCTTTTGCAAAAATATCAGCAGTTATAATTAAGGTCACTACGGTTTTAAAAATATTTCCCATGCCATTCCAAAAGATTTTTAGGGAATCAAAAACTTGTTTTATATTTTTTGTTCTAATAAACTCACAAATCAATGCGATAAATAGACTAATAAACATTGCCGTTGTGGTGTCTATTGAAATCGGTACGCTAAAAAGACTAAATATCTCTGAAAACACAATTAAAAGTACAATTGGCAATATTGGAATTATAGCATAGATCAACGGCGCCTTTAGTTCCTTTTCTTCTGTTTTATGGACTTCTTTTTCAAAACCATTCTTCTTATCGTAATAACGATTTACAATATAATAGGTAATCATCATAACGATACTCAGAGGCCATATTAGTGGGATTTGATAATTTAAAAAGAATACGATAGTATCTATACCTGCAATACTTGTAGCACTAGCAGTAATTGCAGATGCCGGTCCAACACCAAATGCTGTAGTTGCCGTAATAACAGATACCGCAGATAATCTACTTACGCCTAAATTCACTAAAATTGGAAATAATGACGCCATTAATAGTAAACCCAAACCTGCGGCTGAAGGAATTGCTGCAAATAATAATTGACCAATAGGAATTACTAATGAAGCGGCTATATAAGGTTTCTTTTTAAAGAATTTTAAAGGTTTCATTGCTACAGATACGAGGGCATTTGAGGCTCCTACATGATCTATGTAAGCAACAAAACCACCAATAGCCATAATCATTAGACCAACACCTGCGTTAGTCTTACTAAACGACTCTTTAATATATTTAAACAAATCAAACCCGGAAAAGCCTGTAGGATCTTTAAGTGCTGGTAAATTATAATTTAGCAGTTGCGCCACAATTAGCATTAATAATCCAGAAACTAATAATACTGCATGTGGATTATACTTTTTTAATAAAAGTCTTCCAGCAATAACTACAAATACCAACGATATTATAGGCCCTAAATAGCTCATTAATTATTTTTAAAACGTTTAAAATGAAGATCCATCAATTTGTGTTCCTGGTGAAAATAACACTCCTTCGACAGCCTGAGTATGTTGTACAAAATCTCCTGTAAGATCAGGGTTCCTAGTGTAGGATTCGTTTGGATTATTAGATAATGGTTCTACATCGAACGTTAGTATAACATTACCTGAAGGATCAGCAAGTGTAACTAAATCTCCTGAATTAGACATGTTTATTTGACCTTCTGACGCTGTTTGAACTAAAGCACCACCAAAACTTCCAGTTGGTATGCCACCACCAAATACGACTAAAACACCGTTTATAGGAATAATTGTACCAGTAGGGAATGTATGTCTTACTGATGAGGCATCAGATATAGTATAACCACTTAAGTCTAATTCTGGACCCGAGTTAAAGAACTCAATAAATTCGTCTTCATTCGCATCTCTAGTTCCATCTCCATTTGCGTCACCTAGTAGACCAGCTTCAGGATCATATAAAACTTCATTAATTAGGAAACCTAGAAACGGACACCCATTATTAGAAATCTCACCTGCCTCATTTGGGCAATTATCATTGGCATCTAAAACACCATCTCCATCAGAATCTGAATCATCATCTAAAATGGAAATTATAATTTCTGTATCCGAAAGTAATATTACATTTTGAGCATTCGACACATTTAAAATAAGGGTTTCGACACCTTCAACATTTGTGTCTTGTAATCCTGTAAATGTTATACTGCCAGAACTACTTCCACTACTAATTGTTATTGCAGTAGCACTAGAGGTATAATCGCTTGACTCAGTTGCTGTACTTGAGTCAGAAATTGATATTGGAATTATCAGTTGTTCTGTAGCTGGTGCATTTAATGTGGCAGTTAAAGTGATAACACCATTGTCTTCACTTAAGTTTGTCTCATCGACCGATAGTTCTAATGCTGGTGATATATCATCTGTAGTACAAGAAGAAACGCCTGAAACGATACAACTAAGTATGACTATTTTTTTTAGATAAGATTTAATATTCATCATAAATGGATTTAGTACAATTCTCAAATCTATAAATTTGAGAAGTTATATAACAGTACCAATCTGCAAAACAAATAAATACCAATTTTATTTTTGTAACATAAAAAAGGCGCTTCTAATAATAGAGCGCCTTTTAAAAAATTATTTAAGTAATTCTTATTTGATTACTAATTTAGTAACAGACGAACGTCCGTTAATAGAAACTTGTAATAAATACATACCTGTTTTTACTGAACTTACATCTAATACATCAGAATTTAATTCAGTTGAAAGTACGTTTCTTCCCATAATATCAAATAACGTTATTGTCTTAACTCCTGCTATTTGAGATTTAATATTTACAATTCCGTTATTAGTAGGATTAGGGTAAATTGATAGCTCAGACGCTGTAAAGTCTTCGTTAGATAAAGCTAGTACAAAAGGATAGACACATGAGCTTTCAAACGTAGTAGCACTGCCATCTGTACAATCTACAGTCCCGTAAGTCCATCCAGCTGGCCATACTGTACCAGGCGTTGTTTTGTAAGCCCAAGAATCTGTATATTCCCAAGAAGTATCTGCACAAATAGGGCCACCTGAACCTCCGTTTGGTTGACAATTTACATCACCGAAAGTTTCAACAAGAGCTCCTAATTTATATAATTCAATAGCGTCGTCTCCATTTTGACTTACGGATCCGCCTGCATCTAAAATAACAACTTCAAACAAGTTATAACCAGGAGTAGTAAAATAAGCTTCCATAGCTGCTAGACTTCTAACTACTAAAATATTATCACCATTACTAACACCAATTGCATCTAATGTATATTCTTGTCCATCAGATCCGTCACCATTATTAGCAATACCAAGGCCATATTCACTTAAATCTGTAATATCGGCAGTAGCAACTAAATGAATTGCTTTTCCATCGGAACCACCTGAAGGCACTGTAAAATCAATTATACCTTGCAACTCTAAATCTACACTACCTGTAGGTAAACAAACAGGACTCGTTATATCTCTTGTAAAAGTACATAAACCACCATCAGCAGTATTATCTACAGTAATTGTTATATCTGTACCTTCTGCAACACCAGTAACTGTAATAATACCTGCAGCATCTGTTGTTGGGTCATTACCACCAGAAAGGTCAACTGTACCAGAAGTCGCTGTAACTAAAAAATTTTCGCCAGTTGCAGCTCCGAAATAAGCTAAAGTTGCTGTGTAAGTATCATCCGTCGCACCTGGTCCAATAGAATCACATGTTGCATCACTAGCGCCTAAGTTTGCTTCACATACTGCAGCACATGCATCGTTAGCAGAACCGGGAGTTCCTAAAGAACCAGTTCCATCTCCATAAGTAGATGTAGAAGCACACCAATTTGCACCTGTATCGTTATCAGTTTCGTTTAGAAAAGTTGGGTCTAATTGCATACTTGCACCAGTTAAATCTGGATATGTTGCTCCATTGTCATAAATAACTCTAGCTATTTCAACAGCTGTTGTTGATACTAAAACAACTTCATCAGTACCATTACCTAAAGTGTGTCCTCCACTTTCACCATAAGCATAATCTACAGGTGCACCACCGTTAGTAACGGTATTTGCTGTTCTCCCTAAAACTAAATATCCACCAGAAGATACAATTGTTGTTCCATTCGCATTATCTATAACATGCGTGTCTGTTCCATCATCTTGTAGGGTCCAGCCATTAATATCTATATCAGAACCAGTAGTATTAAAAATTTCAAACCATTCACCAGTAGTATCACTAACGGGATTAGGATTATTCATAATTTCTGTAATAACTATGTCACCAGGGCTTTGAGAGAAGCCTATAAATGAACATAGTAAAAATAAAATGTAAAGTTTTTTCATAATAAAGATTTAATTAATTCAATAACAAAGTTAATTTTTATTAATTAAAAACAGAGATACCAATATTAAATTATTATTAACACCAATTTTTTAAAATTAAATTAGACCTTTCATTTTTTTAAGTTTTTGTTTTATAATGGAAGGCCTAACAGCAGAATACCCAAATATTAGGCCTGTTTTTTTAGGGTTGCCAATGTAACATTTACTTAAAGAATGTGCTGTTATATTTTGTTGATTTAGCTTAGATATGATTTGTTCTTCTTCATCAATAGTAGTAGGTGACTTAAAATTAGCAACAACATGAAAACTAGAGCAGGCATTCTGATTAATATGCATCTTTGTACTTATTGTATTAAACTCATTAACGAAAAAATTGTGTCTATCTTTTGCAATTTCAATGGTATTCCTGATATGTTTATATAAATAATTTTTTTCAATAAATTGTGTCATAACTACCTGTATAAAAGGGGAAACAAACCTGTGAGAATGCTCTTGTAGTGCTTCAATTGTATTTATAAGGTACTTAGGTATAATCATATAACCTAGTCTTATAGAAGGGTGTAATAACCGATTAAATGTGCCAATATATATAGTGCGGTCTTCTTTGTCTAAACTAAAGATTGAAGGTATGCTTTCTAAATGGTTAGCAATTTCATTTTCATAATCATTTTCAATAATTAAAGCTTTTTGTTGGGATGCCCATTTTAGAATATCTTGGCGTCTTTTTAAACTCATTTTAATTCCTAAAGGGTAATGATTAGATGGAGTTAAATGAATGAGTTTAGTCTTTTTTTTTATAGCTTTAATTTTCTTTATATCTATACCGTCATTGTCTAACGAAACAGGTATTAAGTTGGCTTGAGAACTCTTAAAGACTGAGTGTGCATTAGGAAACACAGGGTTTTCTAATACAACAGAATCTCCTTTATCAATAAGAGCATTGGCAATAAGATATAAAGACTGCAGTGAGCCAGAGACAATAACAATTTGTTCGTAATTACATTTAATGTTTCTGCTAACATTTAAATAATCACAAATACTTTTTTTTAATTCTAATAAACCAGTAGAATTTGAGTAAGATAAATTTGAAGATTTAATATGCCTCCAATAGGTGTTCAGTAATTTTTTCCATTGGTTTACAGGGAAAGCGTCAATTGGAGGTAGACCTGGCCTAAAAGCCAAATTATTATTTGGCATCCTATTTAAAAGGGAAATATTTTTCGAATATGAAATTCCTTTTTCAGAAATATTAGGGTATAATGTATTATTAGTTTTAATAATTTTCTTATCCTCTTTTTCCGTAAGATCTTCATAACTAATTCGATTTCCAGATCCAGCTTTAGAAAAAATCAGCTTTTCTAACTGTAATAATTCATAAGCTTTATTAACAGTTGTTCTAGAGAGTTCTAACTCTTGTGCTAAGACTCTAGTAGACGGTAATAACCAATTATTTGGGAGTTCTGTATTTGTTATACAATCTTTTATAGCTCGATAAAGTATAATATACTTGTTAGAAGGCTTAAACTTTCCCTGTTTTGTATAAGCTTCTTTTATTCTCTTTATTACAAATTTGTAATTGGTATTCATTAATTTTAATAATTGGTCTTATAAATATACTAAAATCTAAACGTAATTTACATTATGAAAAATAGTCTTTCAATATTAGTTTGTTGTATTTTACTTTGCTTTTCCTTGATACTGAATTCTTGTTCGGATGACTCAGTTGTATCTTCTAATAACCCAGAAATACTAAATGAGCTGACTTCGGGAAGTGGTTTTTTTGAATATTCTGAGTATGCACCTTTTAGTAATAAAGTCATGAAGGTGTATTATTACATTCCTTCAAACACAAATTCTAATACTGAAATCCTTTTTGTTTTTCATGGTAATGGAAGAAATGCAAAGGACTACAGAGATGCTATGATAACAAAAGCAAATCAGTATAATTTTATAGTGATTACACCTGAGTTTTCTGGCGCAAATTTCCCAGGTGGCGATGCGTATAATCTTGGAAATGTTTTTGTTGATGGAGACAATCCATCACCTTCAAGTTTAAATACAGAAGCAGAATGGACATTTTCAGTTATAGAGCCTTTATTTGATTACATTACCCAAAATATAAACAACAATTCTTTGACATATCAGGTTTTTGGGCACTCTGCAGGTGGACAAGTTGCTCATCGGTTTTTAATGTACAAACCTAATGCACGTTATGATAAAGTTGTGGCGTCGGCTTCAGGTTGGTATACGGTTACAGATTTAGAGGTTTCTTTTCCTTACGGATTTACAGAATCACCTCTAGAGACTAGCATCTTAGAAAACCTTTTTCAAAAAAAATTATTTATACAGGTTGGAAGTTTAGATAATAACCCTAACGCTTCCTCACTAAGACATAATATATTTGCTGATGCACAAGGCTTAAATCGATTAGACAGAGCACAGTATTTTTATAATAAAGCATCAGTATTAGCTGAAACTAATAATTTAGAATTCCATTGGGAATTACATATAAAAGAAGGAGCTGACCATAATTTTGAAATAGCATCAAAAAATGCAGCTGATTTAATCTTTAATTAAATTTAATATGCAATTAACTAAGCAAAAAATTGGACTTTTTTCAGGTCCAGTTATGTTCATTATAATTCTACAATTCTTTCATCCTGAAGGGTTAAGTGAAGCGGCAAATGCTGTTTTAGCATCAGCAGTATGGGTTGCGATTTGGTGGATTACAGAAGCTTTACCTATCGCTGTTACGGCATTATTACCTATAGTTTTATTTCCATTAAGTGGTGGGTTAAGTTTAAAAGAAACGACCGCTTCGTATGGACATAAATATATTTTTCTATTTGTAGGTGGTTTTATTTTGGCGATTGCTATAGAAAAATGGAAGCTTCATAAACGAATAGCACTTACTATTATAAAAGTCGTAGGAACTAATGTGGTTAACATTATTCTAGGTTTTATGATTGCGACTGCTTTCTTATCCATGTGGATCTCAAATACGGCAACAGCAGTGATGATTCTACCTGTTGGTATGGCCATTGTAGCACAATTAAAAGATAATCCAGCTACTATAGAAGACGAAAATATAATTTTTGGAAAAGCATTAATGTTAGCGATTGCTTATAGCGCTTCTATAGGAGGAATGGCTACCCTTATTGGTACACCACCTAATTTGGTTCTTGCTGGTGTGGTAGAAGAAACTTATGGTATTGAAATTACGTTTTCACAATGGTTTTCCTTTGGATTTCCTATAACGCTACTATTATTAACTATATGTTGGCTATATCTCACAAAATTTGCTTTTAAATTTAAACAAAAAACATTTCCGGGAGGACGTGATGAAATTAATAGACAACTTAAGGTTTTAGGTAAGGTGTCTTATGAAGAGAAAACAGTACTTGTCGTTTTTGCTTTAACAGCTTTTGCTTGGATTACGAGATCGTTCTTAATCAAACAATTTGTTCCAGCTATTGATGATACTATTATAGCTATTATGTTTTCCATTTTATTGTTTATTCTCCCAAGTAAAGAGAAACATAAGAAAATTATAGCTTGGGAAGATGCCGTAAAACTACCTTGGGGTATATTACTATTATTTGGAGGAGGTATGGCTCTAGCATTAGGATTTGATTCTAGTGGATTAGCACTATGGCTGGGAGGACAGATGACTAATCTTGAAACACTTTCATTATTTTCATTATTATTCGTTCTAATTGCAGCAGTTAATTTTTTAACTGAAATTACTTCTAATTTGGCAACCACAGCCATGTTATTACCCGTATTAGCTCCATTGGCTACTATATTAAATATACATCCTTATTTCTTAATGGTTGGTGCAACAGTGGCAGCGTCTTGTGCTTTTATGCTTCCAGTTGCAACACCTCCAAATGCCGTTGTATTTGGTTCTGGATATTTAAAAATTGAGGATATGGTTAAAAAAGGAGTATGGATGAATATTATATCTATTATTCTTCTCACATTTATTGTCTATTATATTTTGCCTTTACTTTGGGACTTATCATAAGTATTAGTAAAAACTCATAAATTGTATCAATCTTAATGTTAGAAAATTGTTATCAATTTAATTTAGTCTTTAATTAAAGGAGATAAACTTTATATTTACATAGTATAAAACTTTAGTTTACAGTGAAGAAAAAAGACATCAAGATATTATTAGTAGATGATGAGCCAGATATTTTAGAAATAGTAGGTTATAATTTATCATCAGAGGGGTATCAGATTATTACTGCAGAGAATGGAGTCAAAGCGGTTGAAAAAGCGAAAAAGCATAAGCCACATTTAATAATCTTAGATGTGATGATGCCAGAAATGGACGGTATTGAGGCTTGCGAACGTATTAGAGAATTACCAAATTCAAATAATACAATTATTACATTTTTAACAGCAAGAGGTGAAGATTACTCACAAGTTGCTGGTTTTGATGCTGGTGCAGATGATTATATTACTAAGCCTATAAAGCCCAAAGTACTAGTAAGTAAAGTTAAAGCATTATTAAGACGTTTAAAAGATGCAGAAAACGCTTCTGACGCTATTGTTAAAATAGGTGAGCTTATTATTAATAGAGAAGAGTATAAAATTACAAATAAGGGTAAAGAAATAATATTACCTAGAAAAGAGTTTGAATTACTATCTTTACTGGCAACTAAGCCTAATAAAGTATTTAAGCGCGAAGAAATATTAGACAAAGTATGGGGTAATGAAGTCGTAGTAGGTGGAAGAACTATTGATGTACATATACGTAAACTTCGTGAAAAAATAGGTGATAACTCTTTTAAAACTGTAAAAGGTGTTGGTTATAAGTTTGTAGATTAATGCAACATAAAAATCTTAAGAAGTCATATAAATTTGCTATTAGAACATCTTTATATGTTACTTTATTTACAACACTCCTTGTGAGTCTTTTTTTATGGTACTACCATACATTTAACTGGCAAGTCATTTTTTTTCCTATTCTATGTTATATACTCTGTTTTGCTATTGTGCAATATAGGGTTGAGCGTTTTATATATAGGCGCGTTAAGAAAATTTATGACGATTTAACCTTACTTGAATCAACTAGTTTACGACAGCAGCCAATTACTACAGATATGGGGACATTAACCCGTGAAATAGATAAATATGCTAGAGATAAAAAGTTAGAAATTGAAACTTTAAAAGTAAGAGAAGAATATAGAAAAGAGTATATGGGAAATGTATCTCACGAACTCAAAACACCACTATTCACAGTCCAAGGCTATGTTTTAACTCTTTTGGATGGCGCAATGGAAGATCCAAAAATCAGAAAGAAGTACCTAAATAGAGCAAGTAAAGGTGTGGAAAGGCTAATTTATATTATAAAAGATTTAGACATGATTGCTAAATTAGAAGTTGGTGATTTAATGCTAAATAAAGAAAAATTTGATATTGTAGAATTAGTTAGGAGTGTTTTTGATTTGTTTGAAATGAAAGCCGTAAAAAAGGAAATTACTTTAACCTTTGATATGGAATATACTAACCCAATTATAGTTTATGGAGACAGGGAACGGATTCAGCAAGTTCTTACAAATTTAGTTGTTAATTCAATAATATATGGAAGAGAAAAAGGGACAACAGAGGTTAGTATTGAAAGTTTAATAAAAAATAAAGTCATTGTACGTGTTACAGATAACGGTGAAGGTATTTCTAAAGAGAATATACCTAGATTATTTGAACGTTTTTTTAGAATAGATAAAAGTGGATCTCGTAAAGAAGGAGGCTCCGGATTAGGGCTAGCTATAGTTAAACATATTATAGAAGCACACGAAGAGAAAATTTATATAGAAAGCGAATTTGGTGTTGGAAGCGAGTTTTCATTTACTCTAGAAAAGACTGAATAATTCTTTAAAATTCAATTCGAAATCTAAAGCTTTAAAGCCAGAATAGTTGTTAGTATTAGATAACATTTGTATTTCAAATTTATTCTGACTACAACTTGGGATCACACCTTCTTTCATTAATTTTTCTGCTAGATATTCTTGCTCAAATTGTCCAGGAGTTGGTATAAAGAAAGCTTTCTTTTCAAGTTTAGCTAAATCCATTATGGTGGTATATCCCGATCTGCTTAGTATTAAGTCACTTTCGTTTATAGCGACCTCAAGCTCAGTAGTTGTCATAAAGTTGAAAATAGTAATGTTATATGCAGTTTCCTTAGTTTGCCTAGGCTCAATCTTTCCTTTTATAAAAAGCACCTTCCCTTTGTATAATTCTAAATCTTGTAATAATTTAATTTCTAAATAGCTGCGTTGAGGTTCTGGTCCTGATAACAAAACAAGAAGATCATATTTAGGAGCACACTTCTTTTTATTAAATCGACTTAATGGACCAAGATATTTTAATTGAGAACCGAATTCCCTAACATGTCCTAAATTTCCACTAAGGTTTTTATTTCCGGGATGATCTGGCACCCAGCATTCGTCAAATTTCGAAATTATATTTTCATGTAATTTAGAGCTCAGCCAAGTTGTAGAGCCACTTAAGACACGTAATTGATGTGTGATAAAAACTGAAGGGATAGATGCATGTCTAATCCCAAAACGATTGTCTGATAGGATACCACTAATAGATTCATTTTTAATTAAAGTAGATGTAATTTTTTTCTCATGCTTAATAGTTTTTAAAATATGAGGAGAATCCTTTATGAGTTTTAGTTTAAAATGTTTCCCTTTTTTTGCATAAGTAATATTGTAAGAAGGTAGCTCAATGGTTTTTAGGTTTGGAAATTCTATTTTCAGTAATTCAAGGGCTGCACCATCACTTGCTATAATAGGTTCAAAGTTATTCTCAATTAATGCATTTACTATCGGAATACATCGTGTAGCATGTCCTAATCCCCAATTTAAAGGAGCAACTAAAATTCGTTTTTTGTACTTAATAGGTTTCAGTATCTTTTTATTTTAGACATGTAGCAATGAAACAAAGATAAACCTAAAATGTTTTCTTAATTTTACCGAATTATTATAAAATTCTGAAATAACAATACTGTGGGAAGTAAAAATAAACTTAAACGATTTAAAGAAAACGAAACATTTCATAATGTGTTTCAGCCAACCCGAGAAGAATTGGTGAATGAAACCTACAAATTAAAAGGTAAATGGAGATCAGGTGTTTTTAAAAACGAGAATCCTTTAGTTTTAGAATTAGGTTGCGGAAAAGGAGAGTATACTGTCGGTTTAGCAAAACGTTATCCCAACAAAAATTTTATAGGTATAGATATTAAAGGAGCACGTTTTTGGAGAGGAGCAAAAACAGCTATTGAAGAAGATATAGACAATGCGGGTTTCATAAGAACTCAAATAGAACTTGTAGATTATATTTTTGAAGAAAATGAAGTCGATGAAATTTGGATTACCTTCCCAGATCCTCAAATAAAATATAAGCGTACCAAACATAGAATGACTAATCTTCAGTTTTTAGAACGCTACAAAAAAGTGCTAAAACCCAATGGATTAATGCATTTAAAAACAGATAGCGAATTTATGCATGGTTACACACTTGGTTTACTTCATGGTGGAGGTCACGAGGTGCTTTATGCTAATCATAATGTGTATAAGTTAGAAGGCAGTCCAGAAGAAGTTACTGAAATACAAACCTTTTACGAAAGTCAGTATTTAGAGAAAGATAAAGCAATTACGTATATTAGATTCCAAATCAACTAAATTTGAGTATCACAGTCATCTTCTTTCTAGGGTTTTTTGTTGCGCTTATAGGAATCATACCACCTGGTTTGCTTAATATGACTGCTGCAAGAATTAGCCTTAAAGAAGACGCAGGTAGAGGTATAACATTTTCATCTGGTGTATGTATAATTGTCTTTGTTCAAACATATTTAGCAGCAATCTTTGCTAGATATTTATCTAATAGATCAGATATTGTAGAAATTCTACAACGCGTAGCTTTTGTGATTTTTGTGCTTATCACCATTTATTTTCTTGTTATTGCTTCTAAACAAAAGGAAAAGAAAATTGAAGGAGATGATATTAGGAGTAAAAAAAGCAGAATGTTTCATGGGATGCTTTTGTCTGCGTTAAATGTTTTTCCAATACCCTATCAGGCATATATGACCATAACATTAGCCTCTTTCGGATGGATGAATTTTGAAAAAACCAGCATTATTACTTATGTTACAGGAGCAGCAATGGGGACCTTTGTAATGTTATATTTTTATATTTTCTTTTTTGATAAAATAAAAGACAAGAAATTCACCTCGCAAAAAAGTATGAACTTTAGTATTGGTATTATTACCGGTTTAGTGTCGCTTATTACATTTATTAACATTCTAAGAGAATTGTAATGAAGCCAGAAACATTGGGTTTTTTTGAAAAGGTTTACAATGTTGCTAGGCAAGTTCCTTTTGGTCGTGTAACAAGTTATGGTGCTATAGGGAAATATTTAGGTGCTGTAAAAAGTGCACGAATAGTTGGTTATGCTATGAATGGATCTCATGGGAAAGATGTGCCTGCACACCGTGTCGTAAATAGAAAAGGTCTTTTAACAGGGAAATATCATTTTGATGGCATTAACTTAATGCAGCAATTACTCGAAAACGAAGGAATCGTTGTTGTAGATAATCAAATTCAGAATTTAGAGTCTGTCTATTGGGATCCTGCGAAAGAGCTTTAGTATGATTTCTAGCGCAATACTAAGTGTTGTTAAACTAATATATAAATGATTTATCACTTTGAATTTGTTTCATAATCTAGTTCATAAATGGGAATCTCTTATTCTTGAAATATTCACAAATATGACACACTTTAGTTGTCATTATAAAATCTAATCGAAGCATTAATCAATTCAATTTAACCGCTTCAAAATCTAAACTTTTAGCAGTATCTTTGCATTTAGAATAAATCTAGATAAGAATTTTGAATTTAAACAAACAAGATATACTAAACGCGCTCAAAACTATTACAGCTCCTGGTGAAGGAGAGAATATGGTAGATAGTGGTGCTGTTACCAATGTGGTAAACTTTGCAGATGAGGTTATTGTAGATATTACTATAAACAATCCAAGTCTTCAGGCAAAAAAGAAAACAGAGGTTGAGATTTTACAAACTATTCATAAATTGGTTTATGAAAAAGCAAAAATAAAAGTCAATATTAAAGTTGATGCTCCTTTAAAACCAACTACAAACGAAATTAAAGGAAAAGCAATTCCTGGTATTCAAAATATTGTTGCAGTAGCTTCAGGTAAAGGTGGAGTAGGAAAATCTACAGTTACAGCAAATTTAGCTGTTACCTTGTCAAAAATGGGCTTTAAAGTTGGTATTTTGGATGCTGATATTTATGGGCCGTCTATTCCTATTATGTTCGATGTCGCTTCAGAACGCCCACTATCAGTAAATATAGATGGAAAATCTAAAATGAAGCCAGTAGAAAATTATGGTATAAAAGTACTTTCTATAGGTTTCTTTACAAAGCCAGATCAGGCCGTAATATGGAGAGGTCCAATGGCTTCAAAAGCATTAAACCAAATGATTTTTGATGCTGCTTGGGGAGAATTAGATTTCTTATTAATTGATTTGCCTCCAGGAACAGGTGATATCCATTTAAGTATTATGCAAGCACTTCCTATCACAGGTGCTGTGGTTGTTAGTACACCACAGAATGTAGCTTTAGCGGATGCTAAGAAAGGTGTAGCTATGTTTCAACAAGAGAGTATAAATGTTCCTGTTTTAGGAATTATAGAGAACATGGCGTATTTTACACCAGCAGAATTACCAGATAATAAATATCATATATTTGGTAAGGAAGGCGCTAAAAATTTAGCCAAAGATTTAAATGTACCATTCTTAGGAGAAGTTCCTTTGGTGCAAAGCATTAGAGAAGCAGGTGATATTGGCAGGCCAGCAGCACTACAAACAGGTACTCCAACAGAAGAGGCATTCGAAGCCATAACAAGAGAAGTTGTTCAGCAAGTAGTGGACAGAAATGATGATTTACCAGCTACAGAAGCAATAAAAATTACAACAATGGCAGGTTGTTCTGCTGTAAACAAAAAATAAATGAGCTCAGAAGAACTTAGGTTAAATGTTGAAAAAGCACTAGACGAAATTCGTCCGTTTCTTCAAAGTGATGGCGGCGATATAAATTTGTTGTCTATAGATGATGGTAAATTTGTTAAAGTACAACTTGTAGGTGCTTGTACATCTTGTAGTGTAAATCAGATGACATTAAAGTCTGGTGTTGAGATGACTATTAAAAAATATGCTCCACAAATCGAAAGTGTTATAAATGTTGAATAATCAATGTGACATTTATCACAGTTTAAATTAAAATACATTAGTAGTTTTGTTTACAATTTTATAGTAATGATTACATCAGATATACTTATAATAGGAGCAGGTCCAACCGGACTTTTTACAGTTTTTGAAGCTGGTCTTCTTAAGCTAAAGTGTCACTTAATTGATGCTTTACCGCAGCCAGGTGGTCAATGTTCTGAGCTTTATCCTAAAAAACCTATTTACGATATTCCTGCGTATCCAGAAATTTTAGCCGGTGATTTAACTGATAAGTTAATAGATCAGTGCAAACAATTTGAACCAGGCTTTACACTAGGTGAGCGCGCAGAAACAATAGAAAAGCAAAAAGATGATAGTTTTATAGTTACGACTAATAAAGGTACAAAACATCAAGCTAAAGTTGTTGCCATAGCTGGTGGTTTAGGAAGTTTTGAACCACGCAAACCTTTATTAGATAATATTATAAGTTTCGAAGATAATGGTGTAGAATATATTATTAAAGACCCAGAATTTTATAGAGATAAAAAGGTTGTTATTGCAGGTGGCGGAGATTCAGCATTAGATTGGAGTATCTTCTTAGCCGATGTAGCGTCTAGCATAACTTTGGTGCATAGACGTAATGAGTTTAGAGGACATTTAGACTCGGTAGATAAAGTCCAAGAATTAAAAGACGCTGGAAAAATTAATTTAATCACACCTGCAGAAATTACTGCTATTATTGGTAATGGAAAAGTTGATGGTGTCGAAGTAACTAAAAAAGGTGAATCGCCTTTAGTATTAGAAACAGATCATTTTATTCCGTTATTTGGATTATCTCCAAAACTTGGACCTATTGCAAATTGGGGACTTGAGATAGAAAAAAATGCAATTAAAGTAGATAATTCATTAGATTACCAAACCAACATACCTGGTATTTTTGCTATTGGTGATGTAAATATATATCCCGGAAAGTTGAAACTCATTCTTTGTGGTTTCCATGAAGCTACATTAATGTGTCAAGCAGCCTATAAAATTATTAATCCAGGGAAACGTTACGTGTTAAAATATACAACAGTAAGTGGAGTAGATGGTTTTGATGGCACACGTAAGGAAGCGCCTAAAGCAGTAGTTAAAGCAATAGATTAATTGGAAGCTCAAGATATAAACATAACAATTATAGACAGAGAGGGCGTAAGTCATAAAATTGAAGCGCCTATAGATATGGCTATGAATCTCATGGAAATAGTTCGTTCTTATGAATTAGCTCCAGAGGGCACTATTGGAATCTGTGGTGGAATGGCTATGTGCGCGTCTTGTCAATGCTACGTATTGAGCGAAACTGAATTACCAGAAATGCAAGATGAAGAAGAGGCTATGCTATCTGAAGCATTTTATGTAAAAAATAATTCGCGTTTGGGATGCCAAATACAAATGAAGCCAGAAATAGAAGGTTTGGAAGTTGAGTTAGCACCTGAGAGTTAATTATACCGTCTTATAGACACTCAGCTTAGTTGGGCCTCCTAACATAAATCTATCAATTTTTAAGTTCCCATTTTCAGAAGTAACAATTTGCCATTTAGTTAGAGAAATTGTGCTATCTTCAATTTCAATACCAGTTATACTTCTTGGAAGTTGTGTATGACCAACAACGGTAATTAGATTGTCATTTTTAGTAATCCATTTTTTGGTTCTGCCTTCTATCTTTATTAATTCTGTGTAATTTTTAGCCGGACTTGTAGGATCTGCGATACCAGTCAAATTCAAAGGTTTCCATAAAACACCTACTAAAAAGCGGCTCCATTTCCAAAAAATCTAATTCCACCAATCAGCTTGGTGACCATGCGTTAAAAACAGCTCTTGATTTGTTTCTAAGTGTTTTAAAACAATACCTTCATGAAATTTTTTAGGAACATGTAAATATTCTTGTGAGCAAAGAAAACAGATTCAAATGATAGATTTCCCAATAATTCATCACCATCTCCAAGTTCGTAATATTGGTAACCTTCCTTGTAATAATCCTTTAATGCATTAAAGTAAATATTCCGGTTATTAGCAAAATCGTCTGCAAAACTATTATCTCCGCTATGGCAATCACTAAACAAAATGAATTTTGATGCGTCATCAAACCTAATGCGTTTGGCGTTTTTATAAGCTTGATCTAATCTAGATTTAAAGTAAATGTAAACAAAAATGCCTCTCAATTGAGAAGCATTTTATAAGTTTTATTTCACATAAATTCCTTATTTGCTAAGGCAATCAAATACTCTTTATTACTTAACTAAAAGCATTCAAGCCAGTAATATCTAGCCCTGTAATTAGTAAATGAATATCATGAGTACCTTCATAAGTTACAACACTTTCAAGGTTCATCATGTGTCTCATTATACTATATTCTCCACTAATTCCCATACCGCCTAACATTTGTCTTGCATCACGAGCAATGGTTAAAGCCATATCTACGTTATTACGTTTAGCCATTGAAATTTGTGCTGAAGTTGCTGTTCCATTTTCGCGCATTACTCCAAGTCTCCATGCTAGTAATTGTGCTTTTGTGATTTCTGTAATCATTTCAGCTAATTTTTTTTGTTGTAATTGAAATTGACCAATTGGTTTCCCAAATTGAATACGTTCTTTACTATATCTTAAAGCAGTATCGTAACAATCCATTGCTGCACCAATAGCTCCCCAGGCAATACCAAAACGCGCTGAATCTAAACAGCCAAGTGGTGCACCTAACCCGGATTTGTTAGGCAATAAGTTTTCTTTTGGTACTTTTACATTGTCAAAAATAAGCTCGCCAGTTGAAGATGCTCTAAGTGACCATTTATTATGAGTTTCTGGCGTTGTAAAGCCTTCCATTCCACGTTCTACAATGAGTCCGTGAATACGTCCTTCTTCGTTTTTTGCCCAGACAACGGCTACGTTACAAAAAGGTGAATTACTAATCCACATTTTAGCACCATTCAAGAGATAGTGATCTCCCATATCTTTAAAATTAGTAGTCATGCCACTTGGATTACTTCCGTGATCTGGTTCTGTTAAACCAAAAGACCCCATCCATTCGCCAGAAGCTAATTTGGGTAAATATTTTTTACGTTGCTCCTCATTACCATATTTCCAAATAGGATACATGACTAAAGACGATTGCACAGACGCCGTACTTCTTACTCCAGAATCTCCACGTTCAATTTCTTGCATTATTAAACCATAAGAAATTTGGTCTAAGCCTGCTCCACCATACTCTTCAGGAATATAAGGCCCAAAAGCTCCTATTTCTGCTAATCCTTTAACGATTTGCTTTGGGAATTCAGCTTTTTGAGCATAATCTTCTATTATTGGTGACACATCGCGTTTTACCCATTCCCTTGCTGCATCTCGCACTAATTTGTGCTCTTCAGTTAGTAATTCGTCAAGATTATAATAGTCAGGTGCTTCGAATAAATCTGGCTTCATTTTATGAAAATTTTA
>NZ_DEXW01000060.1:0-660 GCF_002364335.1 Winogradskyella sp. UBA3174 | reverse complement strand
GGCCCGCTTTATAGAAAGATGAACGCACACCTTTTTGCACGTTCTCAACTACAAATTCATCTTCTCTTTCTACTTTTTCAATTGCGCTTCCGGCTCACCTGTCAAGCTTTGAAGGGTCGTAAACATAAGAAATGAACGACACTTTAGTTCTGTTTCTATCTAAGGGTTTTACCACATTAACAGAGAGTCCCCAAGGATAAAAATTAAACATCATATTTGGGAATACCCAATAATAATAGGCAGACACATTTTTCCCGTAATCGATATGGTCTTCTGGAAGGTCAAAAACTTCAGTAGCGTCATTTGTGTATCCTATTTGCAGATTACAATGGTCATAAGTTTCGGTTTTGTTAGTGCCATAATCTAAAACTGCATTTAAATCTTCATGCACAAATGGGATATGAAAGCCTTCTAAATAGTTGTCACAATATAAAGCCCAATGTGCATGAACGAGATAGTCTTTAGAAAGGGAATTATCCAAAATAAATTCGTCAATTGGTAAGAAGCCAATACGTTCCTTCATTTTATCGGTAACGTGCTGAAAATCGAAAGAAGGATTTAATCCTGCGAAAAGTAATGGTCCGAATTTTCTCAGTGGAAATTGATGTAAATTATCGCATGGTCTAGGGAAATCTTTGGCTTCTTTAAATTCTGGCATGT
>NZ_DEXW01000036.1:20065-20259 GCF_002364335.1 Winogradskyella sp. UBA3174 | reverse complement strand
ATAGATACATCATGCGTACCACCACCAAAATCAAATACAACGATTTTTTGGTCAATACCTTTTTTGTCCATTCCATAAGCTAATGCAGCTGCGGTTGGTTCGTTAATAATACGACGAACTTTTAAACCTGCAATCTCACCAGCTTCTTTAGTTGCCTGACGTTGCGAATCATTAAAATATGCTGGCACTGTAAT
>NZ_DEXW01000036.1:0-19793 GCF_002364335.1 Winogradskyella sp. UBA3174 | reverse complement strand
GAATAAACTGTTTTTGTTGGGTTAGTTACTGCTTGTCTTTTAGCTGGATCCCCAACTTTAATTTCACCACCTTCTACGAAAGCGATAACAGAAGGTGTTGTTCTTTTACCTTCAGCGTTTGGGATTACAACGGGCTCATTACCTTCCATTACAGAAACGCAAGAGTTGGTTGTACCTAAATCAATTCCAATAATTTTACTCATAATTAATATGTATGTTATGTTGTGTTTTAATTTTTTTTCTCATTTACTAAATCTCAATGATTATGCCATGACAAAAAAAGTGACATGATGTCAGATTTATTTTAGCTAAATAATTATAGATATCATATACTTTGGTATTAGTTTTGATACTACAAAAGAAAACTTAGTTATTATGAAACGTATTATATCCTTTATCTCAGTATTTGCTTTATTATTAACCGCTTGTACGGGCGACCAAGGACCTCCAGGTTTTAATGGAGAAGATGGTGGTATACTTGTCTCAAATGCTTTTGAAATTGAAAATGTAAATTTCAATCCTAGCTCCAATTTTGAAAATGACTATAGAGTTAGAGAATTTTATGGTTTTGATGTTTTCCCAACTGATGTAACTCTTGTTTATATTTTATGGGAAATTAGAGATGGACAAGAAGTTTGGAGACTTGTTCCACAAACTGTGATTTTTAATGATGGCAATGACTTGGTTTATAATTTTGATTTTACACAAACCTATGTTGATTTTTTCTTAGAAGGTTCTAATTTAGATATCTTAGATGGTGTTTGGACGCAAGGTCAAGTATTTAGAGTTGTTGTTGTACCTGCAGTTAATATTGGTCGTTTAGATTTTTCTGATTTAAATGCTGTTATGGAGATGTACGGAATTACAGAATTTGAGAAGCGATAAAAATTTAATAATATAATTAAGTCCAAAAATTTAAATTTTTGGGCTTTTTTTATACTTTCATTTTTTTTGAAAATTGATTAAAATGTAACAACAAGATGTATCTTTGTATGATACTAAATCTACAATTTAATGGAGTGTATTTCTGTTTTCGACATGCTTAAAATTGGTGTTGGCCCATCGAGTTCTCATACATTAGGCCCTTGGCGAGCTGCAGAACGATGGATTACAGAATTAAAAGATAAAAAGCGTTTCGATAAAGTCGAAAAAATTACTGTAGACCTATATGGTTCTTTATCCTTAACAGGAAAAGGGCATGCTACTGATTATGCTGTGATTTTAGGTTTAACTGGTGCAGACCCAGAACGTATTCCTGTAGATACAATCGATGTTATTGTTGCTTCTATTAAAAACACAAATGTGTTAATGCTCAATAATGAAAGACAATTAAATTTTGATATTAAAACCGATATTATTTTCAATCAAAAATTTTTACCCTTTCATTCTAATGGTATGTCTTTTACGGCTTTAATTAACGGACGTAATTATAAATCTACCTACTACTCTATTGGAGGTGGGTTTGTTGTGCAAGAAGAACGAAAAATATCTAAGGCTAATAAAATTATATTTTACTGTACCTTTCCTTATCCTGTTGAAAAGGGCACCGAACTATTAGCCTTTTGTAATCAACTAAATTTACCGATTTCTGGTGTTGTTTTAGAAAACGAAAAGTCTATTCGTTCTCAAGAAAGTATTGATTTTGAATTACAACGTGTTTGGGATACCATGTTAGAATGTATGTATGTTGGTTGCCATACAGAAGGTAATTTACCTGGTGGACTCAATGTAAGACGACGTGCTTTTGACATACACACAAAGTTAATCGGTGACTTTAAATACGAGTCTCATCAAGAATGGCTACTTACCATTCGAAAAACCGAAGTAAAGTTTAGACAAATCTTAAAATGGGTAAGTTGTTTTGCTTTAGCTGTAAATGAAGTCAACGCCTCTTTAGGTCGTGTAGTTACTGCTCCTACAAACGGAAGTGCCGGTGTTATTCCTTCCGTGTTAATGTATTATCTCGTTATTGAAAATCATGAAGCCGATTTTGAACACGTTAAAAAATTCTTATTAGTTGCTGGTGAAATTGGTAGTATCTTTAAAAAAGGTGCCACCATTAGCGCTGCAATGGGAGGCTGCCAAGCAGAAATTGGTGTCTCTTCAGCTATGGCTGCTGGTGCATTGTGCGAATTACTTGGCGGAACACCTGAACAAGTATTAGTAGCTGCCGAAATTGCGATGGAACATCATTTAGGCTTAACTTGCGATCCTATTGGTGGCTTGGTACAAATCCCTTGTATAGAACGCAACTCTATGGGAGCTATAAAAGCTATTAATGCAGCCGAATTAGCGTTAGACACAGACCCGAAAAATGTAAAAGTTCCTTTAGACAAAGTTGTAGAAACGATGTGGGAAACCGCGAAAGATATGAGCACTAAATATAAAGAGACATCAAAAGGTGGTTTAGCTGTAAGTGTTAATATGTCTGATTGTTAATCTCATCTAAATCTTCCCAAAAAGAAGGAACATCTACTAAATTGTATTGACATTTGGAATTTAGTTTTTGGAATTCCCTAGACAACCATCTTGTCGTCTGGTATCCACTAAATAAATAATTTTCCATGCATCATTTACTTTCATTAGCTGAAACGAATTGACTCCACAATGACTAAATTTTTCTTGATACCAAAACTCATAAACTACCCAAGCATTAGCCATACCTCCATCGACTTGAATATTAAAATCTAATAATTTCTCTTCAAATTTTCTGTCTTTTGGGATACTCGCTATATTTTTTACAAACTGATTAAAATCATCTTCTTTTAGTATAGTTTCTCCATTATTATTGGTTGATATAGATTGTAATACAATTTTATCTGTAACCATAGCTTTCATTGTTATTGTGTCTTGTTTATGAAATGCATCAAAAAATTCAATAATAGTCGTTTTTACTATATGTTTTTCAGTTTTTTGAGCACTTACTATCAAAGTAAATACAAAGGCTATAAATAAAAATAGATGTTTCATAGGACACAAATTTTTTTTTAAATATTGACACAAAGTTTATTTATTTTTAAAGTTAAACAAAGTTTAATAAAACTCATTATTTTTACCAAACACATAATACAAACTCAATGTCCGTAGCAAAAAAAGAATACAAAAGAATTACAGTAAAAACTTTAGTAGATATGAAGTCTAAAGGCGAGAAAATATCTATGCTTACAGCCTATGACTACACTATGGCAAAAATTGTAGATGGTGCTGGTGTAGATGTAATTTTGGTTGGTGATTCTGCAAGTAATGTTATGGCTGGTCATGAGACCACACTTCCTATTACTTTAGATCAAATGATATACCATGCGTCTTCAGTTGTAAGAGCTGTTGATCGTGCACTTGTTGTTGTTGATTTACCTTTTGGAAGCTACCAAAGTGACCCAAAGGAGGCCTTGCGTTCTGCGATTAGAATTATGAAAGAATCTGGGGGTCATGCTGTGAAGATGGAAGGTGGCAAAGAAGTAAAAGAATCTATAAAACGTATTTTAAATGCAGGTATCCCAGTAATGGGACATTTGGGTTTAACTCCGCAGTCCATATATAAATTTGGTACGTATACGGTAAGAGCTAAAGAAGATCAAGAAGCGCAGCAGTTAAAGGAAGATGCTTTAATGCTAGAGCGTGCTGGTTGTTTTGCAATTGTATTAGAAAAAATCCCTGCAGCTTTAGCAGCAGAGGTCGCTGAAAGCGTATCTATTCCTGTAATTGGTATTGGCGCTGGTGGTGGCGTTGATGGCCAAGTACTTGTTTTACATGATATGATTGGTATGACACACGAGTTTAATCCACGTTTTTTAAGACGTTACATGAATCTTTATGAAGAAATGACTACTGCAATTTCTCATTATGTTACGGATGTGAAAAGTAACGACTTCCCTAATGAGAAGGAACAGTATTAAGAGACAGTAAGCAAAATAATTATTCGTGTATTCGTGGCTCAAACTTCAAACAAAATTATTTCAAACAAAAATAATCTTCAAGTTATTTACGAAGACAATCATCTCATCGTTATAAATAAACGTGCAGGTGATATTGTGCAAGGTGACAAAACGGGTGATAAACCACTAAGCGAAGTCGTTAAAGAGTATATAGCTAAAAAATAC
Organism: Winogradskyella sp. UBA3174; assembly: GCF_002364335.1. Lineage (GTDB taxonomy): Bacteria > Bacteroidota > Bacteroidia > Flavobacteriales > Flavobacteriaceae > Winogradskyella. Next base: position 15,693 of record NZ_DEXW01000036.1, on the reverse strand, counting down.
AATAAGCCTGGTAATGTTTACTTAGGCGTTGTACATAGGCTAGATAGACCAACTACAGGTGTTGTCCTTTTTGCAAAAACTAGCAAGGCATTACCAAGGTTGAATAAATTATTTGCAGAAAAAACAGCAAAAAAAACATATTGGGCTTTAGTTAAAAATATACCTCCAGAAACTAAGGATAAACTTGTTCACTGGCTAAAAAAGAATCCGAAAAATAATAAATCTACTGCATACAAAAAGGAAATCGATGGCTCTAAAAAAGCAATTCTTTCTTATAAAGTAATTCAAAAATTGGATAATTTTTATTTATTAGAAATTAACCTAGAAACCGGTAGACATCATCAAATACGTGTGCAGTTAGCATCAATAGGCTGCCCTATTAAAGGGGATTTAAAATATGGTTTTGATCGCAGTAATAAAAATGCAAGTATAAGTCTTCATGCCAAAACGCTTTCATTTATGCATCCTGTAAAAAAGGAAGAAATCTTTATTGAGGCATCTTTACCCAAAGATTCACTTTGGGATGCATGCAACGCTTAAATTACTCTATACGGATATACTAATGATAGCTTCGTTCCCTTCTCTAGTTGAGATTCTAAATTAAACTTAGCATTTATTAATTCCGCTCTTTTCTCCATATTTATAAGGCCAGAACCTTTTTCTGCCGTTCCCATATCAAAACCATTACCATCATCCTCTACACTAATAGTTAAAACATCTAATTGATAATCTATTGATACATTTAAATGTTCTGCTTCTGCGTATTTAAGTGTATTAGAGAAAAATTCTTGAAGAATTCTAAACAGAATTAACTCGTCTTTTTTGTTTTCAAAGCTAATTTTATCACCAGTGATATCTAAAACTGATGTCACTAACCCCATTTTATTTAAACGATTAATTTCATTTTTAACGGTAGCATTAAAGCCTAAGTTAAAAATTACATCGCTATTTAAGGATTTAGATAGTGCTCTTACTTCTGTTAAGGTCTCTTTTAAAGCTTCAGAAGCATTATTTATCTTTGACTTTACATCTTCTTTGGCAACTTTAGCAACTGCATTTAACTGCATGGTAGCTACAACTAATAATTGCCCTACATTGTCGTGCAACTCTCTACCAACGTGCTTTAAAGTTTCTTCTTGTATTTCTTGTTGGGATTTCACTAATTCTTCATCGAACTCCTGTTGCTGCTTAATATTATCTAGCATCATTTTATTTTTTCGTTTTTGAAACATTACAAAGAATAAAACAAACATAATAACTAATGCCAAGGTGAAAAAAACGACATAAGAAATTAATGCTATTTCTTCTGTACTAATTTCTCGTTGTGGTGTAATGAATAAATAAAAGCAAACGTATAACATGAGTACAATAAAATATTAGCTATAAGAAGGTAAATACCCCTAAATTCGATAAAGCTAGGGTTTACATCATAAAAATAAGCATCAAATATAACTAATGGTGTTATACAAAGATACCATAGCAAAAGCCCTAAACTAATATAAAACAAATAGGATTTATAAAATTTTAATATCTCGTCACTTTTAAGAAGCTCTTTAAAATACAACATTACAAAAACAAATACTGTAAGCGTCTGTATTAAGGCATCGTATGGTATCGACTTAGTAAAAAATCCATTTGTTATACTAAAATAAGCAATAGAGAAAACAGAGCTCAATACAAAAATAATAACAACTATTTTCTTTGAAATTTTATCATGCAAATGATTTCTAAAAAAAAGACCTAATAAAATAACTGATAATAAGGAAAGAATATTGTAGAGCCATCTATTTCGACAAAAAACTGAGTTTTTTACCCAAAGAAACCAATCATAGCAATAATTATTCTGTAAAACATAACCATATAGACCGAATGTTTCTACAAATACAGTTAGCCACAAAAGCCAAACTATCGGTTTTATTCTAAAATCCTTAGTTCTCACCCAGTAATAAGACGACGACAAAGCAGCCATCAATTCAAATAAATTTATGGTTAAATCACTAAGCTCCATTTAAAATCTAACTATTGAGGATAATTAGCTCCAGGTGGTTTTCCATTGTGTCCTATATTCAAGCCATCTCCTTCTGGTATATCCATTCCGCCACCTTGAGGCAAAGAAAATATACTACCTTTAGAAGTGTTTTTAACTCCAGTAGGAACAAAAAACATTGTCGTATAACCAGCCTGACCTTTAACTTCTGGGTATGCACCCAAATATAATCTCAAACCGTCCATTGTATAACCTAGCTTACCTGCTTGGTTTTCTGCATGGTTTATATAATTTTGAACATCTTCTAATGACCACCAAGAAGATCTATTATCACTGGTTTTTCTGCTGCTAAATAATGAGTCGCTAATGATGCGGTGTCTTAAATTGTAAGTCGAATCTAATACTATCGCTTCTTTGGAAGTTATAATGCCTCGTGGAGCAACAGTTGCTGGTTCAGACCTCATTTCTGTCTGATCGCTTGAATAATATAAATACATTGCGAGTGCTCCTAAAACGACACCTAAGATTAATAATACGAAATTTTTCATAATAGTTTAGTTAGATTTAATTAATAGCTATCTGCAAATTATAGATTTTAATTAAACAAAAAAAACTTTTATCAATAGTTTTCTTACACTAAAAGTCTTTTAGACTGATTTTTATCTTGTCTCTTGTGCGTTTTTGACTCATTTTATTTAACGACTGATCGGTTAGTTGAAATATTCTAGGATAACCACCTGTAGTTTGGCAATCTCTCATTAGAATAATAAGTTGCCCTGATGGAGTTAGCTGAACAGTACCAGGTAATACAGGCCCTGTTAAAATCGGTTTTAGTGTGTTTTTAATTAATGGATTTAATTGATAAGCCATGCGGCTATTTAACTTAGAGATTTCAAAATTTGAATCGAATACCATCTCTTTTAATTCATCAGTCACTTTATCGAATTCTGGGCCTTTGTAAACTTCAATTATAGTATCATTTATAACAGATGCATCATACTTAACATTAGAATTATGACTTAAGCTTATTTTATCAAAAGCTTTATAGTCTAACGTATCATTTACACTTATTCTGTGAGCTTTCGTTAGACCACAATACATACTTTGACTTCCGAGTATAGTCTCAGTTTTAAAGCCATTTTTAATTGCTAAATAAGCTCTAAAACCAGAATTTAGTCTTCCAAAACTTAATACATCATTAGCACTAATGGTAATTGGAGAATTCATATTAATCAACATCATATTCAAATGAGGACAAATGTCTGCACCCGAAATTGAAATTACAGTTGGTTTACTAAACTTTAGTGTTGGTCCTGTCATGGTCATTTCCATGACAGAAGCCTCAGAATTATTGCCAATAATTAAATTCGCAAATTGAGATGAATAAGAGTCCATACTTCCTGAAACCGGAACACCATAATGTCGATATCCAAAACGACCAGCATCTTGTATAGAGGAATAAAAACCAGATTTCATGACTTTAATCATTAGACTTAAAGTAGTTTAATTTATAATCTGATTTTACTTTTATCGCAGTATATTGAGAAGGACTAATTGGACTAAATTTCACCTTATCACCAACTTTAAAAACAGATGGAGGGTTATTATTGGAATTAAAAAAATCAACAGGAGAGTTACCAATAATATGCCAACCGCCAGGACTATCTTTAGGATAGATTCCTGTCTGTTTTCCACCTATGCCAACAGCTCCTTTTTTAACATTAAGATTTGGTGTTATTTTTCGATCTAAATACAACATAGAATCTAACCCTCCCAAATAAAGAAAACCAGGTAAAAATCCTAGAAAATAAATGGTATAAATCGCATTAGAATGTAATTCAATAAGCTCAGTTTTTGAAAGCTTTTTTTTTATTAAAAAAGCATCTAAATCCGTACTAAATTCGTCATCATAGCAAACTGGAATTTCCCATATTTTCGATTTTACTTTTTCAGCTTCAGAGTTTTCTAAATATAGCTTTTTAAATATAAAAACTTCATCATTTAATTTATCAATAGTAACATCATAAATTATTAATAATGAATTATATGTGTTTATTATATCAACTTTTTGTTTAATATAATAATTCTCTAATTCAAATTTAAATTTAAGTATGTTTTCTAAAATATATTCATCAATAAACGCTGGCCATTCAATTAAAATAGCCTTTTCTCCGTAAGGTGAATATTTCAGATTATACCTCATAGATTCTTTAGATAATTTGAATCTTATTTTTAGGCAATTCTTGTTGTAAAAACTTTAGAATTTCAATAGCATTTTCAGTATCACTATGCACACAAATCGTCTCTGCTTTTAGCTCCACTTCTACCCCTCTGATAACTGTTATTTTTTGATGTTTAATTATACCTAAAACATGATTAAGAACAGCTTCTTTTTTGTTTAAAATTGCATTATCTTTTTTACGAGAAACTAAAGACAGATCATCGTTGTAGTTTCTATCTGCAAAAGCCTCATTTACCACTTCAATTGTGTTTGCTTTTGCCATATTAGCAATCACAGATATTTTGGGTGCATATAATTTTAAAGGAGCTGAAAAGCTTTTTAAAACATCTATAATGACGATCGCAATTTCTTTATCCTTTGCTGCTAAATTATATAATGCACCATGTGGTTTAATATGATTAAGTTTTAGATTTTCACTATCGAGTATAATCTGTAAACTTCTTATTTGCTGTTTTAAACTAGTGTATAATTCCGACGAAGTCATATACATTGCAACACGACCAAAATTTGCTTTATCTGGAAACGAAGGATGTGCACCAATCTTTACATTATTCGTTTTTGCAAGTTTTACAACTTCAGTCATGGTTGCGATATCGCCCGCATGACCACCACATGCAATATTACACGATGATAAATAAGGCATTAACATAGATTCGTTGCCTATTCCCTCTCCAACATCTGCGTTAATATCGATATGTAAATAATCTTTCATCAAATTAAATTAAACACACTTAAAATACCTTTTGCACCTAGAAAAATAGCGATTAGCATTATGAGTATTCCAAATATATTCTGAAATTTTGAATTTTTATATTTCCCTAATACCGAAGACTTATTCATCACCCAAAGTAAAAAACCAGCAATAACAGGTAATAACAAACCATTAGCGACTTGTGCAAACTTTATAATCTCAATAGATTTAAACCCAATGGTAGAAAAAAGAACACCTAATCCCAAAATAAATAGCCAAACTGCTCTAAACCTTACAGATTTTAAATCTACTTGCCAACCTAAACAACCACTAGCAACAAATGCTGCTGCTAAAGGCGCTGTTATAGCACTTGTAATACCTGCTGCAAATAAGCCAATAGCCAAAAAATATTTTGCATAAGCACCAAATAATGGCTCTAAACCTTTTGCTAAGTCCGAAGCATTAGAAATATCTTGACCTGCAATTGTAGATGCAGAAATCATAATACACATAGAAACGATTCCGCCTAAAATAACAGCAATAATGGTATCCTTTCTGGCATAACGTAAATCATCTTTATGCTTCCATTTTGTTTTAGCCAAAGAGGCATGTAAGAATAAATTGTAAGGAACTACTGTTGTGCCAATTAGCCCAACTATGGTGAGAATACTATTCTCAGGGAATCTTGGAACAAAAACACCTTTAAACATCTCTATTATGTCTGGCTTCGTTAGTATTGCTGTTATTAAAAATGCCAGGCTCATCAAAATTACTAAAAAAACTAAAGCACTTTCAATGATCTTATAATTACCAATATAAAGTAAAATAAAGGCTAACAAACCAATAATTAAAGCCATTATATTTAGCTTAAAATTACCCATTTGGTAAATAGGATTTCCAAAAAGCGTTTCCATCCCAAGTGCACCACCACTTATGTTACCAGCTTCATAAGCCGCATTACCAATAACGATGGCACTAATAATTAAAATGATTACAAAATTTCTAACTAACGGGTTTTTAATTTCTGCTCTAATAACTTCGGATAATCCTTTTTGAGACACCACACCCAATCTTGCAGCCATTTCTTGCAATACAATAGTTGCTAAAACAGATAGTACCATTGCCCATAATAACGCATAGCCAAAATTAGCACCTGCTAAAGTACAAAGCGTTACAGTGCCTGGGCCAATAAATGCAGCAGCTACCAAAGGTCCTGGTCCAATATTTTTAAAAAAGCTTTTTATCATTTATCTATTGAATTTAACGCATAGATTGCAAAACTCCCTAACCAATGACCTCCTTCATAATTATCGCCAACAATACTTGGCAAGGAATAGTTTATGTGCTTGTTAGCCACATTTTTCAGGTGACTATATTCTGATAAATCTTTAGCAAGGCTATTGAGACTCCATGCTCTAGAAAAGTTTACACCATCGAGATGCACCAATTTTCCGTCTGTTCTATCTGACACTTCACCAACAGCTAATTCAAAAGATGTTTCTTTTAATTGCGGTAAAAAGTTACCAAACCATATCTTAAATTCATCTTTAGATAATACGCGTTTCATTAATGCGGCTTCTTCTAAACATGGTGATAGAAAATCGAAACCACTTGGCTCCCATACTAGCGGGCAAGCACTATCAGTCATATAAAAATCTTTTGCCCTGCTTTCAATTAAGGCTTTTAATTCTGAATGATTTACTGCCACAGCGTAATCGTAAGCAAAGCTTAATCCAAAAGCTGTATTTGGATGCTCACCTACTCTAATTGGGTAGTTTAGTTTTGGCAAAAATTCAAGATATTTAGAAACTATTAAATTGGTTAGCGGTTCTAAGTTTGTTTCGAGATCTCTTGCAGTCACACTTTCCCAAGTATGTAATTCTTCTGCTAGTTTTAGTAGCCAAGCCCAGCCGTAAGTGCGCTCAAAAGATTTGTTATACTCACCTTTAAAATAGAGTAATTCTTGTTCTATATTTTCTTTTGAAATATTTTGAAGTATTTTTTGCTGAATTTCATCACGACTCTCTAAGTCAGGGAAATTCTTTAACAAACTCACCAAACTCCAATGACCATGTACTGCAGAATGCCAATCGAAACAGCCATAAAATGCTGGGTGCAATTGTTTAGGAGTTTTTAAATCTGAACTACTGCCTATGGTTTGATTAAGTTTGTTTGGATATTCGGTATCCATACAATGTAATGGTAATTGCGCTAGTCGATTGGCTTGTTCTATGTTTAAGATTGGTGTATTTACTAGCTGTATCTTTTCGATTGATTCTTCTTTTGTGGTTTTGTCTTCACCTAAGTTATTGCAACTGAATCCTAATAGAAGAATAGAGAGTATGTAAACTTTTTTCATGTTTTGAAATTGTATTATGAACTAGGATTTATAACCTGATTGGTTAACCAAATCTTATTGCTTTTTTATAAAGAGATTCCTGCCTAAACAGAAAATTGTTAACCCAACCATCCCTCACGATCTAAACTACGATATTGAATAGCCTCACTAAGATGAGTTCCTGTGACATTTTCAGAACCTTCTAAATCTGCAATAGTTCTTGAAACTTTAAGAATACGGTCATAGGCTCTGGCAGATAAATTAAGTCGTTCCATAGCTGATTTTAAAAGCAACATTGACGCCTCATCTAGCTTGCAATATTTTCGGATTTGTTTGGTATTCATTTGAGCGTTATAATGAATGTTTTCTAATTCTTTAAATCGTTCGGTTTGGTTTTCTCTGGCTTTAGTCACTCTTTTTCTTATATCTACGGAAGATTCTCCATTACGCTCATCTGCTAGTTTTTCAAAAGGTACTGGAGTAACCTCAATATGAATATCAATTCTATCTAATAAAGGCCCTGAAATTTTACCCATATAACGTTGCATTTCAGATGGAGAAGATGTTATTGGCGAATCCGGATCATTAAAATAACCGCTCGGACTCGGATTCATACTCGCTACCAACATAAAAGATGATGGATAGGTTACTGTAAATTTTGCTCTAGAAATCGTAACTTCTCTATCTTCTAGTGGCTGACGCATTACTTCTAAGACATCCCGTTTAAATTCTGGTAATTCGTCTAAAAAGAGAACTCCGTTGTGAGATAAGGAAATTTCACCTGGTTGCGGATAGCTTCCTCCTCCTACTAAAGCGACATTTGAAATCGTATGATGTGGACTTCTAAAAGGGCGTTGTGCCATTAAACCAGCATGTGATTTTACTCTACCAACAACCGAATGTATTTTAGTGGTCTCCAAAGCTTCATGCAAAGTCATTGGTGGTAAAATGCTTGGTAAGCGCTTTGCTAACATCGTTTTACCAGAACCAGGTGGGCCAATTAAAATTATATTATGTCCTCCTGCTGCTGCAATTTCCATACAGCGTTTTATACTTTCTTGGCCTTTTACATCTGAAAAATCAAATTCCGGGAAATCTAAATTTTTATAGAATTCTTCTCTGGTATCAATTATGGTTTGTTCTAAAGGTTCGTCTTTGTCAAAATGATTAATGACTTGCATTATATTTTCTACACCAAAGACTTTTAAGTCATCTACAATAGCTGCTTCTTTAGCATTCTGAATGGGAAGTATAAAACCTTTAAACCCCTCTTCTCTAGCTTTTACTGCAATAGGTAATGCACCTTTAAAGGGTTGCAAACTTCCATCTAAGGATAATTCGCCCATAATTAAGTATTCTTCAAGATTTTCTGCCTTAATCTGCCCTGATGCTGCCAAAATACCAATGGCTAGCGTTAAATCGTAAGCAGAACCCTCTTTACGTAAATCGGCAGGAGCCATATTTATGGTAATCTTTTTGCCAGGAATACGATAATTATTATTCTGTAAAGCGGCTGCAATTCTGTAATTACTTTCTTTTATAGCGTTGTCTGGAAGTCCGACTAAGTGATAACCTACACCTTTATCTACATTAACTTCTACAGTTATTGTTGAAGCTTCAACACCAAAAACGGCACTTGCAAAAACTTTTTTTAGCATAATATTGTATGATTTTTCTGTAAAATCGTTAGAAAAAGACCTCACTTATACTCAAAAGAAAGGAAAATTAACATGCCATCAAAATTGTAGTTGATTATTAATGTTTACAAGGCCTACTAACCACTAAAATATTGGATCTAACATATTGATAACATGCATTTCATCGAATATTTAATGTATTTTATAGATAAATTCAAATTTAATTTTATGTTTGTTATCCCAAAAACTTAACCAAATATGAAAAACCTACTACGATCTTCGTTAGTGTTAGCTGTATGCTCACTACTTTTATTGTCAAGTTGTGCTCCAGAAGAAAATGATCCGCCATGTAATTGCGAGGAAGTCTTTTACGAAGAGGCAAAATACCAAGACGAGTCTACTGATGAATGGTTACTCAGTCGCATTGAAATATATAGAGAGACCATATCCTGCCAAGATGAAACAGACTTTATCCGAACAGGAAACGGAACAGAGGCTAGCCGAATAGAATGTAACTAAATTATATAAAGCCTCTTAATTGGGGCTTTATTATTTACTTACTTGTTAATTTTTAGTCAAAACTTCAGTAGCTACATGCCACAGTGCGTTTTGTTTATTACCTTTACATCGTAACACGTATACATGCGATATTTTCTTATTTTTTTACTTTGTTTTTTTACAGCTATTGCTAATAGCCAAGATAGTACCAATGTTAAAACTCAGACAACAGTTACAGGTACGATTATTAGTACATCTACAAATGGACCATTAAGCCAAGTAAATATTGTAAATATTAATCAAGTAGTTGGTACATCTACAAATGACGAAGGTGTTTTTGAAATTAGAGCAAAAGCAAATGACACCCTACATCTTTCTTATCTAGGTTATAAATCTATAAAAGTTAGAGTTACAAATGACTGGCTAAAGTTTGGCAACACTGAAATTAACATGACTGAATTAGCTTTAGCACTAGAAGAGGTTACTGTAACACAATTGAAATTAACAGGTTATCTAGAAGTAGATATGAAAATGATACCTATTACTTCTAATAACCGTTATAGAATTTCTGGCTTATCTGGTATAGGTTATGAAGGTGGTAAATCTAACATTGCCAATAAAGTCCTTGGTGCCATATTTAACCCTGCAGATTTCTTATACAGCATGTTTGGTAAAAAACCAAACGAAATGCGTAAGCTAAGAAAGATGAAAGAGGACGATGAGATTAGAAACCAATTAGCTAAAAGATTCGATAGAGAAATGCTTATGGTTTTACTTCAAGTAAATAAATTTGACTTGGATGAAATTGTAAACCAATGTAATTATTCTAGAGATTTTATAAATTCTGCAAATGATCTTCAAATGCTCGATGCTATTAGTCAATGCTACGAAGAATATAAAGTTATTAGTAGAAATAAAGATAAAAAAAGAGGCAAAAAAGGGTGATTTTTTTTCAAACAAAAACTACGCATTAGCTTTAAAAAACTAAGAATTTAGTTTATAATGGGCAACAATAGCATCGTAATTTCTAATTGTTTTCTTAACCCAATCAAAGCGTTTTTCTATTAATTCATCTTCAGATAATCCCCATTTAATAGAAGACTTACGCAATTTTGCTGTGACATGTTGTAGAATAATAGCAGCAGATACAGATATATTAAGACTCTCGGTAAAACCTACCATAGGAATTTTCAAAAAACAATCTGCTTCATCAATAATCTGTTTTGACAAACCTTCGGTTTCTCTTCCAAAGAAAAAACATGACTTTTTAGTAATATCAAAATCTATTAAATCACAATCATTACCATGTGGTGTTGTGGCAACAATTTGATACCCATGAGCCTTCAAATCTTTAATACAATCTTTAGTAGTATGGTAGCGGTTTAAATCTACCCATTTTTGAGCTCCCATTGCTATTTCTCCATCTATACGCTTTGAGTTCACCTCTTCTACAATACTTAACTCTTGTATCCCAAAAACATCACAAGAACGCATAACAGCGCTAGTATTGTGCAATTGATAGACGTCTTCTGTAGCCACAGTAAAATGCTTTGTACGCTTAGCTAAAACTTTATTAAAACGTTCTTTACGATTTTCAGTAAGGTATGTTTCTAAGTAATTTAACAGATTCAAATCTGACATAAAATCTTATATTTATGGCTTCAATATAAAATTATGAAAATTAAATCAAGCATTTTAATTTTTACCACATTTATTTCGGCACTTTGTTATGCTCAAGAAGAAGCCAAAGTATGCTCATGTCTTTTACTTCCAGAAACAGAAGAAAATGATGAAAAAGTAGAAGAATTGGCTAGAAATTTAGAAACCTCATTTAATGATTTAGAAACAACAGTTTTTAATCAGAAATTTGATGTAGAAGGATTTATGTCTAACGTTGTAGACAACGATAAAATTGATAAGAATGATGAATTTACGCGTGGTTTTATGAAAGGTGTAAAACAATCTGGTTTTAATCTTTCAGCAAAAATTGTTGACGAAATAGATGCTGGCTCTTATTACAATCTTATAAACTATCACTACGACTCAGACGAAAAAGCATATTATTTTACGTTCCGAATATACTCTAGTGAAACAGGTGTAAATTATCACGACTACAAAGTCTGTTTTGATGGAGAGACAACTAAATTTAATGATATTTACATCTATCTCACAGGCGAAAAGTTATCAGCAACCTTACAAAGAATATTTATTTTATCTCAACCTTCTAAAAACGTATTATCAAAACTTCTTGGTGGGAAATCTGACAATAGTATCCTTAAAATAGCTGAAGCTAAAAAATTATTAGAAAACGGAAAACCCAAAAAAGCGTATAAAAAGATTTCTGAGGTAGAAGGCCCTATGGCCAAAGAGAAATTTACTTTAATTATTAAAGGAAGTATCGCTAGTGCTTTTGACGATGAACTATATGGAAGTATTCTAGAAGAATTTGCTGAATTATACCCAGATGACCCAACCTTGTATCTAAAACAAGTTGATTATTATATTCTAAAAGAAGACTATAAAAAGGCCATAGAAAATATAGAGATACTGATGTATGAGACTGACGACGATTTTTTAAATCTTGTAAAAGCCAATGCCTATTTAATGGATAAAGATTATAAAAATGCAGAGAAATATTATGTTTATATGACGGTGAATTATCCAGATCTTTTTGAAGCTTATGTAGGCCTAATGGTAAGTCTTAATTATCAAAGTAGTTTTAAAGAGACACTTAACATTGTCAAAGATTTACTCAATCAAGGTTATGATCGGGAAGCGCTTCTTGAGTTTTTAGAGGAAAAAGAAGCTGATGGAAGCAATGAATTGGAAGCTTTTGTAACCTCTAAAGTTTATAAACAATGGAAACGAAAATCTTAAATTAAAACCATGAAACACATTGTTGTATTAACTGGAGCTGGAATGAGTGCTGAAAGCGGTATAGAAACCTTTAGAGATGCTGATGGACTTTGGGAAGGACACGACGTTATGGAAGTAGCGTCACCTGAAGGGTTTAGAAAAAACCCTGAATTAGTCCTTAATTTTTATAACCAAAGAAGGCAACAACTAAAAGACGTACAACCTAACCAAGCTCATAAAGATTTAGTACTACTGGAGAATGATTATAAAGTTACTATAGTTACGCAAAATGTAGATGATCTGCACGAGCGCGCTGGTAGCAATAACATAGTGCATTTACATGGAGAATTACGTAAAATTAGAAGCACAGGAAATGAAAATGATGTGAAAGTCTGGACAGAAGATATTAACCTTGGTGATTACTGTAAGAAAGGCCACCAACTAAGACCACATATTGTTTGGTTCGGTGAAGCCGTTCCTATGATTGACAAAGCCATTGAAATCTGTTATTTTGCAGATATTCTATTAATTATTGGCACAAGTATGCAGGTTTATCCTGCTGCAAGTTTAATGGACTGTGTACAAACACATGTTCCTATTTATTATATAGATCCAAAACCAGCTATTTCTAATAATACAAAAGTAACTGTTATTGCAAAACCTGCTACAGAAGGAATGCAAGACTTTATAGCCAACATAAAATAAAAGACACCTACATTAGAACTAAACTAATCATCTACAGTTAATCTAAAAAAAAAACATTAACAGACTTACCAAAAACATCAGAAAGTTTTAATACTAAAACTATTTGGGCATATATCTATTAGCCTCAATTGAATTTATAGTTTACTTAGAAACACTAATTTCTTTGCGAAATCATCTTATTTTAAATTTAAAAGTCACGCTCTATTTTTAGTGTATTTATAATTATATATATCGTCTTATATAAATTATTAGAACAACTTTATGTCATAAATTTTTGTTATTAAGACTTCTGTTAAGTAAGCCCATAGCTACATATAGAATTGGAGAAATTAATAATTCTTGAATTGTTCTTGCTAAACGACTTAAACTTAGAATTGTTTTTCCTTCTAGAAACAGCCAATCGAATAAACCAATAGCTGTAATAATACATAATCCCGAAACATGTACAATGTGCCATAAAGACGCCATCCAAGTAACCTTCAATTTCCCAAGGTGGAATGTACCAACAAAGTAGACAGCTAATGTAAATACCAGCGTAATTACGTGTCTTAATTTTCTTGGAATTAAAGCTGTATTCTTATGTTCTGCAATAAATATATAATAGCAAGAATATAAGATGAAAATAATAATAAGTCCAATTATAAAACGAACTTTATCAGATTTGTACAGTTTCATTATTTAAATGTATTTTTCGAGCATACAACATCCATAGTAAAAAAGTCACTCCATAAACGGTTGTTTTAAACACGTATTTGTGAGCAAAATCGAAGTAATATTCAAAATATTCACGCAAATAAATTAACCCTATACATCTCGAAATATTAACGAGATCAAGAAGCATAGCACCAAGAATAATATAAAGTACTTTCCGCCAAAATTTAGATGGCATACAGACTATAAAACCAATATATAATACTATTAATTCTAAACCATTACAGACATCGGCTATGTGTAAAATACTTTTTCCATTATGATATATTTCTGAGGCTTGACGCGTTACATACTCACCTTCATATAAGGTTGTCTTTGCTTCCCTTACTGCTTTAAAACCAGACATAGAACTAAATCGATTCAGTAATTCTGTGGAGGCCTCACCAACATGAATAGTTAAGGGGTAATCTAAAATTTTTGAATCTAATAAAAACCCAACATAAATAATTTTCCATACAATAAAAAACAATAAGGCCTTTCCTAAAAAAAGCCTTATTGGTAATGGAATTTCATTTAATAATGAATTAAATTTTATCATTATTTTTTATCACGCAATTTTTTTACACCAAAGGCAGCTGCACCTATTACTAGGGCAATTAGCCCTCCATCTAGAGGGATCGCATCTTGAGTGTCAGTTGCTCCTCCAGGAGGTCCTTGTTGAGCGTTTAAGTTAGTTGTACATACCATTGCAAAAACAACAACCATAGTACTAATGACCTTAAAAAATGTGTTTTTTGAACTTTTCATTGTGTATATTTTATTAATTAATAATTAACTTTTTAGTTATTGTTTTACCTTGAGAACTCAATTTAACAAAATACGTACCTAGACTTAATCTTGAGCCTGTGCCTGTATTAATGGTTACTCTATTACCTCCGGTCAATCCAGTCTCATGATATAAGCTAACTCCTAAGACATTGTAAATTGTAACTTCTAAATCATCCATACCTAATGGAATATTTAAGTAAAATTTACCAATGTTTGTTGGATTAGGATATAATAGAACTTCATTCATATCGTAAGTCCCAACTGATAAAACGTTAGCAGAAAAAACTATCTTAAAGCGGCTAGCGTCAATAGAACCAGAAGTTTCTGAATCAACTGAATAGTCATAATTAACTGTACCACTTTGCGGAATTTCCGTGTATATGTTAGTAAAGTTGTCATATAAGAATGCCGTTGCCTCTTGCATAGAGATACCTTCTGCCACTATTGTATAATTGGTATTTCTGTACGTATTAATTTCCAATTGAATTTCTTCTTCATCTAACGGTGTGGCTCTAGTTTCAATACTCAACAACACCCCATTATTACTAGTTGCGAAATTTTCATCTAGGTTAGTAATATTAGGCGCATCATTAGCATCAACGTCATTGTTACCTTCAGTATCAAATAAAATCAATAAACCATCTGTGGCCGTCTCGTTGTTAGCTAATGCACTACTTTCATATAACGATAAACGTAGTTGCCCTTGACTAGTTAATTCACTTGAAGTACTAAAAACTGATGTTTCTGGACCTGGTGTATTCTTACTAGCTTGTGTAAAACTTACAGACGATTGACCAGCACCTGCTGTTTGAACCCAACCTGCTTGTCCTGCTTGTA
The DNA here is from genome assembly GCF_002364335.1 of Winogradskyella sp. UBA3174. Lineage (GTDB taxonomy): Bacteria > Bacteroidota > Bacteroidia > Flavobacteriales > Flavobacteriaceae > Winogradskyella. Next base: position 423 of record NZ_DEXW01000036.1, on the reverse strand, counting down.
AATATTGGTTAGCATCAGAATCACCTGCCGAAGCAGTACCTGTAGACGCAATTACAGCAGTATACGCTCCTCTTGCTCCAAGGGTTGGATCCCACACCCAATAAAAATTAGGACTAATATTTGTTGCATTTGTCGTTAACACAGCATTCATATCTACTTGAGATTGGAAAGGATTACCAGCAGCAATGAATCTTTGTTCAGGCACATTGACTGATATCGTTTTAGAACCTTCATTCTCCGCTGTTAATTCACCTGTAGCACGTAGTGTGGTTACAGACGGTGTTGCTGTATTATTTGATAAATCTGTAGTTCTGTCTCCTCTAATTAAAGTATGATACATAGTACCAGGAAATAAATTAGTGGCATTAGTATTAGCCATTTGTACATAATCATAAACAACATTATCATATATATACATCGATG
>NZ_DEXW01000057.1 GCF_002364335.1 Winogradskyella sp. UBA3174 | reverse complement strand
ATCATGATATATACAAAAGACCTTTCAAAATCATATAACGGAACAACAGTTCTAAACGTAGAAGAGTTAAGCATTCCTCAAGGCCAAAGTTTTGGTTTAATTGGAAATAATGGAGCAGGTAAGACGACTTATTTCAGTTTATTACTCGATTTAATTAGACCGTCAACAGGAAGCATCACTAATAATAATGTGGTAGTAGATACCAGTGAAGATTGGAAACCATTCACATCATCTTTTATTGATGAAAGTTTCTTAATTGGTTATTTAACTCCAGAAGAATATTTTTATTTCATTGGTGATTTACGAGGTCAAAATAAAGCAGATGTAGATACATTAACGTCTAAGTTTGAAGATTTTTTCAATGGTGAAATCATAGGTAAGAAAAAATACCTTAGAGATTTAAGTAAAGGAAACCAGAAAAAAGCGGGAATTGTTGCTGCATTAATTGGTAATCCTGAAGTGATTGTTTTAGATGAACCATTTGCTAATTTAGATCCAACAACACAAATAAGACTAAAGCAAATTTTAAAAGATTTAGCTAAAAAACAAGGAGTGACTGTACTTATTTCTAGTCACGATTTAATGCATGTTACAGATGTGTGTGAGCGCATCGTTGTTTTAGAAAAAGGAAACGTAATTAAAGATTTAGAAACCAATCCTACAACGTTAAAAGAATTAGAAGCCCATTTTGCTAGTGGAGCAATGGCTTCTCAAGAAGAGGAATAAAGTTTACTTTATAATATTATATTTTTAGCTTGTGATTATAAATTTAATCACGAGCTTTTTTATGGTTCAATATCTTTGCACCTCTGCGACTTTGCAAGAATTACAAGTCAAATAAACCCAATAATTCAAAAAGATGTTTATTTTTACCACGTAACACACTAAAAATCTAACATTTTAGTTATCTATTAATCAAATAGAATCAACGTTGAAGACCTATTATAAAATCATATTACTTCTTTTCTCTATAGTTTTTATAACTCAAAGCTGTTCTCGTAAAAAGGATAAATTTATTAACAAAAATTTCCATGCTTTAGGGACTAAATACAATGTTCTATTTAATGGCGAGATTGCTTTAGAAAGAGGTAAAGACGGTATAAACAACGAGTTTACAGAGAATTTTTGGGAATTGTTACCCGTCGAACGTATGGTAGTAAATGACGAAATTTTCCTTCCAGATCAAAATAAGAATGAAGATTTTGATCGCGCAGAAGAAAAAGCCATAAAAGCGATTCAAAAACACGGAATGAACATTGAGGGTAAAGAAAAAAATTACCAAATTGATGAAGCTTATTTATTATTAGGAAAAGCGCGTTATTTTGATAAACGTTTTGTGCCAGCTTTAGCTGCGTTTAATAATATAATGAATAAGTACCCAACTAGTGATAAGATCAACCAGGTTAAAATTTGGAGAGAAAAATCTAGTATGCGCTTAGATAATAACCAAGGTGCAATAAAAAAATTGAAACGCCTTCTTGAAGAGGAGGAATTAAAAGATCAAGATTTAGCTGATGCTACAGCGACTTTAGCGCAAGCCTATATCAACATTAAATCTAAAGACAGTTCGCTAAAACAATTAGCTATTGCTGCCGAGAATACTAAAGTTAAAAGAGAAAAAGCAAGGTATCACTTTATAAGAGGCCAGCTTTATAATGAGTTTGGTAAAAAGGATAGTGCAAATTTAGCCTTTGATGAAATTATAGATTTGCATCGCCAAGTACCACGATCATTTTATATTAATGCACATATTGCAAAGTCTAATAATTTTGATGCAGATACTGGTAATTTGGAAGAGTTTCAAGAACTTCTTACTGAATTAGAAGAGAATAGGGAGAATAGACCATTTTTAGACAAAATCTATTACCGTATTGCAGAGTTTCATAAAGCAAATACTTCAGACAGCCTTTCAGAGGTTTACTATAACAAATCTCTTACTAAAAGTAAATCAGACAAATACTTAACGGCACTTAATTACGAAACTTTAGGTGACATGTATTTTGATCGTAATAGCTACAAAACAGCAGGTGCATATTACGACAGTACTTTAACGGCAATGGTAGAGAATACTAAACCTTATAGAATTATTAAAAAGAAGCGCGAAAACTTAGACGATGTTATCTATTACGAAGGTATAGCTCAAGTTAATGACAGTATTTTAAATATGATTAGTTTACCAAAAGAAGAGCAACTTGCCCTTTTTACAGAACTTACAGAGCGGTTAAAGGTGCAAGCCTTAGAAGCTCAAAATAACAAAGAAGAAGAGACAAATAAAAAGCAAGCATCAGCAGCCCTTTCTTCAGGAAACCAAAGCAGGGCAATGACTAATGAAAAACTAAGACCTGGTAGTAGTAGAAATAGTAATAAAACGAGTAATTTTTATTTCTATAATCCCTCTACAGTGGCTTACGGAAAGAATGAATTTATAAAACTTTGGGGAGACAGAGCGCTTCTAGACAATTGGAGATTATCTAGTAAAAGAGCTTATAAAGAAAATACAACAAAAGAAGATGTTGTGGTGAATGTGATAGAAGGAAAAAAGTTTAATCCAGAAACGTATTTAGCATCACTTCCTACGAAACAAACCGAAATAGATAGCATTAAAAAGGAAAGAGACTTCGCATATTACCAACTTGGGATTATTTATAAAGAAAAATTCAAAGAATATCAGTTAGCTAAATCTAAGCTCGAAACTCTTTTAAAGAATAATCCTGAAGACCGTTTAATACTGCCTTCAAAATATAACTTATATAGGATTTATATAGAGTTAGGACTTAACAGAAAGGCAGAAGCCACTAAAACAGATATTATAAAAAGTTATCCAGATTCTAGGTATGCTGAAATTTTATTAAATCCGCAGTCAGAATTGGCAAAAGACGAAAATAGTCCAGAGGTTATTTATACGAGCTTGTATAGAAAATTTAATAATCAAGAGTATGCTGAGGTTATTGCGACTGCTGAAGCTCAGATAAAGAAATTTGAAGGTGACCCCATTGTTCCAAAATTTGAAATATTAAAAGCTTCTGCAAAAGGAAGATTATATGGTTTTGAAGCTTATAAAGAAGGAGTCAATTACGTAGCATTAACTTATGGTAATAGTGAAGAGGGTAAAAAAGCGCAAGAAATTATTCAAAATGCGATTCCTGCTTTGGCTAAAAAAGATTTTGTTGCTGATGATACACCAAAATATTTTAATGTTATTTATCAGTTTGAAAACAATACAAATGAAGATATTGAAGCATTCATTAAGATACTAAATGAAGAGTTAGAGAAAATTAAGTATTTCGATTTAACAACCTCTAAAGATGTTTATGAGGAAAACACAACATTTGTAGTTGTGCATGGTTTAAAGAGTATTCAAGGAGCTTCTGGTTTTGCAGAATTACTTAAGACAGATGAAAAGGATAAAAAAGGTAAACTTGTTAAACCGAAAATAACTAAACCGTATTTTGCTATTTCCTCACCAAATTATGCTATTATTCAAAGACACAAAAACTTAAATGCATATTTAGAATTGAAGTAATTTAAAACCAATTATCATGTTTTCCTCAGACAATAAAAAACCTAAACAACAAGAAACTATGGAAACAAGTACGCAACAGAACATTATAGCACAAGGCACAAAAATTGTTGGCGATATAGCAAGCCAAGGTCCATTTAGAATTGATGGAACCGTTGAGGGTAACGTGAAAACTACAGGAAAAGTCGTAGTTGGTAAATCTGGTTTTATAAAAGGAACTTTACAGGGAGAAAATGCTGATTTTGAAGGTAAATTTTCTGGTAAACTTATTTTATCAGGTACCTTATCTTTAAAAGGTACAGCACATATCGAAGGCGAAGTACATGTAAGTAAATTAGCTGTAGAGCCAGGAGCAACATTTAACGCTACTTGTAGCATGAAAGGAGTTAAAGCATTGCCTAATGAGCCAATCAAACCACAAACCACACAACAAACAATCCAAAGGCCAGAAAAACAAGCTTAATTCTTACACACACTTTTCTGGTATTGCAATACAAATGTTTGCAATTATTGGTATTGGCACTTTTGTTGGTGTAAAACTCGATGAAAAATACCCTAATAAACACAACTTATTCACCTTAACGTTGTCTTTAGGATCTGTAATTATGTCAATAGTTTATGTAATTAGGCGTATTATTGCAGGCTCAAAAGAGAATAAGTAAGTCATTATGGAAGATTTTAAAAAGAGACAATTAACTTTTCTACTGCAATTAATAGGTGTTAGTGCATTATTATTCGCAGTACATAGTTACTTGTTGTATCATTTTACTAAAGAGATTACTTTCTTTTTCCCATTATGGCAGATTTACACATTTCATTTAATTATTTCTTTGGCATTATATACTATAATTAATTACAGATTTTCTTCAGGTAAAAAGGACATCTTCAATTTGTTTATGATTATGACCTTTTTTAAAATGGTTCTGACTATACTTTTTTTACTTCCATTAATACTTTCTGACTTTGAAAACAAACAACCTGATGTTTTCAATTTTTTTATTCCCTATTTCTCTTATTTATTTTTTGAGGTTTTCACTTTAACCAGATTTCTTCAAAAGCCGTAATCATTTATTTGTTGAAGTGTCGTTAAACGCTCAGTTCTTTAGGATAAAATTGTACTAAAAATTATCAAAAAAAAAGTGTTTGACATTTCATTTAATGTCCGTACATTTGCGTCGAATTTAAAGCAAGGTATTTTAAGCCCGTTAAAATGAAAATAAACATCTTTAAAAACGTCATATTATCTGCGTTATTTTTAACCGTATTTAATATTGGTTTTGCCTCTGAAACTAAAGAAGCAGGAGACGACGAAAAATTTGATCCTAAAGAGATGATTATGCATCACGTTAAGGATGCCCACGAGTTTCATATTATTGACTGGAATGGAAAACCAATTTCTCTTTCTTTACCAATTATACTTTGGACAGATAATGGCTTAATTACATTCATGTCTTCTGAATTTCATCATGATGACGCAGGGCAAGAAGTTGTAGAGAAAAATGGCGATAAATTCGTCAAATTCCACGAAAAGATATACCAATTAAATGATGGTGCGAGTACTGCTACTTTTGATGATGAGTATCATGTAACTAATGCCTCTAAACCACTAGATTTCTCAATAACGAGAAACGTATTTATGATGTGGGTTTCAGTAGCTGTATTACTTTTAATCTTTATAGGTTCAGCAAGAAGTTATAAGAAATCTAAGAATGGTGTTCCTACAGGAATAGCTGCTTTTACAGAACCATTGGTGGTTTTTGTTAGAGATGAAATTGCAAGACCAATGATTGGTGAGCACAAGTATAAAAGATATATGCCATATTTATTAACGGTATTTTTCTTTATATGGATTAACAACATATTTGGATTAATTCCAATTATAAATGGAGCTAATTTAAGTGGTAATATTGCATTTACATTTGTGCTAGCTCTGTTTACTTTTATTATTACAACAGTAAGTGGTAATAAAAATTACTGGAAACATATCTTTTGGATGCCAGGCGTGCCTGTACCAATCAAAATATTTTTAATACCAATTGAATTAATTGGGGTTTTTACAAAACCAATTTCGTTAATGATTCGTTTGTTCGCTAACATCACAGCTGGGCACATTATTATCTTAGCGTTAATGTCTTTAATTTTTATATTTAAAACATGGACGGTTGCGCCAATATCTGTAGCTTTCTCATTATTTATTACAGTTATCGAAATTGTTGTAACAGCAATACAAGCTTATATATTTACAATATTGTCAGCTCTTTATTTTGGGATGGCAACAGAAGAAGAACATTAATTATTTAAATTTTATATTATGACTATTACTGGAATTGCAGCTATTGGAGCTGGTTTAGCAGCTATTGGAGCTGGTATTGGTATTGGTAAAATTGGTGGATCAGCTATGGAAGCAATGGCGCGTCAACCAGAAATGCACGGAAAGATTCAATCTTCTGCATTAATTTTAGCAGCCTTCGTAGAAGCGGTAGCACTATTTGGTGTTGTTGTAGCTTTATTACAAGGGTAAGCCAAAACAAGTAAATTATATACAGAAGTAACGGTTGGTTGCTTCTGTATATAAAATTTAAATTTAATTAAAAAACACAAATAGAAATGGATTTAGTAACACCTGGATTTGGACTAGTATTTTGGTCAATAATCACATTTTTATGTTTATTATTTATACTAAGAAAATTCGCTTGGAAACCTATTTTAGGAGCTGTAAGCGATAGAGAAGAAGGTATTAAAGATGCTTTAGCCTCTGCTGAAAAGGCTAAACTAGAAATGCAAAACCTTCATGCAGATAACGAACGTATCTTACAAGAGGCACGTGCTGAGCGCGAAGCGATGTTAAAAGACGCACGTGATATGAAGAATAAAATTGTTACAGACGCTAAAGACGAAGCACAAGTTCAAGCCAATAAAATGATTGAGCAAGCGCAAGCAGCAATTCAAAGCGAAAAGAAGGCGGCTATGGCAGAATTAAAAAGTCATGTTGCATCATTATCTATAGAGATCGCTGAAAAAGTAGTGCGCAACGAATTATCTAACAAAGACAAGCAACTTAAGTTGGTTGAAGATATGTTAGGTGAAGCAACTTTAAACTAAGACAAATGTCAGGATCAAGAGCAGCAATACGATATGCAAAAGCGGTTTTAAGCTTGGCGACAGATCACAAGTCTGCCGATGCGGTAAATAGTGATATGAAGTTAATCACTAATACAATCGCACAGAGCGAAGATTTAAATCAGATGCTTCAAAGTCCCGTAGTAAAATCTTCAGACAAAAAAGCGGTTTTAATAGCTGTTTTCAAAAACGCAAATGTTGCTACTATTAATTTGATAGATACTTTAATCGCTAATAAGAGATTGCCATTATTGAATAATGTAGCTACGAGTTATGTGCAGTTATATGATCAGTTAAGAGGAAGTCAAGTAGCAACTGTTACTACAGCAATACCTTTATCAGCCGATTTAAAAACTAAGGTATTAGCGAAAGTAAAAGAACTTACTGGTAAAGAAGCAGAAGTAGAAAATATAATAGATGAAAGCATCTTAGGAGGTTTCATTTTAAGAGTTGGTGATATTCAGTATAATGCTAGTATCGCAAATAAGCTCGATAAATTAAAAAGAGAATTTACATTAAATTAATATAGTTTTAAGTTGGCCTTTATAAGAGGAGGTTAACGGCTAAAAGCTAAAGACTAAATAAAATGGCAGAAGTAAAACCAGCTGAAATATCAGCAATCTTAAAACAACAACTTTCAGGTTTTGAAGCAGGTGCTTCATTAGATGAAGTAGGAACTGTATTAACTGTAGGTGATGGTATTGTACGTGCTTACGGATTAGCTAATGTGCAATATGGCGAATTAGTAGAATTCGATGGTGGTGCAGAAGGTATTGTACTTAACCTCGAAGAAGATAACGTAGGTATTGTACTTTTAGGAACTTCAGTAGGAATTAAGGAAGGGTCTACAGTAAAGCGTACCGAACGTATCGCATCTGTAAAAGTAGGTGAAGGTATTGTTGGTCGTGTTGTAGATACTCTAGGTAATCCAATTGACGGTAAAGGACCAATAACAGGTGAAACTTACGAAATGCCTTTAGAGCGTAAAGCACCAGGTGTTATCTACAGAGAGCCAGTAACTGAACCATTACAAACAGGAATTAAAGCAATTGATGCTATGATCCCAGTTGGTAGAGGTCAGCGTGAGTTGGTAATTGGTGATAGACAAACAGGTAAGACTGCCGTTTGTATCGATGCGATCTTAAATCAAAAAGAATTTTACGATGCAGGCGAGCCCGTATATTGTATATATGTTGCCATTGGTCAAAAAGCTTCAACGGTAGCTTTAATTGCTAAGACGTTAGAGGAAAAAGGAGCTTTAGCATATACGACTATAGTAGCTGCGAATGCATCAGATCCTGCTGCAATGCAAGTTTATGCCCCTTTTACAGGAGCATCTATTGGTGAATATTTTAGAGATACTGGTAGACCAGCATTAATCGTTTTTGATGATTTATCAAAACAGGCTGTTGCTTACCGTGAGGTATCTTTATTATTAAGACGTCCTCCAGGACGTGAGGCTTATCCTGGTGATGTATTTTATTTACACTCAAGATTATTAGAACGTTCTGCAAAAATCATTAATAATGATGCGATTGCTAAAGAAATGAATGATTTACCAGATTCGCTTAAGCCAATCGTTAAAGGTGGTGGTTCATTAACAGCATTACCAATTATTGAAACACAAGCAGGTGACGTTTCAGCATATATCCCAACCAATGTAATTTCTATTACAGATGGTCAGATTTTCTTAGATGGTGATTTATTTAACTCAGGTGTTCGTCCAGCAATTAACGTAGGTATTTCTGTTTCTCGTGTTGGTGGTAATGCACAGATTAAATCAATGAAAAAAGTAGCAGGAACGTTAAAATTAGATCAAGCTCAGTATCGTGAATTAGAAGCGTTTGCTAAGTTTGGTTCAGATTTAGATGCCGTTACTTTAAATGTAATTAACAAAGGAAAGCGTAACGTTGAAATCTTGAAGCAAGCACAAAATGATCCTTTTAAAGTAGAAGATCAGGTGGCTATTATTTATGCAGGGTCTAAGAATTTATTAAGAGATGTTCCTGTAGAGAAAGTAAAAGAATTTCAGCGTGATTATTTAGAGTTCTTAAATGCAAAGCATAGAGATATTTTAGATTTACTTAAAGCTGGTAAATTAACTGACGAAGTTATTGATACATTAACACATGTAGCAAAAGAGCTATCGGCAAAGTATAGAGCATAAATAGTGTTGTCATCCTGAGCATGTTTCAGGATGACAAATTATAAAGTTAAGATTCTGAATTAAATTCAGATTGACATTAAATAAGCTATGGCAAACTTAAAAGAAATACGTAACAGAATATCATCGGTATCTTCAACGATGCAGATAACTAGTGCCATGAAAATGGTATCTGCTGCTAAGTTAAAGAAAGCCCAAGATGCTATTACCGCAATGCGTCCTTACTCTAATAAGTTAACCGAGTTACTTCAGACTTTAAGTGCAACGTTAGATGCAGATTCTGGGAGTAAGTACTCAGTTGTAAGAGATGTAAAGAATGTTTTAATAGTTTCTATAACCTCTAATAGAGGGTTGTGTGGCGCTTTTAATTCTAACATCATAAAGCAGACTAACGCTTTAATTAAAGATGTGTATTCTGATAAAAATGTGTCTGTTTTAGCTATTGGTAAAAAAGCAAATGACGCTTTTACAAAGCAAAATAGAGTTATTGCTAATAAAAGTGAAGTCTATGATGATTTAACTTTCAATAACGTAGCTGCTATTGCAGAGTTATTAATGGAGAAATTCATTGAAGGTGATTTTGATAAGATTGTATTAGTATATAATAATTTTAAGAATGCTGCGACGCAAATAATAATGACTGAACAGTTTTTACCAATTGTTGCTATGGAAGGTGAGGCAAATGTAAATTCAGATTACATATTTGAGCCTTCGAAGCAAGAAATTGTCGAAACACTAATACCTAAGTCATTAAAAACACAATTGTATAAGGGTATTAGAGATTCTTTTGCTTCAGAACATGGTGCACGTATGACCGCAATGCATAAAGCAACGGATAATGCAACTGAATTGAGAGATCAGTTAAAATTAACCTATAACAAAGCAAGACAAGCATCTATTACAAATGAGATTCTTGAGATTGTTGGTGGAGCCGAGGCATTAAACAACTAATAAATTCCTGCTAAAGTAGGAATCTCATATAAATAATATTAAACCTAACTTTTATCGAGTTAGGTTTTTTAGTTTTAGAGCGATTCCAAATCTTAATTTTATCGACAAAACACGTATTATATCGATTAAAAGAATATTTTTCATATATTGCTAATCCAAATCTTAACCTAAAGCAATGAAAAAAGCATGTTTATTACTTTGTGTAATTAGTATTGCATTTAGTACTTACCGATGTTCTAGTGCATATAAACTAGAGAAAGAATCGGTATTATCTCCTAACAGACCTTATTTTCAGAATTGGATAGCAAATATAAAAGATGCAGGTTCTGGTTATAATGTTATTTTACCAAACTTAAATCCTAATAATCAAGTCATTCTAGATAGCATCTATTTTAGAGGTATAAAGGGAAAATTAGTTAAGGGAAGAGCTATTTACTCCGCAAAACTCAAAAACCGATCACCTTATGAAAGAGACATGAGTATTGAGGCAGCTTTTAAAAAAGAAAAAAAATCTAAGTTTCCATTTGAGCTATCAAATATGGACTGCGTAATAAGCTATACCGAAAACGGGAAAACAAAATATCTTAAAGTCTCAGGTTTAACTGAAAAGGAAGGTATCTATCACGAAAAAGGATTAGCAGTACAAGAGATAGAAGATTAATTCCTTTTTTAGCTCTTCTATATTCAATACTTTTAAGGTAATTATTTAAACCTATTTTGAACGGATTCAAATCACTTTTTAAACAGACATTTATTTATGGTTTAGCAACAGTGCTACCTAGAATGTTAAGTTTTATTTTGGTCCCACTATATACAAATCCGGCTGTATTATCTACAGCAGAATATGGTCGCGTGTCATTCATATTTGCCTATTTTGTACTTTTTAATGTGGTGTTAGCTTACGGAATGGAAACTGCATTTTTTAGGTTTTTCAATAAAGAAGACAACCAAGAAAAAGTAACGAGTACATCTGCTATTTCCTTAATTGTTAGTTCTTTTGCTTTGTTAGGGATTGCTTTTCTGTTTAGAAATCAAATTTCAAGCTTAATAAACATAGATCTTAAGTATCTCAATTTAATTTTTATTATTCTTCTATTAGATGCTTTGGTCATTATTCCATTTGCTTGGATACGCGCAACTGCAAGACCAATGCGCTATGCAATAATTAAAATAGTGAATGTTGCTGTTAATTTAGGACTCAATGTGTTCTTGTTATTGTATTTAAAAGACTTAGCCGAAGGCAATTCATTTTTCAATAGCATTTATAAAACAGACTTTGAGATTAGTTATATTTTCATTTCTAACTTAATAGCTAGTGGATTAACATTATTAGTATTACTTCCATTTTATACTCAAATCAAGTTTAAATTCGATATGGTAATATGGAAAAAAATGATGCGTTATGCAATGCCAGTGCTTATTGCAGGTATTGCCTATTCCGTTAATGAAACCTTCGACCGTATCTTATTAGAAAAATTACTACCAGCTGATACTGCAGAAGAACAAATAGGAATGTATTCGGCATGTTACAAACTTGCCTTATTTATGACCTTGTTTGCCACGGCCTTTCGTTTAGGTATTGAGCCCTATTTTTTCAGCCATTCTAATACAGAGAATCCACAAAAAAATTATGCAAAAATATTAGAATACTTTGTAGCTTTTGGTTCAGTAATTCTATTAACCGTTGTTGTTTTTGCAGACCTGCTAAAACCTTATATAATTAGAAGTGAAGCTTATTACGAGGCCATGTGGATTTTACCTTTTATTCTTTTAGCCAACTTTTGTTTAGGCATCTATCACAACCTTTCGGTTTGGTATAAAATAACAGATCGCACTAAATTTGGAGCTTATATCTCCATATTTGGGGCAATAGTAACCTTAGTATTAAATTATGTTTTAATTCCTATTATCGGTTTTAAAGGCTCAGCAATTGCTACGCTTTCTGCTTATGCATTAATGATGCTCTTGTCGTTTTACTTTGGGAGAAAGTACTACCCAATTCCATACAACTTAAAAAGGATAAGCTTATACCTTGGTGTATCAATTCTGTTTTCGTTTCTATTTTTCTATCGATATCGCGAGAATTATATGATCGGAATTGGCATGTTAATCGTATTTTTGGGCCTAGTTATTGTGTTGGAAAAGAACCAACTAAAACAAGTCTTAAAAAGATAAAGTAGATATGAAAATTAAAATAATAAACAAATCCAGACACAATTTACCGCATTACGAAACTATCGCATCTGCTGGTATGGATTTAAGAGCAAGCCTCTCAGAATCTAGGGTTTTAAAACCGTTAGAACGCACCATAGTTGGTACAGGCTTATTCATAGAATTACCAATTGGTACTGAAGCACAAGTAAGGCCAAGAAGCGGTTTAGCCGCAAAAAAAGGAATTACAGTATTAAATGCGCCTGGAACTATTGATGCAGATTATAGAGGAGAAATTGGAGTCATTTTAGTAAATCTTTCTAACGAACATTTTACAATTAATAATGGTGAACGTATTGCACAATTAGTTATTGCAAAACATGAACGTGCCGAATGGGTAGATTCAATAGAGCTATCTGAAACAGATAGAGGTGAAGGAGGTTTTGGAAGCACAGGTATTAAATAACCAATTCCTGCGAAAGCAGGAATCTCATAATTAATTGTATGGCATATTGGTATGTTTACATAATGAGTAATAAGAAATATCGAGTTTTATATATTGGTGTAACAGATAACATTGAATAAAGAGTAAAAGAGCATAAGTTAAAAGTCTATCCGAAATCATTTACAGCAAAGTGTAATTGTGATATGTTGATGTATTTTGAAGAGTTTGGAAAGGGAAATGAAGCAGAAAAAAGAGAGAGGACTTTGAAAAAATGGAAGAGAGATTGGAAAACAGAATTAATAGAAGATATGAATCTAAGTTGGTCTGATTTAAGTACTAACTGGAATCTGAATTATAATAAATTAAGAAAAGAATAAAGAGATTCCTGTTTTTACAGGAATTAAGTTTAACCTTAAAAGACACCTGCTTCCGCAGGCATAGATATGAAAATAATAGTACCAATGGCAGGCAGAGGTTCTCGACTAAGACCACATAGTTTAACAGTACCAAAACCATTAATTCCTGTTGCAGGTCAACCCATCGTTCATCGTTTAGTAAAAGATATCGCTAAAGTTTTAAATCAGCCTATTGAAGAAATTGCTTTTGTATTAGGTGATCCAGCATTTTTCGGAGATGAAGTCGTTGAAAGTTTAACAGAACTTGCTCAAGGATTAGGAGCCAAAGCTTCTATTTACAGACAAGATCAGCCTTTAGGAACGGGTCATGCAATTATGAGCGCCAAACCATCATTATCTGGCCCTGCAGTTATTGCTTATGCAGACACATTGATTAGAGCTGAGTTCGATTTAGATCCAAGCGCAGATAGTGTGATTTGGACAAAGCGGGTTGCAAATCCAGAAGCTTATGGAGTTGTAAAACTAAACGACGACCACAATATTGTTGAGTTAGTGGAAAAACCAGAAAGCTTCGTCAGTGACCAAGCCGTAATTGGTATTTATTATTTCAAGGACGTTTCTGTTTTAAAGGAAAAGCTTCAAGAAATATTAGATGAAAACATTATGAACGGAGGAGAATACCAAATTAACGATGGTATTAAACGCATGATGGCTGACGGAAGAATCTTTAAAACAGGATCAGTAGATGAGTGGATGGATTGCGGAAACAAAGTCGTTACACTAGAAACAAATGCAAGGATGTTAGGTTTTTTAAAAGCAGATAACAACGAACAATTAATTGACCCTTCTGTCGTTCTAGATAACTCTAAAGTTATAGAGCCTTGCTACATAGGAAAAGGGACTGTTTTAAAAAACACCACGGTAGGACCTCATGTTTCAATTGGTAAAGATTGTGTTATAGAAAATTCAACCGTTAAAAATAGCTTAATACAGAATCAGACTACTATCAAAAACGCTAATTTAGACGAAGCTATGATAGGTAATCACGTTAAATATAATGGTGAGTTTACAAAAATAAGTATTGGTGATTATACGCAAATGGAATAAATTCTTGAGAAGGCAGGAATCTCACGATTTTGAGTTCATAATAATTTAAAAATCTAAAAAACAGATGATTATGTCGAAAAGAGATTAATTTGGAAAGCGAAAAAGTATAGACTTCCAACTAAATATTCTTTTTTATTTGACGATTTACCAGATGAAGACAAGATTGAATATTCTAAATTATTAGAAAGTGAAGATATAGGTTTGCTTGTTTTGGTTTTTATAAGTTCCAACAATAATTGGGACTCAAAAAATAGTTTGGAGTGAATACGATTCTTTATTTCTAACAAATATTAAATCCGTAAGATCAAAATCTTTAACTTTAATAGAAGAAATGGGAAAAGCAACAAGAGAATTGGTCGATAAAAAAGAGGATTTTGAATTAAGTCTACTAGATATGAATTCTAATGAAAATATTGTTCACGCTCACAAGGGGTGAGGTTTTTATGCATTATGGAATACTTTATTAATGGCACAGCATTTGAAGAAATTATAGGGTAGGATAATAATTTGAAATTGATTAATGAAAAATAGTATTTACATAATCATATTACTAATAGGACTAATTTTTATTCCTCAGCCTTCCCATGCGCAAGTCGATTTCAACAAAAGACCAGACGATGATTTAGGAAATGTCGAAGACGAATTTCAAGAATATTTCTTTGAAGCGTTAAAGCAAAAGGGGATAGAAAATTACGATCGTGCTGTAGATGCACTTCAAAAATGTTTAAACCTAAATAGTAAACTGCCAGTTATTTATTTTGAACTGGGTAAAAACTATAATAAGCTCAAAAATTTTGGAGCTGCTGAAGACAATCTAAAAAAAGCGATTAGTATGCAGCCAGATAACGAGTGGTTTTTAGATGAACTCTATGATGTTTACTATCAGCAAGAAGATATTAATAATGCTATTAAGACAATTAAACAGCTTGTAAAGTATCATCCAGATTATAAGGAAGATTTAGCTGTTTTGTATGTTAGAGAAGAAAAATATAAACAGGCTTTAGATCTTTTAGATGAGTTAGACGTTGAGATTGGTATTAGTGCATCTAGAGACGCCATGCGAAATGACATTTATAGTATTACGGGCAATGCAGACGACAGAATTGAAAACTTAGAACAACGTATCGCTAATAATCCCAACAATGAGGATAATCACTTACAACTCATTTACAGATATAGCCAAACAGGAGATCGGAAAAACGCCTATAAAGCAGCTAAGAATTTACTTAAAGTAAAACCACATTCTAAATTTGTTCATTTAGCGCTTTATAAGTTTTATCTACAAGATGATAAAGTAGAAGATGCGATTAACTCGGTTAAAATTACATTAGGTAGTCCAGAAATTAATGCAGATGCTAAAGCAAAAGTTTTAAAAGATTTTGTGGCTTTTGTGGTAGATAACCCTGAATATGAGTCTGATTTAATAGATATTACTTCTCTAGTAGACGAAGACAAAGATGCGCAAACGCACAGTGATTTAGGACAATATTATCTCAAAGCTGGTGACAAAGCTAAAGCACTTTCAAATTTCAAAGAAGCACTTAAGCAAGACCCTAACGACTTTAAATTAATTAAAGACGTATTGTTACTTCAATTAGATATCGAAGATTTTAAAGCCGTTGTAAACGGTAGTGAAGCCGCTTTAGAATTATATCCTGCACAACCTATTTTGTATCTGGTTAATGGAGTTGCAAACAATAAATTAAATCAGAATAAAAAGGCTATAGATAATTTAGAAATGGGTCTAGATTTTATAGTAGAAAACCCCAATATGGAAGCTGATTTTTATTCAGAATTAAGTATCGCCTACAAGGGCATTAATAATATTAGCAAATCTGAAACGTTTGCTAAAAAGGCACAAGCTATAAAAGCACAACAATAAATGAAGCAGTTACAAGCATCTATAAGTTTTAAAACAATCCTAAGTATCTTAATGATAATCTTACTAGTTGGTTGTAAGTCTGCTAAAGGTGTTATTGCCTTAGGTACAGCAAGCGATAAATTATCTGCTAAGCAAGTCATTAAACAACATCAAAAAAATGATGCTGATTTTAAAACTATGCAAGCCAAGGTTAGAATAGATATTATTCAAGGTCAAAAAGAGCAAGGTCTAACATTCAATTTTAGAATGGAAAAAGATAAAGTGATATGGCTAAGTGCACCTTTTGGATTAGCTCGTATGATGATAACACCAGATAAAGTACAATTCTATAACAAACAAGGAAACGAATATTTTGATGGCGATTACAAACTATTAAGTGACTTTGTCGGTGTAGAGTTAGATTTTAATAAAGTGCAGAATATTCTTTTGGGCCAAGCTATTTTCAACCTTAAAGAAGAAGCTCATAAAGTGTCAGTTAATAATAACTCCTATGCTTTGCAACCAAAAAATCAAAACACACTTTTAGAGTTATTCTATTTAATAAATCCATCACATTTTAAAATGGACAGTTTACAATTGTCTCAGCAACTAGAAAATAGAATACTACAGGTAGACTACGCATCGTATCAAGATGTTAGTAAGCAGGTGCTGCCAAAAGATATAAGAATTATTGCCCAAGAAGATTCAGAAGAAGTTGCTATTACGATGGAGTTTAAGTCTGTGTCTTTAAACGAAGAAGTTCGTTTTCCGTTTAAAATTCCATCTGGGTATAAAGAAATTGTGATAAAGTAATGATTAAAAAGCGTCTTCATAGTATTCTTATATTAGGTCTTTTAATGACCTCATTCTCATTGTCTGCACAAAGTGATGCACAAAAGAAGTTAGAGCGTCAGCGCCAGCAGATTTTAAAAGAAATTAAAAATTTTAATGGGTTATTATTTACAAAAAAGAAGGAAGAGAAATCCGAAATTACGCTTATAGAAGATCTTAATTACAAGGTAAGTTCTAAAAGAAATCTCATTAGAATTACCAACGAACAAGCTAACTTACTTACTAGAGAAATCAACACCAATCAGAAAGAAATTACTAGCCTAAGAACCCAATTACAAGAGTTAAAAGATGACTATGCAGCAATGGTTGTTAAATCTTATAAAAGTAAGTCCGAACAAAGCAAAGTGATGTTTTTACTGTCTTCAGATAATTTTAAACAAGCCTATAAACGACTTCAGTATATGAAGCAATATGCTAATTATCAAAAAGAGCAAGGAGAATCAATTAAGAAAAAGACAAAAGAACTTCAAGATTTAAATATTCAATTATCTAAGCAAAAAGAAGACAAGAAAAAGCTCATTGCTGAGAATAGACAAGCCAAGCTTCAATTAGAGATAGAACTTAAAGAACGCGAAACGTTAATGGCTTCTATTAAAAATAATATGAGCAAATTATCTGCCCGTATAAAACAGAAAAAGCAGGAAGCATATCGTATTGATAAAGAAATAAATCGTCTAATTAGAGAAGCTATTGCAGCATCAAATAAAAAAGCAGGTAAGAAAACATCAACGGGAAAATTTGTGTTAACACCAGAAGCAAAAAAATTAGCTTCAAACTTTGAAGCTAATAAAGGAAAATTAGGCTGGCCAGTATCTAGAGGTGTTATAAAAGCAAAATTTGGTAAAGGGAGGTCTTTAACGGATAGTAGTGTTGAGGTAAATAATCCTGGTGTTAAAATCGCAACCGAAGATAATGCTGAGGTTAAAGCCGTTTTTAATGGTGAAGTTTCTAAAGTCGTTATTGTAAAAAACGGTAATCCTGCAATTATAATTAGACATGGTAACTATCTTACGATTTATACTAATTTGTCAAAAATATATGTGAAATCTGGCGATAAAATAAAAACAGGGCAAGCTATAGGACAAGTATTCACTAACAAAATTAACGGAGAATCGCTATTAGGTTTTAGAGTTTATAAAAATGACCAAAAGCAGAATCCTCAGTATTGGCTTACTAAGTAATAGTTGTAAAGTCTAATTTAATAAACGGATTTCTGTGTATGCAGAAATACTACTACTCAAAAAGCGCCTTTAACTCAGTAGCATCAGAAGGTTTCATCTTACCAGCTAACAGCAGGCTTAATTGCTTACGTCTAAGTGCAGCATCAAAACGCTGTATTTCTAGTTCTGTTTCTGGCACAAGTTCCGGTACTTTTACAGGTCGTCCAGTTTCATCTACAGCAACAAAAGTATAGATAGCTTCATTCGCTTTAATACATTCACCCGACTCTCTATCTTCAATCCAGACGTCCATATAGACTTCCATAGAAGATTTGAATGCGCGAGACACTTTGGCCTCAATAGTTACTACGCTACCTAACGGTACAGATCTGTTAAAAGCAACGTGATTAACAGAAGCGGTAACCACAATACGTCTAGAATGACGTCTTGCAGCGATACTAGCAGCTCTATCCATACGCGCTAATAATTCGCCACCAAATAAATTATTGATAGGGTTAGTTTCGCTAGGTAAAACTAAATCTGTAACTATGGTTTTAGACTGAAAAGCAGTTCTTGATTGCATAAGCTTTTAAATTTGGCGCAAAGATAAAGGGATTTTAAATTGTAGATGAACAATTTAGACTATTAATACCTAAAATATTACAATGTAAGATTCGTGTTTAGAGAATTAATCTAGCTTCTTTATCAACAACCAAGCATCACGGTTGTGCTCAAGACGTACCTTATAAAGTTCGCGTTGTGCATCTGCTCTAGTTTCAAAGCTTGCGTAAACCACTTCGTGTAAACCATAGCGATTAGCACCAATTTTTCTAGCTTTATAACCTTTGTCTTTAAGCTGATTTACTTTTTTATCAGAATTGGCTTCCACTCTAAAAGCACCAGCAACAATATGATAATTGCCACTTTGTTTATTGAGAGATAACGTTGCAGCAGGCAACGGATTACTAATCACAAATGTCGCTTCTTGTACTTTAGCATCGAGTTGCTCGTTCGCCTCTTCTTGTGCTAATTGGTTGTGATTTTCAATGGTGTTATTATAAAAATTGGCAGCTACAAAACCACTTAATCCTAATAAAATTACAGCGGTAGCAGCATATTTTAACCAGTTGTTATTAGAGCGTTTTTCTGGTGTAAAAGTAATAGGAGTTCTTTCTTCAATAGCTTCAACGGTTTCTTTGTAAAACTTACGTGTAATATCTGAAGACGTAAAATGAGATAATCCAAAGGCATCAGTTAAATAATTGATGTGGTTAGATGGATCAAATAAAACTTTTCCGTCTTTGTTTAAAACCAACTCGCCAATATTTTCAAACTGAATAGTTTCTCCTTCAACTAAGTAGGACTTTATAGACTTCACTTTTTTAGAAATCTTAGCTGTAGCTGTAGCGTACGGTATTTTTTCAACTTCAGCAATATAGTTGGCTAATAAACCATCATTGTTTTGCAGTTGTTCGTTAAAAGACAGTACTTTTTTTGGAGGATAAAACGTATGCGTAGATTCGTGCATTTTAGCAGAAACACGACTAGATAGAAATGCTCCAAAACCAGGAACAGTAACACAATCGTATCGGTATAAAAGGTCGCTAATGTAAGTCTCTAACTGCATAGAGAACAAAGTTAAAAATTTTTGATTCTGAAAGGCCTTTAGTGCGATTTAGTTATTAACATCGTAGAATAAGTTCGTTTATCTGTTTGATTTGCCACAAATTCAGGAATAAACTTTTTATTAGTGTTGTACAGTCATTTCTATAATTTTAGTTGAGCCTTATTGATAAGTTATCTAATTTAAAACGATTTCTAAAAATCCAGAATTAAATATTTATATTCGTTAATTCGTGGCAACATTGCCTATAATATTAGATAGTTAAATGACAGACCAACAACTTATTTATGCTTTAGCTTTGCAACACGTTCCAAAAATTGGGGCAACTACAGCTAAAAAATTAATAAACCATTGTGGTTCTGCAGAAGCCGTTCTAAAGGAAAACAAAGCCAAACTTTTAAAAATTGATGGCATAGGCACTATTACTATTGAAGGCCTTTTTGATAAAATTCATATTGAAGAAGCTGAGCGTGAATTAAAATTTATAAAAGACAATAACCTTTTAGCTCATTATTTTACAGAAGACACCTATCCTGAAAAACTGAAGCATTGTATTGATGGCCCAATTGTTTTGTTTCAATCTGGAAATATAAATCTAAAACAACAACGCATTATTAGCATTGTTGGAGCAAGAAAAATAACCACAAGCGGCATTGCGTTTTGCGAGAAACTTGTAGAATCACTATCTCAATTTAATCCTGTAATCGTTTCTGGGTTTGCTTACGGCACAGATATTACAGCACAAAAAGCAGCTGTAAAACACAACTTACAAACCATAGGATGTTTAGCACATGGCTTAAACCAAATTTACCCTAAAGTACATAAAAAATATGTAGCTGATATTGAAAATCACGGAGGGTTTTACTCTGACTTTTGGAGTACAGATGCTTTTGATAGAAATAATTTTTTAAAACGAAACCGCATAATTGCAGGTCTTAGTGAAGCGACTATAGTTATAGAATCTGCTGAAAAAGGGGGCAGTTTAGTCACCGCAGATATTGCTAATTCTTATGATAGAGAAGTTTTTGCAGTTCCAGGAAGAACCACAGATAGTCAAAGTGTGGGTTGTAATAACCTCATAAAATTTCAGAGAGCACATTTATTATCTAATCCATTAGATGTGCCTTATATATTAAATTGGGAATTAGAATCTAATAAAAAACCAGCAGTACAAAAACAACTTTTTGTAGAGCTAGAACCCAACGAAAAAATCATCTATAATTTCCTGAAAGATAATAATAAGGAGCTTTTAGATGTTATTGCTATACAATGCGAAATGCCAACCTATAAAATTGCAGGTATTTTACTTAATATGGAATTAAAAGGTGTGATTAGACCTTTGCCTGGGAAGTTGTTTGAGGTGATTTAGATAGTTATTATAAATAAGTCTAAAATTCTAATAATCAAACTTATATCTAAGCGTAATAATAATTTCCGCAAATTTATCTTAGACTATTTTATTAAACTTATGGAATAGACAAAGTATGGATTTCAAGGTTTTTTCTTATCATGACATTTTATGAAGTTTATTATATGTTTTTTTTGCTGCTCATTCTTATAGTAACTGATTATACCTTTACTCTTAAATTTGAACAATTACCAACGCCTACTACTTTAAATTCTAGACTTATTATCTAATGGTGAAGCATCTCATTATGAGATGGGTTTTGTAGGTAATTTTGATTTTATAGAAGAAGAACCAGGTGTTGATGGTGGTTCAGTTTTGGTGTTTCCAGTTGATGAAAACCCTGTTATTTATAAAAATTATAAAGAAAAAAACATTTATAGTGTTGAAAGAGTCTTTTTAAAACCTTTTTTAGTTAGAGATTCAATGAATATTTTTTAATTGGGAAATACACAGCACAAAAAAAGAAATTTTAGGATACACTTGTCAAAAGGCTAAGGTCAATTATAGAAGTAGATATTATACTGCATATTTTACTACAAGTATAGCATTTGAAACTGGACCTTGGAAGTTTTATGGTCTACCAGGATGTATACTTTAAGTACAATCAAATGATGGTGTATTAAAAATAACGGCAAATAAAATTGAAATAGAAAAGATTCTTTTGTCATTGAAAACCCATATAAAAATAGTGATATAGAGTCTATTTCATGGAAAGAATACACAGAAGCATACACTAAAAAGTACAATGAATTAGAAAGTTACCGAGACCAAAATAGCAGTAAAGTTTCTATTCCTAAAAAACTGATAGAAACTTTAGTAAGCTCTAAATATCTCTTTACAAAAGATTGATGTTATCAGTAGGCTTTAGATTCTAAACTAATACCCAATCTTTTCTCTCACACGTTTCAATACATCATCAGCCACAACCTTAGCCTTAGCAGCACCTTTAGCTAATGCAGAATCAATTTCGTTTAAGTTTTCCATGTAATAGACGTAACGTTCTCTTGGTTCAGCAAAACGCTCTAAAATTAATTCGTATAAAGCTTGTTTGGCATGTCCATAACCATAACCACCATTCTCGTAGTTCGCTTTCATAGTAGCAACGTCTTCTTTAGAAGCCATTAAATTGTAAAGCGCAAAACAGTTACAGGTTCCCCAATCTTTAGGATTTTCTAATGGAGTACTATCTGTTTGAATAGACATAATTTGCTTTCGTAATTTCTTCTCTGGTAAAAATATATTGATTATGTTGCCTTTACTTTTACTCATTTTGGCTCCATCTGTACCAGGAATAAGCATCGTCTCTTTTTGTATATCTGCAGTAGGTAAAACAAAAGTTTCACCACCCATTTTTGCATGAAAACGAGATGCAACATCACGTGTCATTTCAATATGCTGCTCTTGATCTTTTCCAACAGGTATTATTTCTGCATCATACAGTAAAATATCAGCAGCCATTAACATTGGGTAAATAAATAACCCACCATTAACGTCGTCTAAACGGTCAGCTTTGTCTTTAAAGCTGTGGGCTAACTCAAGTCTTTTAAAAGGAAAGAAACAGTTTAAATACCAAGACAACTCAGTAACCTGTGCCACATCACTTTGTCTGTAAAACACGGTTTTATCTATATCTAATCCAAAGGCCAACCAAGTTGCTGCGGTAGAATAGGTATTGCTGCGTAATGTGTCTGCGTCCTTTATTTGTGTTAAGGAATGTAAGTCTGCTATAAATAAATATGAATCGTTAGCTACCTCTTTTGCTTGTTCTATTGCAGGTAATATTGCACCTAAGATGTTTCCTAGATGTGGTGTTCCTGTACTTTGTATGCCTGTTAGTATTCTTGCCATAGCATTACCTGCAAAAGCAGGAGCCTCGTTAAATTAAACTTCAATAATAAACAAAGGTAAATTTTTTAGTAGAACAATTTAATTTAATTAACTAGTTTTGATCCTATGGCACTTTTTAAGTATCCTTTTTGGGTTTTGTATCGTATTTGGTTCTATATTTTGGTTGCGATACCAATTATTGTAATGTTTCCATTGCTAATTGTCTCAATTTCTAAAGAAAAATGGTATCCACTTTTTTTTAGATTAGCACGGATTTGGTCTAAATTTATTTTAATAGGTATGGGTTTTGCTTATGCTATTAAAAAAGAAGAAATTCCAGACCCAAATAAGAGTTACATGTTTGTAGCTAATCATACCTCTATGGCAGATATTATGTTAATGTTTGTACTGTCTAAAAATCCATTTGTATTTGTTGGTAAACAAGAATTGGCTAAAATTCCGTTATTTGGTTTATTTTATAAGCGCACAAGTATTTTAGTAGATAGAAGCAGTGCTAAAAGTAGACAAGCCGTATTTTTAAGAGCGCAAAGACGTTTAAAACAAGGTGTTAGTATTTGTATTTTTCCGGAAGGAGGTGTGCCAGAAGAAGACGTGCTCTTAGATGCATTTAAGGATGGAGCGTTTCGTTTAGCTATTAATCATCAAATACCAATAGTCCCTATTACGTTTTATGATAATAAGAAACGATTTTCTTATACATTTTTCAGTGGTGGACCAGGAAAAATGAGAGCTAAGATTCATAAGTTTATAAAGACAGAGGGTTTAACCATTGCCGACACTAAGGCTTTAAATGAAAAAGCTAGAACTTTAATTTGGGATGAATTAAGCAATTCTAAATTAATAGAAACTAAAAAGCCACTCTAACCAAGAGTAGCTTTTGTCATCATTGCATTCATCATTGCTTAATTTGTGGTTGCAATAACCTAACCTAATTTAAATTTACCTAAAACTTAAAACTTAATCCCGTATATACACCAATAAAGAAAGGTCTAAAATCACCAGACGTATTATTAAATGTATTTATTTGGTACTTGAACGTTGGTTCAAGATTGATATTCCATTGTTTAGAAAGACTGTAATCGAAGCCTAACCCAAAATTTGCACTAAAACTAGTACCATTAATATTATTTGCTTCACCTATTAAGGTAGAAATCCCGTCAATGTCAGCGTAGATTTCATTTTCATTTAAGAAAAACGTACTAAATCCACCAATAACATTAACACCAAATTTTTTATCTACTAAGCGATATTCTAATTCTAAAGGCACTTCTATAAAACCAAAACGTTGATCAATATTACCAGCTATTTTAGTATTAAATAATTCTGGGGAAGTAGATCTGTCTAGCATTTTAGCACTCATTAGAGAAACTGTTTGTACACCATTACTAAAAGCAATGTTACTAAACTGTGCATCAACACCTCTAAATGCAGTTTCTGCCCCTGTAAAGGCAAATACATCTGATGTGGTTTGACTTAAATCGACACGATTAACACCAGCACGGATTTTTAATTTTTTTGAAACAGCATAAGTACCTGCAATACCGTAGCTCATATTAATATCGCTACTTTTAGTATTTTCACTAAACTGCATATCTAATGAAGATCCTTGACCTAATGAACTAAAATAAACAGGCGCAACATTTGGCGCAATGCTCCACCTGCTTTGTTTACCTTCTTCTTTTTCAATAATAGGTTTGTCGGTATTTTGTGCTATTGCATTTTCAATAGATTGTTTTGTAGCATCTTCGATTAATGAATTTTCAGTAGCAGAATTCTCAGTATTTTCATCTTTAGAAGCATTCTTTTCAATAGAATTATTTTCTGAATTGTTGCTACCCTTAGCGTCATTATTAACAACAGCTGATTTGCTGTTTTCTAAAGACTTCTTAATTGAAGACTTTATGTCAGTCTCAGAAGCAAGTTTCGTTTTATCTGAATTGTTCGAAACGGTATTGTTAATATTCGAAATAGTACTCTTATTTGTATTTGAAGCTACCTTAGCAGAATCATTATTTTCAATAATTGTATTTAAAGTATTGCGTTTCTGGGAAACTACAGTTGCTTCTTTATTGGTTGGATTATGAACGACTGCATTTTTCTGAGGTGCTTTAGGAATCGTTAACTCATCAGAACTAGTTCTTTCGTTAGTTGAACTTGTTTCCTTATCTATTTCCGTATTTTTTTCAGATCCTACAAACTGTAAATTTTCTTTTTTCTTAGTATTTAGTTTCTCTTGTTTAGTCTTAGGTGCTTTTTCAAGACCTGAGGCTCCTTCATCTTCTAAAACTTTATCTGTATTTACAACAGGTAAATTTTGATTTGGATTTTCGTCAGAATTAAACACAGAAACACCAACGGTAAGTAATAGTGCTATGATCGCAGCCACACCACCAATTTGCCACCATAAAGGAACAACTCTGCGCTTTTTCTTAGTATTGGGTAAACTTTCACTTATGCGATTCCAAACAGCATCGTTTGGCGCAACTTCAAAGTCTTTAAACTTTTCTTGAAAAAGTCTGTCTATATTTTTATTATCACTCATTATTATAAATACTGCGAATTTGAATTCGCTTTGTAAGCTTCTATTTTATCTTTTAAAATTAATCTAGCTCGTGCTAAATTCGATTTTGAGGTTCCGTTTGAAATATTAATTAACTCACTAATTTCTACATGAGAATAACCATCTAAAACATAAAGGTTAAAAACCAAACGGTAACGATCTGGCAATTCTTGAATGATTTTTAATAAAAAATCTAAACTCAAGCTTTCATCATTAATGTCCACAGATACGTCTGGTATATTACCTTCATTAATAATGTCAAAAACTCCAACATCTTCTCTGTAGCGTTGCAATGATGTATTTATTGCTATACGCTTTAACCAACCTTCAAAAGAACCTTTATTATTGTACTGATCTATTTTACTAAATACAGTTATAAATGCATCGTGCAGATTATCTTCTGCTTCTACATAGTTTTTTGAGTACTTAAGACAAAGCGAAAATAATTTACTTGCATATTGCTTGTATAATTGGCTTTGAGCTTGAGCATCTTGTTTAACACAATTTTTAATGAGTTGTTCTAAACTCACATTAGTTTTGGAATTAATTAATAATTATTAATTTATTGTCTAGTACTGCCTACTGTTCTGCTAAGAACAACAGGAACTTCTACTAAGTAGTATTGATCTACACCTTGATCATCTTCACCTTGATAAAACTTAAACACGTATGTTTCAGTTCCGGTTACAGTAAAATCGAGACTTACAGTTACTAATTCTGTTTCTTCTATACAATCAGCATTGTTGTAAACGGTATTTATTATTGCAACTGTTCTTTCATGACCGTCAATCTCATAGATAAAATCATTAAATTCATAACAGGAGCTTGGTGCAACATATGTAATAAAAATTTCGTAAGTTTCTCCATGTATAAATTGTTCTGGCATTTCTACACTTTCAATAGGTAAAACTTCTAAAGAAAAATTAGCTGTCGAATCATCATCTAAACTACAAGATGTAAACATTGCAATACATAAAATTGCTAATAATACATACTTTTTCATATTCATATATAATTAATTTCATATAGTAGATGCAATAAAAGCAAAAGGGTTGCGTCTAAAACTAAAAAAATCCTGAATTTTTTTCAGGATTTTAATTTTTACTTCTTCGCTTCTTTAATTAGAGCCCTAACTTTGGCTTCTAATTCATCCATTAAATCTGGATTATCTTTTATTAAAAGCTTAACTGCATCTCGACCTTGTCCGAGTTTTGTGTCTCCATAACTAAACCAAGAACCACTCTTTTTAATAATTTCATGGGCAACGGCTAAGTCTAATATTTCACCTACTTTAGAAACCCCTTGACCATACATAATATCAAATTCTGCAAGTCTAAAGGGAGGGGCTACTTTGTTTTTAACCACTTTCACTCTAGTTTTATTACCCAATACATTTCCGTCTGTATCTTTTATTTGCGTAGAACGACGAATATCTAAACGTACAGAAGCATAAAATTTTAATGCGTTACCACCTGTTGTTGTTTCTGGATTTCCGAACATTACACCGATTTTTTCACGTAATTGGTTAATAAACATTACTGTACAATTCGTTTTACTAATCGATGCTGTTAACTTTCTTAACGCTTGAGACATTAAACGTGCATGTAGACCCATTTTAGAATCTCCCATTTCACCTTCAATTTCACTTTTTGGTGTTAAAGCGGCTACAGAATCAATAACAACAATGTCAATAGCTCCAGATCTAATTAGATTATCTGCAATTTCAAGAGCTTGCTCACCGTTATCTGGCTGGGAAATAATTAAATTATCAATATCTACACCAAGATTCTCTGCATAAAAACGGTCAAACGCGTGCTCTGCATCAATAAATGCAGCAATACCTCCAGCTTTTTGCGCTTCTGCAATAGCGTGTAGAGTCATTGTTGTTTTACCAGAAGATTCTGGTCCATATATTTCAATCACTCTTCCTCTTGGGTAGCCTCCTACGCCTAAAGCAATATCTAAGCCTAAAGAACCAGAAGAAATAGCTTCTACATCTACAATCGCCTGATCACTCATTTTCATTACGGTCCCTTTGCCATAAGCCTTGTCTAATTTATCTAAAGTTAGTTTTAAGGCTTTTAATTTTGCGTCTTTTTCACTACTCATTTCTTCTGTGTTTCAAGTTATTTCACATCAAAAATACCACTTATTTTACTTTTTTCAATTTTATGACGCAACCATTTTACACTTTTTACATCTACTAAATGAAAAAGGAAAGAAATGCTATGAAAACCTTTTTTAAAAGATGAGATAAGTCTTTAAATTAGTTAGGAACATTAGGAAAATCAGCCACTACAATTTGTGGTGGCTGAGAATCCTTGTTAAAGTTGAATCTATTCATTAGGTTTAAATTGGTTAGTAAGCAGAAAGCACTTTGACATTCTCAAAGTGCTTTTTGTATGTTAAGTCATTAAAAACAATACCTTTGTAGCTCAAATTAATCTTTAAACTTAAAATTAGTATAGCATGCAACTGTACAATAACTTAAGTGCTAAAGAAAGAGCAGAACTTATTGAGCAAGCTGGTAAAGAACGCTTAACAATCTCTTTCTACACGTACGCTAAAATTGGCAATACCGAAATTTTTAGAAATCACCTATTTTTAGCTTGGGATCAACAGGAGGTTTTAGGTAGAATATACGTTGCCAAGGAGGGTATTAATGCACAACTTTCCGTACCAGCAGAAAATTTCGAAACCTTTAAAGCGCATTTAGACACCATTATTTTTTTAGAAAATGTAAGATTGAATATTGCTCTTGAGCATGATAATTTTGCCTTTTTAAAACTGAAAGTTAAAGTCCGAAATAAAATTGTAGCAGACGGTTTAAACGATAATACATTCGATGTTACGAATAAAGGTGTTCACGTCGGTGCAGAGAAGTTTAATGAACTTATAGAAGACCCAAACACAGTTTTGGTAGATATGCGTAATCATTATGAGAGTGAAATAGGCCATTTTAAAAATGCCATAACACCAGATGTTGACACGTTTAGAGAATCTTTAGACCTCATAGAAGAAGACTTAAAAGAATATAAGGAAGATAAAAAATTTGTGATGTATTGTACTGGTGGTATCCGTTGCGAAAAAGCGAGTGCATATTACAAACACAAAGGATTTAAAAATGTCTTTCAGCTCGAAGGAGGTATTATTAACTATGTAAGACAAATTGAGTCTGAAGGTTTAGAAAATAAATTTATAGGTAAGAATTTTGTCTTTGACGAGCGTCGTTCGGAGCGAATTTCTGAAGACGTTATTGCCAACTGTCATCAGTGTGGTGAACCTGCAGATATGCATACCAACTGTGCTAACGAAGCTTGTCATTTACTGTTTATACAATGCGAATCTTGTAAAGAAAAGATGGAAAATTGTTGTTCTGCAAACTGTATGGAAATAAATAACTTATCGTTTGAAGAACAAAAAGAACTAAGAAAAGGGCAAGGAAATAGTAACGATATCTTTAAAAAAGGCAGGGCAGACCATTTGCCTTATCAGAAAGATTTAAGGAATATATTTGAAACCTTAAAAAGGTAGTGTAATTTAGCTTTAATACTCTGTTCAGGGCTTTTTTTAATCTTAAATTTCTTATCGTTATAGAAGTTCATAAATAGTTTTATCTTTACTTTTAAATTATTTACGAATCCTATATCTAGATTTTTTAAGAATCTAGAATTAATATATATAACTTTTATGGCTTGTAACAGTTGCGCAACTGGTGAAGACGGTCAACCAAAAGGATGCAAAAACAATGGGACTTGTGGCACAGATAGCTGCAATAAATTGACTGTTTTTGATTGGTTAGCTAACATGTCTCTTCCTAACGGACAAGAACCGTTTATTGGAGTTGAAGTCCGTTTTAAAAACGGCAGAAAACACTATTATAAAAACACAGAAAACCTTACTTTAAGTATTGGCGATATTGTCGCTACACAGGCAAATTCTGGACACGATATAGGTATGGTCACCTTAACAGGTGAGTTGGTTCGTGTGCAAATGAAGCGTAAAAAGGTTGATCTTGAAGATGCTGAAAACGTTTTAAAAATTTACCGTAAAGCCTCACAAAAAGATATAGATATTTGGTCAGCTTCTAGAGACAAAGAAGAACCAATGAAAGTCAAAGCACGCCAGTTTGCTATTGATTTAAAACTGAGAATGAAAATTTCAGATATAGAATATCAAGGAGATGGAAGCAAGGCAACCTTTTATTACACAGCAGAAGAACGGGTAGATTTTAGAGAACTTATTAAAGTTTTTGCTAGAGAATTTAGAACACGTATTGAAATGAAGCAAGTCGGCTTTAGACAAGAAGCGGCAAGGCTAGGAGGCATTGGTTCTTGTGGTAGAGAGTTATGTTGTTCTACTTGGTTAACAGATTTTAGATCGGTTAGCACGTCAGCAGCCCGTTACCAACAATTATCATTAAACCCACTAAAGCTTGCAGGTCAATGCGGTAAGTTAAAGTGTTGCCTTAATTATGAGTTAGACTCATACTTAGATGCATTGAAGGCATTTCCTAAAAACGATACTAAACTATACACTGAAAAAGGTACAGCAGTCTGCCAGAAAACAGATATTTTTAAAGGTTTAATGTGGTATGCCTACGAAGGTGAATGGATGAATTGGCATATAATTACTACAGCACAAGCCAATGAAATTATTTTTAAAAATAAGAAAAGAGAAAAGGTGGCAAGCCTAGAGGAATATGCTGTTGAGCACATACAAGACACTAAAAGTGACTTTGAGAACGTTGTAGGTCAAGATAGTTTAACACGTTTTGATAGTCCAAAATCAAATAACAAACGTAAAAACAATAGTAGTAAGAACAACCGTAATAAAAACAGAAACAGAAATCGTAACACTAAACAAAATGCAAAAAAGGATTAATTGGTTATACCTAACCTTAGTTTTTTGTTTGTTATGCTTTAGTTGCGATTCTAAAGCTGTCTACGATGTTTATAAACCTGTGCCTAACTCATGGAATAAAGATACGGTTGCAAGTTTTAACTTTAAAGCACCAGACACTATAAATAATTATAATGTGTATGTTAATCTAAGAAATAACAGCGATTATAAGTTTAGCAATTTGTTTCTCATAGTTGAACTAAATTATCCCAACGGAAAAATTATAAAAGATACTTTAGAATATAAAATGGCTGCGCCAAATGGGGAACTTTTAGGTACTGGCTTTTCTGATGTTAAAGAGAATAAACTTTGGTACAGAGGTTATAGCAATGACTTTAAGTTTACTGAAGAAGGAGAATATACTGTGAATATTCAGCACGCTATGCGAAATAATGGTGAAGCAAATGGTATTGTAGACTTACAGGGAATTACGGATATAGGTTTTAGAGTAGAAATAACTCAAAAGTAAGTATTATGGCAAAAAAGAAAACACCACAATCTAAACCAGTGGTATTAGATTTTACAAAATTTGTACGTTGGTTTTGGATGCTATTTGCTGGTGGTATTTTAGCTGTTGTGTTATTATTTCTTTTCGCATCTTGGGGACTTTTAGGTGAAATGCCAGACTATACAAAATTAGAAAACCCAGAAACTAATTTGGCTACAGAAATTATCTCATCTGATAATAAAACCTTGGGAAAGTTTTATTTCAATGATAATAGAACGCCCGTTGCATATGAAGATTTACCAAAGAATTTAGTTGATGCATTGGTTGCTACTGAAGATGTTCGTTATTATGAACATTCAGGTATTGACGCACGTGGTACATTAAGAGCTGTAGTTAATTTAGGCAGTAAAGGTGGTGCAAGTACTATTTCACAACAAGTTGCGCGACAATTATTTGTAGGTGTAGCTTCTACAAGTACCATAAGCAGACTGACTCAAAAAATAAAAGAATGGGTTATAGCTACGCGTTTAGAACGTCAATATACTAAGGAGGAGATTATTACGATGTATTTCAATATTTATGATTTTGGAAATAACGGTGACGGTATTCGTTCTGCTTCACGTATTTATTTTGGCAAAGAACCTAAAGATTTAGATTTAAAAGAGTCTGCGATGCTTGTTGGTATGTTTAAGAATTCATCACTTTACAACCCAAGACGAAACCCTGTCGGAGTTAAGAATAGGCGTAACGTTGTGTTAGCGCAATTGATGAAGTACGATTTTATTAAAGAGACCACAAAAGACTCAT
This sequence comes from Winogradskyella sp. UBA3174, assembly GCF_002364335.1. Taxonomy (GTDB): domain Bacteria; phylum Bacteroidota; class Bacteroidia; order Flavobacteriales; family Flavobacteriaceae; genus Winogradskyella. The sequence continues at coordinate 61,706 of NZ_DEXW01000057.1, read as the reverse complement.
TACAAAAAACAGAGTTAGATTTAAACTATTCACCAGAATCTCATCGGGAAGGTATTGCGACTTACTTTAGGGGATATCTAAGGTCATTTATGAAAAAATGGACCAATAATGAAAAGAATAGAAAACCAGATGGTACTAAATACAATATTAATAGTGATGGTTTAAAGGTCTTTACAACTATAGATTCACGTATGCAACAATATGCTGAAGATGCAGTAGCACAACATATGCCAAGGTTACAAGCTGAATTTGATACTCAAAACATACCAGAGCGTAACAAAACAAGACCATTTTTAGAATTAAATCAATCCGAAATTAATACGCTATTACGTAATGGTATGCGACGTGGTGAGCGTTGGAGAATATTGAAAGGCCAAGGGAAGTCAGACAAAGAAATTATTGCTTCTTTTGAAAAGCCTGTTGAAATGGAGGTTTTTAAATGGGTAAAAGGCAAAGCTTCTTATGTAGATACTATAATGAAGCCTATGGATTCTATGCTTTACTATAAATCATTTTTACGCACAGGCATGATGTCTATGGATCCATTTACAGGTCACGTAAAAGCCTGGGTTGGTGGTATGAATTACAGACATTTTCAGTACGATATGGTAAAACAAGGAAAACGCCAAGTTGGTTCTACCTTTAAACCTTTTGTTTATGCAACAGCAATAGATCAACTTCAATATTCTCCTTGCGATTCTTTTCCACGTTCACCAATAACCATTGAGGCTAATAAGTTTGGCAATCCAGAACCTTGGACGGTTACAAATAATGATGCTAAATATTCGGGTGTGCAAACGTTAAAAGATGCGCTTGCAACATCAACGAATACAGTAACAGCAAGACTTATGAATGAGATTGGACCTCAGCCTGTCGTTGAGATGGCAAAAAAATTAGGTATAGAGCAAGATATATTACCTGTGCCAGCTATAGCTTTAGGGACAACAGATATTAGCGTTTATGAGATGGTAGCTGCCTACTCAACATTTGCGAACAAAGGCGTTTATAATAAACCAGTAATGGTAACGCGTATTGAAGATAAAAATGGCACTGTTTTATATCAGTTTACTCCAGAAAGTAAGGATGTTTTAAGTGAAGAAGTTGCCTATGTAACAGTAAACCTGATGGAAGGTGTTACAAAAGCAGGTTCTGGTGCACGCTTAAGATCTATAGGTGTTGATAAGTACAACCAAATGTACAGAGAGATAATGACAGGTTACCCTTATGGTTTTAAAAACCCGATAGCAGGTAAAACAGGCACTACACAAAATCAAAGTGATGGCTGGTTTATGGGTATGGTACCTAATTTAGTTACTGGTGTTTGGGTTGGTGCAGAAGATAGAGCTGTGCATTTTAAGAGTACAAAATATGGTCAAGGTGCATCTATGGCATTACCAATTTGGGGACTTTACATGAAAGCTTGCTACGAAGATACAACGCTTAAAGTATCTAAAGATGAATTTGAAAAGCCTTTAGATTTATCGATAAATATAGATTGTGAAGTAACTCCAGATGATGATTCTACGGATGATTCTGATACTATAGATGATTTTTCAGACTTCTAATTAATTTTATAGACTAATCCGTTTTTGTTTCTATTTTTTTGTATTAACATAATGTATAGTTTTGTACCTTTAATGTTATAAATCTCAATATTTATGATTAATAAAAAAGTAGCAAACGTCACTGACGCGCTTAGCGGTGTAGAGGATAATATGATGTTTATGTTTGGTGGATTTGGCCTATCTGGTATTCCTGAAAATGCTATTGCAGAACTTGTAAAACTCAATGTAAAAAATTTAACCTGTATATCTAACAACGCTGGTGTAGACGATTTTGGTTTAGGTTTATTATTACAACAAAAACAAGTTAAAAAAATGATTTCATCTTATGTAGGTGAAAACGACGAATTTGAAAGACAGATGTTATCCGGAGAGTTAGACGTTGAGTTAATTCCGCAAGGTACATTAGCAGAACGCGCTAGAGCAGCTCAAGCTGGTTTCCCAGCATTCTATACACCAGCAGGATATGGAACTGAAGTAGCCGAAGGAAAAGAAACAAGAGAGTTTGATGGAAAGATGTATGTTTTAGAACACGCCTTTAATGCAGATTTTGGTTTTATTAAAGCTTGGAAGGGTGATGCTGCTGGAAATTTAGTTTTCAAGGGCACAGCAAGAAACTTTAATCCAAACATGTGTGGTGCAGCTAAAATTACGGTTGCTGAGGTAGAAGAATTAGTTCCTGTAGGTGAATTAGATCCAAATCAAATTCATATTCCTGGCATATTTGTGCAGCGCATCTTTAAAGGTGAGCATTTTGAAAAACGAATTGAACAACGAACAATAAGACAACGTAATTAATTATGTTAGATAAAAACGGGATTGCAAAACGAATCGCAAAAGAAGTCAAAGATGGTTATTACGTTAACCTAGGAATAGGAATACCTACATTAGTAGCTAATTTTGTAAGAGATGATATAGAAGTTGAATTTCAAAGTGAAAATGGAGTTCTAGGAATGGGACCTTTTCCTTTTGAAGGTGAAGAAGATGCGGATATTATAAATGCTGGAAAACAAACCATAACAACATTACCAGGTGCTTCCTTTTTTGATTCTGCAACTAGTTTTGCAATGATAAGAGGTAAGCATGTAGATTTAACAATATTAGGAGCTATGGAGGTTTCTGAGCATGGGGATATAGCTAACTGGAAAATTCCTGGAAAAATGGTAAAAGGAATGGGAGGTGCTATGGATTTAGTCGCTAGTGCAGAAAATATTATTGTGGCTATGATGCACACAAATAGAGCTGGCGATTCTAAATTACTTAAACAATGCTCATTACCACTAACAGGTGTGGCATGTGTTAAAAAGATTGTCACCAATTTAGCAGTTATAGAAGTGACACCAAAAGGGTTTAAACTTATTGAACGTGCTCCTGGAGTTTCTGTAGATGCTATTAAAAATGCGACAGAAGGTCATTTAATAATTGAAGGTGATATACCAGAAATGAGCTTATAGAAGAATAAGCATAATTATAAATGAAAGACCGCTCTTATAGAGTGGTCTTTTTGTATAATAAAAATTAATTTGACTGTAAATGTTAAAATAAAGTGTATTTCATCGATTTATAGTGTATTTAAACTGAAATAACTAAAATAAGTTACATATTAGCAGTCCCAAATTTAGTGAACCAAATTTACCTTAAACTTAATTTATGATTTGCCCCAAATCTGTCATGAATTACCGCTTATGAAAACAAAGAACCCAAATCTACCAGAACCTACTTTAACCGAAAACAATTTGTCTTCAGGTTTTAAAAACACGCTGGACTTAGTCTCAGATGTTTTAAAGTTAGCTAAGAAAGTATTCATGCTATAAACCTTTTGGTATAGCATGAATCAATTTCTTAGTGTATTCTCTTTTAGGTAATCTATAAATTTCATCAGCATCACCTATTTCCTCAACTTCACCTTTATTCATTACTATTAGTTGATCAGCCATATATTTAACGACAGCTAAGTCGTGAGATATAAAAATGTATGTAAAATTGAATCTTTCTTTTAAATCGTTTAAAAGATTTAGAACTTGGGCTTGCACAGATATATCTAAAGCAGAAACCGACTCATCACAAACAATAAGTTGAGGCTCTAATGCAATGGTTCTTGCGATACCGATACGTTGTCTTTGTCCACCAGAAAATTCATGTGGATAACGATTAAAAGCAGAAGCATCTAAACCTACTTTTTTTAAAATATCAATAACCTTGAGGCGACGTTCTTCGTCAGAACTACCAATATTGTGAACTATCATGGGCTCCATAATTGCATTTCCAACACTAAGTCTAGGGTTTAGAGAAGCAAAAGGGTCTTGAAAAATAATCTGAATATCTTTTCGCAGTTTTCGTAAATCGCTTGGACGTAAATTTGTAATATCTCGTCCCTTATATTTTAAAATACCAGATGTTGCTTTATCTAATTGAAGAATAGCATTACCTAAAGTAGACTTGCCACATCCAGATTCGCCAACAAGCCCAATAGTTTCACCAGGGTAGACTTTAAAGCTTACAGCGTTAACCGCTTTAAAAGGAATATCTTTAGAGAACCAACCATTTTTTGAAAGGTATGTTTTTTCAATATCTATAACTTCTAGTAATGGCTTTTGGCTATATAACTTTTCATGATTTTTCAGTCGATTTGCATCAGATATTCTGCTATTATCTAAAGTTTTAGACATAAAGTCTGCTATGGTTGGTAGCTTTTTCAGTCGGTATTCTATTGAAGGTCTAGCACTAATTAAAGCTTTGGTATAGTTGTGTTTTGGGTTTTTAAATATAGATTCGGTAGAACCTTGCTCAACAATTTCACCTTTATACATAACAATAATATTTTCGGCTAATTCTGAAACTAAAGACAAATCATGAGAAATAAATAAAATACTCATTTGTGTTTCTCTTTGTATCTCCTTTAATAATTCTAATATTTCTTTTTGCACTGTGACATCGAGAGCAGTAGTGGGCTCGTCTGCAATTAGAAGTTTTGGTTTACAAGCAATAGCCATAGCGATCATAACGCGTTGTTTCTGACCACCAGAAATTTCGTGAGGATAAGCTTTAAAAATGCGCTTAGGATTTGGTAACTTAACTTTTTCGAATAGCTCTAAAACGTCAGATTTAATCTTAGATTTAGATAATTGGGTGTGTTGTTTTAAAATTTCTTCAACTTGTCTACCACATCGCATTGAAGGATTTAAAGAACTCATAGGCTCCTGAAAAATCATTGCAATGTCTTTACCTCTAATTTGTCTAAAGCTTTTTTCATCTAGGTCTATTAAGTTTTGATCATTAAATAGGATTGAACCTTCTGTTATTTTAGAAATTTTACGAGGCAATAGTCCCATCAGTGCTAATGCGGATATAGATTTGCCAGAGCCAGATTCTCCTACTACTGCTGTAATGCTATTTTTAGATAGCTGAAAGGAAATATTCTGTAGAATTTTAGTCTCACTTTCTTTAGTAAAAAATGATACTGAAAGACTGTTTACATTAAGCAAATTCATATTTGTCATACGTAAAAATAGACAATTTTGAATATTGCTTAGGGTTAAAATGTATCCTATTATTTTATTATTTCATTAAAATCACAAAACCTATTTTTTTATAAATAACTAAAAATCAGCTATTTAATATTTTACTGTTTTTTTAATTATGCATTTCATCGATTTTTTATGCGTTTTATGGATAAAATTAGAATTAAATAATATATTAGTGCGCTAATAAAATGCATTAAACCCTAATCTAATGAGAAAAATCACCTGCTTAATAGCATTATTGTTTGTAATGGTGCAAACTTCTTTTTCACAAGAAATTCATTCAAGGATTACTATTATTAATCCGAGTCAAGATGCTTTAAATGTTCTTGCGCAACAAGGTATTGATTTAAAATGTGGTATTTCACATGGAAAAAACAATAGCTTTAGTATAGATATTTCAAATGTTGATAGATCTATATTAGATGCAAATGGCATATCATACGCTGTCGTTATTAACAATGTATCAGCGTTTTATAATCAAAGAGCTGTTAATGACTTACCAGCAGCAATGTCGGCATCTCAGCTAGAAAATGCTAAGACTATCGCTAGTAGAAAAAATGATGCACAGCAAAAATCTTCTATTTCATCATCTGTTTTAGATAATTATCTCCAATACAACGAGCTAAATGAAAAAGATTGGGTAAAACCTTTAAATTTTGAATTAGGAACAATGGGTGGATGTCTAACAGTTGACGCTATGGAAGCTGAGTTAGATCAAATGAGATCTTACTCACAATCTAATGGTCTAAATATTGTTTCAGTTAAACAAGATGCATCTACTACAGGTATAACGACTTGGGGAAACCCTTCAGGTACAATTTCAAATAATGGATTAACATATACAGGTCAGGGAGGTACAAGGTGGAACCCTAAAACAATGTATTATGTTAGGATTACAGGTGACGAGTCTTCTACAGTAGAAGGTTCTAAACCTCAAATGTTATTCACGTCAATGATACATGCTCGGGAGGTAAGTGCCTTAATGAATAATATGTACTTTATGTGGTATGTTATAGAAAACTATAATACGGATCCTGCTATTAAAAATTTAGTGGATAATAACGAATTATATTTTATACCTGTTGTAAATCCAGACGGATTACGTTGGAATGAGCATATTGATTCTGGTGGAGGACAAATGCAACGAAAAAATTTAAGACCAAATACAGGTGGTACAGGAAATACTTCTGTAACGCGAGGTGTAGATATTAATAGAAATTTTGATTATTTCTGGGGTTCAGCAGGTACTGGGTCATCTGGAACACCATCTAGTGATTCTTATAGAGGTCCATCTCCAGAATCTGAACCAGAAACACAAATTATAAAAGAATTTGTGCAAAGTAGAAACTTTAAGACAGCAATTTGGAACCATTCTTTTGCGAATTCTATTCCACATCCTTATGGTGGCAACCCTTCTTTTGTATCTGGTAGAGAAGATGAAATGCACGAGATGCATGCAGATATGACTAAATATAATAGATATGTTTCTGGTGCAACAATTTTTTCTCCATCAAATGGTATCGCTGATGACTGGATGCTCGGAGGTAGTGCAGATAGTAATGGATCAATAGGTTCTGGCAAGAATGTCTTAGCTACAACACCAGAACATGGTAGTGAATGGTTTTGGCCAACACCAAGTACAATAATCCCAATAGCTCAAAGGTCTATGCGTATTTCTTTAATGGGAGCTTATCACGGTGGTCAATATGCTAAATTTCATGATTTAACTCAAAGCGATATTTCAAGCACAAGTGCTAATTTAGATTTTGGGATAGAGCGTATAGGGCAAACAGCTAGTGATTTTACAATTATGGTTACACCAATATCAGCTAATATTACAAATATAGTTTCACCGTCAGCTCAATCTGGGATGACAGTACTAGAGCAACGTAACGTTAGCGCTGCTTTAACTTTAGACCCTAGTATTCAGCCAAATGATAAAATAGAATATAAGGTAGAACTTTCTAATGATGCTGGTGTATTTTATGAAATTGATATAGAAAAATACTATCAACCTACTGTTTTATTATTTAGTGATCCGCAAGTAGGTTTCTCAGATTGGAATAATACTGGATGGAACAGAACAAGTACTGGTGGTTATACTGGGAATAGAGCATTTAGAACAGGTGATGCTGTACCTTATGCTAACAATACAACAAAAACAATGACCACAGTTAGTGGGTTTGATTTATCAAATTCGGACGAGGTCTTAGTTCAATTTTATAGCAAATGGGATATTGAAAGAAATTTTGATTTAATAGAATTTCAAGCCTCTACTAATGGAACCACTTGGACAACGCTTAATGGCAAATATACGAAGCCAAAGAGTTCTGCAGACACAAATGATCATGTCGTAAAGTCAGCAACTAACGAAGCGTTTCAAGGCAATAATAGTTCTGGTCATATCTATGATGGAGATCAGATGGATAATTGGGTAATGGAAGAAATTGTTATTGATGGTTCTAATAATTCACCATTCTTTGGTGCTTCAAATGTACTTTTTAGATTTAGAATGCGATCAGATACAAACAATGTTTTTGAAAATTATAGTGCAAATGCCGAAGGTTTTTACGTTGACGATTTTAAAGTAATAAGTCTTGCAATTCCCTGTACTACATCAATACCAATTAGTTTAGCAGCAAACACAATAACAGCATTTACTGCAGACATCACTTGGGATAATATTCCATCTGCAACTTATGATATAAGATATCGTGAAACAACGTCTCCTACATGGGTAGAAGTTACAGATTTACTAGCAGCGAGTTATTCAATCACTGGTTTAGAGCAAATAACAGATTATGAAGTACAAGTTAGAAGTAGATGTACATCTACAACTTCTGATTATAGTGCTTCAGTAAACTTTACAACGACTGACTTAACATATTGTACTGCTATTGGTGATAGTATTGCAGACGAATACATTGGAGGAGTTACTTTAAATGGTACTTTAAATGATACTTCTTCGAGTACAACTTCTGGATATTCAGATTTGACAGGATCAACTATTTTTGATCCTATTCAAATAGGTAGTACTGGCAATAGTATTGCTGTATCTAAATTTTGGAACGGATCCTTATTTGACGAGTCTGTGTCAGTTTGGATAGATTTTAATAAAAATGGATCTTTTGAAGGTTCTGAAAAAATACTAGAAGATGGTGCTAACCAAACAACACCAGTATCTGATACGTTTACAGTTCCCCTTTCTGCCGCTACAGGTAATACAAGAATGCGTGTATTAATGAAATACAGTGGCACACCTGGTTCAATCCAAGATGATGCTTGTGAAGATTTTCAGTATGGTGAGGTTGAGGATTATGATGTTTATTTATATGACGGTCTTTTATATACGAGTAGTACTTGGTACCCTAATGCACCAAATGGTTCAACAGGTTTATTAAATACAATGATTTTAGATGGAATCTATAATGCAAACACCAACATTAGTATAAATAATATTACAGTTAATACTGGTGCAGAAATCAATGTTAACAAAGCAAATGCTATTACAGTAAATGGAAATATTATTAATAATGGTGAGTTTATTATGAATTCAGATTCAAATGAATTTTCAAGCTTATTATTAGAAGGTTCTGCTTCAGGAGACTTAAAGTATAATCGTTATGTTAATTCTAATACCAATAGAAATGATTTAGTTTCTCCACCATTTAGTGGAGAGAGTTTTGTTGATTTTCTTTCTAACAATACAAATGTTTTAGCTAACCCTACAGAGACCTTATATTTATTTGGTCCTTTTGACAAGTCAGTAAGTGACTATCTTACATTTTCTAACACTGAAACTACACCCCTCGAAGCTGGTAAAGGCTACAGAGTAGCTTCAATAGATGCAAATCAAATATTTACATTTACAGGTTCTGCAACTACAGGTAATTTAAATGTACCAATTTTTAAAACAGGAACTGTGTATGAAGTATGGAACCTTATAGGGAATCCATATCCTTCTTATATTAAATTAGAAGATTTCATTCTTGCTAATATATCAGAGTTTGATTCTGAAAGTGTAGCAGTATATGGTTATGACTCTGATGCTTCAAATGGAAGTTATTGGACAATTTGGAATTTAGCTTATGCAGATGCCAACCCAAATACATTAATTACACCAGGACAAGGGTTCTTCGTTTCATCTAAAGATGGTGGTGGTTCAGTATCATTTACACCTTCAATGCGAGCAGCTGGTTCATCAGATGATTTTATTGCAGGAAGGACAACAAACCCTGTTGAGCATGGTACACTTTTAATGACCTCTAGTAATTCAAATTTTAGCACAGATGTTTATTTTACTGATAGTGCAACTTTAGGATTAGATTTAGGTTATGATGCAAGTCATTTTGACGGTGCACCAACAGATTTTTCAATCTATTCAGAATTAGTAGAGAACAATACAGGAACAGACTTGGCTATACAAGCCATTAGTTCTTCAGACATAAGTAATAATCCTATTATTCCATTAGGTGTTAACTTGGGTCAAGGAGTGCAAGTAACAATTAGTCTTGTAAACAGTAGTTTAAACCACAATATATATTTAGAGGATGCGTTAACAAATACATTTACGCTTTTAAATACATCAGAATACACGTTTACTGCTGCTACAGATTTATCTGATACTGGACGTTTTTACTTAAGATTTGATGCTAACGTTTTATCGGTTGGTGACTCTGATTTAGATAATATTCAAGTTTATAACAATTCTGATCGTAAGGAAATAATAGTTAGAGGTCAATTAAATGATGCAACATTATTAACGTTATATGATATTCAAGGTAGAGAAATCCTAAGAAATAATTTAAATACTAACACTATTACAAATAGCGTAAGTACAAATGGTTACAGTGCAGGGGTTTACTTGGTGCAATTATCTAATAGCTCCTATGGGATTACTAAAAAATTGATTATCAAATAATTAAATTAATATAAACTTATAAAAGCTCAGATGTGTTCTGAGCTTTTTTATGGACATAATTGAAAGCAGGTAAATCAATTCCTACTTTCAATTACGGTATTTCCGCATATTTTCATATTTAAGAAAGTTAAAGAGGAGTTAAAAGAAATGGTACTCTAAAAATATCTAATTTCAGGCAAGCTATTAATTAATTAACCTAAACATTATGAAAATAAAATTATTGTTGCTCATCGTTTGTATGAGTTCAGGTTTGCTGTTTTCTCAAGGCAAACAATTTTGGAAAAAAGAGACAACATCCCTAAGCTCCTTATCTAAGCCTAACCACAAAAACCTAAAAGAATTTCATCTTTTTAGCTTAAATGTAAATGCATTAAAACAGCAATTACAGTCAGCTCCAAAACGAAATAATTTCAGAAGACCTTCTAATGTTATTATTACTATTCCTAATTATAATGGGAAATTAGAACGTTTTTCCATAAAAGAAGCCTCTACGATGCATCCTGAATTACAGGCAAGATACCCTGAAATTAGATCCTATGCTGGCCAAGGTATAGATGACCCCTCTTTAGTTTTAAGGTTTAGTTTATCTCCAAACGGATTAAGTGCTATGATTCTATCTAATGACGGATCGAGTACATTTATAGACCCTGTTAGTAATGGTTCTAATGTTCATATTGTCTTTAATAGAAAGAATAGAACAAATTTTAATGACGATTTCGAATGTCAAGTAACAGAGCAACTTAATCGAAAAGTTAATAGTGGCATTTCAATGAAGAACGCAGATGACTCTTTATTAAGAACATATAGATTGGCGATTTCTGCAACTGGCGAATACACACAGTATCATGGAGGAAGTAAAGCACAAGCTTTAGCCGCTATGAATACTACAATGACTCGTGTTAATGGAATTTATGAAACAGATTTTAATCTAACATTACAATTAATAGCAACTACTGATGATGTTATTTATACAAGTACAACTTCAGATCCTTATGGTAATACGACGAGTGGTTATAATTCACAATTACAAAACACATTAACTAGTGTTATAGGAGAGGCTAATTACGATATTGGTCATTTATTCGCTAATCTTCAAAATAACGGTAACGCAGGTTGTATTGGTTGTGTTTGTGTTAACAATCAAAAAGGAAGTGGTTGGACATCTCACGTTGTTCCTGAAGGGGATCCATTTGATGTAGATTACGTAGCACACGAAATGGGACACCAATTTGGTGGAAACCATACTTGGACTTTTGGTGGAAATGAAGGGGCTAACGCGCAAATGGAACCAGGAAGTGGTTCTACAATTATGGGTTATGCTGGTATTACAGGTGCGACTGATGTGCAGAATAATAGCGACCCATATTTTCATGCAAGATCAATTGAACAGATAACAAATTATATTAAAACAACATCTTGTCAAACAAATACAAATACAGGGAATAACGTTCCTGTAGTTAATGCAGGATTAAATTACACGATTCCAAGAGGCACAGCATTTGTATTAGATGGTTCTGCAACTGATGCAGATAGTGGTGATGCATTATCATATTGTTGGGAACAATATGATGAGAATAACGCTGCGTCAACTAACCCAAGTATTAATGCGACTTCGGGTGTTGCTTTTAGATCATTTAATCCATCAACAGAAACCAATCGTTATTTTCCAAGATTGTCTACTATTAAATCTGGGTCAACATCTTGGCAATGGGAAGCAGTACCTAATGTAGCTAGAAATTTAAATTTCAGACTTACAGTAAGAGATAATCAAGCAGGTGGTGGAACAAATAATAGTGATGATATGATAGTTACAGTTAATGGTACAGCTGGCCCTTTTGTGGTTAACGCACCAAATACAAATGTAACTTGGAATGCAGGTACGTCGCAAACTGTAACTTGGAATGTTGCCGGAACCACTGGAAATGGAGTTAATACTTTAAACGTAGACATTTTCTTATCTACAGATGGAGGCGATACCTATTCTATCTCATTAGCATCTGGTGTACCAAATGATGGTTCACATGATATTGTTGTTCCAAATAGCGAAGGTAACCAGAACAGAATTATGGTTAGAGGAGCTAATAATATTTTCTTCGATATTTCTAATTCTAACTTTACTATCGGAGCACCAGTTGTCTGTAATACTGATGTCCCAACAAGTATACTCGTTTCAAACGTATCTACAAATTCTGCGACTTTAAGTTGGGATGCTGTATCTGGATCATCTTACGATTTAAGATATCGTGAAGTTGGTACAACAACTTGGACGACTAATGCTGTAACAGGTATTTCTTCTAGTTTAAATGGCTTAACTGCTTTAACACAATATGAAGCTCAGGTAAGAAGCAAATGTTCTGGAGGTTCAAATTCAGCATATAGTAGTTCTGTAAACTTTACGACTACAGAATTACAATTAAATTATTGTACTTCTACAAGTACAAATATAAATGATGAATTTATAAGTAGAGTTCAGTTAAACACAATAGATAATAGTTCTGGAGCACAATTTTACTCAGATTTCACAGGTGTTTCTACAACGCTTACTAAAGATACTCAGTATACAATCTCTGTTACTCCAACTTGGAATGGCACCGTTTATAATGAGGCTTATTCTGTTTGGATAGATTATAACAAAGACGGAGACTTTACGGATGCAGGCGAGCAAGTATTTACACAAGCGCCAACACAAGTTACTCCAGTGAGTGGAAGTTTTACCGTGCCATCAAGTGCTGTAGAAAATTCAACTCGAATGAGAGTATCAATGAAATATAATGCTTTACCAACGGCATGTGAGACATTTCAGTACGGTGAAGTCGAGGACTATACTATTATTATTGAAGGTAATGGACCAGATACTGAAGCACCAGTTATTTCATTAAACGGAGCTTCAAACTTAAGTTTAGAACTTGGTAGTAATTACGTAGAACAAGGTGCAACGGCTACAGATAATATAGATGGTGATTTAACACCTAGCATTGTAACAGGAGGTGATACAGTTAATACAAATTCAGTTGGGTCTTATGTTGTAACATACAATGTAAGTGATGCTGCTGGCAATAACGCTAGCGAAGTTATAAGGACAATAGTAGTTAATGCAGATTCAACGGCACCAGTTATAACATTGATAGGAGCATCAGTAATTAATTTAAATGTAGGCGATGCCTATAATGAATTAGGAGCAACAGCAACAGATAATTTAGATGGTGATATTAGTTCTAACATCTTAATTACAGGTTTTATTGATACAGCTATTGCTGGTACTTATTTTGTTAATTATAATGTCAGTGATGCAACAGGTAATGCTGCAAATCAAGTCACAAGAACAGTAAGCGTAAATGCAGACACTTCACCACCAGTAATTGTTTTGGTTGGCTCGTCTACTGTTAATTTATTAGTTGGTGACACTTATAATGAACAAGGCGCAACAGCAACAGATAATTTAGATGGTAATTTAACATCTAGTATAGTTATTGCGGGATCAGTAAATACAAATAATGCAGGTGCTTATGCTGTAACTTACAATGTAAGTGATTCTGCAGGCAATGCAGCAGCAGCAGTTATAAGAACAGTTAATGTTTCTGATCCATCTTCAGGATGTGTCAGTGCTGTCTCTTCATATCCTTATACAGAAGGTTTTGAAGGCTCTATTGGTGCTTGGTCACAATCTACAATGGATGATTTAAATTGGTTAGTTGACGATGCAGGAACGCCGTCTGCAGGAACAGGACCTACAAGTGCTGTACAGGGATCAGATTATATTTTTGTTGAGGCTTCTGTACAAGGTACTGGTTATCCAGATAAGAGAGCAATTATTACATCTCCTTGTTTTAATTTGGGGTCATTAACAAATCCAATATTTAGCTTTAAGTACCACATGTTTGGTGCAGCAGACATAGGATCTATAGCGTTAGAAGTTTCTGACGATGATGGTTCTTCATGGACAAGTTTATGGAGTCAAACAGGTAACCAAGGCAATCAATGGTTAACCGTAGATTTAGATATATCAGCTTATGCAGGTAGTAATATTCAATTAAGATTTAATCGTTTTGTTGGTAGCACTTGGCAAGCAGATATTGCAATAGATGATGTTCAGTTATTAGAACCTGATGCTGCAACATGTAATGATGGTATTCAAAATGGTAATGAAACAGGAGTTGATTGTGGTGGTTCATCGTGTCAACCTTGTAGTGCTTCTAATGTTGTTTTAAATGAAGGTTATTTTGAAACTGGATTAGACGGATGGGCTGACGGTGGAAACGATTGTGCAAGAGTACAATCTGCAAATTCTTTTGAAGGTAACTTCTCTGTGAGAATTAGAGATAATTCTGGGGTGGCTTCATCTATGACGTTATCTAATATTGATGTGATACCATTTACAGAAATTGAAGTTGATTTTCATTTCTATGTATTTAGTATGGAAAACGGGGAAGACTTTTGGTTACGATTCTTTGATGGCTCTACTTGGAATACTCTGCAAACATGGACAAGAGGTGTAGATATAGAAAACAATACATTTTACAATGCGACAGTTTCAATTACGCCAGCGCAATATAATTTTGCAGTGAATTCAGGATTTAGATTTCAAAATGATGCCTCAGGTAATCAAGATCAAATATTTATAGATCAGGTTATAATAACAGGTATTAGTGCTACTTCAAGAGGAACGAAAGACAAACTAGAAATAGTTGGCTATGGTGATTCTCCTGAGATTTCAGAAATTGATTTAAACATTTATCCAAATCCTGTAAAAGGTGATATATTGAATGTTAAAGTAACAAGTTTAGAAAGTTTCAATTATACCATCATTGATATTCTTGGAAAAACTGTTCTTAAAGGTAAATCTGAAGGAAAAATAAGTGTAGGTAAACTAGACGGAGGTATTTACTTTATTAAAGTAAATGATGGAGATGAGATACTTACAAAGAAATTTATTAAGAATTAGATAACTAATAATTAAGGAGTAATTATTAAACCCAGAAGCAAAGCTTCTGGGTTTTTCTTATATATGTTTTATTTCGTTGTCGTGAAGTAATTCATCTCCTCTAAGACGAAGAAATATTTGGGCAACTGCAATGGTATCTTTTTCGCAATAGACAATGATGCGATCTATTTCCTTTTCTTTATAATAAACACGATAAACTTCACTCCCATCTATATCATCTTTTGGCGATGGAATGCCTAGTACATTGGTTAGAAGCTTTAGAGATGTATACGTTTTATAATCTCCAAATTTCCAGAGTTCTAAAGTATCTAAATGTGGGACTTCCCAAGGTTTTTTACCAAAGAGATTCAGTTTGTATGGTAATTCTATATTATGAATAATCATACGTCTTGCTATATATGGAAAGTCGAATTCTTTACCATTATGTGCACAAAGTAAATGCTTGTTTGAGCTAAAATGTGAAATAAGTAGACTTTTAAAGTCTTTAAGAATTTTATCTTCTTCACCATAAAAAGAGGTGACTCTAAAGGTTCTAAGGTCACCTTCCATTTTAAAATAGCCTACAGAAATGCATATAATTTTTCCAAATTCGGCCCAAATACCTGCTCTGTCGTAAAACTCTTCAGCCGAGAATTCCTCTTTTCTTTGGTAACGCGATTTTGCATCCCAAAGGTCTTGTTTGGTTGTATCTAAATCAGAGAAGTTTTCTGTTTCAGGAACAGTTTCAATATCTAAAAATAGTATGTTTTCTAGGTTGAGTTTATTGATCATTTTTCTAACATTTCATACGCTTCGTCAATAAAGGTATAAAAATCAGGTGAATGTGCATCGTCAATTCCTTTTGTAATACCATGCCCAAGTCTTATCACAATTAAATTATCTTCAGGAATTACAATAACCAATTGTCCTAAATGGCCTCGCATATAAAAAATCTCTTTTTCATTAAATTTGGCTAACCACCAACCATAACCATACATTTCTCCATCGCTAAAACGAGGTTTCACTGATTTTGCTATAAAAGTAGAATCTAAAATTTGTTTGCCATTCCATTTTCCATGGTCTTTAAATAACCTACCATAACGTGCAAAATCTTTGGCGTTACTGGCAATACAGCAGTATGCTTTTACTAAATCGTGACCCTCACTATCTACCTGCCAAAGGGTTTCGTTTTCAGCACCAAGTGGTTTCCAGAAGCTTTCTTCAAAGTAATCATAGATTTTTTTACCACTAGCTTTTTCAATCACCATAGCTAACATTTGTGTATCTCCACTTGCGTATTTAAAGCTTTGACCTGGGTCTGTTTCCATTTTTAAGCCATTCATTACTTTAGCTAAATCGTCATCAAAATAAGCACGAGTTGTTATAGATAAAGGAGAATAATAAGCTTCGTCCCAATTGGTACCAGAACTCATACTCGATAAATCACCAACCTTCATTTTAGCCGCTTTACCATCACAAAACTCAGGAAGAAAGTCACAAACGGGTTGCTCTAAACTTTTTATAAAACCATCTTGAATCGCTTTTTGCATCAAACCAGAGATATAACTTTTTGCCATCGAAAAACTATTAGATTTTGAATCTTCATTAAAACCGTCATAATAATTCTCAAACCAAATGCTGTCGTTTTTTATAATAACGTAGGCAACAGTTCCAGATGACTTATGTAATTCACTAAGTGTTTTAGTTTCCTCAACACTATTATAATTGGCGTGATTTGGCCAAGACTGAGGATTGTCGCTCGCATTAATAGTTTGATTATCAAACTCTTTATAATCTTCTAAATAGGCTGTGGTGTGGCCTTTTAAATATATAGTTCTTACAGCTTTAATAAGATAGTCTGTATCTGTAACATATAAAATAGCGACTGTGAGTGCCAATATAACAACGATAAATTTGAGTGCCTTTTTTAAAAATTTCATTTAAATAGATATTAATTATTTGTTTTTCGTGCCTTTAGCTTCTCTTTATAAAAGTACTTATCAGCGATATAAACGGTTTTATTAAAAGTAGCAATTATGTTTTGTTTTTCATCGACCAAATTTAGTGTTTTCACAATATCTGTTTCATTGTTTTCTGAGACAGATTTTTTTATATTCGTGATTTCTTCAGAAGAAAATATAAATTCACCGTAAATAGTTGACTTTGCGGGTCTTTTATAACGCGCTTCAACAGCTTTATCCCAAACCACATAGTTATCTCCGAGTATTTGAATGAGTTGAATCATGTAAATAGGATCTGTTGCGGCCAACATACTACCTCCAAAAATTGAACCTGAGTAGTTACGGTTTTTCCAATTTAGTTTTAATCTAATTTTTACATAATATAAATCATCACTGACTTCAATAAGTTTTGCAGTAGTGCGTTTATACATTGGCGACCAATTAAAACCATATTTATAAATTGTTGAGGTTTTTAAAAATTGTTTTAAAAATTTAGTTGTGATTTTATACATTAAAATAACGTTTGTTGTTTGTATTCACTTTCATGGTTAAGTAACCACTGTTTTCTATGTAAACTACCAGCATAACCAGTCAAACTCCCGTCACTGCCAATTACGCGATGACAAGGTATAATAATCCAAAGAGGATTTTTACCATTAGCACTTGCTGCAGCTCTAATTGCTTTAACATCTCCAAGCTGTTTAGATAATTCTAGATAAGAAATAGTTTTACCAAAAGGAATAGTTTTGAGTTGATGCCAAACTTTTTTCTGAAAAATAGTACCTTCAGGATTAAGTTTTAAGTCAAAAGTTTTACGCTCGTTTTTAAAATAACCTTTCAGTTGTGTTACACATTCTAGAAGTTCTTCAGGAATTATTTCAGATAACTCTTCTTCTGTATTTACTATTAAAACTGAAGCAATACCATCTTTATCTCCACTAATTTTAGTGCAACCTAAAGGGGAATTAATGATACATGTTTCCAATACGACTATTCGTTTTCTTCTGAGGGTTTATCACTAAAAATCCCAAGCTTTTTCGCTCTTACTTCCCAGCTTTTTCTTGCCAGATGTTGTAAGTCAGAGACATTATCACTTTCGTCCATAATTTCAAGACCTAATAAAGTTTCAATAACATCTTCCATGGTTACCAAACCACTTACGGAACCATATTCGTCAACGACCAAAGCCATGTGATTTCGACTTTCGACCAGCTGTTCAAATAATTTAGGAATAGGTAAATTTCGCTCTACAACGATAATATTACGTTTTAGTTCTGATAGTTTTTTAGAACCATTATCTAAGGCCATTTCTTTAAAGACCTCGTCTTTTAATACCAAGCCTTTAATATCGTCTGCATCGTTAGAATAAATAGGGATTCTAGAAAAACGAAGGTTCAAATTCTTTTTAAAAAAATCTTCGACTGTTGTATTTTCATCTACGGCTTTCATTACGGTTCTTGGTGTCATAATATCCTTAGAAAACACTTCTTTGAAGGTTAATAGATTTTTTATAATCTTACTTTCATTAGCTTCAAAAACACCCTCTTCGTGTGCCATTTCCGTCATCGCTACAAAACCTTCTCTACTTAAAATACTGCCATGACCTTTACCACCAATTAATTTTGTTGTGAGTTGTAGTAGCCACAAAATGCCTGTCCACTTTAAGGGAAAAATTAAAACTTTTAATGCTTTAGAGGTAAAGTTGGCAAGTTGTCTCCAATAGGTTGCGCCAATAGTTTTTGGGATAATTTCAGAAGCAACTAAAATTAGAATAGTCATAAGTGTAGAAACCACACCTACCATAATATCTTCTGTGAATTCTAAACCCAAAATACTACGTTTAGTAGTACCATAAAGTTCTGTGTATGCCACTTTAGCTTGTACACCTACTAAAATAGCACCAACCGTGTGTGCAATAGTATTTAGCGTAAGAATAGCAATTAAAGGACGATCTACATCCTTCTTTAATTCTTCTAATTCAATAGCGTAAGTTTTACCTTCTTTCTTTTTGAGATTAATAAACGTAGGAGTTAAACTAAGAAGTACAGCTTCTAAAATAGAACATAAAAATGAAAAGAAAATAGATATGACAGCGTAAAAAATGAGTAAGCCCATTAATTTATTGAAGTTTAGTTAACACAAAGTTACAAAATGAATACTTAAATAACTTAAGTACTTTGTCTAGAAAACTTTAAATAATCTTTGAATTAATTTTTTTAAATTTGATAATGAAAAATTTACTTTTAATTCTCGTTTTAATCGGAACTTCTGTTTTATCTGCTCAAATTAAAGGTAAAGTAACCTATAAGATATCTACCAAAAAAGACAGTTTAGATCAGCCTTATGCTAACCCAGAAAACACTGATGCTAAAAATGAAGTTTTAGAGATGATGCATGAGTCTCTGCCTGTGGAAGGCTATTTGGTATTTAATGACAGTATATCTATTTATAATGTCGAACCTAAAAATGACATTCCCGAATGGAATAACTCTAACGATAATCTTACCATAGAATCTAGTGGTATAAATTTAACTTGGTTTATGGCTGGCGGAAATTCAATCTATTATACAGATTTGAGTAGAGATTTTGCGATTACCCAAAACGCTATAATGGGTCCGACGGTAAGAATAATAAGTAAACCCGTAGAATGGACAATTACTGATGAAACAAAAGAAATAGATGGTTATACATGTTATTTGGCGACAAAAGATAAACTTAAAAACAAGAAACTAAGAGCATGGTTCACACCAAAAATTACTGTAAAACATGGTCCAAAAGGTTTTAATGGCTTGCCAGGTTTAATTATGGAAATCGAAGATGTAATATATACATGGAAAATTGTTAAAATTGATTTTAATAATAAAGAAGCAGATGTTATTGTAGAACCTCTTGAAGGAGATTTAATGACTCAAAAAGAGTTTGTGAATTTTAGTGGTAATATTTTTTCTGATAATTAACCGTCTTTTATAACGCTCTAAAATTTATAGTAACCTCCACTAAAGCAAATTTATTTTGTTTGTCCTCCGATGTTCTTTTGTAGGAATATTAACATTTTTATAAATAAATTTCTGTAAATTATATTTGTTAAAAATCTTAAGCTATGCAACTAAACACTAATTCCTTAACGGTTTTGTTTTTACTTATTTTTTTCACACTAGCTATAAATGCTCAGATTGTAAATAATATCACCAAACCTTCATTAACCAACAGCAGTTTAGCCGAGAAAATCTATTTACAGATAGATAATACCATATATCAGACAGGCGAAACCGTTTGGTTTAAAGCCGTAGTTTCAAAATCTTTTGACAACAGTTTATCAGATATGAGCGGTATTATTCATGTAGAGCTTATAGATTTTAACGCGACTGTTATAGAAAAGAAAATCTTAAAACTCAATCAAGGGATAACAAACGGTTCTTTTGATCTTCAAGAAAGTTTTAAAACAGGCAAATATGTTATCAGAGCTTACACACATTGGAATAGAAATTTTGCAGAAGATTTTATATTCAATCATACCATAGATGTTTTTAATCTTAAAACAGAAGTTTTACCAAAGAATCCAATAATAAATGTTGCGGTTACCAGCTCAGAAGATAAAGTTCTCACCGCAGATATAGATCCACGAGTAGTTGACCCAAGATACAGAGGCAAGCTTAAATTATATATAAAAACAGGTTTTGAAATAGATTCGATAGAGCTTAGAAAGAACGAAAACAACATCTATAAGCTCAACTATAAATTACCGGATAATGCCAAACAAGCAAAACTAGAGTTTAAGATCGAACCCTCAAAAAAACTATTTAATATAGATTTTGAAGATGTTTACAGCAAGACCGTTGTTATAGACGAAGATTTTTTAGACGTTCAGTTTTTCCCAGAAGGAGGTCACTTGGTTAATGGACTATTAAGCACCGTTGGTTTAAAGTCTATGGACTACAAAGGCTTAGGGTACAAAATATCTGGTAACATAAAAAACAATGAAGGCACGATTATTACCACGTTTAGCAGTAATGAACTAGGCATGTGTACCTTTAAGATAGTACCAAAAGCAGGCAAGAATTACTATGCAGAGATATACAAATCAGATGTCGCTTACACCTATAGTTTGCCCAAGGCTAAGGTTAGTGGCAATGTACTCAGTTTAGTAACTATAAAAGACGAGATAAGATTAGAGATAACGAGTAGCGCAAATAACACAAGTAATATTCGTATAACAACAGCATCTAGAGGAGTGCTGTATCACGATTTTAACCTTAAGTTAACTGAGAAACAAGCTGTAGCTTCGATACCAAAAGCTTCGCTTCCTGATGGTATTGTTAAACTAAGCGTGTTTAATCAACAAAACCAGATTATTAGTGAACGTCTATTATTTAACAACAGATTAGATAAAAGATTAGATGTTAAGCTCACAACAAACCAAGAATTTTACACACAACGCGAAAAGACAAGTTTAGCGATTAAGCTAGATAGCCTTCAACTTTCAAACTTTACTAGCATTTCAGTATTGGTTTTAGAGAAAGAAAAGCAAGAAATGTCCAAACAATTTAAGCCAAACATATTAGCACATTTATTACTTAATTCAGAATTGAAAGGCTTTATAGAACACCCAAGCTCTTATTTTGATGCAGCTAATTTAGATAGCGCATTAGACCTCGAAGCCTTAATGCTCACCCAAGGCTGGAGAGCTTACAAATACCAAAAGACCAAAGCAAGTACCATATATCGCTATCAACCTGAGAAAAATCTAACAGTATCTGGTACGATAGGTGAGTATTTTAATCCATTAAAGCGGCCAAAGAAACCTTTAGATCTTAATATGATTATTTATGATGAGCCAGCGGACATCTATAATCAAGAAATAGATTCTAGTGGCAAATACCGTTTTGAGATAGGAGATCTTTACAAGCCAAAAGCAGACGTATTTATGCAAGTCGTTGACAAAAATGGAACACCAATAAACTTTGGCATTAACATGGATAAAAAGTGGGTGCCAGAGGTAAAGCGAAATGAAGAAGAAAATCTGGTCTTACCAGAACAAATAGTATCCACATTCATAGAAAAGACAGCACTAGTCAACAAGCGGCAACAAGATTATGAAGTATTATATAACACCATTGCATTAGACGAAGTAGAACTTAGAAATTATGAATTAACACCTGCAAGAGAGAAATCTATTGAATTACATGGAGAACCACAAATAGTTATTGATGGTAAAGAACTCGTAGAAAAAGCACCAGACTGGAATTTTGGCATCTACAGTGTTTTGAAAGTAAAATATCCTGATTTAGTAAGAATTATCCAAGTACCTAGAATTCCTCCATATTATTATGCCAAAATAGTAAAGTCAGATATTACTTTAGTCTTGGTTGATAATATACCTGTCTATTATGAAAATTACAAATTCATTCAAGATATCCCTGTTGAGGAGGTAGAAAGTATGGATATTATAATTAAGGCAAAGGATGTTTATCGTTATGCATTTCAAATATTTGGAACTAGTAATGTAAACTTTGGAATATCCACAGTAAGTTATCTCAACATTTATACAAAATCTGGTAATGGGTTGTTTGGTATTACTAAAGCCAAAGGAGTCCGCACAGATGAAATAAATGGTTTTACAGAATCTATTGCATTCTATGCACCCTCCTATGATACATTAACTAACCAAGATTGGACTTTACCAGATAACAGAAGCGTTATCCATTGGTCACCAAATATTGAGTTGAATGCTAAAGGAGATTATGTTTTAGAATTCTATAATGATGACCATATTGGAGAGGTCTCGGTCATAGTAGAAGCTATTTCTAAAGATGGAAAAATAGGCTACATTGAAAAAAATTATAAAATACAGAAAGCAGAGCAGTAAAGATTGTCTAAGAAATCAATTTCACAACATCTTTGGCAAAGTAGCTCGCAATTATATCAGCACCAGCGCGCTTAATAGCTGTAACTTGTTCCATCATTACGGCATCATGGTCTAACCAGCCTTTTTCAGCTGCAGCTTTTAGCATGGCATATTCTCCAGAAACTTGATATACTGCAATTGGAACGTCAAACGTGTTCCTAATATCTCTTACAATATCTAAATAGCACAAACCAGGCTTTACCATTACAATATCTGCACCTTCGTTAATATCCATTTCAGTTTCTCTAATAGCTTCGGCTCTATTTGCAAAATCCATTTGATAGGTCTTTTTGTCTTTTGGCACATCAACCATATCAACAGGAGCAGAATCTAAAGCGTCTCTAAAAGGGCCATAAAAAGCAGAAGCATATTTAGCAGAATAACTCATTATCCCAGTATCAATAAAATTAGATTGGTCTAAGGCTTCTCTAATCCCTAAAATGCGACCATCCATCATATCACTAGGTGCTACAAAGTTGGCTCCAGCTTCTGCATGAGAAATACTCATTTGTGCTAAAACTTCTACTGTCGCATCATTTATTATTTTTCCTCCTTCAACAATACCGTCGTGACCATAAGCTGAAAATGGATCTAAAGCCACATCTGTCATTACTAACATGTCTGGACAAATGTCTTTAACCGTTTTAATAGCACGTTGCATTAAACCATTAGGATTTAAAGCTTCTGTGCCTTTATTGTCCTTTAAGATATCATCTACTTTTACAAAGAGTAAAACAGATTTTAAACCTAAGCTCCAGAGTGTTTTTACTTCAGCTTTTAATAAATCTAAACTAAACCTGTAGTAATTAGGCATGGATGCGATTTCTTCTTTAATGCCTTTACCTTCAACAATAAAAAGGGGTACTAAAAAGTCGTTTGGAGATATGATGGTTTCTCTAACTAAACTTCTTATAGCTTCGTTTGTTCTAAGTCTTCTATTTCTTCGTATTGGAAACATAGTTATATTTTTTTTAGACTGCTAGGTGTTTAAAACCTGATAGGTCTCAGTTCTGTTCTATATTATACCCAATCTATTGGGTTTTGTAATACTTTAATTAGGCGTTCTTCCTCACTTCCTACTTCAGGATGATGGTCGTAAACCCATTGCACATGTGGTGGCAAACTCATGAGAATACTCTCTATGCGTCCATTGGTCTTCAGCCCGAATAATGTACCTTTATCATGTACGAGGTTGAATTCCACATAACGTCCACGTCGAATTTCCTGCCAATTACTTTGTTCTTGAGTATAAGTTAAATCTTTTCGTTTTTCAACTATTGGAACATAAGCTTCCAAAAAACTATCACCAACTTCAGTAACAAAGCCATACCATTTTTGCATACTCATCTCATCTGTTTTCTTGCAATAATCAAAGAATAAACCGCCTAAGCCACGCCCTTCATTTCTGTGTGTATTGTGAAAGTATTCGTCGCAACGTGCCTTATATGTCCCATAAAATTCCGGGTTATGCTTATCACACGCCGTTTTACAAGTTTGGTGAAAATGTTTGGCATCTTCGTCAAATAAATAATATGGCGTTAAATCTTGTCCTCCACCAAACCATTGATCTATGATGTTTCCATCCTTATCATACATTTCAAAATAGCGCCAATTAGCATGCACTGTTGGCACCATCGGATTTTTTGGATGTAGCACTAAACTTAATCCACATGCAAAGAAATCAGCATCTTCAACACCGAAGTATTTTTGCATACTGTCTGGTAATTTTCCATGTACACCAGATATATTAACTCCACCTTTTTCAAAAACAGCACCGTTTTCTATGACTCGTGTACGTCCACCACCACCTTCAGGGCGTTTCCAATTATCTTCTTTAAATTTTGCCTCACCATCAATCGCTTCTAGTTTAGACGTAATAATATCTTGTAACTCGTGTATGTATTTGAAGAATTTATTTTTCAAGGTTTAGTTTTTATATAATTCATATAACTCCATATCTAATGGCTTTTCACCGGTTGGAGTAAATTCATTTTCTAAGGTGCGTTGCCATTTAAAGTTATTATTAATTGCCACCTTAATGCTTGGTAAATTGTCTTTATGTGCTATGATTTGAAGTGCTTTTAAACCAAGAGTATTAAAAGCATATTTAGACAATTTATCTATTGCTTTTGTAGTGAGCTTTTGCCCTTCAAAGGTATAGCCAATACAATAGGCAAACTCACCTTGCTTTATAGCCCAGTCTAGCTCTTTTATATAAATAACACCTGCAAGTGCTCTGGTTTCGGAATGTTTTAAAGTGAATAAAAACTCCGCTTTATTTTCAAACTGTTTTAGCTTTTCTTCAACAAATAATTGCGATAAGGTCGGATTTAGATTCTGAGCGAGCGTACCTGGGAAGTAGTGTTTTAAGCGGTCTGCATTAGCGACCATGAAGTTGCACAGTTTCCATGCATCTCCTTCATGAATAGGATTGATTTCATATGCATCAAATTGAGCTACCATTACACCATTACTTTATTTTGATTACCCTGCTTTTCTAATTCTAAAAGCTTTATTGTATTTAGAGAAGACGCAGTTACACTCATTGGTAAAACAAGAATAACTCCTATGACAGGGATTAATAAAAAGAGCATGAAAACAGTGCCATTACCTATAGCTATTCCTTTATGTCTACCAACAAAATTAATACTTTCTCTATATTTAAAATGACGTTCTAAAGTATAATCCATATTACCAGAACCTGCATAATAGGCCTGAACTAAAAACAGTAAAACTGTAGAAAAAATATTAATAACAGGAATGAACTTTAATAATAGAATAGGAATGGTAATCAATAATTCCTTAGCTAAATTTCTAAAGTTTATTCTAATACCTCTCCATAGTTGTTCTTTAAAAGATGTATTTCTATGGCTGTGTGATTCTACACCTGTTAAATACGTTTCAATCTTTTCTGAAACAGGACTCATAAATGGCGCTGATAATGCCATTATGATATGCTTATATAATATTAATCCAATGGCTAAAACGACAATACCTCCAATAAAAGTTGAAATAAAAGTAAAGGTATCCTTTCCGAAATCCCAAGGCCATATATTAGCTATGAAACGTCCAATATTATCAGACAAACCATAAGCAGATAAACCTATAATTAAAGCTGTTACAACACTTATTATTATAGGAACAGCAAAGTATTTCCATAACTTAAGTTTAGATATTAAACCTAATGCGCCAGAGTATGCTTGTATGCCTTTTAATATGTTGTTTATCATGCTATTGATTTTAGCTGGTTATAACCTAAAAGACGCTTAAACGTGTTTTAAGTTACAATTATGATCAACAAAACAGTTATGCTTTGTATTCTTTTACTGCATCAATAAAAGCCTTAGCATTATCTAATGGAATATTTGGAAGTATACCATGGCCTAAGTTGACGATGTATTTGTCTTTACCAAAATCATTAATCATTTGGTGTACCATCCTTTTAATTTCAGAAGGTGGTGAAAATAAACGCGTAGGGTCAAAATTACCTTGTAATGTAATATTTCCGCCTGTTAAATAACGTGCGTTTCGTGCAGAGCAAGTCCAATCTATACCTAAAGCAGAAGCACCAGATTTTGCCATGTCGCCCAAAGCGAACCAACAACCTTTTCCGAAAGCGATAACAGGTGTTTCATCTTTTAAAGCATCGATAATTTGTTGAATATACTGCCAAGAAAATTCTTGATAATCGACAGGCGATAACATACCTCCCCAAGAATCGAAAACCTGAACAGCATTAACTCCTGCTTTCACTTTTTCTTTTAAATAAGCAATTGTTGTATCTGTAATTTTTTGTAATAATTGATGCGCTGCAATAGGGTTTGTAAAACAAAATTCTTTAGCTTTATCAAAGTTTTTAGAACCCTGACCTTGTACACAATAGCACAGAATCGTCCAAGGAGAACCAGCAAAACCTATTAACGGAATTTCATCGTTTAGTTTCTCTTTAGTCATTTTTATAGCGTCGTAAACATAGCTTAACGCTTCTTTTACATCTGGTACAATAACATTATCCACATCTTTTGATGTACGCACAGGATTTGGCAAATAAGGACCAAAATTGGGTTTCATCTGTACCTCAATATTCATGGCCTGTGGTATCACTAAAATATCACAGAACAAAATAGCCGCATCCATTCCGTAACGTCGAATAGGCTGTACTGTAATTTCACTGGCTAATTCTGGTGTTTGGCAACGTGTAAAGAAATCGTACTTGGCTTTGATTTCCATAAATTCAGGTAAATATCTACCTGCTTGACGCATCATCCATACTGGAGGACGCTCTACAGTTTCACCTTTTAATGCCTTAAGGAATAAATCGTTCTTTATCATAATTAGCTGTTAGCCTTTAGCTTTTTGCTTTTAGCTATTTTTAATTGTGTTTATTAATCCGTTTATCATTTTACCTTCAGTTTCTAAAAGATCAAAAATTCATTTTAAATCTTCTGATTTGATAAAATTTAATTCTTGTATAATAATTAGCGGTGTATGAACTTCAAATAAAGAGCCCATTGCGATTTCTAAAAAGCGTTTGAATTCTACTTCACTATTTCTACTGCAACCTTCTGCAATATTCGAAGGGATTGAAACAGCGGCTCTTGTAACCTGAGACTTTAATCCAAATTTTTCAGTTTGAGGTAACTGCTCAACTAAAACATATATTTGCTTTACGAGTTCAATACCTTGTTCCCAAATTTTTAAATTCTTATAATTCCTCATGTTTTAGCTTTTAGCAGTTTGTATTTAGCTTTTAGCGCAGCAGTGATGCTAAGAGTTAAAGGCTAATAGTTAATGGCTATTTATAAAATTCATTAACCAAGTCAACAACACTCTCAACCAATGGTACTTTTGCAACTCTTACATCTTCAAAATACTTCTTAGCCTCAGTCGCAGTGGTTTCGCCAATACAAAATGCAATACCATTCGCTTTATTCTGCTTTAAGAAACTTTGAACAGTTGATGGGCTGTAAAACATAACACCATCTAAATTACCTTCAATTTTATCTGTATCAAACTTAGTTTCGTAGGCTTCAACTTCGTTTACTTCAATGTTATTTTCAGATAATAGTAATGGAATGGTATCTAATCGCAGATTACTACAAAAGTAAGTTGTTTCTGTACCATCCATAAATTCTACCATGTGTTCGGCTAAGTTTTTAGCGGAAGACTCGTAATGTTTTACTTTTCCTATGCGCTTTTCAACCAAACGTTTGGTACGTCTACCAACACAATAAATATTTTTAAATTGTAATTCTACTGCTGAGAAGTTAGTTAGTAAGGCTTCAACTGCATTTTGACTTGTAATAATTACATTTTCAATTTCATTACGAACTATACTTTTAGTCAAGCGATTTGGATTAATCTTTACGGCATCATTACTTTCTGCAACTACAGCGTCATGAAACAACACCAACTGGTCGTTAGTCAACTTTTTAGTAGAATAAATATTAGTCACTTTATCTCCACGACCTAATTCATCGATTAATATTTTACCGCCTTTACCAATGATATAATCGGCACAGAATTCTGCTATGTTATAATGATTTCCTAGAGGTACAACTTTAGATACCTCAATCTTCTTAGTACCATCTGTGCTTAAAAGAATGCCTTTAAAATTAACTTCTTCTTCTTTATTAATATAACAAATAGCACCTATTGGAGCTGTACAACCACCTTCTAGACGATTAAGAAATTCACGCTCAATAGATGTGCAAATTTGTGTTTCTTCATGATTGAGTTCTTCACAAATGGCTCTGGTTTCTTCATCAGATTCTAAAGCCGTAATCATAATTGCTCCTTGTGCAGGCGCAGGAATCATCCAATGCAGATTAATTGAATTTTCTGGTGTAAGGTCTAAGCGACCTAAACCAGCTCCAGCGAAAATAGCAGCATTCCAATCGTCGTTGTTTTCTAGTTTTTCTAGTCTAGAATTGACGTTGCCTCGCAAACCAACTATAGTATGTGTTGGGTAACGATTTAGCCATTGTGCACGACGCCTTAAGCTACCTGTGGCAACGACAGCATCTCTTGTAGACAGAAACTCTTCGTTTGTTTTAAAAACGAGCGTATCATTAATATTACCACGTTTTAAAACTGCAGCCTGTACAATACCTTTTGGTAAAACTGTAGGGACATCTTTAAGAGAATGTACCGCAATATCAATGTTTCCATTGAGCATTGCAACATCTAATGTTTTTGTAAAAATACCAGTGATTCCTAATTCGTATAACGGCTTGTCAAGAACTAAATCTCCGGTAGATTTTATGGGAATTAAAGCGGCTTTATGACCTAAATGCTCAAGTTGAGATTTTACGGTTTGTGCTTGCCACATAGCGAGCTGGCTGTCGCGTGTGCCAATGCGAATTATTTTAGACATTGTCTGTAGTTTCTAACTGAAATATTTTTTTGATAAGCTCAATGCTTTCATCAGAAGTGTTGCTATCTTCTCTAAGGTGATGTGCAAATTGATTGGTGATTTTTTGAATTAAATTATTTGTAATCAATTCAGCCTGATCTTCGTTAAAATCTGACATTTTTTTACGTTGTGTATTAAACTCAGAGATTTTAAAATCTGTCAATTTGTGTTTAATAGCTTGTATGGTAGGTACAAATTTAAGTGTGTCTAACCACGCATTAAATTCCGACATAACATCGGATATAATCGCTTCAGCATCTGGAATAAATGCTTTGCGCTTTTCTAAAGTATCATCTGTGATTTTTGCCAAATCATCTAAATGTACTAAAGTAATATTAGAGTGTGCTCTAATATCTTCATTAACGTTTTTAGGAATGGATAAATCTAGTACTAAAAGAGGTTTTTGTGTCGAGATAAGAGATTTGTAAACTGTTGGGTTTTGAGCGCCAGTAGCTACGATTACAATGTCAGACGCATTAATTTCTTCTTTTAGATTATCTAAATCTTTAACAACGAGGTTAAACTTACCAGCAACTTCCTCGGCCTTAGTTTTTGTTCTATTTATTAAAGTAATGTGCGGATTTTTAGTGTGTTTTACTAAATTTTCACAAGTGTTACGTCCAATTTTCCCTGTTCCGAAGAGTAAAATATTTTTATTAGAAATATCCTGAATAGTATTCATAATATACTGAACTGAGGCAAAAGATACAGATGTTGCACCAGAAGATAATTCGGTTTCGGTTTTAATACGCTTACTTGCCTGTATAACAGCATTTACTAAACGCTCAGTAAATGAATTGAGTAGTCCTTCTTTTTTTGAAGCTCTTGCGCCAAATTTAATTTGACTAATAATTTCAAAATCACCAAGGATTTGACTATCCAAGCCCGAACCAACTCTGAACATGTGATTAATCGCTTCTTTGTTTTTGTGAATATAAGCAACGTCTTGAAATTCTTCAACCGTTCCTTTGGTGTTTTCACATAATAAATGAATGAGTTGGTAAGGGTGTTCTGCAAAACCGTAAATTTCTGTTCTGTTACAAGTAGAAACTAACAAAACACTTTCAATGCCATTTTGTTTAGCATCAGCTAAAATAACTTGTTTTGCTGAATCGCTTAAACTAAAATGACCACGCACTTCAGCGTCTGCTTTTTTATAGCTGAGACCAATCGCATAAAAGTATGTGCTTTTTTGTTGTTGCATGTGCTCGTTTACCTGACGTAGATTGTTGCAGTGCAAAAATAATTCTGATATTCACAAAAAAGTAACGCTAGAAGAACTTAAAGTATCGTTTGTGGTTTTTTAAGATTATTTTTTCTAAAAACATGATTATTATCATACTTTTGTAGTGAAATCAAGGGTTTTTTGACCTTTTGTTTAGAACGAATCTAAATAAGAACAATATGCAAAATGAAAACAAGACTCAAAAAAGTGTCGCTAAAGGTACTTTTGATGAAACTTATATAGAAGATGGCTTTTTTGTTTTAGCTCATAAAAATGAAAATGATACAATTCAAATTCTTGAACGAGATATTGATAGCAGTTATATTCAGTTTCATTTTTGTAGTAAAGGTTCAGCAGCTTTTGTTTTTAATGAAGGCACTTATACTTTAAATATTATTGAAGACACCTCTTTATTACTTTATAATCCGCAACGCGATTTACCAATTCATTTAGAAATGCAACCACAGTCTTGGTTGGTGTCTTTGGTGATTTCAATTAAAAAATTTCATGGGTTATTTTCTGATGATGCCAATTATATAACTTTTTTAACAGATGATAATAGAGGTAAAAAGTACTATAAAGATGGGAAGATTTCTCCTTCAATGGCAGTAGTTCTTAATCAGGTTATAAATTTTAGTTTAAATAATTCAATCAAGTCACTTTATTTTAAAGGTAAAGCTTATGAACTATTGAGCTTGTTTTTTAATAGAAGTGAAGATGCAGATATTGAACAATGTCCGTTTTTAGTAGACGAGGTTAATGTGGCAAAACTTAAAAAAGCTAAAGATATTATTATTGCTAATATGGCTGAACCACCAAGTTTACAAGAATTAGCGGATGCCATAGGCTTAAGTCTTAAAAAACTAAAAGAAGGCTTTAAGCAAATTTATGGTGATACGGTTTATAGTTTTTTGTTTGATTATAAAATGGAAGTGGCTCGCAAACTTTTAGAATCTGGTGAACACAATGTTAATGAGGTTGGGCTAAAGGTTGGTTACAGCACCTCTAGTCATTTTATTGCAGCTTTTAAAAAGAAGTTTGGGACGACGCCTAAAAAGTACATTATGGGTGCTAGTTAATGCAGTTAATGAGAAAAGCGTGTTTTAAAAAGTATGGCTTAACAACCTTAACATTTTTGAATTTTATAGCGTTAAAAGAATAAATCATTATAAATTATAACCAATGCTAAACATTATAATTCTAGGTAAAATAAAAGTTCTAGTATCAGATATTAAATAATCCGTAAAACGATTACTTTGTTTGAATTGCGCATTAAATAAGTTTTGACAAGTAATTTTAAAGGACCAAACACTATTTTCTTTTTTATAGGATAAGGTGGTATTAGCTATTTCATAAATGTTTTTTTGTTCTAAATCTTTATTTTCGTATATGTTTTTTCGATAATTAAAAATAAAACTATCTAAAAAGCTATAATCTAGTGTTACAAATGGCACTGTAGTTAAAAATTTTGAAGTCGTATTATCAGAAATAAAGCGTCCAATATCTTGGTTAAGTCCTAGATCTATTGTTGGCAAATTATCAAATAGTGTTTCTAATCCTACCTCGTAATTATAACTTCTATTTTTATTTGTTTGAATAGTATTGTCTATTTCTTGAATAAAATTGGACGAATTATACCCTACTTCGAACTTGTATTTTATTTTTTTTATGTCTTTTTCTAAATGAATATTAGCTGTAAAATCTTCGGCGGCGTTATTAAACAGTTTAGCCGTTAAAAATTGATTAATTTGCTGAGAGGGATTTGGGTTAGAAGTATCAAAAGCAACTGTATTTCTTACACCTCTAATTTGCTTGTTATAGCTAAAATTTGCGAATAATAATAAACCTCTATAATAAGCTAAATCTGCTATATCTTGCATTTAGCGAATGAAATAAGTTGTTTTCTAAATTTTCATTGCCTCTAAAAACAGAATTATAAGATTGTAGATAAAATTGGTTTGCAAAACGACTAGCTTCAGAGAACGTCGTTTTTAAATTGTAATTAAACTCAATTTTTTTAGATTTATTAAACTCAATTTTAGCTAAAAAGTCCGGCAAAATAACCCACTTGTTATTATGTACTTGCGTTTGTTGATCTACTTTCCAATTGTAATTGTGTAAAAACGCACCTTGTTTTAAGGTGAAAATACCTGCTCTAAATTTATAATGTAATCCTACAAAAGCATCATTTAATCTAAAATCTAGGTCGTTGTTAAATCCATCTGAAGCAAAATTATTTTCACTGCCGTTATCTAAAAGTTGCAGGTCTTCAGTAAAAAAATCTTCTATTAAAAGTTTATTACCAACTGTGGTATAAATATGATTACTGTTGTTAATTTCCCAATAATGTTTAAATACACCATCAAAATTTTGCCGTTGTGTATTTCTTTCTTGAAATATGCGAGTTAAATCCTGACTATTATCAGTTGGTATTAAGCCTTCTAAAATTTGGTTTTCAGTTGCCCAAGAGGTATTTCTATCATTAGTATCAAAAACATAATTAATTACTGCAGAAAATGTGTGATTGTCAGATTTTCTTTTGTGCCACTCTATATTTTGGTTAGCGTAAGTTGCTACTAAACGTCTATCTGTAGTTATGGCATTTGTAATATTTGAAACACTACTAGCTAAGGTATTGTTATTAGCATTATTACTTCTTTTTATTTGTGTCCGTGCATACCACTTTTCTTTAGTATTTGGTGTGTACTCTAAATTAAGATTTGCTATTCCTAACAAATTTTGCGCATTTGTTCTATTAGTTCTTTCTTCTATAAAGGTCCTATATTCGTTGAGATCTTCAACAAAATTACTCGTATCGCTATCTGAAAGGATAATATATCCTGAAATGTCTAATTTTGACGAAGCAGTTTTGGTAATGTTTAATGCACCAAATTTTTGCGTACTAGTTAACACATCTCTATTATCCATAAACTGAGAAAAATCGCCACCACGAAAATCAAAATTACCTTTAAAAACAGCATTTACACCACCAGAAAAACTTAAATAGTCTTTAAAGGACATGGTTTGTTCACCAATGTTATTAATATTCCCAATAAAGTTTATATTAATTTTAGGTGCGTAATAAAAGAGATTTGCACTTGTTTTGTAAAAATCTTTGTTACCCTTGCCAATTTCTACATCACCAAAAGTAAATCTATTTTTGTCTTTTTTTAGTTTAATGTTCATTGCCATTTCGTCAGAATCCGATAACCCTTTTAAAAAGGCCACTTCATTATAGTTATCAATGACTTCTATATCTCCAATGGCATTTGCTGGGATGTTGTTGACTGCTAATTTAGAGTTGCCTCCAAAAAACTTTTTTCCATCTACGAGCATTTTGGTGATTTTTCTCCCTAAAACATATACACTACCATCTTTGGTTACTTCTATACCAGGTAGTTTTTTGAGTACGTTTCTTAATTTGCGCTCAGAGCCATTGATAAATTTATCAGTCTTATAAGTTGTGGTGTCACCCTTTACTGTCACGGGCATTTCTATAACAACTTCTTCTAACTGCTCTGAAGACTGTTCTAAAATAAAATCTTTTTTAAGTGATTTTAAGGCTATAAATTGAAAATCAACAGTTTTGTACCCTAAATATGAAATTCTAACATTTACCGTATCTCCTTTAGTGAGTTGTAATTTGTAAAACCCTTCATCATCTGTTATAGAAAATTTTAGATTTTTTGAGATGTCTTTAGTTTTGGCAATGATATTGGCATACGATACAGGGTTGTTAAGGCTATCTTTAACCGTACCTGATAATGTTATATTTTGGGCTAATACATTTGTTGAAAATAATAGCAATAAAATGATATAATTTATTTTCATTGAAATCATTTTAGCTTTTGATTTAGACTGAATCTCAAAGTGCCTTAGCTACGGTTTTTTTCACTAAAGAGGAAACCTAACTGATGGCAGTCGGTTAGAATGAAAAACAGAAATAGTAATGATAAAAATAAAAAGCATGGAGAGTTGATTAACTAATTGTTGCCAAAGACCTTACGGTTTGCTTTTTCCATAATTTTTTTGTATTCTTCTAAAGTAACAACCTTTCCTTTTGTTGGCACTTTTACTTTAATCTCTCTTTTTGGATTAAGTTCTATTTTAGTGGCCTTAAAGATGGTTTTGCCTAGTTCTAATTCTAAAATTAACCATGGAACACCGTATTCTCCTTTTGGCCCAAAATTTAGGGGTATTTGAGGCGTGTACCATGCAATAACCTTACCCTCACTTCGTGTAGCTTTAAACACCTCATAGCCATTAATTTGTTTTGACTCTTGTGTAAGTGCCCACTCTAAATTTGGGTTTGGAAAGATAAAACTTTCACCTAAGGCGAACTCTTTTATTAAATATTTATCTTCTTTAATATTGTAGTAATATTCATTAGAGCCACCTGCACTTATCCTAGCTGTCCCTCGCCCTATATCACTATTGTCTATATTTAAATCTTGCTCTACTTTATATAGGCCTTCACCATTATTAAATACAATTTTTGACATTATGGGTTTTGTATTTAAATACATTGCATCAAGCCCTTGAATAAGAAATTCTCCTTTCTTATCATTTTTGTATTTCCGGACTAAGGAGTCTCTTTCATTTTTTAAGTAGTTATCCACTTTATTTTGGTTAATAGCTGACTCGTAAGTTACAATACCAGAAAGATCAGATTGTGCACTTATAGTACCTATTCCAAAAAAGATGGTAACAATTATTATTGTTCTAAGATATTTCATAAATTTTTATAAAAAGAATCTAGAGGCTATTAACCTCTAGATATAATTAATACGGTACTTAATTAGCAACCTTCCATACAGAGGTTAAAGAAGAAATTATATTGTTGCATTAGTTCACCTCCAGGACTCCTATCTTCTTGTTCTAGTGCTGTCGCTAAAGCCCATTGTCTTGCTCCCCAATTGCAATCCGTAAGACAGCTAAAATCTTCATAAGATTGAACTGTTTCGTTATTTACTAAAACAGCTTCTTTTTCTATGGCATTAGCATTCATAAAAGTAATACCACAGGCTAGTATAAAAACCAGACTTAAACATAATTTTAAATTGTTAAAACCTATTTTTTTAGGTTAGATTAATAATTAATTATGCAAAGAAACTGCAAAGAAACTGCAAAGAAACTGCAAAGAAACTGCAAAGAAACTGCAAAGAAAATTAAAGCAAAGAAGAATAAAAAAATAAACCAACGCTGGTTTTGTCATTAATACCTACTCAAAAACTACTTAAATGTCTTTGCAAGGCATCTTTGTAATTATTTGAATATCATAAATTTATTAAAAAAAAAAATAGAAAAAACAAAATTATTGTAAGAATCTTAATAAGTTTTTTTGATTACGGTTTTCCCGTAATTATACAGTTAAAACAGTAAAACATTTAACAAAATTTTGTTTTGAATTGTTGTTAGTTTAAGCTAAATAGATCTTAAAAAGAAGTTTGGAACTACACCTAAGAAGTATATTACGGCTTCGAGTTAATTATCATAATAATCACCACCAAAACCACTAGCACTTACACGTTTTCTGTCTTTATAAATAGCTAAATTTATAATTTCATTATACTGCTCCTCTAGTTCTTTTGTTTTATCTATTGCTGTCCCAGAAGCATCAGATTTGTAATGATAATCTACAATAAATTTCTTGGTATTATTTGAATTTAAAAATGAAATATAATGCAACACTTCTGAGCTACCATAATAATCGTCTTTATCTATTTTAAAGAAATACATTACGGCATTTTTGCCTTTGTCTGTTGTAAAATTGCGTTTCATTAAAAAAGAGATGGAGTCTTTTTCTTTCTCAAAACGAGCCGTTGCTAACAACTTAGATTTAGCAAATTGTTGTTGTGTAATACCAAGCGACTTTATTTTATTTAGAAGATTAGCTTCGTGTAATTCTTCAATTAATAAATATTGATTTTTTTCGTTTTTGAGTATCTTTTCTTTTAATGTTGGTGTTATAGTTTCTTTAGCTTTTGAAAGTTTTACATAATACTTAACCAGTGCAGAATTATCATCAACATTTAAAAGTTTGTCAAAAAAATCTTCTGCAGAACGATCGTTTCTGTATGGAAAAATTAAATTAACATAAGTCGTTAAATTTCTTGAATACGAATTATAGCGTCGCGTCGATTTACTTAGGCTTCGCTTCACTTCAATTTTACCGTCATTAATAATTTGGTTCTTGTATTTAGAATAATCTTTAACTCTAATAAGGCCACTATCTTTTACTTTAGAAAGTAAATTATATAGAGGGCTTTTATATTCTTCAATAGTGCTGTACTCTAATATTTTGGGGAAAAGATTAGCTTTTAAAGCTAATGAGTCTCTTCCTCTATAACTGTAAAACATAGAACCTACGACACCTAACGGAACATCTCTTTCCATTAAATCTAAGAAGCTATTATAAGATTCTTTTTGGTTAGAATTTAATAGCCCTTTTAAAATAGCTGTTTGTGTTTGCGGATCAGAATAACTGTCTAAATAAAGTTGTTTTACAAAGTCTAAGTTTTCTTTTAAGTCTATGTTAATTAGTTTTTCTGTTAAGTAAGATTTTATATCTAAACGCTCTTTTGGAAATTCAAAATCTTTAAGTATCGAGACTATAGCTTTACTGTGTTTTTTCTTAAATTTTATTAACCTATAAGATTTTAAAACGATGCTATCGTTAGCTTTTAAAGCATCAAAAAACTGAGCTGTTTTATCTTCTAAAACGTCTTTGCCTAAAAGGGTATCGATCGGAGTAAATGAGTCATAAAATTCAGTCACAAATTTTGAAGGTCCACTAATAGAATCGACTAAAGTTTTTAATTCAAACAAAACTCCTTTTTTTAGAATATTCCTAACTAATACTTTTTTAGAACTTGCAGAATCTGTGTAACTAAAACTGAAATAATTAATGCCTTCCGCTTTAGATTTTCTACGATTAGAGATTTTAAAATTATTGCTTAAAGAATAGCGATGGCGATAGTTAACATTGCGCTCTAAATTTTTCCATAAACTATCAACGTTATGAAACATCTGAAGATCATGAAACTTTTTTCGTGTTACAAAAATTTGTTCGTTAGCTTTAGTGGCATAGGTTGTTTTCTTTTCATTTTGTTCGTAGTCTTTTGCTTCTTTAGCATCATTATAGCCATAAAAATTAGGCATAGGTTGCTTAGCACTCGTATTCACCGAAAAATGTAGCGATGTATCTCTAACTTTTTCAAAATACGTATAAGTAATAGTCTTAATTTTAAATGAATTGAAGAAGTTATCCTTGTCGTCACTATTTGTTCCTACATAGCCCAAAAGGTAATAACTACCATCTTTGGCAATAGTTCTAAGATGTAATTTTTTGTTTGAGACACCGTCTAAGATTGCTTCAGATTCATATGTCTTATAATCACCGCGTTTAAAACCTCCTTTTGCTTCTTTTAGTTCGTAATGTTTATAAAGCGCATGGTGAAAGTATTTGGCTTCAAAACTATCTTCTTCTATATAAGATATGTCATTTAAGGCATTTTCCTGCACAAAATAATAAGCTTCATTTCTGTAACCTTGCAATAGTTTTTTACCTGTGTTTTCAATATTATCTGTTATAAAATACTCAGGGAAATTAACTTCAAACTTATTATTCGGTGCTGTAAATTGTTTGAGTTCATCTGTTGGCTTTTTAATTGTAATTGAATTAAAAATTTTGTCTTCATGGTTTAAAACAAAATCACTACGCCCTGCAAATTTTATAATAATAATTTCTAAAGGAGTTTCATAAATATGATACTTCTGAAACTCCCCTTTCTTAGTCCTGTTTACAATACTAATGCCAGGATAAGGATTTATTAGCGCCTCTTTTGTAATAATATCACCAGGAATATCTTCATAAAGTAAATCATCAATATCGTTTAAAGTAATGGTCTCTTTCTCGTTAGGTAAATATAAGAAACGACTGATTCTATTAATAGTAACATAAGCACCATTGGTCATATCTGGATCTAAATAGTATTTCTGCCCTCCATAAGAAAACTCACGTAATTCATCATACGTGTTTAGTGCTAAAAACCCATCAGGTGTTTTGTGTAGTTTCAGCTTAGGCTCAACAAACAAACTATCTAGTTTTATTTTTTCTGCTTTGCTATAATCTGTTTGTTCAGAGGTTAAAGCCTTAACCGTATAACCACGTTGGCGTAACATATTAATCATACCTTCTTCCCCAGGTAAATGAGCCGCACCAACACCAGCAAAAACAATTTTTGAAGGCAATAATTTTTCTAATGAAATAACCATGTTTTCATTTCGAATAAACAACATGTTTTCACGGTAGAATTTGGTATTAACGCCAGCACCTATAGAATCTAATAAATCAAGATTTCTATCGCGATATAAGTTTTCTTGGATGAGGTATGGGTTTTCCTTGGCAAATAGTTTTTGTAACCATGGATCTATGTCCTTCTTCTCAGAATTATAAGCTGCTTTTGTTGTTAAATAACGCGATTCGTCTAAATCCTCTAATGCAACAATATCCTTATTATTTTTCTTTCCTGCTTGAAAAATAAACATATCTAAATACGTTTCTTCTTCAAAATTATCTGAAGCGTTATTCTTTCTATACAAATACGCATTAATAGCATTATTATCCATTCTCACAGAGCCCCTTATTGCCATTTCATCAGGATGTGTTAACTTGAATAAATTGGTATAAAAGTCGTTTTGATTGTTGTTGTAATACGCCATTTCATTTAACATCATGTCATAATTAAATTCTGGCCATGTTGTTGGGTCCGACTCTAAAGCAATGATTTCACTTTTATTGAGTGCTCTGTAAAACACATCGTCTAATCTAAAAGCTACTTTTTTGCTAACATGCATAGTACCATAAAGGTAAGATGGTTGTTCTAAACCATTTCCTGTAATTTCCCAAAGTAAGCTTTGATATTGTTGTTGTGCAAAAGTGGTTATTGTAAATAATACTATAAATGCAGAAATAAATTTTTTCATTGGTAAATATTGGTCAAGGCTTGTAAATAAAATAAACAGCCATGTTTCAGTACTAAAACTCGACAAAAAACATCAAATAATTGTTTTCTCTGTGATAATATTAACATAAAAGCGCTAAATTTTTTTGATACAATTATAAATAAAACCAATGAGGAGAATTGTAAGCTATTGCAGATAGAGTTGTATTTTTGCTATTGAAAAAGAAAACTATGTCAAAAGGAATATTATTAGTCAATTTAGGCTCACCGGAGAGCCCAAACCCGAGGGATGTAAAAAAATATTTAGGGGAATTTTTAATGGATGAGCGTGTTATTGATGTGCCTCTTTGGGCACGTACGCTTTTAGTAAAAGGAATTATCCTTAATACAAGACCAAAAATTTCTGCTAAAGCTTATAAAAAGATTTGGTGGGAAGAAGGATCTCCGTTAATTGTCTTATCTGAAAGACTTCAAGAAAAAGTAAAAGAAAAAGTAGAATATCCTGTGGCATTAGCAATGCGTTACGGTAGTATGACGATTAAGAAAGGCCTACAGGAGCTTGTTGATAAAGGCTGTACCGAAATAAAAACTATTCCATTATATCCGCAATTTGCAATGGCAACTACAGAAACCATTGACGTAAAAGTAGATGAGTTGGTTTCCGAATATTTTTCAGATATAACCATTACACGAACTCCTGCTTTTTATAATCGCGAAGATTATATCAATGTGCTTTCAAAAAGTATTGGAGAAACTTTGGACACCTTAGATTATGAACATATCCTTTTTAGCTATCACGGTGTTCCTGAAAGGCATATCCGTAAAAGTGATGTTACTAATGGGAACTGTAAAATGAACGGCAAATGTTGTTTTAAAAAGGGTAGTGAACAACACGAATTTTGTTACCGTCACCAATGCGAAATTACTACTGTGAATGTAGCTAAAGCACTTGGATTAAAAAACGGCACGTATTCAACCAGTTTCCAATCTAGATTAGGTTTTGACCCATGGCTAAAACCTTATACCGATAGAACGATTGAAAGAATGGGTAAGGCAGGTACAAAAAAAATGGCGATTGTAACACCTGCTTTTGTGAGTGATTGTTTAGAGACTTTGGAAGAAATTGCAATGGAAGGTGAAGAAATTTTTCATGAAGTAGGAGGAAAG
The DNA here is from genome assembly GCF_002364335.1 of Winogradskyella sp. UBA3174. Taxonomy (GTDB): domain Bacteria; phylum Bacteroidota; class Bacteroidia; order Flavobacteriales; family Flavobacteriaceae; genus Winogradskyella. The sequence continues at coordinate 21,139 of NZ_DEXW01000057.1, read as the reverse complement.
GAATTTACTGTTATTCCTTGTTTGAACGAACGAGATGATTTTGCCCAAGTGCTTACCAATATAGTAGAAGAATGGGCAACTAATGAAGCATCAGTAACCGCTTAATGGCAAAAATAGCATCTCAAGATTTAGGGACTCAACCGATCGGTAAATTACTGATTAAGCAAGCCGTACCAGCATCTATTGGTATTTTGGTAATGTCGCTTAACATCTTGGTAGATACAATTTTTGTTGGTAATTGGATTGGAGCAACGGCAATTGCGGCCATAAATGTTGTATTACCAGTTTCCTTTTTTATTGCCGCTTTAGGTATGGCTATTGGTATTGGTGGGTCTTCCATAATATCTAGAGCTTTAGGTGCAGATAATAAACCAAAAGCATTAAAAACATTCGGAAATCAGTTAACACTAACATTATTTTTCACTCTGTCATTTGCCGTATTCGGCTTATATTTTGTAGATACACTTATCCCTGCTTTCGGAGGTAAAGGCAATATTTTTGAACCTGCAAAAGTGTATTATGAAATCATTCTTTACGGTGTTCCGGTTTTAGGATTCGTTATGATGGGCAATACGGTAATTAGAGCAGAAGGCAAGCCTAAATTTGCCATGTATGCCATGATGATTCCATCCGTTGGAAATTTAGTGCTCGATTATATTTTTATTAATGTTTTAGATTACGGAATGGCAGGTGCAGCTTGGGCTACAACAGGGTCATATATTGTTTCGTTTCTATTTATTTTTTGGTATTTTCTATCGAAGAATTCTGAATTAAAAATCAATCTTTCGCATTTTGGTTTAGATAAAGCTATCGTATCCGAAATAGGATCTTTAGGTTTTGTTACACTAACTAGGCAAGCCGTTGTAAGCGTTACCTTTTTACTAGTAAATAATGCGCTTTTTAATTTTGGTGGTGAAACGTCAGTAACAGCTTATGCCATTGTGGGTCGGTTGAGTATGTTTGCGTTATTTCCTATTTACGGAATCACACAAGGTTTTATTCCTATTGCAGGTTATAATTATGGATCAAATCAATACGAGCGCGTCAAAGAATCTATTTACACGGCTATAAAGTATGCAAGTATTTTAGCAACAGTGGTGTTTGTTAGTCTGATGGTTTTTCCTGAAGTGATTACAAAATGGTTTACAACTGACGCAGATGTCATAAATATAACACCAAATAACATGAGATGGACGTTTGCAGCTGTGCCCATTTTAGCACTACAACTTATTGGGGCTGCTTATTTCCAAGCTGTTGGCAAAGCTTTGCCAGCACTGCTGTTAACACTAACAAGACAAGCTATTTTCTTTATTCCACTGATGTATATTTTACCGCTATATTTTGGGGAATTAGGTATTTGGATTGCTTTCCCAATTTCAGATGTATTTTCAACAATCGTAACTTTTTACTTTCTTAAAAGAGAAGTAAAGTTAAATTTACCATCTAAAGCCTTAGAATAAGTTTAAAGCTTTATTTTTATGTTGAATTAATCAACTATTTTTTAGCCATGCGATACTTAAGTCTTATTGCAGTTACTCTGCTTTCTTTTTTTAGTTTAAACACACAGGCACAATCCTTTGACGAATCTAATTATGATGCTCTAGAATATCGACTTCTCGGGCCTTTTAGAGGTGGTCGAAGTGCTGCTGTGACAGGAGTACCAAATCAACCAAATTTATATTATTTCGGATCTACAGGTGGCGGTATATGGAAAACAACCAATGGAGGTCGTCAATGGGAAAATATCTCTGATGGCTTTTTCGGCGGAAGTATTGGAGCAATAACCGTTTCCAAAAGCGATCCGAATGTCATTTATGTAGGAGGAGGAGAAAAAACGGTGAGAGGAAATGTATCTTCAGGATATGGTATTTGGAAAAGTGAAGATGCTGGTAAAACTTGGAAATCCTCAGGATTAAAAAACTCGAGACATGTGCCTCGTATTGCAGTGCATCCCACAAATCACAACATTGTTTATGCAGGCGTAATGGGTAACCTATACAAACCTACAGAAGAACGTGGTGTCTATAAAAGTATTGATGGAGGGTCGACCTGGAAGAAAACTTTGTTTTCAAATGAACATGCTGGTGTTGTAGATTTAATAATGGATCCAACCAATCCAAGACTATTATATGCTTCGACATGGAGAATTAATAGAACACCTTACAGTTTAAACTCAGGTGGAGAAGGCTCTGCACTTTGGAAAAGTACAGATAGTGGTGAAACTTGGACTGAAATCTCAACGAAAAAAGGTTTTCCAAAAGGGACTTTAGGTATTATTGGCGTGACAGTATCACCATTAAATAGTCAGCGTGTATGGGCAATTATAGAGAATAAAGATAAGGGAGGGTTATATAGAAGTGATGATGGAGGAGACACTTGGAATGAAGTTAATAGTGAGCGTAAACTGCGTCAACGAGCTTGGTATTACACCAGACTTTATGCAGATACCGAAGATGTCAATACTGTTTACGTATTAAATGTACGCTACCATAAAAGCACAGATGGTGGAAAATCATTTGATACCTATAATGCACCACATGGAGATCACCACGATTTATGGATTGCACCTGAAAATCCAAAACGAATGATTATTGGTGATGATGGAGGAGCACAAGTCACTTATGATGGTGGCGAGACTTGGAGTACGTATCACAATCAACCCACATCACAATTTTATCGTGTGACTACAGACAATGCGTTCCCATATCGTATTTATGCCGCACAACAAGATAATTCTACTGTTAGAATTCCACATCGTACGGATGGCAGAGCCATTACAGCAGACGATTGGGAAAGTACAGCTGGAGGTGAGTCTGCGCATATCGCTGTAGATCCTGAAGATAATGATATTATTTATGGGGGAAGTTATGATGGGTTTTTAACCCGACAAAACCATAAAACAGGAACCGTTAGAGCCATAAATGTTTGGCCAGACAATCCAATGGGTCATGGTGCTGAAGGTATGAAATATCGTTTTCAGTGGAATTTCCCGATTATATTTTCGAAACATAACCCGAATAGACTTTACACGTTTTCTCAGCACGTTCACGTTACAGAAAATGAGGGACAATCTTGGGATATTATTAGTCCGGATTTAACACGTAACGATCCTGAAAAATTAAAGTCCTCTGGAGGTCCAATCACACAAGATAATACGTCAGTTGAGTATTACTGCACCATTTTTGCAGCCAATGAATCACCATTAAAAGAAGGTTTACTCTGGGTTGGTAGTGATGATGGTTTAATTAATGTGACTCAAGATGGAGGTAAAACTTGGACAGATGTGACGCCTAAGGATATGCCAGAATGGATGATGATTAATAGCATTGAGCCAAGTGCTTTCGACGAAGGCACATGCTACGTTGCTGGCACAAAATACAAAACAGGTGATTTTGCACCGTATTTGTATAAAACAACCAATTACGGAAAGAGTTGGGTAAAGATTACAAACGGCATCAACGAGGAACATTTTACAAGAGTCGTTCGCGAAGATCCAAAACGAAAAGGGGTGTTGTATGCTGGTACAGAAACAGGTATGTATATTTCGTTTAATGATGGAAAAAACTGGAAACCTTTTCAATTGAATTTACCAATTGTACCTATTACAGATTTAACCATTAAAGACAATAACTTAATTGTAGCAACGCAAGGACGAAGCCTTTGGATGATTGACGATCTGTCGGTAATTCATCAATTATTTGATGCGGATTTAAGTAAGAACTTACTATTCAAGCCAAAAGATACCTACAGAATGCGTGGTGGAGCAAGAGCGGATAGCAAGACAACAGGCACTAATCATCCTAATGGAGTTATCACCTATTTCAACCTTAAAGATTTTGGAGAAGATGATAAAGTATCTCTAACCTATTTTGATACTAAAGGCGATACGATTAAAACGTTTTCAAACAAAGACAAGAAAAACAAATTGACTGTTAAAAAAGGAGCCAACCAATTTGTTTGGAATATGACGTATGATGGCGCAGAACGTTTAGATGGTATGATTTTATGGTGGGCAAGTTTAGAAGGTCCGAGAGCAATTCCTGGGCAGTATAAAGTAAGTCTTAGTATAGAAGATTCTCTCAAATCCAGCATCGTAGAGCTGTCAAAACCATTTACTATTGTCGCAGACCCAAGAGCAGAAAGTACTTTAGCAGATATGCAAAAGCAGTTTACGTTTATAAAAGACGTGAATAAAATTATGGATGATGCGCATAAATCTATAAAGAAAATAAGAGCGGTAAATAGGCAACTGAGTGCATTCCAAAAGCAATATAAAGACGATGAAAGCTTAAAGGAGTTGGTTGCAAAGGCTAAAACCTTAAAGGAGCAATTATCTAATATTGAAAAAGAATTATACCAAACCAAAAACAGAAGTGGACAAGATCCTTTAAATTTTCCAATTAAATTGACAAATAAGTTAGGGCATTTAAATGCACTAGTGAGCATGGGCGACTTTGCGCCAACAGAACAAGATATTGCCGTTAAAAATGAATTATCTGCACAAATAAAAAAACAACTAGATGCTTTTAATACGATTCTAAATGATGAAGTAAAAGCCTTTAATGTAGCGTTTAATGCCAAACAATTGAATTATTTATTTGTTGAAGATTAATGGAATACTACAACTACATAAAAGCCTTACACCTCATTTTTATAGTGACGTGGTTTGCTGGCTTATTTTATATCCCGAGATTATTTGTGTATCAAATTGAAGCTTTTCACAAACCGTCTCCAGAAAAAGAAATTTTAGGGAAACAATTGAAGTTGATGACGATGCGCTTATGGAATATCATTACCTGGCCCTCGGCAATTTTAGCGACTTTATTTGCTATTTGGTTACTTGTTTTGCATCCGTTTTTATTGGAGCTACCTTGGATGCAAGTAAAGCTAGGCTTTGTTGTATTATTAATTTTATATCATTTAAAAACACATCAGTATTATAAACAATTGCAAATTGACGATGTTAGAAAGACCTCTAACTTTATGCGTCTCTGGAATGAAGGTGCTACTTTTATTTTATTTGCAGTGGTGTTTTTAGTAATAGTGAAGAGCGCTATTAATTGGATTTTTGGAGTTATTGGTATTATTGTTTTAGGGGTTCTAATTATGTTAGGTTTCAAATTGTATAAAAATATTCGCTCTAAAAACCCGGAAGCCTAATTGGCTTGATTATTGTTATATTTAAAAAAGTATTATACAGAATTAAAAGACACCTGTTTTCTCGGGTATTTCAATGAAAATTAAACGACTCTCCTTAAGAGCAAGAATATTTGTAGCCATGATACTTTTAGTATTACTGGCTTCTGTTTTAATTGCAGCGGTTACGATTTATCAGTACAACGAAGAGGCAAAGGATTACCACAGAGAGCGTTTAGAACGAAAAGAAAAAGCCATTCGAAAAAGCATCAATTTTGTTATTCGAGAGACGACTTACCCAGTAACCACAAAAAATATTCCACTAATCTTTAAAAAAGAGATATTTGATATAGATGCGATTCATAATTTGCAGATTAACCTCTATGATTTAGATGGACAGCTTCTAAAAAGCTCTAAAAGATCTATTCAAAGGGACTCAACCGAAATTTGTTTAGACGCTGAAGTATTAAATGTATTATCTAATACAGTTGAACACCGTTATGTGGTTAAAAATGAAGAAAACGGACAAACATTTCAGTCATCTTACACATACATAACAGATGAGAAGTTTAAAAATTTAGCCATTTTAAATTTACCCTATTTAGAGAATGATGATTTTTTAAATAGAGAGTTAAAAGAGTTTTTATTGCGGTTAGGCTATGCGTATTTAGTCATGATTTTAGTGGCGATTGGTTTTGCTTATTTTATCTCAAAATATATAACAAGATCACTTAAAAACATAAGTGATAAGATGAACGAAATTCGACTTGAAAAACGTAATAAGAAAATTGAAATAGAATCTTCTAGTGACGAAATAGAAACGCTTGTGAATTCTTACAACAGTATGATTGATGAATTAGAAGATAGTGCTGTAAAATTAGCTACAAGTGAACGCGAACAGGCTTGGAGAGAAATGGCAAAGCAAGTAGCACACGAGATTAAAAACCCGTTAACTCCGATGCGTTTAAGTGTTCAGAGTTTTCAGCGTAAATTTAATCCTGAAGATGAGAATATTCATCAAAAAGTTGATGAATACAGTAATACATTGATAGAGCAAATAGATACTATGAGTTCTATAGCTTCTGCATTTTCTAATTTTGCTAAAATGCCAGCCCAAAAGAAAGAGGTATTAAACGTGGTGCATATCGTAAAGTTAGCGCTAGACATCTTCAATGAACATTACATTACGTTTGAGGCAGAACCAGAAGAGGTTATTGCCAAATTTGATCGAACGCAGTTAATTAGAGTGGTTACAAATTTAGTTAAAAACGGAATTCAGGCGATGCCTAAAGGTAAATTAGACCCAAAGATTATTACAAAAGTATTTTTAGATAACGATAGTGTTAAAATAACAGTTGAAGACAACGGAAGTGGGATTTCTGATGATACAAAATCTAAAATTTTTGAACCTAAGTTTACCACCAAAACAAGCGGAATGGGATTAGGTTTGGCTATGGTAAAAAACATTGTAGAAACTTATAACGGAAGTATTACCTTTACATCTCAGCTAGGAGTGGGAACTACATTTACTGTATCTTTTCCGAAGGAGTAAATAGACGTTGTTATTCTGAACTTATTTCAGAATCTTTTTAAAATCGAATTATTATAAGTTCCTGAAATCATTTCAGGATGAAAACACATTTTCAATGAACTACGAAAACATAGTATCAGAAACTACAAACGGGATTACTAAAATTTTAATTAATAGACCCAATAAATTAAACGCTCTTAACAAAGACACTATTCAAGAATTACACAATGCTTTTAAGGATGCTAATGAAGACGATAAAACAAAGGTTATTATTATCACAGGTAGTGGTGAAAAAGCTTTTGTTGCTGGTGCAGATATTAGTGAATTTGCAGATTTTAGTGTAGACGAAGGAGGTAAACTAGCGGCACAAGGGCAAACTTTATTATTCGATTTTATTGAGAATTTAAGTACACCAGTAATTGCAGCAGTAAATGGTTTTGCACTTGGTGGAGGTTTAGAGTTGGCAATGGCTTGTCACTTTAGAGTAGCAAGTAGTAATGCTAAAATGGGATTGCCAGAAACATCATTAGGAGTGATTCCTGGTTATGGTGGCACGCAACGTTTGCCGCAGTTAGTTGGTAAAGGTAGAGCTATGGAAATGGTTATGACTGCAGGTATGATAGATGCGAACCAAGCTTTAAATTATGGCTTAGTAAATCACGTAGTTGAACAAGATGAATTATTACCACTTTGTGAAAAAATAGCAGGTAAGATTATGCGAAATTCTTCAGTAGCCATAGGTAAAGCTATAAAAGCAATTAATGCTAATTATAAAGATGGAAAAGATGGCTACAAAGTAGAAATTAAGCAATTTGGAAAATGCTTTGGTACTGAGGATTTTACAGAAGGCACAACTGCATTTTTAGAGAAACGTAAGGCTGATTTTCCTGGAAAATAATTTCGCTGTTAATCGCGTTAAGCTAGATTAATACATTTTATTCAAAACAGAATTTATCTACAAATTTATAGATATAATAAAAAGGTATCAAAAACATGAAGCCTAATAACACTAATGGACTCATAAGTATTAATTGTAATTTATATATTTTCCACATAAACTTAGTTTATTATTAATTGCTAAGAACATATTATGATTTAATTTTTAGATAAAAAAAGTGGGCTCTCTAAACCCACTTTTTTCGCAAATAAAACTAATATATAAACAACAACCTGAATTTTCGATAAACACTTTGATATTGTATCTAACTAATAGCTCTACAATTATCTAGAAGCGTTTTTGAGCATATATAATCTATTCATAAACCAATTTACCTTTCATGGTTTCAGATTAGATTAACACTATTTTTATTTTTAGCTAAAATTTAATTAGTATCTCACTTCAACTATTAAATAATTTAATACTACAAATCTATAATAGCTTTATAGTTTATAAAACAACGATATTTACATATTTATATACTAAATTAACTTACATATAAGTATAATAAATATATTCAGGTTAAAATAGAATATATTTTTGGTAATTACATATAGAATTAAACTTAGATTACTATTAACTTTGTAATAGTCACGTTATTATGAAAACAAGAAAACCTACTTTAGAAAAGATAAATCCAGAATTTGGGAGTTCCATCTTAGTTAGGAAGCATAATATAGATGCTTATCAAGGTGAGATAAAGCCATTTTGGCACTTTCATCCCGAAATTGAATTGGTTTATGTAAATAAAGGAAAAGGGAAGCGGCACATTGGTAATCACTTGTCTTACTTTAATAATAGTCAATTATTACTTCTAGGCGCTAACTTACCACATAATGGCTTTATAGATCGACTTACAATTAATGGCTCTGAGACTATTGTACAGTTTAGACCAGAGTTTTTAGGGAATCATTTTTTTAGTGTTCCAGAAATGGAAGGTATTAATAGCTTATTTGAACGCGCAAAGAGCGGTATATTATTTGGTGTAAAGACAAAATCTAAAATAGGAAGGAAGGTTGAGAAACTACCAGAAAAAGAAGGCTTTAAACAGATACTCGTACTATTAGAAATTTTACACGGCTTAGCTAAAGCAGAGGATTATACTATTTTAAATGCTGATGGTTTTGCATTTGAAACCGAGCCACAAGACAGCACCAAAGTAGATGTGATTTTTAAACATATAAATGAAAATTTTCAAAGTCACATAAGTTTAGATGAGATTGCTGATAAAGTCAGTATGACTGTTCCTGCGTTTTGTCGTTATTTTAAAAAAGTAACAGGTAAAACATTCACAAAATTGGTTAATGAATATCGTGTGGTACATGCTACCAAACTTTTATCTGAAAGCCAAATGAGTATTACGAATATTAGTTTTGAGTGCGGGTTTAATAATTTTTCGCATTTCAATAAATTGTTTAAAGAATTTACAGGTAAAAGTGCTTCAAAATATAGAGGTGAATTAAAGCTAATCGTTCAATAATAAATTTTGATAATTATGGCAGATAAAATTGAAGTCGCAATAGATTATTACACGAAACAAGGAAAAGAAATTTTAGAAATTGTAAATAGTAAAACCGATTTAACAGCAGATGAAATTATTCATTATGGAGAAGAAATGGCAATAATTGAATACAAGTTGACTGCTTTAGAAGTGGCTAAAGAGAATTAATTTACCGTTTCAAAGTAAAATGACCTGTGTACGTTTTACCGTTTTGTCGCTTTAAGACAAACCAATAACCACTAGTTGGCATTTTATTCCCATTATAAGTGCCATCCCATCCAAAATCATTAGGTCTTAATTGAGTAATTAGTTTACCATAACGATCATAAATATAAAGCTTGTTTAGTGGTTCTCTAGCTGAGTTAACCATCTGCCACACTTCGTTGTTACCATCACCATTGGGTGTAAAATATCTAGGGTAATAAATTAAATATACATCCTCGTTTACAACTCCGCAGCCATTTTTGTCCCTAATATAAACAGTATATTCATCAATGTTTAGATTAGAAAACACATTACTATCTTGGTAATTAAAGCCATCTAAAGAATATTCATAATCGCCAATACCTTCAACAAAAACAGAAATAACATTATTACTTTGGGTCCAATCTACCGTTTCAATTTCTGTGATGATAGCAATATCAGATTCTATTACAGTTATAGTCTTATCTGTGCTACAAGTTAAACCATTACTATAAATATTTGAAATAGTAACTGTATACTGACCAGTCTCTTCTGCTGTAATTACTCTGGTTGTTTCACCTGTAGACCAATTGTAAGAATCAAAGCCTTCGTCTGCAATAAGCTCAACCGAACCTCCTCTACAAATAGTTATTTCATCTGGCATTAAATTAATTTGTGGTAAAGGCTCAACATTTAGTGTAATGTAGGGACCTAAGCCTAAGCAATCATTGTTTCCTGGGCTATCAACTCTAACATATATACTTTGGGTATTTGGGGAATCTGTGTTCTCGTAGTTAGAAATATCAAGGATTGGATTAATTTCAGAGAGTGCATCTACTTCGTTACTATAGAAATTTATAATTAATTGTTGTCCAATAGGGAATAACGCTTGTATTTCTGTAACAACAGAACTAAAGTTAAACGTAGCAATACCATCTGTGCCATCTGTTCCGTTATCACACTGATAAAATACGCTTTCAAATGTATTTGGCAGTTGCGTTGTTGAAACTTCTAAATTAATTTGAGAAGTTTCAAAACAGCCATTAGAATTCTCTACTCTTGCCCAGACCATATCTGAACTTTCACTTTCATTAAGATAATCTGTAGTATTAAAAATAGGATTGTTACCATTTTGAGCATCGAGTTCCGATTCATAGAACGTAATAGTTTCTGTTATTGCATTACTTGTAATCTCTGAGATAACTTCATTAAGATTAAAAAAACTAAAGCCATCTAGGTCATCGTCACACTGTCTTAACTCAACAATAGGAGCAACTGTTGGTTGCTCATATATTGTTACAGTTTTTATTTCTACGTAATTATCTGGGCCTGATGTTACAGTTAACGAGACTTCATAATTACCTGGATTACCAAATGTATAAGAAGGGTTTTCTTCTGTAGATGTATTACCGTCACCAAAGTCCCAAATAACACTATCAAATGGTTGGACCAAATTTGTGGTAAATTGAGTTGCAATATCTTCACATAAATTTTCTGCTTGAAAACCAACTAGAAAAAAAGATTGAATAAATGGTGGTAAGCCTAACTTAGAAAATCTACCTCCTAAGTATAAAGATTGTTGCTGGTAATCACAGTCTATCCCTAAATTGTTGGGTTCGTTAATGACGTGCAAATAAAGACTATTCCATTCAGCTAAATAAATTTTTCCGTTTGATGCGAGTTGTAATGCCCCAAGACCAGTAGATGGTGCTGTAATTTCAAGTTGTGAGTTAATAATGTTAGAAGGTATACCGCTAGAAAGATCGTATTGGTATAGAAACCCTGCATTAACATATAAAAATTGACTATTGGGTGAAAATTCTATACCGTATGGAAAAAGTGATGATGATAGTGTAACTGCATTTGTTATTTGGCCGGTAGAGGCATTAAAGTCAAATAGTTGTGTGTCACGAGAATTAGTTCTGCCTACAGCTAGTTTTGTGCCGTCTGGCGAAATTTTTATTTGCCCAGTAGTATTTAATCCTTCAGAAGTAATATTAACGAAACTTCCAACAGCACTAATTACAGGATTTAAGTCTACCCCATCTTGTGAAACTCTGTATGTTAAAAATTCATCACTTCCATACTTATGACTAACAACCCAATATTCATTTAATGTGGCATGCTTTACTGCTGTTAATTTTTCGGTAATAGGTGTATAAAGAGGTATGTTTTTATTATCCGTAATGTCTCCGAGCCCTGAATCTAATGACATATCTACTTCAGAATATTGTAGTCCATTTTCTTCACCGACATCATCCGAAGTGAAAATATAATAGATCTGAGATGTATTAGGTTTGGGTATAATAATTGCAGAATGGGTACTCGAAAAATCTCCGTTTAGCTCATTACCATTGGGCATTATCTGATGGTTTTTATTATACACAGTAACACCATCTGTATAAAATAATAAGTCACCGTTAGCATTAGATATACTTGCACAGCCTTCACCAGTATTTAGTTGTCCGTTTAGTATAGGTTCTGGTGTACCACTGTTAAAATCTAATCCAGCGGCTTGTCCAAAATACCAAATATTGGTTTCGCTTTGAGAAAGGCACGTAAAGCAATTAACAATAAAAAGTATGGTGTAAATTGTATATTTCAATAAATCTGACACTCTTTGAATATAAAATTAGGATTTTGAATATAAAAATAACAATTCATAGTGCCAATTACAACGGTAATTAACACTTTTTTATACTATTTAAGTAGAAAATATTATCGATTTCCTTCGCACTCAGCATAAAATTGTTTTAAAAAACCTTCCATATATTTATGTCTATCTAAGGCGATTCGCTGCCCTGTTTTGGTATTCATTTTGTCTTTTAATAACAACAATTTTTCGTAGAAATGATTTAGTGTTGGAGCTTCAGCAGCCTTATATTCAGCTTTAGTCATGTTTAGTTTTGGCTTAATTTTAGGATTGTAAAGAGGCCTGTCTTTAAAACCGCCATAATTAAAACAGCGTGCAATACCAATGGCACCGATAGCATCTAAACGGTCAGCATCTTGTACCACTTCCATTTCTTTAGAGGTAAAAGATGGATTTAATTCAAATGAGTTTTTAAAAGACATGTTTTCAATTATCTGAGTTACATGTTCTATAATCTCACTATCTGTATTATGTTTTAAAAGGAATTCGCTTGCAACTCTAGGACCAATAGTTTCGTCACCATTATTAAATTTGGGATCTGCAATATCATGCAGTAATGCAGCTAAAGAAACTACTGTGATATCAACCTTTTCGTGCTTTGCAATTAATAAAGTATTTTTATAAACACGCTCAACATGAAGCCAATCGTGACCACCTTCTGCGTGTTTGAGTTCCGTTTTAACGAATTTGATGGTGGCTTCAATAAGCCTTGCGTCGGAAAGGGTCATGCGAATCTATTATGCAGGATCAACCCATTTAAATTGAAACGAATTTTCAGGTATTTTAATACGCTCAGATAAACGATACATTCGTGGAGGTAATTTCATTAAATAATCGCGTGCTTTTTCAGCTTCTTCATTAAGGCCAGTGATTTTTCCGATTTCCCAACGATCAATTAATTTTTGTAGAATATCTACATAATCATTGGCTGTATAAACACCAATGCGTTGTGCCGTGTTAGAAAATTCTTCGAAAGCACTGCCAATTTCGTCACCAGATTCCCTTAAAAAATGTGCTGGCATAGCAATTTTTCGTTTCATCATGTCATGAAAAGCCATCATCATCTGACTTGGGTCTACGGTAAAAATACGCTCTACAAATTCAGAATAGGCATGGTGGTGTCTCATCTCATCTCCTGAGATAATTTTACACATTTTAGCCAATTGTTTGTTTCCTTTTTCTTTAGCAATTTTAGCTACTCTGTTATGAGAAATATAAGTTGCTAGTTCTTGGAAACTGGTATAAACAAAGTTTTTATAAGGATCTCTGTCTGTACCAATATCAAAACCATCACTGATTAGATGTTGTGTGGTTCTTTCAATTTCTTTCATGTTAACACGACCAGAAAGGTACAAGTATTTATTAAGCACATCACCGTGTCGGTTTTCTTCACCTGTCCATTGTCGTATCCATCTAGACCAACCGTTACCCTCAATTTGGTCTATACCTTCAACATCCATTAGCCAAGACTCGTAGCTTGGTAAAGCCTCTTCTGTAATCATATCGCCAACTAAAACCACCCAAAAATCATAAGGTAATTCTTTAGACAATTCTCTGATTTCTTTAACCTCTTCGTAAAAGGATTCTTTGGTAGAGTCTGGTAAGAAATCTGTAGGTTGCCAAATATCTTCAACAGGGATTAAGTATTTTTGAATAAGAGCATCTACATCTTTTTCGAGATGCTGCATGACTTCTAATCTTACATTTTTTAACGACATCGTGATGGTGTTTTGATGATTATATCTTAATAGAATCTACAATAGTTTGTTCAACTTGTCTAAGTAGCTCCTCTTTATCCGTAAAGTTAGCTAATTCTAGAGGTTTATGCACAGTAAATTTAATATGATTTCCTATTCCCATTGGGAATTTTCCGTAACGTAACATCTTCCAAGAATTATTAACCGTTATGGGAACTATTAATGCAGAAGGGATTTTTTTTAATAAAATTTCGAGTCCTTTAGTTTTAAAAGGTTTTGGCGAGCCATCTTTACTGCGCGTTCCTTCGGGAAAAATCATTGCCGCTCTATTAGTTTCTTCAATGTATTCACCAAATTTCATCATAGCAGGTAACGCCTGACGCGGATTTTTTCTATCTATTAAGACAGAGCCTCCATGGCGTAAATTATGAGACACACTAGGAAATCCTTTACCTAATTCTTTCTTGGCCACAAATTTAATATGATGTTTACGCATATACCACATAATTGGTGATATATCGTACATGCTTTGGTGATTAGAAACGACAATTAGTGGTTGGTTAGTAGAGATTTGATGCGGATTATGAAACGTAAATCTAGTACCTAAAATATTAAGGCATCGCATTAAACAAAACTGCAAAGCATCTACACTCTTTTTGTGAGCCTGATAGCCAATATACTTATGACAAAACCATTGTATAGGATGAAAAATGACTAAGCATAAGCCAAAGCAAATTAAATATAAAACGGTAAGGGGATAAGTGATTACTTTTTGCATGTTATAAAATTAAAAAACCACGATGAAAATCGTGGTTTTAAACTTTTAAATTTTATAGAATATTAACAATGCTCATTATAAGCATCCATAAGATTCTCTGAAATTAATTCTGCTGGCCGACCTTCAATATGGTGACGCTCCAACATGTGTACTAATTCTCCGTTTTTAAATAAAGCCATACATGGCGAGCTTGGAGGAAAAGGAATCATGTGTGCTCTTGCCGCACCAACCGCTTCCTTGTCTACACCTGCAAAAACAGTGACGATGTGTTCTGGACGCTTAGCGTTCTCTAAACTCATACGAGCACCAGGTCTTGCATTTGCTGCTGCACAACCACAAACAGAATTTATAACTACTAAAGTAGTTCCTTCTTTTGCAATGGCATTATCTACAGCTTCTGTTGTATGTAATTCTTCAAAACCTACTTTGGTTAAATCCTCACGCATTGGTTTTACTAATTCTGCTGGATACATATTTTTCTATTTTTAATTAATCTAATTTGAAATGCAAAGATAATGAAAAATAGTCTTTAGGTGTTAGTCTTCAGTTAGCAGTTTAAATGACACTATTTTAGTTATCAATGGTAACAAAAATTGAATATTATCTACTAACATATAGTATATTTACTCGGAAAATTATAGTGGTCATATTTTTGACCCCGTTAATCTGCTTAGAATCTATCTGAAATGAGAATGTTCAGGATCGACAGATTTATACATTCAAAAAAGTTAAAAATATAATATGAGTTTTGCAAAGTGGGTAGGAGGTGCTATAGGTTGGTCTTTTGGAGGGCCAATAGGAGCTATAATTGGATTAGCTATAGGAAGTTTTGTTGATAATTTGGGTGGTAAAGGCAGTCCGTTAATAGGTGAGCGGCAAACTGGAAGTCGTCAGCGTAATCCATATGGTCAAAGATCAACACAAACCAGAACACAGCAACCGCAAACACAATCTGGAGATTTTGAGGTTAGCTTATTAATATTAGCATCTATAATTATTAAAGCCGATGGTAAACAAGATCAGCGCGAATTAGATTTTGTGCGACAGCAGTTTACAAACATGTATGGTAAAGAGCGAGCTAATAAAGCTTTTGAATTGTTTAAACGTGTTACAAAGCAAAACATATCTACGCGCCAAGTGTGTGTGCAAATCCGCCAAATGATGGATCATGCATCGCGTTTGCAACTCATTCACTTTTTGTTTGGTATTGCTAAAGCAGATGGTTTAGTTACTGAAGACGAAATAGGACAGATTTATACGATGTCGGGCTATTTAGGAATTAGTAGTAAAGATTACGAAAGTATTAAAGCTATGTTTTACAGTAGCTCAGACAATGCTTATAAAGTCTTAGAGATAGACAAATCAGTTGCAGATAATGAAGTTAAAAAAGCCTATCGTACAATGGCTAAAAAATACCATCCAGACCGCTTAGGTCATTTAGGTAAAGAACATCAAGAAGGGGCAGAAGCTAAATTTAGACAAGTGCAAGAAGCTTATGAGCATATTCAAAAGGAGCGTGGGTTTAAGTAAAATTATAATATCTACCCTCTAAACAAAAAGAAGTCATCTTTCATATCTTCTATCTGAGAATCCTCGTTAGTGATAATATACTCAATAGCTTTTGAGGTGAATTCGTCACCTTTCTTCGTTAATGAAACAATACTATCTTCGATATGAATCATGTTATTTTTCTGGGCTAAATCTAGCACACTTTTAGAGCGTACTTTCTGCCAATTAATATGTTCATTTAGGTGTTTTACGTGTCTTTCGACTTCTTCGTCGTGGTTTTTTAGGTGTAATAGAAATGTAAGAAGAGAAACTTCAATACGCTGTTGTTTTTCTCTATAGGTTACGGCAATAATGCCTTTAGACGGAGCAAATAAATAGACTAATAAAAACACTAACCCTAAAACTGTTGTTATAGAACCAGCAATTGAGGCATCTAACCAGTGCGCAACCCAATATCCTAAAATAGCGCTAAAAATTCCAAAACCTATGGCTAAGGCTAACATTTTCTTTAAATCTGTAGTGAGTAAATAAGCTGTGGCTGCTGGTGCAATCATTAAAGCGACAACTAAAATAGCTCCCACAGCATCAAATGCACCAACAGTAGTTACTGATGAAACTGACATTAATCCGTAATGAATAATGGCTGGTGAAAACCCTAAAGACGCTGCTAAACCTTTATCGAAAGTGCTTACTTTTAATTCTTTAAAAAAGGCAATGAGTAAGGTTATTGTAATTAATAAAATAGTGCCAACTACCCAAAGCGACTTTGGACCAACGTCAGTACCGCTAATAATTAGTCTATCAAACGGAGCAAAAGCTAATTCACCTAGTAATACAGCATCGATATCTAAATGCACATCATTTGCATTTTTAGCAATCAGAATAACACCAATACTAAATAGAGCGGGAAACACAAGACCTATAGCTGTATCTTCTTTAACCAATCCTGTTTTTTGAATATACTCTACGAGCACAACTGTAATTATTCCTGTTAATGCGGCAAGTAGAATAAGCAATGGTGAGTTTAAATCTTGAGTAATAAAAAAACCAATGACAATTCCAGGTAAGATAGAATGACTAATAGCATCGCTAATCATTGCCATTTTTCGGAGTACGAGAAATGTACCAGGAATAGCACAAGCAACTGCAACTACGCTGGCAATAAGTTGTATTTCGAGCTGTGCGTTACTCATCTTCTGTTTGTTGTTTAGTATATAAGTTTGCTGCGGTATCAAAACCAACTTTTGTTAAATTCCACATACCTCCATTAAGTTTAACATAACCTTTTTCTACTAATTTTTGAAGTGTAGAGCGTGTATAACCTTGAAAATTATTTAGAAGTTTTATAGCGTGAGGGTGCGAAATATCTTCATGTGTTTCAGCAATATGGTGCATAAAAGCTAGTGTTTTGTGCAGTTGTAGATCGCGTCTATTTCTAATAAATCTAATTTGTTTGAATAATAAGCCTCGACTTGGTGAGAATATAAATGAAAATACTACAAAAACACTGGCCACAAGTACAATCACTGGTCCTGTTGAAAGATTGTTTTGACTAGCACTTATTGCGGTGCCAACCACTCCTGCAAATGCACCAAAAAGTGCTGCTAAAAACACCATTACTGCTAAGCTATTTGTCCATTGTCTTGCAGCAGCAGCAGGTGCTAAAAGCATAGCGCTCATTAAAACAACACCAACCGTTTGAAGACCAAGTACAATGGCTAGTACAATAAAACTTGTAATTAAAATATCAATAAACTTAGTATTAAAACCAAGCGTTTTTGTGTAATCTGCGTCAAATAAAAGGATTTTGAATTCTTTCCAGAATATAAGCATAACGACCAAACAAATTCCCGTTACAATAGCCATCATCCAAACATCGCTTTCTATTAATGTTGCAGCCTGTCCGAAAAGATATTTGTCTAATCCGGCTTGATTTGCGTCAGGTTGTTTTTGTATAAATGTGAGTAACAACATACCAAATCCAAAAAATAATGAAAGAATTAAGCCAAGTGCAGTATCTGATTTTAAGTGGGTTTTGGTAACGATACCTCTAATCCAAAATGTGCCTATTAAGCCACTAATTAAGGCGCCAATTAAAAGTGTATTACTGTCTTTTGAACCTGTAATTAAAAAAGCAATAGCGATACCTGGCAAAGCAGCATGCGAAATCGCATCTCCGAGTAGACTTTGTTTTCTAAGTACAGCGAAACTACCGAGCATACCACAAACTGCACCCAAAACCGCAGTACCAAGAGTAATGGTTCTTAGTGTATAGTCTGTAAAGACGAGCTGTATGTATTCTATTATATCCATTTATTATTATGAACTTATTTTCAGAATCTAGTTTTTTAATTTTTAATTGGGGTACAGATTTCTATTAAGAAACCATTAATATCTCTCAAATAACCTACTTTTTGTCCCCAAGGTTTTTGGGTTATTTTTTCGTATTCAATAGCGCCTGCTTCTATTGCTTTTTCAAAGTCAGTTTCAATAGTTTCTGTTGTAAAAGCCATCTCAATACCGTTAGGTTTTTCATTTAGAGAAAGTTCTTTAAACCCTTTTTTAAAATTAGAATTACCTAATAAATTTGAAGCAAAAGCAATTGTGGTTTCTCCCGAAATGAGTTCTCCGTAATTAGCTTCTGGTATCATAAATTTTTTGTCAAACCCGAAAGCATTTTTATAAAATTTAATTGTCTTTTCAACATCTTCTACGTATAAAATTGTGTACGCGTATTTCATAATTTTATCTTTTAAAGTAATGATTGTTTATTACTTCCATTGCTTTGAATAATTATAAGGAACGAAAAAAATTGTATCGATAAGTTGTTTAAAAAGTTTCGATATAATTCCTAATAAAAATTGGATTCACTCAAACTGACGTTTAATTATTTTTTCATCATTCTTGAATACTAACCTTGTAATTAATACCATAGGTTTTAGTCAAATTATCATCATTAAAAATATCCTTAACTGGTCCTGTGGCAATTTTCTTAACATTTAAGAAGGTTACCCAATCAAAATATTCAGGTACGGTTTGTAAATCGTGATGAACGACTATGACTGTTTTACCAGCCTTACGCAATTCTTTAAGAATATTGATTATTGCAATTTCTGTTGTGGCATCGACACCTTGGAAAGGCTCATCCATAAAATAAATGGAGGCATTTTGCACCAAAGCTCTGGCTAGAAATATGCGCTGTTGTTGTCCACCAGAAAGTTGACTAATTTGTCGGCTTTTAAATGCTAACATGCCTACTTTTTCTAAAGCTTCAAGGGCTGCCTTTTTTTCTTTTTGACCTGGACGTTTTATCCATCCTAAACTTCCGTAAGTACCCATTTTTACAACATCTAATGCTGTTGTTGGGAAATCCCAATCTACACTGCCTTTTTGTGGCACA
Organism: Winogradskyella sp. UBA3174; assembly: GCF_002364335.1. Lineage (GTDB taxonomy): Bacteria > Bacteroidota > Bacteroidia > Flavobacteriales > Flavobacteriaceae > Winogradskyella. The sequence goes on along the minus strand of NZ_DEXW01000057.1, from coordinate 1,814 downwards.
TAAGCTACGAGTTGGCGTTGTTTTTCGTAAGGTTTGTCGTAGATTGTAACGCTACCAGCAATGGGTTTTAATATGCCAAGAATTGCTTTTATGAGTGTTGATTTTCCAGCACCATTAGGACCAACAATAGCCATAAGAACCCCTTCTGGAATTTCTAAATCAATATCCCAAAGTACAGGTTTGTAGTTGTAGGCTACGGTTAAATCATCAACTTTTACAGCAATCTTTTCCATACTATTGTAGAGCGCTAACTATTGTTTTTATATTGTATCTAAACATGCCAATGTAAGTGCCTTCTGGAGTACCCTCATTTCCTAATGCATCAGAAAATAATGTACCACCAATTTCGACGTCGTGTCCTTTAGATTTCACGGCTTCTTGTAGTGCTTCAATCGTTCGTCTTGGTACCGAGCTTTCAACAAAAATGGCTTTAATTTTATTTTCAATTATAAAAGCTGATAGTTTTTGAACGTCTTTTACACCAGCTTCGGTAGCAGTTGATAACCCTTGTAAGCCAACAACTTTAAATTTGTAAGCTTCACCAAAATAATTAAAGGCATCGTGTGCAGTAACTAATATTCTTTTTTCTGGAGGAAGCGACTCAACCACACCTTTTACATCGTCTTGTAGCTTATCTAGCTCTTCTAAATAAGTAGCCTCATTACGTTTGTATGTTTCACTATTTTCTGGATCTTGTTCAGAAAGTACTTCAGTTACTTTTAAAGCAAATTGCTTAAAGTATGCGATATCAAACCATACGTGAGGATCGTAATTAGATGCGAAATAATCAGACCCAATTAAACCTTTTTTATCAAGTTCGTCTGCTAAAGCAATTGGGCTTTTTGTTTCACTACTCATTTGTTCAAAAACTTCGACTAGTTTACCTTCCAGATGTAAACCATTATAAAAGATAATATCTGCATTAACTAGTTTTGAAACATCACCTTCACTTGCCTTATACAAATGTGGATCAACACCAGACCCCATTAAGCCTTGTAAATTAATAGCATCACCTCCTATGTTTTTCACTAAATCTGTAATCATCGAAGTTGTGGTGACGATATTTAATTTGCCGTTATCCTTAGTTTCATTTTTACAACTGTTTAAAAACAAAGTACAAAAACAAAGTAAAATAAAGTATTTTTTCATTAGTCTAAAAATTTATTACGAATGTACTAAAAAAACCAGAATTATATTTAAAATCGACCTTTAAACAGAACTAAATTGAATTTTTTTAAATTACACTAAATATATTTTTAGATATATCTAAAAATATATTTATATTTGCATAAAAAAATAATCATTATGTATATAAAAACATTTATACTATTATTCGGGTTTAGCTTAACTTTTGCGCAAAATGAAAGCATTAAAGGAAGTGTAACTTTCGATAATGAATCTATCGCTTATGCAAAGCTTACTTTTTCAGGAAACGGAAATTATTCAACTTTTTCTGATGAAAACGGGAATTTTAAAGTAGACATGCCTTTCGGTGCCTATAAAATAAAAGTAAGGTCTTTAGGTTTAAAAGTAAAAACCCAAACGATTGAAATCGATAGCAACAATAGCACTGATTTAAAAATCATTTTGGTTGAAGATTTTCTCGGTTTAGATGAAGTTGTTGTCAGTGCCACCAGAAACCGAGTCAATAAAAAAGAAGCACCAATAATTGTGAATACACTTGGTGAAAAACTAATAAATGCGACACAAGCCTTGACCGTTTCAGAGACGTTGAATTATGCGCCAGGTGTGCGTGTGGAAACCAATTGTCAAAATTGTGGATTTACCCAAGTGCGTTTAAATGGGTTAGACGG
>NZ_DEXW01000025.1:231405-232954 GCF_002364335.1 Winogradskyella sp. UBA3174 | reverse complement strand
TCGTTTATGGTGTCGACTTTATTACCATTCCTGAAGCAATTAATAACGAATTTATACTTCCTATTGCTACGGGAGCATTTGATAATGCGTTTATTCTAAAACGTCTCAGTAATAATTTTGATGAAGACACTGAAATTGCGTTTAACATCATCAATATAGATTATTTAGATTCAAATATTCAAGGCAATTCTACCGTGATATTAAATAGTAGTGCCTCTCTTGGTGGAAGTTTAGAACCTGAAGTAGGAGGTCCAAACCAAGGTAACCAGGTTTTTATTGATCTAAGTACCGGAAATGCTACTAAAGTCCAACGCGATTCTTGGGATTTAGGGTTTTACAATGGAGAACAGTTTAGAGTGACAATTAATGGTTCGATTTACATGGCAGTAAAAGCTTTAACCGAAACTAATATTGATGCCGTTTCCCAATCTGATGTTAGTAGTCTACAGCCTCAGGTTGCTGTGGGTACGTTTAATCCAAGCAATGCTGACTATATAGATGCACCAAATGGTAACATCTTAGAAACTGCAATTGATGAAATTTCTGAAAATGATGCTGAAAACCCTGTTTATCTCCTTAACCTAGGGTATGAAATTGGAACTAACACACCAACACTTGGCAGCGTCAATATTGCTGGAGACCTAAGAGGTTGGCGAAAAATAAGAATCTTAAAGGATGGCAATAGTTATATTTTACAATATGCCAACTTAGAGGATACGTCTCATCAATCGATAACAATCGAAAAAAATTCTGATTATAATTTTAGCCATTTCAGCCTCAACACAAATACGCTAGTTAATGTTGAACCAGAAAAAGACAAATGGGACATCAGCTTTACTGTATTTACCAATGTACTTCCGGGTGCTGGTAGTTATGGGTTTTCAGACTTTGTGACGCATAATAATAAAGGGAACGCTTTAGCCTACAGAGTGGATACATCTAGCTTCGAATATGATGAATTTGAACTGACTAATATCACCACTTCCAATTTCTCAGAAAATCAAACAACTATCGGAAGCACTTGGCGCGACGTGTTTAATGGCGCACCATTTAACGATCGGTTCTATGTCATAAAAGATCCAAACGGAACACTTTACAAACTTAAATTTCTAGCCTTAACAAATAATAATGGGGAAAGAGGCTACCCAGAATTTGAATACGAACTTTTACAAATACTATAATAATAATTAAAATCAAACATAATGAAATCAAAACTACAATTTTTATTCGCATTTATTGTAAGTCTTACATACTTGCATGCACAGGAAGTAACCGTAAACATGAGCATGGGTTCTGGTTATTCAGATCAAATATACTACAAGCTAAATACACAAACAGAAACTGTATTTACGGCTGATATTTGGGATGTTGCTTTTTATAGAGCCAGCAATTTTGACCTTGGAGTCCGTGTCAACGATGGCGTTCGCATACAAGTTTATGAAGTCGCCAACACACCTGCTGGTTATGATACTGTAGATGTTACCAATCAATCTGCTTGGTCACAACTTCGCAATGATGATACCAATTGGAACAATGGTGCGTTTATGAA
>NZ_DEXW01000025.1:222987-231210 GCF_002364335.1 Winogradskyella sp. UBA3174 | reverse complement strand
AATAATACAGTCATAGGTGATATTGTTTTTGTATTGGAATATATAGATGGGTCTTATAAAAAGTTCTTTATTGAAAGTTATGCAAGCGGATACAATTTTAAGTTTTCGTCTTGGGACGGAAGTGCGTGGAGTGCAGACACTAACGTATCGCTACCGAATACAAATAATCCAAATAATATATTTAACTATTACAGTTTACAAAACGAATCAGAAGTTATTGCAGAACCAGGGTCATCTGATTGGGATTTTGTTTTTAGAAAGTATGACACCTTTTTAAATCCACCAGGACAGTATTACAATGTTACTGGTGTTTTACATAATCCAAATATTGAAATTGCGGAAAATGATGAGCCAAGTGGTATGCATGCAAACCCAGACCTAACTTTTTCGGACGATATTAATACAATTGGATATAATTGGAAAGCTTTTGGTGGAACTGGCTTTGTCGTCGATTCTGACAAAGCTTTTTATATAAAATATACGGATAATACTATTTATAGATTAACGTTTACAGAATTTTCAGGAACTAGCTCTGGAGATTTAACCTTTGTATATGAGGATGTTACAGCATCTTTGAGTATTGAAGATATTTCTAAAAATGTGTCTTTTGGTATTTATCCAAATCCATCAACAGATAAGCAAATTAACTTAGTTTATGACGTGAATGATCTAAGTTCAGATAAAAATGACGTCGCAATCTATTCTACTACTGGTCAAAAAGTATTTCAAACTACACTGAGTTCAAATCAAGGGTTTCGTAACAAATCACTTGATTTATCCTCCCTTTCTGATGGAGTCTATCTGTTACAATTTACGTCTGGTACATTTACAACAACCAAAAAAATAATTCTAAAATAAGCTTAACCGATTATTTATTTGAAAAGGTAGCTTAGGCTACCTTTTTTTTAACCTAAAATCAAAAATTATGAAAGTAATAACAAAAATATTGATCCTATCAATGTTGACCTTTAATATCACTGAAGCACAAAATTTTACACAATTAAGTACAAATCTTAACGATTATTGGTACCCTTCGTCCGATTGGGCAGATATTGATAATGATGGCGATAAAGACCTTGTTATTTCTGGAGCTTTAGATACAGATGCTAATGAATTTGCTGACACAAGTAAAGTAGATTTCTATGAAAATAATAATGGAGTAATGAGTTTGATTTCACAGCCTAATGTACAAGGTCTCCATTTAGGAGCTGTAAAGTTTTTAGATATTGATTATGATGGTGATATGGATTTAGTAGTCTCTGGTCAAAATTATGATGATATCACCTCTTTTTTCTTGACCGTTTATGAAAATAATAGTGGCGTTTTTATCGTAAAACAAGAGTTAGAAGGTGTCATTTATAGTTCTATTGATTTTGGTGATTATGATAATGATGGAGATTTGGATCTATTGATTACAGGAGTAGGGAGTAATGGAAGAGGTACCACAATTTATAATAATACTAATGGCACATTCTCTGATGCAATTGCTAATTTACCAGGAGTACAAGGTGGCAATGCTGTGTTTGGAGATATTGATAAAGATGAAGATTTAGATATCATAATTAATGGCTATGATTTAAACGGCGATAATTATGCTCAAATATTCAATAATGTAAACGGTATTTTCTCAGCAGGTCAAATCCCTTTTGCCACAGCAGATAGCTGGGTAACGCTTGGAGATTACGATAATGATGGTGACTTAGATTTAGTATTCACAGGTTATGATGCTAATTATGATTACTTAAGTAAAATTTATAATAATGACGGAAACGGCATGTTTACGGATTCAAATATTGTATTAGAAGGCGTCGGTAATTCAAGTGGTGCAACGCCAGTAGCTTGGGGAGATTATGATAACGATGGTGATTTAGATTTAGTATTATCTGGTTCAGATAATAACTTTAATGACCTTACTTATCTTTATAGAAACGACGGCACGGTTTTTACCTTGGTAGAAGAAGGTCTTATTAATCTTGGTGGAAGTACAAATGTGACTTGGTCAGATTACGACAATGATAACGACTTGGATATTTTAGTTTCTGGTTTTTTTGATGATGCTGCTTATGTATCTCAATCAGTTTTACATAAAAACAATATCGCTGTGGTCAATACACAACCGAATGTACCTACAAATCTTTCGAATCAAATAAATACTGATGATTCTATAACATTTACTTGGGATAATGCTTCTGACGATTTTACACCATCAGACGGTTTATTTTATTTTTTAAATGTAGGGACGACTCAAAATGGTTCTGAGATTGCATCTTACAAAGTCAATGGTAATTCATGGACAATTAAAAACTTAGCAAATACAAATTATTATTGGTCTGTAAGTGCTGTGGATACTGCTTTTATTATTTCTGATAAAGCTACAAGTGAGACTTTAGGTATTGAAAGCGTTTTTAATAATTTATCTTTTAGCGTTTATCCAAATCCGTCAAATGATAAGCAAATCAACTTAGTTTATGACGTGAATACTTTAAGTTCAGATAATAATGAAGTATCAATCTACTCTACAACTGGCCAGAAAGTATTTCAAAATACGCTGAGTTCAAATCTAGGGTTTCAGAACAAATTACTTGACTTGTCATCACTTTCTAGTGGTATTTATATGTTGAAATTTACTTCTGGTGAATTCACAACAACTAAAAAAATTATTCTAAAATAGGCTTGACCGAAACTATTGAATTAAAGACTGTCTGAAATGGCAGTCTTTTTTAATCAATGATATTTAGTAAAAATCTTAGTCGCTTCGTTATAAGAACTCTCAAAAGGCATCGCATTTAAATTGTGTGCTTTTTTCTGAGTAAAATAGGACAACATTTTTTCGGTTGGCCTATTACCTGTAAGTACGTCTTTTGCCAATGGGCAACCGGCTGAGTAAGCTGCATCAATTTTTTCGAACCAACGCGATGTGTGGTATGTAAATGTGCGCCAAATTCTATATGGGAATAGGTACGAATTAAATTTAAAAATAAGTATTCTATAGTATCAGAATCTGAACTGCCAATTGTATCACTGAGGGATAAAATCACATTCTAAAATTCTCTACATAGAAAAAAGTGGGTAAAGCTATTAAGAGCAATGCTCAACTTAGAACGGGAAATTTTAACCAAAAAACATCTGAAATTTATACCGATTTTAGCTTAATGACGTCAAATCAAAAATTACATCAGAAGTACTGCAAGTCACACTGGTTATAGAATATTAATTATTCCTAGCACTAAAAGCATCGTCCTATCACTATTTTTGATACGACGTGTATTTACATAAGTAATAGAGAAAGAAATTAAAATTCAAAATTAGAAAAAGAGGCCTAAATTATTTTAAAACTCAACCGCCTAAAGGATGAAAAGGTGATAAAATTACTCTACAGAGCCACTAACGCAGGTGTTACAATAAGATTGATAATTAGGTAGATTTACTTTTTAGTTCCGCGTATTGAGAGCCAAAGTGAACCTATTACAATCATCAATATTGTAGACCCTTTTTTGAAATACAGCAGCGTTAGTTCTCTGTTTATTTTCCATTTAACTCAAATAAAATATTGAAGAGGTTATTCAAGGGAATACAACAATAATCACCTATCAAAATATTATTTACTCTACCGAATACCTTAAGATGATTTTTAAATATCTATTGCGCATTTACGGAGACAAAAGCCAAGTTAAGAACTGATTTACAGGGATTCAAAAGCGTGAATAAACAAAGCCCAGCTATAAAAAAAAACTAAAACAAATATAATTTACCAATCCGACAGCGTGATTATAATGAACTACTAGACCTCAAGTGCTCACTAAAAATCCATTGGTATTTCCTACAGATGATTTGTTTGCTAAATTGATGACTTAAACAGGCCGTAGATTAACCACCGCGTAGTAACCAAACCTTATAAAAAAAACAGCATCTTAAAATGCTGTTTTTACTGTTATATCATAAGGCCCCTGTATCCCCAAGAATTTTAGCTATCTCGAGTAATTAGATGATTGCTTAGTAATTGTTATATCATGTGGATGACTTTTATTTAGACCACTCGCAGTAATTTTAACAAACCATCTTGTTTCTTTTAAAGTGGCAATATTTTTTGCGCCACAGTAGCCCACACCTGCCCTAAGGCCTCCAATAAACTGATGAATACTTTCTACCAAATCTCCTTTATATGGTACACGACCAACAATACCTTCTAGTACTAATTTTTTAATATCATCTTCTACATCTTAAAAATACCAGTCTTTACTCCCTTGTTTCATCGCTTCAACAGAACCCATACCTCTATACCGCTTAAACTTTCGGCTTTTGTAAATAATCGTTTCACCAGGACTCTCTTTTGTTCCTGCTAATAAGGACCCTAACATTACGATATCTTCACCAACGGCAATGGCTTTAGGAATATCTCCTGTATATCGAATTCTACCATCTGCAATTACGGGCACTCCTGAGCCTTTGATAGCTGCTGCAACTTCTAACACCGCTGAAAATTGTAAAAAACCAACACCTGCAATAACTTGAGTCGTACAAATAGAACTAGGTCCAATACCAACTTTTACGGCATCTGCCCCTCTTCGACCAAATATTTTGCGGCTTCACCAGTTGCGATGTTCCCAACGATGACATCTCGTTTAGGAAACTGTTGTTTTATAACTTTTAGAATGGTGACTACTCAAACAGTGTATCCATGCCGCTGTATCAATAACCACAGCATCTACTCTTGTTTTTACCAAAGCCTGAGCTCTATCCACAGCATCAACTGTAACTCTAATTGCTGCAGCAACGCGTAACCTTCCGTATTTATCTTTATTTGCATTTGACTTTTACGTTACTTTCGTAATAGCTATAAAAATAATTAGGCCCGCAAGTTTATAATTATCATCCAAAATAAGTAGTTTTTCAATTTTATGTTTTTGTAGAATCTTTTCAGCATCTTTAAGGAGGTACCTACAGCAGCAATAACGAAGTTTTCAATCGTCATGACCATCAACTATAGGTCTGTCATTTTTATGTTCAAATCTTAAGTCTCTAATAATTACAATCCCTTTGTAGTCTACAATAGGGATACCACCAATTCTGTACTCAGCCATGTTTCGCTTTGCATCTGCCACCGTTGCTGTTAAAGGCAGGGTCACAGGATCTATAATTATACCACTTTTAGCACGTTTTACGCGTCTTACTTTAGCCGCTTGCTCAGCAATGGTCCTATTTTTGTGCAACACACCAATACCTCCTTCTTGCGCCATAGCAATTGCCATTTTACTTTCAGTAACCGTGATCATAGCTGCTGAAATAACAGGAATGTTAATTGTAATATTTCGTGTAAATTTTGTCTGAATATTGACTTCGAGCGGAAGAACTTCCGAGAATGCCGGTACTAATAAAACGTGGTCGTAAGTAAGTCCTTCTCCTAAAATTTTATTTTCGGGCGCTTTCATTACAATTAAGGTATAATTGCATGTGTTTTTACGTATTTTTTTACCTTATTTTTCAATATAAAATACTACATTATTCTTGACAACGTAATACGTTGAATATAACCACAAAAAAACCAATCTTATCTTGCAAATAGATTAAAAAATGACAATAATATAACAAAATCTAAGCTAAAACTGATTTTATTAGTATCAACCGCGGCTAAAAAGTGAAGCTACATAACTATTTTTAGGTTGTTCTATAATTACTTTAGTCGCATCATGTTGCACCAAGACCCCATCTTTAATAATCATAATTTCGTCTGCAACTGCAGTAGCATCATCTGTATCATGTGTGATAAACAGGGCTGTGACTTGAGTTTGTTTTATAATTTGAAAAATTTCCTTTCTTAGCTTTACTCTGAAATTGGCATCGAGATTACTAAAAGGTTCATCTAATATTAAAATATCTGGCGATGGTGCCAAGGCTCTTGCCAAAGCAACACGTTGCTGTTGACCTCCAGATAACTGATGTGGATAGCGTTTTTCTAAATCTTTTAAACCCACCAAATCTAACAAATCAATAACTCGTTTCACTTTATCGACTCCCTTTGCTAAACCATAAGCAATATTTTTATACAAAGTAAGATGCGGAAACAATGCATAATCTTGAAAGACCATACCAATGTGTCGTTTTTCTGGTGGTGTAAATACTGTTGTCGAGGACACCACCTTATTATTGATTTGAATACAACCTTCATCTGGCGTTTCTAAACCTGCAATTAATCGACATAAAGTTGTTTTACCACTTCCACTCTCACCCACAATGGCTGTGATACTATTTCTCTTGATGTTTAAACTCAACTTAGAAACGGCAACTGTTTTAGTCTTATTGAAGGTTTTGGTCAAGTCTTGTAAAACTAAAATATTTTTAGAGGTAGGTTTAGCTTCGATTTTTTGCGTATTTTCTGACATTTCTATTTCAAAATTAGTCGGTTTAACAAAATAATAGGTACAATTCCCGTCGCAATGATGCATAATGAGGGTAAAGCAGCTTCCATTATCATTTCGTCACTAGCAAATTCATAGGCTTTAACTGCTAATGTATTGATGTGATAAGGTTTTAGAATTAAGGTTAATGGTAACTCTTTCATTACATCTACAAAAACTAAAATAAATGCGCCAATTAAACTGGGTTTTAGTAATGGGAATTCAATATTTAAAAAGGTTTTAAAAGGACTTTTTCCTAATAAACGAGAGGATTCCGATAAGCAATTTTTTAATTTTAATTGACCGGCCTCAATAGGATTAAAAGCCACAGCTAAAAACCGAATAATATACGCATAGATTAATATAAAAACAGTGCCATTAATCATAAAACCAATATCAGCATCAAAATAGGTTTTACCTATTTCAATACCCAATTTATCTAAACTTAATAACGGAATCATAACGCCAATGGCAATAATTGCTCCAGGGATAGCATAGCCTAAAACAGCAATACGCGAACTTTGTTTAAGTATGGCAATGCGATTCCATTTTGGGAAATATAAAACAAACACTGCAAAAATTACGGTTAAAAAAGATGCTGATACAGCAATGCCTAAACTTTGCAATGCAATAGGATAAAAACCTGCTGAAGCCACATCTGAAAAGGTTAAAACACACCAATATAACAATTGAAAAAAAGGAAGTACAAATCCCAATAAAACAGGAAAACCTACTATTATGAATAGTACAAATTGGCTTTGTTTAGAGACCTTTAATTTAGAAAGCTTCGCTTCACTCTTTAAAGAAAATGTAAATTTTTTAGCACCACGCTGCCAGCGTTCTAAACCAATAAACAGAAATACAACAACTAATAAAATAGCCGATAAATAAATGGCCGTAGAAGGCTCTTCTAAAGAAAACCAAGCTCTAAAAACGCCTGTGGTAAATGTTTGAACACCATAATATTTTGCAGCCCCATAATCATTAAGTACTTCCATAAGTACCAGGATTAAACCACCGATAATAGCTGGTCTTGCAAGTGGTAAAACAATTCTGAGAAGTGTTTTAAATTCGCTTGCACCCAACATTTTTGACGCTTCAATTAATCGTGATGATTGGTAGCGAAAGACCACACGGCTGCTAATATATACATAAGGATAAAGCGATATACTGAGTACAAAAATGAGCCCGTAGATGTTCATGACATCAAATTTGTATGGGTTAATATTTAGGACTCTCAACAGTAATTCTAAAGTGCCACCATAGTCAAAAAAACCAGCGTAAGCATACGCTGTAATGTAGGACGGAATTGCCAATGGTAAAATTAACAACCACTCTAAAGGTTGTCGCATAAAAAAATGATACCGACTAACAATCCAAGCGGAAGACACTCCGAAAAGAAAGGTCAATATTGTACAACCTACAATAAGAATTACGGTGTTAACTGTATAGTCTGGCAGTAGGTTTTTTACCACATGGAGCCACGATTCTCCTGGCCCTAAAAAAAGCTGTATAAATATAGTGATTATGGGTAACGACACAAAAGCAATAATGGCCAATGTTAACATTGACCATGTATTGAAATCGCGTTTTATATAAGTGTTAAATCGTTTTTTCAAGACTTATTTCCAACCAGCTTCGTCAAATAAAAGGACTGCTTTTTTATTGTTTTCACCCAACAAAGATAAGTCAACATTATCTTCTTTAAAGTCTCCCCAAGATTTTAATAATTCTGAAGTTTTAGCTTCTGGATTTACAGGATATTCATAATTGACGGTTGCAAATACGTCTTGCGCTTCTTTGCTAATTAGAAATTCTAAAAATTTAA
>NZ_DEXW01000025.1:118029-222809 GCF_002364335.1 Winogradskyella sp. UBA3174 | reverse complement strand
ACCTTCACCAGCTTTTATCTCCTCTGGATTTTTTGAGTTTAACAATTTACCAATATAATACGTATTTACAATGGCAATATCGCCTTCACCAGCAACTACTGCTTTTATTTGGTCTCTATCGTTTCCTTTTGGTTCGCGTGCCATATTGTCTACCACTCTTTCTGCCCAACTTTTTGCTTTCCCTTCACCATCGTTAGCAATAATCGAAGCCATTAACGATTGGTTGTAAATGTTTTGAGATGAACGTACTAAGATTTTATTTTTCCATTTATCGGTTGCTAAATCTTCGTAAGTTGAGAGTTGTTCTGGTTTAATTCTGTCCTTTGCATAGGCAATAACACGGGCTCTTTTTGTCAATGCAAACCATTGGTTATCCTTATCCTTTAAATTTGAAGGAATGATTTCATTCAAAATTTTAGAGTCTATAGATTGTAATAAACCTTTGTCTTTTGCTCTCACTAAACGACCAGCGTCAACTGTAATTAAAACATCTGCTGGGGATTGTGCGCCTTCTTGGGTCATTTTTTGCATCAATTCATCAGCACTTGCATTTACCACATTCACTTTTATACCTGTTTGCTTTTCGAATTGCGTAAATAAGTCTTGGTCCGCCGGATAATGTCTGTGTGTGTAAACATTCACTTCGGTTGTTTCATTTGTAGATACTTCATCCGAGGCTGCTTCTGTTGATTTTTCGTTTTTACAGCCAACAAAAATTAAGGCTAATACGAGAAGTTTTAAAATATTATGCTTCATAGTTTTCAATTTTTAATGTTTAGGTTTATGTTTATGTTTATGTTTATGTTTATGTTTATGTTTATGTTTAAATTTTGAATTCTAAGGTCACAAACAAACTGCGCGGTGCAGCAGGAATAATGCCTGGCCCTGGATAACCTGTTGCTCTTTGGGTAAAGAACATCTCGTTAGTGAAATTATTTACTCCTGTTTCTAGGGTGAATTTTTTGAATCGATATCTTAAGGATAAATCAAAAACTCCATAAGCGGGAATGGCTCCAATAATACCGCTCACATTATCATTTCTATCTTGTGGTGCATTAGAGGCATCTGAAAACTGACTTGACAAGTAAGAATATTGAAGGTTTAAGAGTACATTTTTGTAGCCCATATTCAATCCTGTTCTCAGATTAATATTTGGTACAAAAGGGAGTTCTTTACCTTCAACACCAGGGATTTCAGAGGCGGTAAATTCAGATTGTGTAAAAGCAAAATTGACATAATAATTAAGCTTAAACTCATTACTATTTGGAAAAATGGTTTCTCTAACATTCCAGTCCACTAAACTTTCAAAACCATAAATTATTGCTGAACCAATATTTCCACGAAACCTAACAATACGTCCATTTTCCACGGTTTCTCCAAAGGCATTTACGCGTGTTGCTGTACGAATAACTTCATCGATTCTATCATCATAAAATAAGCCAAATACGTTGGCATCGTATGATAGTAAACGTTTGTAGCGTCCGCGAATTCCCAGACCTGTTGTAAAGCCTTTTTCATCGGCAATATTAGGATCGACCTGAAATGAAGGATTTACAATCCTAATATCGCTAAAAGTGACAGAACGGTAATTTTGTGAAAAATTAGCATAGCTTTCAAACGACTCATTTGGCTTAAAACTAAGCCCTAAACCCATTAGTAAAAAAGAACGGTCTCGGGTTCGGTTATCCTCAAAAGTATTGTCTAGCAACGGATTACCAGCTAGATCCCTATTAACGGCACGATAGGTACCTTCACTTTCTGTTTTTATATATTCAAAACGAATGCCAGGTGTAATAGATAGCTCGTCAGAGACATAAAAAATATTTTCTGCAAATAAGGCCATATTGAGGTTAGGAAAGTTAAAATCGGACTGCCTTAATTCTGTTGGAAGATCTTCAACTTCATAATCTATAAAGTTAAAATTGGCATCATTTCCGGCTGTTCCTGGCCCCTGACGTTCCTCATTAAAGGCTTGGTAATACTTAGCCCCTACTAATATGGTCGATTTTTTACGACCAAGGCTATAGTTTTTTAAGTAACGTAACTCTGCTCCCCAATTTCTAAATTCCCCAACTTGTAAATCTCGCGGTTCGTCTAGATCATCAATTTGGGATACGCGATTAGTTCTAAAACCAATAGCACTACGAGAAGAATTCATTCCCCATATTATGGCATTAAAACGTTCATCCTCAGAAAATTTGTGAGTAAATTTCGCGGTTAATAAATTCCAATTCACCTCAAACCAATTTCGAGTTCTGTTACTAAAAAAAGGATCCCTTTCAAACTGAACATCTGTTAAACCACCTGCCTGTTGTGCTGTATAACTCAGATGCGTATATTCAAGTCCAATAGACGTTTTATCTGATATTTTATAATTAAGATCTGTAAAGGCATTAAAAGCCTCTAGGTTCATATTAGCTCGTGGTGCCGCATTCAAATTATTCTTATAAGACACAAATGTATAATGGCTAAATTTACCATTGGTGCCACTAACACTATTAAAGGTAGAATAACCACAATTGGTATCATAGCTTTGGCGCGTCACTATTTCTAAAGGCTTTGCTGATGGTGATTTGAGCTTAAAATTAATAAGACCGCCAAATTGGGTGCCATATTGTAATGACGCTGCACCACGAATAATTTGAATTTCTTCCATAGCCTCTACAGGCGGTGTATAGTAACTCTCTGGGTACCCCAAAACATCGGCACTAATATCATAAGAATTTTGACGCACATTGAAATTGGCAGTTCGATTCGGGTCTAGACCTCTGCCGCCAATAGAAAGCTGTAAGCCACAATTGGTACTTTCAAAAATATTTAAACCAGCGACTTGCGCGTAAATTTGCCGTGCATTACTGTTCGATTTATTACCTACAATTTGATCTACCAAAATAAATTCGTTCTTCTTACCAGCGTATATCGTCATCCCTTCCACATCGTTTGCCCGTTTTAAATCAAAGACTTCTCTTCGTTTCGCCTGAATAATAACTTCAGAGAGTTTATTCATTCCGTTAATAGATACACTTACGTCCTTATTGTCAGTTAAAACAAATGTTTGTTCATGCCAGAGACCATTTTCATTATAGAAGATAATGGTATGCACTCCAAGTAGTAAATTTGTGAGTACAAACTCACCATAAGCATCACTAACCGCTTCTTTACCAGACGTTTTATCATATAATTTAATAAAGGGCAATGGTGTTTGAGTTTCTGAGTCTATAATAGTACCAGATAGCTTGTACTGCGCCATCAACGCGCCACTAAAGGAACACAATATAAATAGTATAAGTTTATTAAAATCCATGTATGGTATCTTTAAAAGGTAATAACCAGTCTTTATGACTAAAGGACTCAGTCACTTTGGTTAAATCAACGGTAGGATCTACAAATTGCTGGCTTAAGCGTCCGTTTAATGCAATGTAGCTCTCTGCATAAACTTCAGGGTTTTTTATGCCTTTTTCTTTGTAATGCTTCTCCAAAAAATGAGCAAATTCTAGAATAAAATCTGCCTGTGTTCTCAATTGCTTCTGTTGATATTCAGTCAAAAATTTATTGTGTTCGACATAAAACCAGTTGCCTGTTTTAGGATTTACAATTTTATACTGTACATACCCCCCTTTTTCTATGAGCATAACGCGCCAAGAGTAGCGATACCCTTCTTCTGTCCAAAATAATTCGTTAGGATATAGCATATACCGAAATGGAACAACGAGTTGAAACGCAAAAAAAGCAACAAATATGGTAGCTAACAGCCTGTTTTTAACATTAGGAGTCCAGTACAAAGTCTGAGTCTCATTTAAAAAATTGATTTTGAAGAATCTTCTAAAAAAATTGATAATTTTTTCATGAACGCCCCCACCAAAGAAGATAAGCGTCGAACAAATCATGACGTACGGAAAAATCCCTATTGGAAAAAGTACGCGCGTGAGCACATGAAAAATCACAACTAAAACAAATCCAAAAATGCGTGTTCTTTTAAACAAAAGAAGAAAAGGAATTGATAAATCGTATAGCATTCCAAACCAACTCATTGCATAATGCACCCATTCTTTTTGAAAAAGATCACCAATAAGTGGCAAATAGTAACGCGACGGTAACCAGATTTGTAAAGGCATCGCTCTAAGTAACCAATCTGTATTTATTTTTGCTAAACCAGCATAAAAGTAAACAACACATAACATGAGTTGAATCACAAGAATATTGTATCTCGGGATTTTACTAAACGCCATTTTAGAATTCCGGTAGGCATCTATCGAGAAATAGCAATTTGCAGGTAAAAAAATGAGTAAAAACCCAATGATACTAACAAAATAGTAATGATTAAGATAATATGTTTTATCAATAAGTTCACAATAAGTAAAGCTTAGAAAAAATAAAACAGTTGCGATTTTATACTTATAGCCTAGAGCGATTCCTAGTGCCGATAAAACTATTACTGCGTAAAGGATATAGGTATATTGACCAAATGCTGTGACAAATTCAAAACCGTAATACTTAAAGTGAAAATTAGGCTCTATATAATATTTGTTGACCCAACCTTGTGATACAAATCGCAAGGTCGAAAAAATCATTAAACAACCAAATAAAATCCGAAAGACCGCAAGTGGTGCGGCCTTTACAGGATTTTGTAAATATGTAGTGTATTTTTTTAACATAATTTAATCACCATCACCACTTTCAAATTCAAGGTCTATGCTCAAGGCTGAAAACATATCTGATTTTAACAAAACGACATTTGCCTGTAATTCTTCAAAAGCAACTAACATCAAATTATTATTTGTATTAATTTGATTGATAAAATTAGCATCTAAATTTGATATGGCTATTCTTGACACCTCAAACTGATTGTTAATCATGAGTGATAAATCCTCTCCATTTTTCATGGTATTCAAAAAGTTTAAATAGCTTGATAGACTTTCGCCATTTGTTGTGCCGTCAAAATGTGCTCCATTAAAAAAATCTTGAAAGGCATTTAAAGCTTCTAAACATAAGGTCCTAGACAAATCTTTTTTATAAAATGCTTCTACATTTTGTGGTAAACGTGACCCCTCAGAATACACTCCCGAAGGAATACCAACTTTTCCATTTCTCAAAGTGACCTCATAATAGAACATCCAGTTATTTAATAATTTATTCGTTGAACTGTTTGAAGCCGCACCACTATTGTTTACAAACGTGTCTCTATAATCTCCTTCCCATGATGCAACAACCTGATCTGTAATTGTATTTATACGATCTACAAGGTCTGTGAGATAATTTACATAGTTGCTAGAATTTACATTGCTAGTGTAAAACTCAAGAATTTGGGCATCACTCTCTGCAAGGCCAAATAACAAGTAATCTAAAGCAGGTAAACCTTGCTCGTTATTAGCATTAACGGACTGCAAAGCATAATTACCGGTGCTAATGTTCGTGTCAATTTCACTAACGTTTGCGGGATAGGTATTAAGAAAACTCCTCATAAAGGTAGTTTCAGCTGGTCCGATATTAAACATTGATATATTCTGCCAAGCGATATAAGCCTGTTCCCATTCTTGGCGCACGCTATTTAAATTAGTTTCGTTTGGCTGCGACTCAAAAGCATCTACTGCTGCTTTTAAAGCGTCAACGTCCGAACTAAAAGCTTGATAAGATGGAATTATAATATCGTCTGCCCAATTAATAAGCATTGCTTGTCTATCAAAATCGTCCGTGCGTTCAGAAACAGAGTCGTCATCACTACAACTCCAAACAATAGCGGATAAGCACACTATTATAAAAGGGAAAATCAATCTAAAATTTTTCATAGCTCCGTTTATTTTATAAAATGGAAACCTACTATTTGAGCAAGTTTCCATTTTTTTGTGTTAATATATTTTTATGGGTTATTATTTACAAAGAAACTTGTAACCTCAGCATCAGTGAAATTATAAATCGCTTGTAAATCGGCTATGACCGCATCAAGATTTGCAAATAAGTCTATTTCATTTAAAAACCTAAAGCTCTCAGGTGTTTGTCCTTCAACTGCTAAGAAATCTGATAAGATAGCATCGATTTCAGTATCGGTAATCATTTTCTCAGAAATTCCTTTAAACCCATGAGCAAATGCAACACCTTCGGCATAAGCATGAAGGGCATTACCTAGAGCAACATCTTTAGCGGGACCATCTGCTAAAGCAAATGCAGCAGTTAATTGAACTTTTGTCGCATGGCAATAATAAATTACCGTAGCATAATTCGATAATTCCCAATTCATTAAGAAATCGTCAAGTTCTAGATCTCTTTCAATAGTAAAATCGCTACCAGCTTCAATAGCCGCTTTTGCTGTGATTAGATTACGCTTAATATCAAAGAAAAAACCTGTTTCAGCGGTAAGATTAGAACGTCTTCTTGAATAGATTGCCGCGGCAGTCGTGTTTGATACATCAAAAGCCGTATCTGCACCATGAATCTCTACTAATCGATCAATAGCTCCACTATCTTCAAAACCTGCACTACCGTTTTTGATACCGTTAACCACAGTAATTGCATGATTGTATAAAGCAGCACCAAAAGATCCTTTCTGTAACATTTGCTCTAACTCTAGACCATTTTCATCCAATAAGCGCGTTCCTAGAAGACCACCTTCTTGTCCTATCGCAGGTGAACCGCCAAAACCAGGGTTTTGAAATCCGTCTGAAGAGTTTGCAGAGGCTACTAACTCTACTAGCCAATCATTCATTAAAGCACGATAGCTCGGCAAGGTTACTGATGAAAGTGTTGCTGGATAAGGAATTTCAGCAACTGTTTCAATTTGAGCATTAGATTCTGCTGCATTGAAAGCCGAAGTCATTGTAGATAATTCATCTACAACCATATTTTCTGCTACGACGTTAGCATTAAAATTAGTTGACACATACTCGTCTGGTATCTCTAAAGTTGATGTTGATGGACCGTTATCGTCATCATCGGAACACGATGTAAATAAGCCACCTACTACCAATAGACTTAGCGCTATTTTTTTACTCGTACAGATTGTGTTTTTCATTTTGTTTTGTTTCATAATTACTACTATTTTAATCTTTTTTCTATTCTTATTAAGACTTGTTAAAAATAATTTCTGCAAAAATAAATGCCAAAAGACAGAACTCAAAACAAAGACTATTTGTATTATATATGATATTTATAAATAAAAGTTATGTAAAAATTTTATTGAGCTAAATTTAAATAAACTTTTAAACAGAGGTTAACCCCCTGATAATAGTGTTGAAATTTAAATGGAATAATGTCACCTTAATTAGGTCTTTAAGCGCTTTTAATTCTCGAAATGTTAAGTGTAGATCTTTATCTTCTTTTATCACTGGTGCAGATACTAACACAGTTGCTTAGGTTAAGTTCTATAAAAATACAAATGGAGTATTTACAGAAGATACAGACGGAGAAACTGGAATTAGCGGAACATATTTAAGTTCTACTGATTGGAGTGACTATGATAATGATGGCTATTTAGACTTTGTGTTAAGTGGACTTAACAGTAATGGAGATGCTAACACCAAAGTGTATATTAAAGAACAAGAAATTTTGGGTGTTAACGGTTTTGCAGAAAAGATAGAGCTTAGCATTCATCCAAGCCCAATAACTGATAAACAGCTAAATTTAGTCTATGACGTTACAACGCTAACTCATTCTGTAAGTAAAATCACTATCTACTCTACTTTAGGACAAAAGGTTTATCAGACTCAACTAAAAAATGACTCCGGTTTTTCTAACAAAAGTTTAAATCTTTCGTCTTTATCAATTGGGGTTTATGTGTTACAATTTACTTCTGGGAATCAAAGTACAACTAAGAAATTAATTTTAAAATAACCTAATAAATTATTCTAAATAAGAAGATTCTACTTCAATTACAATATAAGTTATAAACGAAAATATTAGTTAAAACTGATTTTAAAACTTAAATACTATAAAAGTAATAACAAAAATATTGATCGTATCAATGTTGATCTGTAATATCACTTATGCACAAAATTTCACGCAATTAAGTACAAATCTTAATGATTATTGGTATCCTTCGTCCGATAGGGCAGATATTGATAATGATGGCGATTTAGATCTTGTCATTTCGGGGGCTTTAGATACAAATGCTGATGAATTTGCTGATACAAGCAAAATTGATTTTTACGAAAACATAAATGGGACTCTAACACTAATGGAACAAGCAGATGTAAACGACTTACATTTAGGAAGTGTTATATTTATTGACATCGATAATGATGGCGACAAAGATTCAGATGGACTCTTCTACTATTTAACTGTAGTAACAACTGAGAATGGTTCTGAAATTGCCTCATATAAAGTTTATGGTAATTCTTGAACAATTAAAAACCTTGGCGACACGAGTTACTTTTGGGCTGTAAATGCTGTAGGTACTGGTTTTGTGTTTTCTGACAAAGCAACAAGTAACACTTTGAGTATTGAAAACATATCTAAGAGTGAAGCTTTTAATATCTATCCAAATCCATCAACAGATAAGCAAATCAAGTTAGTTTATGACGTGAATACTTTAAGTTTAGATAACAATGACGTATCAATCTATTCTACAACTGGTCAAAAAGTATTTCAAAATACGCTGAGTTCAAATCTAGGGTTTCAGAGCAAATTACTTGACTTGTCATCACTTTCTAGTGGTATTTATTTATTGAGGTTTACATCTGGTGAATTCACAACAAACATAAAAATTAATCTAAAATAAGCTCAACTAAAAACTATTGAAAGAGAGACTGTCTGACATGATAGTCATTTTTTATTAATGATATTCACTAAATATCTTTGTCGCTTCGTTATAAGAACTCTCAAAGGGCATCGCATTAAGGTGATGCGCTTTTTTCTGAGTAAAATAGGACAGCATTTTTTCGGTTGGCATATTACCAGTGAGTTCGTCTTTTGCCATTGGGCAGCCACCAAAACCTTGAATGGCACCATCAAAACGTCGGCAACCTGCTTTATAAGCTGCATCAATTTTCTCGAACCAAGATGTTGGCGTTGTATGCAAATGTGCACCGAATTCTATATTTGAATACGCCGGAATTAAATTTGAAAATAAATAATCAATATTTTCAGAATCCGAACTGCCAATAGTATCACTTAAGGATAAAATCCCAACTCCCATTTTAGATAGGCGTTCGGTCCACTCACCTACGATGTCCACATTCCAAGGATCACCATACGGATTACCGAAACCCATAGAGATGTAGACCACAACTTCTTTGTTCGTTTTATAAGCGATATCTAATATTTCTGAAAGCGTCACCACAGATTGCGCAATGGTTTTGTGAGTGTTACGCATTTGGAAGTTTTCTGATATTGAAAATGGAAAACCTAAATAATTAATTTCAGGATGTTTTGAAGCATCTGTTGCACCTCTCGTGTTTGCAATAATCGCAAGTAGTTTACTTACTGTTTTACTTAAATCTAATTGTGCTAAAACCTCAGACGTATCTACCATTTGTGGAATGGCTTTTGGAGACACAAAGCTACCAAAGTCAATGGTGTCAAAACCAACACGAAGTAACGACTGAATGTATTGTACCTTTTGTTCTGTTGGTATCCAATCCTTAATGCCTTGCATAGCATCTCGTGGACATTCTATTATTTTAACAGCTTTGTTCATTGGCTCAAATATACAGTTTACGAAATCGATTTCAAACTTTACAATAATATGAAAATGGCTATACCTAAAAAGACAACTATTTGTAGCCACTTTAAAAAAAGTCCAGATTTATTATGGTTGAGTGTGTAGCTCTTAATTTGTCCAGCCAATAAAGCAATAATTGAGAAAATGACAAATGATACCAGCATAAAAATGGCACCTAAAATATAAAACTGATAAAGCCTAGGTATTGTTTCACTAAATAAAAACCCTGGAAAAAAAGCTAAAAAGAAAATAGTGACTTTAGGGTTTAATACGTTCATAAAAAAACCTTGTACAAACAACCCTTTTAGACTTTTCTTTGGAACACTATCTGAATCCAAATTCAATTGGTCATCAGATTTAAAAACTTTGTATGCTAAATAGATTAGATATAATGCACCTAAAACCTTAATCCCTAAAAATAAATTCTCATTAGTTTTTATAAGTGCTGAAACTCCAAATGCTAATAAGGTTGTATGAATTATGCAACCAGTAATTAATCCGCAAACGGTTGCCAATCCATGAGATTTTCCGTTGGTAATACTTTGTACCAAAACATAAATATTATCTGGTCCTGGCGAAATGGCCAAGGCTGATGTTGCTCCTATAAATGCTATTAGTATGTCAACATTCAAATTATGTGTTTTTTAATAATGATGTATTGATGTCTTTAATCAATTGAGGGCCTTCATAAATAAAACCTGTATAAACCTGAACCAAATCTGCACCAGCCTCTAATTTTTCTAAAGCATCTTCTGCAGAATGTATACCTCCTACTCCAATAATAGGAAAAGCTTTACTACTTTTATCTGCTAAATATTGAATCACTTTGGTTGACTTCGCTTTAATAGGTTGTCCGCTTAAACCACCATTCCCAATCTCTTCAAGTCTTTGATTATTTGTTTTTAAGCCAGTTCTATCAATGGAGGTATTACTTGCTATTACACCATCAAGATTAGTTTCGGCAATTAATTCTATGATTTCATCTAATTGCACATCATTTAAATCTGGTGCAATTTTAAGTAGAATTGGTTTTTGTTTATTAAAAGTAGTATTCGCTTTTTGTACCGTAGAAATTAACTCTAATAAATAATCCTTATCATTTAATTTGGCATGACTTCCAACATTTGGACAACTTACATTCAATACAAAATAATCGACATAAGGATGTAAGGCGTTAAAACAGTCTAAGTAGTCTTTGGTATAATCTTCGGGTTTGGTTTGTGTGTTTTTACCAATATTTCCTCCAATAATTAGTTGTCCTTTATTTTTTTTGAGTTGAGTGATCGCAGCATCTAAACCTTCATTATTAAAACCCATTCGGTTAATAATACCTTTATCCTCTTTTAGTCTAAATAGACGTTGCTTAGGGTTTCCTTCTTGTGCTTTTGGTGTTACCGTTCCTATTTCAATAAAACCAAATCCGAAGTTTGCCAACTCATTATACAACACTGCATTTTTATCGAAACCTGCTGCTAAACCTACTGGGTTTTTAAATGTAATACCAAATAATTGGCGTTCTAATCGTTTGTCTTCAACAGCATATAAGCTTCTAAATAAGCCTTTAAAACCAGGGATTTTAGAAATTATTCTAATTAAAGAAAAGGTGAAATAATGAACTTTTTCTGGATCGAAACAGAATAAAATTGGACGAACAATTAATTTATACATGGCAACAATTTTGTATTGCAAAAATAAACAAAAGCATAGACTTGTGCCTTAAACATCTGTTGTCTATTTTTGAGTATAATCTCAATACAATATGATATCTAAACAACATATAATAGAACGCTTTCTTAGTTACGTTACTATAGATACAGAGTCTGATCCAAATTCTGACACCACTCCAAGCACAGTAAAACAATGGGACTTAGCGCATAAATTAACTGAAGAGTTAATTGCTATGGGAATGAAAGATGTCTCTATAGATGAGAATGCTTACGTTATGGCAACACTTCTCAGTAATGTTGACCACGACGTGCCAACAATTGGGTTTGTATCGCATTTTGATACGACTCCAGATTTTACAGGTAAAGATGTAAAGCCAAGAGTTCTTGAAAATTACGATGGTAAAGACATAGTGCTTAATGTTGAAGAAAACATCATCTTATCACCAGATTATTTTGAAGATTTATTACTCTACGTAGGCCAAACTTTAATTGTTACCGATGGTACTACGCTCTTAGGCGCAGATGATAAAGCCGGAATTACAGAGATTATGTCTGCTATGGAATATCTAATTCAGCATCCTGAAATTAAACATGGCAAAATTCGTGTTGGTTTTACACCAGATGAAGAAATTGGACGCGGAGCACATAAGTTTGATGTCGACAAATTTGGTGCAGATTGGGCTTACACGATGGATGGTAGCCAGATTGGAGAATTAGAATATGAAAATTTTAATGCAGCAGGAGCTGTTATAAAAGCGAAAGGTAAAATTGTACATCCTGGTTATGCTAAAGGTAAACTAGTAAATTCTATGTATTACGCTATAGAATTCATTAATACACTTCCAAGGCTTGAAACACCAGAACATACCGAAGGTTACGAAGGCTTTTTTCACTTATATAGTATTAAAGGTGAAGTTGAAGAAACAACGCTCGAATATATTATACGAGATCATGATAAAGCTAAGTTTGAGGCTCGTAAAGCATTGATGCATAAAATAGTTACTGACTTAAATACCAAATTTGAAGCTGAAGTCTTTTCTATAGAAATTAGAGACCAATACTTTAACATGAAGGAAAAAGTAGAACCAGTAATGCACATTGTAGATCTTGCAGAACAGGCGATGGAAGCCATTGGTATTACACCACTTATAAAACCCATACGTGGAGGAACTGACGGTTCTCAACTCTCATATATGGGATTACCTTGTCCAAATATTTTTGCAGGTGGACATAATTTTCATGGACGTTATGAATATGTACCAGTAGAAAGCATGCAAAAAGCTGTGGAAGTTATTTGTAAAATTGCTGAGTTGGCTGCTGAGAAGAAGTAAGCGGTTCTTGGTTCTTGGTTCTTGGTTCTTGGTTCTTGGTTCTTGGTTCTTGGTTAAATAAACTAATAAATAATTTAAAAAAAAAGGCTGTTCAAAATAATGAACAGCCTTTTTATATTATATAATACAACAACTTATTTTACAACAGCTGGTGTATTTAGTTTTCTACTCATTTCCATTGAGATTGCAGAACGGTCAAACTTTATTTTTCCGGCTAATGTCTCGATAACACAACTGCCATCCTTATCGTTTAACTCCATGACTTTACCATGCATACCACTTTTAGTAATAACACGATCGCCACGTTTTAATTCGCTTGCAAATTTCTTTTCTTGTTTACTACGTTTCATTTGTGGTGCAATCATAAAGAAATACATCACTGCAAAAATCGCAATAAAGGGTAAAATTGAACCTAATCCTTCCATTAAAGTCTAATTAATCGTGGTTATGTCCTTCGTGACCAGGTTGTGCAGATGACTTTACAACTGAGTTACCACCATTAGCAATAGGATTAACTATTGCTGTACCTGGTTGCTTAACTGCAGCATTAGGGTCTTTCTCTACAAAAGCAGAAATCTTTACAACCTCAGAACCTTTTTCTGAATTTGTTGTCATTGTAATAGATTTAGAAACTTTATTACCGTTTCCTTTTCCATTAAATTTTACTGCAAATTCACCAGTTTGTCCTGGGTCAACTTCTCTTGTCCAGTTAGATGGTACAGTACAACCACATGTACTTTTAATGTTACTAACAACTAACTTAGAATTACCAGTATTTGTATATTTAAATATTGTTTCAACAGGTGTTCCGTTTTCAATAGTGCCAAAATCGTGCTCTATTTTGTCAAATTTAACTACTGGAAAATCTCCTGCGTTAGCATCTCTTTCTGCTGCAATTGCAACATTATCAGATTTTACTTTACTAGCAGCATCTTCTTTACAAGATGTAAAGGCTACCATACATAATGCTCCAAGTCCTAAAATTACTTTTTTCATCACTGTTATTTTTAATTAATTATATTCTATTTATTGTATCAGCTAGCAAAGGTAACAATTATTTTAATGAATTAAAATTTTTAAACATTTCTTAACGTGTCTACCTTCATTGCTATACCTATTATTAAATCAAGCCTCGACCCGATTTTAAGTCCATATTATTAGCTTGATACTCTTTTACTATTTTATCTAATATCCCATTAATGAACATACTACTTTTTGGTGTAGAATACTCTTTGGCTATTTCGAGATACTCATTAATAGTTACTTTAAATGGAATAGAAGGAAATTTTTGAAACTCACAAATCGCCATTTTTAGTAGTACTCCGTCAAGGCTAGCTAAACGATCACCATCCCAGTTTTTAGCTTTATTAGTAATCTCTTCTTTAAACTTAGAGCTGTTTAATAACGTCTTAATCAATAAATCTGAAGCAAACTTTTTATCATCTTCGTCTTTATATAAGTCTGGTAATAATGTTGTGTCTGGAGATGTTAATTTTAGTTTCCTAAAAACTTTTAAAATTGCAGTATTCACAACTGGTAAATCATCTACCCAAGTTAATCTCTTATCTTCAAAATAGTCGTAGAGTTTTTCATTAGGCGCAATAATTTCTGTGTAAACAGCTATTATAAACTTCTTGTCTGTTGCAAAAGACACCTCTTCGTCAGCCATATAATCTTCATACAAGGCACTCTTGAGTATAGATTTAAAAACAATATCAACATATTCAAAATCTAAATCCCAAAAATTTAATTTACGCTTAGTAATATGCTCTTGCAGCATCTTATTTCCACTTATTAAATGTAAGAGTTGGTTGTCTTCAAACTTAACTCCACTAACATTGTGTGACGCTGTGGTCGAAAGTTTATTCCCAACTTTGGTATTATAGTCTTTACTCTTTTTATGAATCTCCGTTATTAGAGCTAATATTGACAGGTATAAATCGTACATGCTATCTAAGCTGTGAAGTAGAAATTTTTCATCTTTAGAAAAGTCATCACTCTCTGTTCCTTTAAAAGCATACATGGATTGCATTACTTTTATTCTGATGTGTCTTCTGTTTAGCATGGTGTAAAGAACTGGCTTTTTATTGTGGTTTAAAAAAAGGTGAACCGTTTTAGATTCACCTTGCAAACATACTATTATTTAATTCTGAAATAAAACTTAAATAGTGTCTATTTAGAATTTTCTCTCTTACGTGTTTCAATTCGTTCTCTAGCAATATTTAAAGCTGCGTTGTGCGTTGTTAAATTATTCACTTTTGCATTATCTAAAATCTCTAGAGTGGTATTGTAAATGTTTTCAGTCTTACGCATTATTTCTTGTCTATCATAATTCTCTAATTCTGCATAAACATTAATAATTCCGCCTGCATTGATTAAAAAATCTGGTGCATAAACGATGCCTATATCTTGCAAAATCTTGCCGTGTTTAACTTCATCTGCCAATTGGTTGTTAGCAGCACCTGCAACAATTTTAGCTCGTAATTTATATATAGTATCGTCATTTACGGTAGCTCCTAAGGCACAAGGTGCATAAATATCCATAGGTTCACTGTAAATATCATTACCACCATAAATAGTAGCTCCATACTTAGAACGCACTTCTTCTAATCGCTCTTGACTAATATCTGCAATAGTTACATTAGCACCTTCGTTAACTAAATGCTCTACTAAAGCTTCACCAACATTACCAATACCCTGAACAAACACACTTTTATCCTCTAAAACGTCAGATCCATACTGAAACTTAGCAGCAGCTTTCATTCCCATAAAAACTCCATAGGCTGTAATTGGGGAGGGATTACCTGCACCACCCTTGCTTTCAGAAATACCAGTTACATAAGGTGTTACTTCTCTAACAGTATCCATATCTTCGGTTGCCATACCAACATCTTCTGCCGTAATATATCTCCCGCTTAAAGAATGTACAAATTCACCAAAACGCCTCATTAATTCTGGTGTTTTTTGAGTTTTAGCATCTCCAATAATAACTGCTTTTCCTCCACCTAGGTTTAAACCAGTAATTGCAGATTTAAATGTCATACCACGCGAT
The DNA here is from genome assembly GCF_002364335.1 of Winogradskyella sp. UBA3174. Lineage (GTDB taxonomy): Bacteria > Bacteroidota > Bacteroidia > Flavobacteriales > Flavobacteriaceae > Winogradskyella. Next base: position 207,107 of record NZ_DEXW01000025.1, on the reverse strand, counting down.
AGACGCAATACATCATTAAGTGCTTCCCACTCGTTGTTGTATTGCCACATTCTAGTACCTCCTAATGCAGGTCCTAAAACTGTATTATGAATACCAATAATAGCTTTTAAACCAGTATCTTTGTCATTGCAAAATACTATTTGCTCATGATCATCGAATGAATGTTGACCAAACACTGGGTCCATTTTTTTTAACTCCTTTGGAGTGATTATATTTGAAGTCATTTGAGTTAAGGTTTAAGGCTGTTTTATGAATCTTTAAAAAACAGAGAGCAAAAATAAATTATAATTAAAGGATTAGCAAAATATTAACCACAAAATAAGATTATCATAATACTTTTGCCAAACCAAATTCAATATGAAAGCATTAAAGCATCTAAATAAGTACTTTTTCAAATATAGATATCGTTTAATAACTGGCATAATAATTACCATTATAGCTAAAGTATTTATGCTGTTTACTCCAAGATTAGTTGGTGATTCAATTAATATAGTTGCAGAGCGACTTGCTGGTAAAATAACACAAGACGTTTTTGAGAGTGAATTATTATTGAATGTTCTATACATTATTGGAGCCGCAGTTGTTGCAGGTGTTTTTACTTTTTTAATGCGTCAAACCATTATAAATGTATCTCGTTACATTGAATATGATCTTAAAAATGAAATCTATCAACATTACCAAGTTTTATCTCTAAATTTCTATAAATCTAATAGAACAGGCGATTTAATGAATCGTATTAGTGAGGATGTTGGTAAAGTACGCATGTATGTTGGGCCAGCTATTATGTACACCATGAATACAATAACATTATTTGTTGTAGCCTTGATTTACATGACAAGCACAGCGCCAAAATTAACCTTGTATACACTATTACCACTCCCCTTATTATCTGTTGCTATTTACCAACTGAGTAGAATGATTAATAAACGCAGTACAATTGTTCAGAAGTCATTATCTACATTATCTACATATACACAAGAAACATTTAGTGGTGTTTCAGTCATAAAATCTTATGGTATTGAGCCAAGGACAAATACTGAATTTACAGGTCTTTCTAATGAAAACAGGCAAAAGCAAATCGATTTAACTAAAGTTCAAGCTTTATTTTTTCCGTTAATGATTCTTTTAATCGGTATTAGTAACCTCATTGTTATTTACGTAGGAGGTATGCAATATATTGATGGTGAGATAGAAAATATAGGAACTATAGCTGAGTTTATAATCTACGTAAATATGCTAACATGGCCAGTAGCTACTGTCGGTTGGGTAACGTCATTAGTACAACAAGCCGAAGCATCACAAGAACGTATTAATGAGTTTTTAAAAACACAACCAGATATAAAGAATACATCTATTGAATTAACACCTATTAAAGGTGATATTGAATTTAAGAATGTTTCTTTTATATATCCAGACACTAATATTGAAGCTTTAAAAGACGTTAGCTTTTCCCTTAAATCTGGTGAAACACTTGCTATATTAGGAAAAACAGGTTCTGGGAAATCTACCATATTAGACCTAATAGGTCGACTCTACGATATAAATAATGGTAGTGTTTTAGTCGATGATAAAATAATTTTAGACTTAAATCTTTATAGCCTTAGAAAAAGTATAGGTTACGTACCACAAGATGCGTTCTTATTCTCAGATAGTATTAAAAACAATATTAAATTCGGTAAAGAAGATGCAACCGATGACGAAGTTATTGAAGCTGCTAAAAATGCAAGAGTGCATAAAAACATAACAGGTTTTACCAAAGGTTACGATACCGTTTTAGGTGAGCGTGGAATTACACTTTCGGGTGGACAAAAACAACGTGTCTCTATTGCACGTGCTATTATTAAAAAACCAGACATTCTGTTGTTTGATGATTGTTTGTCTGCCGTTGATACAGAAACTGAAGAAAAAATTCTTAAAAATTTAGTAAAACTCACCAAAAATAAAACGACGATTATAGTAAGTCACCGTATATCATCTGCTAAAAATGCTGATAAAATAATAGTTTTAGATGATGGTAAGGTTATTCAGACCGGAAACCACGAAAGCTTAATAAGTATTAAAGGCTACTATAAAGAACTTTATGCCAAACAACTCTCTGAAAAAGAAATGTAATAATTAGTTGGTTACTTTACTTTTTTTTAAGATTTTTGAATTGAAAACATAAAATATAAGATTGAGCTATGAGTGATTATGAAATGATGGACAAAGAAGAAATATATTCTAAAGTACTTCGTGCTGGGAGAAGAACTTATTTTTTTGATGTTAGAGCGACTAAAGCAGGTGATTATTATTTAACGATTACAGAAAGTAAAAAGTTCACCAACGACGATGGTTCTTTTCATTACAAAAAGCATAAAATCTATCTTTACAAAGAAGACTTCACAGAGTTTAGAGAGATATTAGCCGAAATGACAGATTACATCATCAATGAAAAAGGTGAAGAAGTTATAAGTGAGCGTCACCAAAAAGATTTTAAGCGCGATGATGATTTTGTTGCGAACGAAGCTAAAACACCAGAAGACACAGAACCAAGTATAGATAGCTTTACTGATATCAGTTTTGATGATATTTAGTATAACTACTGTTAAATTATAATAAAAACCGTTACGCTTCGTAACGGTTTTTCTATTTTTAGAACTTAACTAATCATCCTTACATTTATGCAACGTATTGCTCTACTGCTATTTTTAGCAACCTCAACTTTATTTTCTCAATCTCAAACAGACTTATCGTACTACTTACCACAAGATGTAACTTACGACACAAGCATACCAACTCCAGAAAGCATCGTTGGTCATAAAGTTGGAGAATGGCATATAACACACGATAAGTTGGTACAATATATGTATGCATTAGCTGAAGCATCAAACCGCATTACGATTGAGGACAGAGGAACAACATTTGAAGACAGACCTTTATTACTAATGACCATAACTGCTCCTGAGAATCATAAAAATATAAGCGCGATCCAAACCGCACATATTAAAGCCACAGAATCAAACGATGCAAATACAGAGAATAGACCAATAGTTGTTTATCAAGGATTTTCAATTCATGGTAACGAGCCAAGTGGGTCTAATGCGTCTTTGTTAGCTGCTTATTATTTAGCTGCTGCACAAGGTTCTAAAATTAATGATCTACTCAGTAATACCGTTATTTTATTTGATCCGTCTTTAAATCCAGATGGTTTACAACGTTTTGCATATTGGGTCAATACGAATCGAAATAGTAGTAAGAATCTTAATCCAGATCCAAACGACAGAGAATACAGCGAAATTTGGCCTGGTGCACGTACTAACCACTATTGGTTTGATATGAACAGAGATTGGTTACCAGTTCAACTACCTGAATCTAGAGCACGTATAAAAACATTTCATAGTTGGATGCCAAATATTCTGACCGATCACCATGAAATGGGTACGAATGCTAGTTTCTTTTTTCAACCTGGTATTCCCTCGCGTACACATCCTTTAACTCCAAAATTAAACCAAGAATTAACTAAAGGTATTGCAACCTATCATGCAAAGGCATTAGACAAAATTGGTTCTCTGTATTATTCTGAAGAAAGCTTTGACGACTTTTATTATGGTAAGGGTTCTACCTTCCCAGATATTAATGGTGGTATTGGTATTTTGTTTGAACAAGCTAGTTCTCGTGGTCATATACAAGAAAGTGAAAATGGAATATTAACCTTCCCTTTCACCATAAAGAATCAGTTCACAGCTGCTTTATCGACACTTGAAGCTGCTAATGGTATGCGAAAAGACATACTAGACTATCAGCATAATTTCTTTAGTAATGCACGTAAAGAAGCGTCTAAAGAAGGAAACAAGGCCATTGTTTTTGGTGATGAAAAAGATGCTGCAAAAACCTATCATTTAGCAGAAATACTAAAACGACACAATATTAAATTTCATAATATAAAATCAGATTTTTCAGAAAACGGAAAAAACTATAAAAAAGGTTATAGTTACGTTGTACCAAAAAATCAGAAAAACACAAGACTAATTAATGCTATGTTTGAGAAGCGCACAACGTTTCAAGATAGTTTGTTTTACGATATTTCTGCTTGGACATTTCCATTAGCTTTTAACCTAGATTATACTGAGACAACAACAGCTAATGCTGGAAACGTTGTTGAAGATTTACAGCATTTAAGAGGAGGAGTCAATACAAAAAGCGACTATGCTTATTTACTAGAGTGGAATGAATATTACACTCCAAAATTTCTAAACCAAGTTCTAAAGAAAGGCCTTAGGGCTAAAGTGAGTATGAAGTCATTTAAAGCAAATGGTAAATCTTACGATTATGGTACGATAATGATTCCTGCTAAAAATCAGGATATGTCAACTTCAAAAATTTATACGTTTTTAAATAAGATGGCTCAAGAAAGCCATATTAATATTGACGCTGTATCTACTGGATTAAACGAAGGTATTGATCTAGGAAGCCGAAATTTCAGAGCTTTAGAATTACCTAAAATTGCCCTTTTAGTTGGTGATGGCATTACCTCTTACGACGCTGGCGAAATCTGGCATTTATTAGACACACGTTATGATATTATAGCAACAAAGCTAGACACTAAAAGTTTTGGGCGTACAGACCTCAGTAGGTACAATACAATTATAATGGTGAACTCGTCTTTTGGATTAAACGACGGCAATACAGAAAAGATGAAATCTTGGTTACAAGATGGTGGTACTTTAGTGGCTTATAAAAATGCATTACGTTGGTTAAATTCTAAAAAGCTAATGACTATTGACTTTAAGAAAAGTAAACTCGTTGCTAAAAACATCAGCTATGAGCAACGCGGAGACTTTAGAGGAGCCCAAGTTATTGGTGGTGCTATTTTTGAAACGCAACTCGATCGCTCTCATCCTATTAACTTTGGGTATAAAAATGCGACGTTACCCATGTTTAGAAATTCAACTTTATTTATAAAAGCTGATAAAAACAGTTATAACAATCCAATACAATACACTAAAAACCCTTTATTAAGTGGTTATATCTCAGAAGAAAGATTAGACAGTATAAGTAGTAGTGTGCCTTTAAAAATTAGTAATGTAGGTCGTGGCACTATTGTGGCATTTACAGATAACACTAATTTTAGAGCCTTTTGGTATGGTACTAATAGGTTGTTAATGAATGCTATTTTCTTTAGGGATGAGATGTAGCTGTTAGCGAGAATAATTAATTATGTTACTTTGAGTGATTTTCGATATTTATTTCTAAACATTACGACATCTATATTAAAAGAAAAACCAAATAGAAATCTATTGGGTTTTTCTTTTAATGACAAATCTTATAAGTCATTTTGATAGTTAGTTAAGATTTTTAATCCATCTTCACTTTCTTTTAATTTTTCATCTATATTTTTATAAATAAGCTTACTTCCAAAAAAAGTAAAAACAAACAATAGTAAACTACCGCCAACTATACCTATGCTACTGACTAAATCTAAAACAGCGTCTGCACCTCTAGTCCAGCGATAGAAACCTAAACCTGCTGTAACCATCCAAATACTAACAATAGTGAGATCGTAAATAGCAGTTTTTGCAGTATGCATTCTAAATTTATAGATTTCTTTTTGTAAGGCAATGATGCTCAAACTTCCTAAATCTAATTTCTTAAGTGGGCCATGTTGAAAATATGAAAAAATCATTGCGGCTGCCCCAAGTCCGACTATAAACACATAAAAATAAGTGCCCCAAGCTTTATACATTAAAAAGATAGAACCTAATGCATATACTAAAGCCATGTTTTTCCCAGCAAGTGAGATTTTTAAAAATTTATCAAACGTACTAGATGCTTTATTAAACTCTAGTTTTTTTATTTTTTCTTCATTGACGCGAACACGATCTTCGAGTGTATTCATGTCTTCTTTCCAAATATTTTTTATATCATCTATATTCATAAGTTCTAATTTGTTTAAGATGTTAGCTCTTGCTTCCATCGGTTTTTAATACGACTAATCTTAGTCGCCACATTGGTTTTTGAAATCCCCAAAACTTCAGCTATAACTTCGTAATCCTTATCTTCTAAATAAAGGAACATTAATGCTTTATCAAACTCATTTAGAGCCAATAATAACTTACGCAACACCTCTTGTTCGTAACTCCTTTCACTAGTCTCAGGCACTGGTGTAAACTCAAGCAAACCTGTATCTAATCTTACAGTTCTACCTTTTGTTTTAAACGTTTTACGATAATGCGAAATAGCAACATTCATAGAAATACGATACAGCCATGTAGTCATAGCATATTTATCGTTGTATGTCTCTAGAGATTTCCAGATCTGGATTAAAATTTCCTGCTCTAAATCCTTTTTATCATTTTCTTCAATACAGTACATTGTGATCACTTTATATAAAATGCCTCTGTACTTTTGAATGATTTCAATAAATGTTGCTTTCTTACTCAAGCTATTTTGTCCTTTGGGCTTACCTAATTATTCGCAGAAGATTTCAAAAAATCACAAAACGATGAAAAAAAATTAAAAATAAACGATCTAAATGTGAAGAACACAATTAGTAAATGGCGAAATTAATTTACAGTACTACCATTCTTAACCGTATTTTCAGGATGTAAAAGAAAAACATCGTCTTCTTTCACAGCACCTATGACTAAACATTCGCTTATAAAATTGGCAATTTGTTTTTTTGGAAAATTCACCACAGCGACAATTTGTTTATTAACTAAATCGGCTTTCTTATAAAGCATAGTGATCTGAGCAGAGGATTTTTTTATACCTAAATCTCCGAAATCTATAGTGAGTTGGTACGCAGGTTTGTGAGCATTTGTAAAGTCTATGACTTCTAAAATTGTACCAACACGTAAATCTACCTTTGTAAAGTCTTCAAATGTTATTATCTTTTCCATATATATTATCCATAAAAAAGGATATCTCATTAATTAAAAAATAAAGATAATAAATCTATGTCATTAACACCTTCTAACATGTTGCCTCTGGGAACCTCAGCACCTGACTTTACTTTAACAGACACTAAAGATGATAAACAAAAATCTTTAAGTGACTTAAAAGGCACCACAGGGACTTTAGTTATGTTTATCTGTAACCATTGCCCTTTTGTAATCCTCGTGAATGAACAATTAGTGGCATTGGCTAATGATTATAAATTAAAAGGTATTACTAGTATTGCTATATCTAGTAATGATGCAGAAAATTATCCGCAAGATGGGCCAGAATTAATGAAACAACATGCAAAAGAAAATAATTATCCATTTTCTTATTTGTATGACGACAACCAAGACGTTGCAAAAGCTTATGATGCGGCTTGCACGCCAGATTTCTTTTTATTTGATGGTGATTTATCTTTAGTATATGCAGGTCAGTTAGACGATTCTAGACCTGGTAATGGTAAACCTGTAACAGGAAAAGATCTAAGAGCAGCAATAAATGCTTTAATAAATAATGAGTCTGTGAATTCTGAACAAAAACCGAGTATGGGTTGTAATATTAAGTGGAAGTAATTGTGTAAAAACAAAAAGTTACTCATATCCTTTAAATAGTTAAGGATAAAACTATATTTATAATTATATAATACGTTGTACTTTATTACCACAGAACAATTAACAATGATAAAAAATGAATCATTGAGAAATAACTAAAGGCTAACATTTATATATAACAAATAAAAAAGTACTACTTCCACAACACAAACAACCTCAATAAATTTGAAACAAATAGAAACAAAACGTCTAATCTTAAGACCAATAACAGAAGATGATGCACAAGACTTCTTTGAGTTAGACGCTAACCCAAATGTTCATATCTATTTAGGTAATAATCCTGTAAAGACTATAGACCAATCTAAAGCTGCAATAGCTAATATCTTAGAGCAATATAAAACCAATGGTATTGGTCGTCTCGCAATTATAGATAAAGCTACAAATACTTTTTTAGGCTGGTCTGGTTTGAAATTTGAACAAAACCTACGCAAAGCATTCGATTATTATGATCTTGGTTACAGACTTAAAGAACAGCATTGGGGAAAAGGCTATGCTACAGAAGCTGCTATAGCATCATTGGATTATGGTTTTAAAGATTTAAAACTCAAAGAAATTTGTGCGGCTGCAGATATTGGCAATATAGCTTCTAATGTTATTCTAAAAAAAGTTGGTCTAAAACCTTCTGGTCAATTTACGTATGAAGGTGATGTGTGTAATTGGTATATCATTCAAAATCCTTATTACTAAAATTACAAAACCTCATTTCTGGGGCTTTATAATTAATTAAAAAGGCTTAAACCTTTTTATTAGGTATTTATTTACTATTGTTCTAGCTTAAAATTAATTGGTTTTGGTGGAGTTGGTGTTATATTCAAAACTATAATAGGAATATCATCCTCTATTTGATCTGCCAACATTAAGATATCAGTCTTAGTAGCATTTTTGTCGTAAGTCTTATGTTCTAAGACTAAATATGTTAAGATTAACATTACGTTTAAGCCAATAGCAAAATATAAACTACTGTTTCGACCGATATTGGCTTTTGAGTTTTTCTTGAGTTTCATGACTTTTAATTTTATAATCTAAAGCTAATCATCAGATATCACAAAAGATATGATAAAAGTCATAATTACTTAAAATTTAATACTTTAAATTATAAATTATCCAATTGGTTATCGGTTCCGTTTTCACTGATCGTCCAGAAGAAACCCACAAAAAAGAACTGATCTGCAGCAGGTGTTAGGGCTTGTCTGCTAAACTGTCCATTCATGTCTGTTGTATTAGCATATTGGTAACCATTAATGTTTGTAAACCCTAGAACGTTATTCACTGAGAAGTAAAGTATTTTCTGCTCATCTAATAAATACGCCCAATTTAGACTTAAACTGTTAAATGCTTTAGTGCGTTCACCCAAGAAATCTATAGTGTTTGGGTTTGTATATGGTCTACCAGATGAAAAGCCATAAGCCAAACCAATCTGGCTCTTCCAACTCTCAACCCAATACTTACCTACTAACGAAAAATTATGTTTAGTAGCAAAATTTGGCTGTGCTGCTTCTCGGAAATTTCTATGATCGCGCTCTGTATCTAAATACGAATAGCTCACCCAATAATCTAAATTTTTAATACTTGTATTATCTCGCCAAAACAGATCTAATCCTTGTGCATAGCCATCACCAGATGATGTGAAGTCACTGTCGAAACTTTCAAAATCAGTATCAAATTTCACCAAATTATCATAATCTTTTCTATACACTTCAGCTCTAAATATTTTTCCATCATTTACATACTGATAGTTAAAAATATAGTGTGATGTTTTCTGTGCTTTCAAATCCTGTTCAAATTTTAAAGCACTACTATTCGGATTCTGAAAGAAGTTACCATAAGCTAAAGAAAACTGCCCATTCTTTGATATCTTATAAGCCAATGCGATTCTTGGCGCAATATCAGTGTCATTGAAAATAGAGCTGTAGTCTGCACGTAAACCAACTTTTAAAGCTAAATCTTTAGAGAAAATAAGATCTGCTTCAGCAAAACCAGCGGTAATATTATTTTTAAAACCATAAGTTGCATCAATTGATCCATCCTTAAAATTCTCATCAAAATCTGTACTAAATTGCTCTACACCAAAGCTTAATTTAAACCGACTATTAAAACGTTTTTTAAGTTTCAATTTTATGTGTGCTGAATTTTCTGTATCGTCAATATCACTACTAAGAATTCCTGTTTTAGTATTGGCATAGGTATAACTCAAACCTGTAGTTAGCGTCCAGCTATTACCTAACACACCTTTATAGGATGTATTGAGGTAGAAATTGTTATTGTTCAATTTAAGATTTAAACCATCTTCTAAATTGATATCTTCTTGTGTTAACCTAAACTTAGAGGTATCAAAAGCAGCGTAGAATTTTAGTATACCACTATCTAACCGTTGCCTAAACACCAACTCACCCTGTGCACCTTGATAAGGAGTTTCCCAATCGTTTCTATCTTCAAAAACAGCTAAATAAGGTGATAAATTAATGTAAGACGCATTAAAACTAAGTGATGATTTCTCCCATTTTTGCGTATTTCCTAACGTTGCACCAACCGACATAATACCAATATCTGTTTTTTCTTGATCTGGTTCATCTATGGTATTTAAAAGCAATACACTCGATAAGGCTTGTCCATATTCAGACGAATAACCACCAGTCGAAAACGTAATACCATCGAATAAAAAAGGTGAATAACGCCCTCGTGTCGGAATATTATTAGTTGTTGGTGTGTAAGGTGTAAATACTCTAATACCATCAATAAAAATTTGCGTTTCGTCAGCATCTCCACCACGTACAAATAAACGACCATCTTCCGCGACGTTTGAGGTACCTGGTAATGTTTGAAGCGCTCCAACAAAATCACCTAAGGCACTTGCAGTGGTTACAACATCTAAAGGTTTTAAGACTGAAACTTTACTGTTATCGTTTGCTTCAAAAGTACCAGCACTTAAAACTACAGTGTCTAATGTTTCAACATCTTCTCTTAATTTAATTAGGAGGTTAGATAGTTTTGAAACATCCTCTACTATTGTTTTTGTTTCGTAAGACATAAATGAAACAACTAGAGATTGAATACCGTCTTGTTCTGTAGTAAATAAAAACTTACCTTCTTCGTTAGATGTTACACCATCGTAAGTACCATCTAAATATACATTTGCACCATATATTGGTTGGTTTTTGTTGTCTACTACTTTACCAGATATGGTGGTTTGTGCATGAGTAACTAATGCTAGAGTTAATACAAGGATTGTGATTAGATTTTTCATTTATTGATTGATGATTAAAAGTTCGTTTCTTGATTGTGAGACAAACTTCAATCATTTTTAACTATCTAAAAATTCTATTATACCGAACTGTGAAATTTCAATGACGAATTGAATATATTTGGCCAAACCAAACACATATGCTAACCAATATTGAAAAACAATTTTCAATTCTATTCTTTATTATTGTTTTAATAGAAATCTTAACAGGAAGCACAGAAACCCTTAAAACTGCTCATTATATAGCGAAGCCTGCTATAGTAATAAGTCTTATCTTTTTGTTTATAAACAGATCAAAATCATTATCTAAACCTATTAAAAACCTTACAATCTCAGCATTGGTATTTTCTTTAATAGGTGACGTTCTACTACTATTTGTAGATAAATCAGAACACTTTTTTACAATAGGTTTAATTGCTTTTTTACTCGCTCACGTTATGTATATTATATTATTTCTTAAACATAGAAATAAAGAGAACTCACCTTATGGTTTTATTATATTAATTTTAGTTTATGGAGCAAGTTTATTCTATTTTTTAAAGGATGGCTTAGGCACTATGCTAATACCTGTTGCTGTATATATGATTGTTATCTTAACTATGGCAACCACTGCTTATTTAAGAAAAAACAACGTTAACATTGTTAGTTATGGTCTTGTTTTCTTAGGTGCATTGCTTTTTATGGCTTCCGACAGTATTTTAGCACTAAATAAGTTTAATCATACAATACCCTGGTCTAATATTAGTATTATAGTAACCTATGCCTTAGCTCAATATTTAATTATTATAGGAATTTTAAAAATAAGTGTAACAAAATAAAACATATAACTACTAATTAGATAACTAACCAATCTCATCAATTGAACAAAGAACTCGAACATAGTTTTGTAGAACAACTGCGAACAAATCAAAACATTGTGCATAAGGTATGTCGTTTATATACCAACAATGCAGATGCGCATAACGATTTGTTTCAGGAAATAACAATTCAGTTATGGCGTGCGTATCCAAAATTTAGAGGAGACTCAAAGTTTAGTACATGGATGTATCGTGTAGGTTTAAATACAGCTATTACGTTGTACAGAAAATCGAAACGTAGAATTAACACACAAGAGTTTGATGCGGTTGAGTATAAGGTTAAAGCTGAAGAATATGATGATACTGAAGAGCAACAATTAAAGCTCTTGTATAAAGCAGTACATCAATTAAACGATATAGAAAAAGCCCTTGTGTTCTTGTATTTAGAAGACAAAGACTACAGAGAAATAAGCGCTACTTTAGGCATTAGCGAAGTTAATGCACGAGTAAAAATGAATCGCGTAAAAAAGAAATTAAGAACAATACTTAATCCGTAACATTATGGATGAATTAGATTTATTAAAGAAAGATTGGAATAAAGAAACTGATACGTTTAAAAACTATTCAGATTCTGAAATCAAACCAATGATACATAAAAAATCGTCTACAATTGTTAAGACTTTATTTTATATTAGTATTGCCGAATTAGGTTTTTGGCTTTTAGCTGGTATCCTTCCTTATTTTCTATCCTCAACTTTTAAGGAGAAGTTAGATACGAGCTATGAGAACCCTCTTTTTGTAGTGTTTAATACACTTAGCTACCTAGTGATTTTACTTTTCATTTACCTACTTTATAAGTCTTACAAAGCAATATCTAGTACTGATAGCTCTAAAAAGCTAATGGAAAGTATCCTAAAGACCAGAAAAATTATTAAATATTATGTAATTTTCACCTTATCACTCATTTTTCTTTCAATTCCACTTTCACTATATTTTGAGTATAATGAAAACCTAGAGTTTCATCAACAAATAGTTGAAGCAAATACGACTCAAATGATAATTCTCTATTTATTTGCGGTCTTTATTGCAGCCGTTTTTTTAATTCTAATTTGGTTATTTTATAGATTGATCTATGGTGTGCTTTTAAAGCGTCTCAATCAAAATTATGATGAATTAAAAAAACTCGAAATTTAGCTTAATTTAATTTCACACGAAGTGTAGGAAAAAGTATTTAAACTTGAAAATAACTTAATCATACTAGTAATGCCATTGCTCATCATTAGCGCAATGATCTTAATAACATAATTATCAATATTTGCTACGCATCCTAATAAATTGAGTTTAGCTATAACTATAGATTTGTTATTAATTACACCTTTTATTTACTTTTTACTTATTCGAAAAAAGTCTATCCCAAAAACTACAGTAGTTCCTTTTCTTATACTTTGTATTATTGTCTATTCATTTATTATTCCTGCAGAAAAACCATTACTATCTAAGCCTTTTAAAAACTTGGATACTTCCAATTGTAGAATTGTTTTTATTATCAGTAGTAACTTATAGCATTATAAAAGCGATACGATTATATAAGCAAAACAAGACAGATGCAGAATTTTATATAAAAACTGCTAACTGAAGACTGCTAAGAGTAGACTAAACTACCAATCCCTCAACTCTTTATTCAATCGTTCCTTTTCTTCTATTTCCTCTTGTGGAATTACTTTTAAAAACGAGGGGTGCTGCTCAATGGCATATTCAATCTTTTCAACGATATCTGCAATAGATTCGTTTTCGTAGTCTATTTTTAAAGGTTCTTTAATTTCAAAAGATTGATAGATATTCTTCTTTTTAATTCGAAGTCCTTTTTTATCAAATGAACGTCTAAAACCGTCAATAACAATAGGAACTACGATTGGCTGGTATGTTTTAATAATATGTGCTGTACCTTTTCTAATCGGCTTAAAAGGTGTTGTTGTACCTTGAGGGAACGTTACTACCCAACCATCATCTAAAGCTGTTTTTATGGCTGTGATATCACTCATTTTAACTTGGCGATTTACATCTTTACCTTGTGCTCTCCAAGTTCGCTCAATACTAATAGAACCTGTGTAAGCGAAAATTTTAGGTAACAAACCAGATTTCATAGTTTCTTTAGCTGCTACATAATACATATTCAGCTTAGGATTCCATAAATAACCTACATTTTTTATATTATCTAAACGACCACTTAAACTAGCGTTAAAGACATGAAACATAGCAATAACGTCTGCAAAATAGGTTTGGTGATTCGATATAAATAAAACGTTAGTGTCTGGTAAATTCTTTAATATTTCTGAACCTTCTACCTTCAACTCATTAAAACCTCTAAAACGTCTGTGCGTGGCGACACCTAGGATTCTAATCAACCATTTCTTAACGAAAAGTATATGTCCGAAAGGGTTTTTTTTAAATAATCCCATAGTTTAATTTTCAATTTTAGTCAATTACAAATGTAACAAACAGGATGGACTATAAAACTTGTTTTAACAAGTCTTTTACCTCACCAAGCATCATCGCTGTCGCACCCCAAACAATATATCCGTTCAATTTAAAAGCTGGGACATCTACTTCAACATTAAAAGACGTTGGTACTCTTGTAGTTATAATATTACTTTCATCTATAAAATCTATTAACTTCACTTCTATTATACCTTCAACTTCTTCATCTTGCTTTACAAAATTTGGAGTAGTCTCAGATACTGCTAAATAAGGATGAACCATAAAATTACTTGGAGGTATGTATAACGGAGACATCGTTTTTATAACCTCAACCATAGATTTTGGCACTCCAACTTCTTCTTCTGTTTCTCGTATTGCAGTAATCATTAAGTCGTTGTCTTTATCTTCATATTTTCCACCAGGAAAACCAACTTGACCAGAATGTACACCTTTATATGTCTTTCGTAATATTAAAATAAGGTAGGTTTCTCCTGCTTCATTCGGGTAAAATAAAGCCATAACACCTGCCTTTTTAACTGATTTTGCTTTCCCTTTCATTTTCTCTGCCAACTCTAATCGGTAAGGTGGAGACATTTTTGCATGCGAAGCTTCGCCAAAAAGATTGAGATGTTTTATTTTTACTACAGATTCTAAAAACGAATTAAAAAGCATTTATGAGATTTCTATTAGTTATTTGTATTGCGCTATTGGTATTGAATTGTGAAGATAAACAAACTTCAAAAAAAAGTGACGCTAGTGCTGTAAAAGATTCTATCGTAAAAACCGAATCACAAAAAAAACTAAAAGAAAAAACAAGACGAGAATACCCCAAGCTTACTGATAATAATGCTATGGAATTCTTTTTAGAATACGAAAAAGAACACAAAGAAAATAAGGTACGGATTGTCACAGATTTTGGAAATATAGACATTCTACTCTACGACAAAACCAAATTCCATCGTGCTAATTTTATTTTCTTAACCAAGCAGAATTATTTTAATTACACCCAATTTTACAGAGTCGTTAATAATTTTATAATTCAAGGTGGTAATAGCGATGGTTATGATGTTGCAAAACGTAGACAAAAAATAGGACGCTACCTTTTACCACTAGACACCAAGCGTGGTTACACACACAAAAGAGGTACTATTTCTATGCCAAGTGGAGACATAGAAAACGCCTATAAATTAGCCTCTCCATATCAGTTTTTTATCGTACAAAAAAAGGAAGGAGCTTATCATTTAGATGGTGAATACACTGTTTTTGGTGAAGTTATTAAAGGTATGGATGTTGTAGATGAAATTGCAGCTGTAGAAACTGACCAAGGTGAATGGCCACTTAAAAACGTTTTTATTAAAACCGTAGAAATTATAGACTAATTAAGATTCTTAATTTCTATTTTTAGGAGCTTGTTTTACCGTTTTTTAGAAACTGAATTTAATTTAGAAGTTGAATTTGGAAAACGATGAGCTTGAAACCAATGGTGATTTTTACATATCGGTTTAAGTCGCTTACTTTGTTTGTTATGAAAAAACTAAATTCATTAAAAGACTGAATAAAAAACGTAGACAACACTGTGTATAATTAATTGCTTTGGCAATTAATTATCTGGAAAATTCTGCTGGAATTTTCTCTAGCACCTATTTGTTTACTAATCTAGTTGCTTAACAACGCTGCCAACCATACAAATAAAGTTGGCAAACGTTGAAACTAAAACATAATATTTCAGAAAAGAGCAAGTTCATAATTCAAATTGCACAACGATTGTGAAGAAAATAATTAATTTATAAATAAATTGTTGAAATAAAAAAACCTATGTTGTTATCCTCAAAGAATTTCATATTTTTTAGTAAATTAATCTTATTTAATATCAACCAACTCTAGGTCAAACACTAATTCTTGACCAGCCAAAGGGTGATTTCCATCAACAATAACATGGTCATTATCAACCTCTATAATTCTAAATTGATGCTCATTCCCTTGTGCATCTTTGGAGACTAAACCTAATCCGACTTCTGGCTTTAATTCTTCCGGAAGTTGTTCATTTTCTACTTTATGGAATAATTCCTCACGAACATCACCGTAAGCCTCGGTCACTGAAATATCTACAGTTTTTTTATCATTCACTTTCATATCCATAACTGCTTTTTCAAAACCAGGAATCAACGTACCTTGTCCTAAAGTGAACTCTAATGGCTCACCATCTTTAGAGCTATCAAATATTTTTCCATCTTTTAATTTTCCTGTGTAATGTACTTTTACCGTGTCATTTTCTTTTACTTGACTCATAAAATTCTAGTTTTCATTTAATTAAAGTACAAAACTATCCTTTATCAAAGACAATAAAGAATGATGGATAAAGTTTTCCGAGTATTTAAGAAAAACTTAACATCATCACAAAATTTCCGCTTGTAAATCACAAAAAAAAAGAAAATTACTCTGTTAACTTAAACAGAGGCCATCAATTTTTCATTAGAGAAAATGGAAGAACAGATAAACGAGTTTAAAAAACAAACAACAAATGTAGTTCCCAATTAACACAAGAACAGTATCCAATGAATAGTCAGAAATGTAGAGAGTAAGCACACTCAAGACCTTACTATTATTTAACTATAAGAAAAGCTCCTAGAAGATGCTAAAAGATTATCACTATCTTTTATAGTTTCTATAAAAACTATATTAATTTTCTAAGTAAATAAAACTATTTATATCCCTAAAATAGTTTTATTTTCGGTTAACTTAAAAATATATACGCTGTGAAATACACTGAAATTCTTATAAAACTGCGCAAAATTATACGTTCTATCAATCTAGAAAGCAAAAAAATAGAGAAAGAATTAGGAATAAGCATACCCCAGCTTTTAGTGCTTCAATATCTATCTGACCAAAATGATTATAGAGCTTTTGCCAAAGATATTAAAGAATACATCAATCTAAATGCTAGTACCGTTTCTGGTATTATTTCCAGATTAGAGGGCAAAACCTTAGTTGCTAAGTCCCAAAAACCTAATGACAAGAGAGCTATATATGTTATTTTGACAGCTAAAGGTGCTGATTTACTTTATAAATACCCACCCACACTTCAAGAGAAACTATCAAAAAGATTAGAGAAATTAACCGCGGAGCAAATAGAAGAATTAGATAGAAATATAGAATTACTAACTATAATAATGGATGTAGAAGATATAGATGCAGCCCCATTACTTACAATAAAAGAAATAACAGATCATCCCGAATAATTTGTATTGGCTAAATTCTATAACACCTACATCATGGTTATATAGTAAAAAGGTGTTATTTTTACAAAACCTTAAATACCAGCTACTTAATGTTTTAATTCTTATATTAAAACTTTTAAATAGGTTCTATACGAACTATATTTTGTATTTTTAGATAAAGACCCTGTTAATAAAGAACTTTTATCATAGTTTCAATAAAAAAATATATGAAGAAAGATGCATATCTAGAAAAGGCTGTTGTGTGGGCAAACAATAAATCTACAATTTCTTTTAAGTCGATTTCAAAGGGATATGAAAGCCCTAGAATATTTACTAGCAAAACTACTCATGAAGAAATTCAGGCTGATTTATCCTTTGTTACTCATGGTGGAGTTAAACATTATTCAGTAATAGCTTTAAAAAATGAGAACCAAAAAAAAACAGTTGCTAAATGGAAAGTGCTAAGTTTCCTTGCTTCAATAAAGAGAGGAAGACTCCATTTACTGGCACCTCACGGTCACAAAGCATACGCTGAAAAATTAGTTGATACCCACAATATTGACGCAATAATCCATGCGCTTTAGCTTCGAAAAGCGATAGATTAATTTCAAAAAATCTACATAAATACAGTAATAAATAAAAAAACGCATTAAACAAAGCAACGCATTAAAGATTATAGGTTATAGGTTATAGGTTATAGGTTATAGGTTAATAATGTGATTTATTTGGCAGCGGCATTAAGCAAGCTCTTCAACGAACTCAAGAAATATTGAAATTATTATACAAAGCAAAAATTAGTTTATGAAAATTATTGATATTAAAAGAAAGACAAAAACTGAGAAAAGATATAGTAAAAAAATGGGAGAACTTTTAACCAAAGTTACCTATATAAAAAAACGCTTTTTAGGCTTGCCTATTAAAACACTACATAAATATCGAGAAACCTATTATGGTGAAGTGAAAAATTGTGATGATTGCGTAATCTAAATGACAGTCTGTTTTATTTAAATAATTAATAAACTCATAATATTTAATGAAAATACTAGTAATTGGAGCAGGTAATATGGGCCTCGCCTATGCCGAAGGAATATCTAAATCAAAACTACTCAAGAAGAAAAACATCATGGTATTGGACAATTCTGACGAAAAATTAGAAGAACTTTATAAAATTTCACACTTCGATACCTTTAAAAAACTGGAAGACTGTGTGCCAAAAGCGGATATAATTTTTGTTGCGGTCAAACCACATCACGCTGAAGAGCTATTCAAAAAAATCCACCCGATGGTCACATCAGATCAAATTATAATTTCAATTATGGCGGGAGTTACTTTAGACGCAATAAAGGAATTTTCTGCTGCAAAGAAAGTCATACGCGCGATGCCAAACTTACCTGCAAAAGTTGGGCTTGGATTAACATCTTATGTGGCTTCATCAGAAGTCTCACGAATAGAGTTATTAACTGTAGAAAATTTGTTGAACACTACAGGGAAGTCTATTTTGGTTAGTAATGAAAGTTTAATAGACGCTTCCACCGGAATTTCTGGTAGCGGACCTGCATACGTATTTTACTTCATGCATAGTATGTTGGAAGCTGGCTTGGAAATGGGATTTTCAAAGAATGAATCTAGGGTATTGGTTAGTCAAACCTTTAAAGGTGCTATAGAACTTTTTAATCAATCTGATTTATCTCCTAATTCCTGGATGGAGAAAGTAGCTTCCAAAGGCGGAACAACGCGAGCTGCACTAGATTCGATGGATGATAATAACGTAAATGAATTGATAAAGGAAGCCGCATTCGCTGCGTTTACGCGTGCTATTGAATTGGGCAAAGAAAACGAATATGCATAAAGAAATAATTATTATTAAAGTTGGAACGAATGTAATGACCAATAAAGACAATAGAATAGTGAAACCAGTCCTCAGAAGATTGGTCAAACAGATTGCAGAACTTTATAAGCGTGGTATTATTTCTGTATTGGTATCATTAAATCTGTAATTGATCCAACAAAACGATAATATATAACCTCTGAAATCAATTTTGTATTTGCTCTTATCTCAAGTATGGTAATTGGTGGAGGGTATTAAAAATAAAAACGATTTGCCAACACGGTGAATAATTAATTGCTTTGGTGAGTGCTCATCTGTAAAATTCCGTTGGAATTTTCTCTAGTCCGTATTTGTTTGCTAATTTAATTGCTTAACCACGCAACTAAACATACACATTACTTTGGTATTCATTAAACCCAGCATGAAAATCTCCACTAAAACTGACTAATTGAAAAATAATTGAATTTTCTTGTCATATTTCCACAACTCTTGTCACTAAAGTTAATAGAAAACAGGAAATAGAAAAAATATAATATGCAAAAACAAGAAGAACAACTATTTAATCAGATTCTGGAAGACAATAAGACCTGTATTTACAGAATATGTAGAATATATGCTGTTTCACCAATTGAACCACAAGATCTTTTCCAAGAAGTAATATTTCACATTTGGAAGTCATATTCAACATTTAAAGGAAAATCTAATATCAGTACTTGGATTTATAAAATTGCACTAAACGTATGCAATCGTTCTAAAATGCAGTTTGAAAGCTTGAACAACAAAACCAAGCGATTAGAATCCATCCAGTTCAAGCTTTCGGAAACTATTCCAGATGAAATTGAAGAGATAAAGTTCAAGGCACTACGTGAATGTATTTCACTTTTGGATGCAGTTGATGGATCAATTGTTATTATGCATTTAGACGAACTGCATTATAAAGAAATAGCAGCAATAACGGATTTGACTGAAAATCACATTGCTGTAAAAATGAAAAGAATAAAAAAAATATTATTGGATTGTATAACCCCTAAATTAAAATAAAATGGCAAAACAGGAACAAAGAGAAACTTGGCAAGACATAAAAGAAACCTGGGGAAATTCATCCGAAGGAGAAAAAATTAATTTTCTTTTTTCAACTTTAATTGAAGAATTAAAGGCTAATACAAGTCAATGGGAAAAAGATTCAATTAAATCTGATGTAACAAAAATCAAATCGGCTTGGAAACAATATAAAGGAAATGTGAGCCAATGGGAAAAGGACTCTATTGCTAGGGATTCATCAAAAATGTCTCAATTATTAAAAAAGTTTTTAAAAAAATTAAAAAGAAAAAAATAGTAACAATTATGAAAAAAATTATATCAATAAGCTTATTTGTTTTGATTACAAACATAACATTTGCACAAACTGAAAAACCTACTTACAAAGTCGTTGTAGAGGCCTTTGTAAAAAACTACAATACTAACAATTTTGAAGTTGTTTTCTCTATGTTTTCAAGCGATATGAAAGTAGCAGTGCCCTTAAATAAATTAGCACCCTATTTAACAAATTTGAAAAAACAAGCTGGAAACATAACCAAAAGAGAATTTGTAAGTTATAAAAACGAGAGTGTTGCGGTTTACAAAACAAATTTTGAAAACGCCATTTACGCCCTAAATATTTCTTTAGACAATAATTCTAAAATTAATGGTTTTGCTGTAACACCTTTTGCAGAAGAAAATACTTCAGAAACTGTGATAAATAATTTATCTATTAAAGCTAGTAGTATTTCAAAAAAGCAATCTCAATTAATATTTGAAAACGCTAAGACTTTTCCTAATCAAACACAAGTTTCGATAGCTTTTATCAATAATGGAAAAGTGAGTTATTACGGCACAAAAAAGAATAATGATACCATTTCGGCAATTGATAATCATAAAAGTGTCTTTGAAATAGGTTCTATTTCAAAAGTGTTTACATCCACGCTACTTGCTAATTTTGTTATAGACGGAAAAATTAAACTAAATAATAATATCAATGATTATTTAAAAACACCTTTTCATAATAATATAAAAATAGCGTTTATCAATTTAGCTAATCATACTTCTGGACTTCCTCGTTTGCCTTCAAACTTAGATTTAGCAAAAGTAAATCTTGAAAATCCGTATAAAGAATATAAGGAAAAAGAATTGGAGGAATATCTAACAAACCATCTTGAATTGTCAAATAAAGGCGACTATCAATATTCGAATCTAGGAGGAGGATTAATGGGTTACACGTTAAGTAAAATTGGAAATACTACTTATGAAAACCTATTACAGAATAAAATATTTTCCAAATACGAGATGCAAAACTCAACAGCAGATATTAATAAAGTAAAAGGACATTTAGTAAGAGGACTAAATAATGAAGGAAAAGAGATTCCAAATTGGGAATTTTCAATTTTGGCTGGTGCTGGTGGAATACTATCAACGCCAGAGGACTTATCGAAATTTGTTATTGCTCAATTTAAACCTTCAAACAAGGCATTAGAATTGACAAGGCAGAAAACCTTTGAAATAAACGACACTATGGATATTGGTTTAGGATGGCATTTATTAAAATCCCAATCTCAAAACATTTGGTACTGGCATAATGGTGGGACAGGTGGATATTCGTCATCAATGGTATTTGACGAAAAGACAAAAAACGGTATAATAATACTTTCAAATGTGTCAGCATTCAATCCGAATATGGGAAATATTGATAAACTATGTTTTGAGTTAATGAAAACATTGGAAAAAAAATAACGAAATGCCAACACAGTATATAATTTATTGCTAGTCCTCGCCTACTTACGAAAATCTTCGCGGATTTTTTATTCGTTTTTTATTTGCTAAATTATGCGCTTAACCATGCAACTAATCTTATACAATCACGTTGGCATGTAATTGCCTACGGCACTTAGAATCGCGTTTTGAAAACGCTTCCCGTCTACTAATTATATACCAACGTCTACTGTTAATTGCACCTCGCCAATTTATTGTATATTTAATGTAGTATACGAGGAGACTCCGAACAAAACTAAACACAAAAGTATGTATAGCGAATGAGGCGCAATTATAGCCTCATTCGCTATAAATAGTGGATGTTAGGGTTCATTACTAAACGGTTGGAAAGTAACACTTTCTCACCAACAGTATTTTTCTACAAAAATGGTAAATTACGAAGGAAAAGGAATTGAGCCCGATTTTAAAATATTAAACTATAAGAACGATAATTCTGATGCTGTTCTATTAAAAGCAATTGAGGTATTGAATAAAAACTATAGGTAACAACAGATAAAATTAAACAAATTTAAAAAGTATGAAAGATAAAACTAGTTACCCTAAATCATTTTCGCACATCGGAATTACCGTACCAGATATAAACAAAGCCGTTGGTTTTTACAAAAACGTCATGGGATGGTATGTTATTATGGCACCATCTAAGGTGCAAAAAGAAAGCGATACAGCAATTGGACAAATGTGTATTGATGTCTTTGGTGACGATTGGGAAACATTTGATATTGCACATATGTCTACCTCTGACGGTATTGGTATAGAATTATTCTCTTTTCCACACGGCAAAAAAGAAGCACCCGCTTTTAATCCGTTTAATACAGGCCTATTTCATTTTTGCGTTCAAGATCCAGATATAGAAAACTTGACTAAAAAAATAGTTGAACATGGTGGTAAACAACGCATGCCAATACGAGAATATTACCCTGACGATAAGCCTTATAAAATGGTTTATGTACAAGATCCTTTCGGAATTGTATTTGAAATATACACGCATAGCTATGAACTCACCTATTCTTCTGGCGCTTATCAGAAATAAAATTTTAAACTTAAAAGGGATCAATAAATATTGACAAGAATAAAGGTCTTAGCAATTAATAAATTTCCATCTATTTATTGCCTTCATCACCGTATAAAGTTGGTAAACTAATTTTAAAAATCACAGCCAATAACCTAACCGTTATAACCACACTTAGTGAAATAACAAAAATTAAGTTTTGATCTGTAATAAACTCGCGTAAAATAAAATAAGTACTCCCACCAAATATACAAGCTGTTGCGTATACTTCTTTTCTGAAAATCACAGGGATTTCATTACATAAAATGTCCCGTATTACACCTCCAAAGCAGGCAGATATTGTACCTAAAGCAACACATATTATGGGATGTAAGTCTGCATTTAAACCTTTTTCAATTCCGATAACTGTATATAAACCAATTCCGATAGTATCGAATAAAAAGAGTGATTTCCTTAAGTGCTTTATTTGATTTCTAAAAACTACAGCCGCAAATGTAGCTGCAGCTATAACATATATAAATATCATATCTGCCATCCAAAACACAGGTGTAGAACCTATTAGCAGATCGCGTAATGTACCACCACCTACAGCAGTAACGAAAGCAATTATAAACACACCAAACGGATCCATACGTTTATTCATGGCGACCAACACACCAGAAATGGCAAAAGCGATGGTTCCTAAAATATCAATAGTTTGAATAAACATGGTTTTTTTATATAATTTATATTTATCATTCGGTACTAAATGCAGCATCTAATTTATATGCAAGATTTCTGCCTTCACAGTAATTGTGTCTATCTACTTACATATTCTGAGTATAGTAATTATAATCCTTTATGACCTTAGCTACAAAATCTAAAGGTTTTTCATTGGTCTCAATAGACATTACTTTTAAAAGACGATAATGTAAGTTTACAATAATATTATGGTTTCCATTTCTAACGGCATCATCGTATAAATTTTTAATGGTCTGCATATCACTATCTTTTAATACGGTGACTTGGCTGTAGGTTGGCAAATAGTTTAAAGGTAAATCTTTTACCAAAGTGTCATTAATCGTTAGTTTTTGTTTTTCGCTTATAACAGTAGTTCCTGCTGCGATATCGCCTATACGTTGGCCATTTCCTTTTAATAAGATAGTCAGCACAGCTCCACCTCCAGTTGTTAATGCAACATCAATAATTCTTAAAATCCATCTCACAAAATAATTTGCAAAACTTGGTGGCGAACCATCTAATTTCACCACTCGTGTTTTCATTAAAGTCTTTCCAATGGTCTTACCATTTAAAAAGGTTTCGAGCAAAACATAATACAAAAATGCTGGTAATGAGACTAATAGATAAATTGTCCAAGAATCACCTGGCTCTAAATTCAATTTAACTAGAAGTAATATGGCTAAGATTCCATATAGAAGAATAACAGCACTGTCAATAAGATAACCAAGCAAACGATCTCCAATACTAGCAACGTTTTGATTTATACCTACATTTTGAGCAGTTTCTATTTGAAATTCGTCCATATTTTCTTTTCTTTGAAAGCTAAAGGGATTAGTATATGCGCGAAGCGGCTTTTGTAAAGCAAAATAAAGACAAATGGTTAGAATTTGAAAGCGTTCTTGCAAATAAAATCAATATTGATCCCGATTTGTTGTCTGACCTGTATATTGAAGTCACAGATCATTTGAGCTATGCTAAAACGTTTTACAAAAATAGTAATACAGAACGTTATCTAAATCAATTAGCATCATCAGCACACCAGAATATTTACAAGACTAAAAAAGAACCAAAAAACCGCCTTATTTCTTTCTTTAAGACAGAGTTCCCTACTATGTTTTATCAACATCAGAGAGAACTTCTAATTACTTTTTTAACCTTTACCTTATTTGTTATTGTTGGCGCATTCTCTGCAGCTAACGAAGGTGACTTTGTACGCTCTTTTTTAGGGGATGGTTATGTAAACATGACTTTAGAAAACATAAAAAAAGGAGACCCAATGGCTGTATACAAACAGCAAGGTGAGTTTAATATGTTTTTAGGTATTACACTTAATAATATTAAAGTTGCACTTTTTGCATTTGGCTATGGTATTATGCTTGGTGTTGGCACATTATATATAATGATGCAAAACGGTATTATGTTAGGTAGTTTTCAATATTTTTTTTACGAACAAGGCTTACTTTGGGAATCTGCTCGCACAATTTGGATACACGGTACCATAGAAATATCGGTAATTGTAATAGCAGGTTGCGCAGGTCTTGTTATGGGTAACGGAATTCTTTTTACTGGGACATTACCTAGACTAGAATCTTTTAAGCGCGGAGTTATTAATGGCTTAAAAATATTAATGAGCACCATTCCGTTTTTTATTATTGCAGGCTTTTTAGAGGGCTTTGTAACCAGACATACCGAAATGCCAGATTGGCTGGCTATTTTAATTATTGGAGGTTCATTAGCACTCATCTTATTTTATTACGTTATTTACCCAATTCAGCTACATAGAAAATTAAAAAAACTCACTGAGTTTAAAAATACAATTGAACTAACCAACTAAATTTAACCAAACACAATATGAATAAACCCTACATAGAATTTAGAAAACAAAGTGATTTTAGTGCTATACTAACGGATACTTTTGGTTTTATTAGAAATGAATTTAAACCTTTAATGAAAGCTATATTTAATATTGCAGGTCCTGCAATATTAATTTTAATGGTGTCTCTTGGTGCTTATAATTACGTCGCTGGCGATATATTTGATTTTACGTCTTTAGGAGAACCATCGTTCAATTCAGGTAATATCTTAGCTACAGTAATTGCCGGAATATGTTATTTTATATCTGCAATCACTGCTTATATTTTAACTACCTCAGTTACTCTATATTATATAAAATCTTATGTAGACAATAAAGGAGATACTAATTTAAGTGAAATTAAAAAAAATGTTTATAATACGTTTTGGTCATTTTTTGGATTGAGTTTTCTTAAAGGCATAACGTTAATCATTGCGACAATGATTTGTATTTTACCTGTATTTTATGCTATGATACCAATGGCTGTTGTCTTTAGTATTTTTGTTTTTGAAACTAGACGCTCTACAACAGATGCGTACAGCCAAAGCTTTACGCTAGTAAACGCAGATTTCTGGACTGCATTTGGCTCTTTTATTGTTTTAGGTATCATATACTACATCGTTGGTTTAGCACTTTCTATTCCTTCAATTATTTATGCTTTAGTTGGTACTGGTGTTTTTTCTGGTGAAATTGACCCATCAAATATGGATAGTTTTTATGCTGACCCAGTTATCATCTTTTTAAATATCCTTAATACCTTTTTTCAATTTATACTAAATACAATTTTAGTTATTGGTGGTGCTGTTATTTATTTCCATCTTCATGAAAAAACAAACTTTACAGGTACTTACGATCGTATTAGTGAAATTGGGAAAATAGAAGAATAAATGTATATATACAGGTTGTTATTTTTTGTTTTTTTTATTGGTCAATACGCCTTTGGTCAACAAAAAGAGCAACCCGTAAATTACGATGATACCACTTTAGAAAAACAAACCATTACAGAAGACGACTTAGAAACCTACAAAGCAGACGAAGATTTTAACTATTTCGAAGTTGAGGCCGAAGACGGTTTTTTAGATAAAGCTTATCGTTGGCTCCAAAACTTCCTTCTCGAATTTTGGGAAACTATTTTTGGCGTAGGTACGGCAACTGGTTTTCTTTATTTTGTGTTTCGAATTCTACCTTATATTTTATTAGGTTTTCTGGTTTTTTTACTCATTCGTTTTTTCTTAAAAGTGAATTCAAATAACCTAAAAATTAAAGCACAACAAAACGGTTCCGTTATATTAACTGAAGAAGAGCAAATTATTCAGAATGAAGATATTCCTGCTCTAATAAAAGAAGCTATAAACCAACAAAATTACAGACTCGCTATTCGTTACTATTATCTATTATCACTAAAATATCTTAGCGATGGTGGTAACATTATTTGGCAACCTCAGAAAACTAATGATGATTACATAAATGAAATAGAAAAAAACGATTTAAAAGTAAGTTTTAAAAACATTACAAGAATTTACGATTATGTATGGTATGGAGAATTTGATGTAGACGTCTTAAAATTCGAAACCTTAAAATTACCTTTTGAAACTCTAAATAAAACCATTGAAACGCGATGAGTAAAAAAGGGAAACTATATATCGTATTAGTTGCATTGTCAATTATAATCATTGTGTTTTTGGAGATGACCAAACCGAAAGATGTAAATTGGTATCCATCTTATGCTACGCATCATAAAATTCCGTTTGGCTCGTATGTCTTTAATGAGCAGCTCAACCGTATTTCTAATAATATTACTCCAGTTGAGCGTCCTCCATTTGAGTTTCTAGAAGAAACTAATGTAGAAGGCACTTATTTGTTTTACAATGGCGGTATTAATTTTGGAAAAGAGGAACTGAATACACTTTTAGATTGGGTTGATAATGGAAACACACTAATTGTTTCTGCTGTAGATTTTGAAGATAAACTATTAGATACTTTAAATCTGAAGACAAAATCAGTGAAAACGTTTGAAAATTTTAACAACGAATATCAAGTCAACCTTGTAAACCCATTATTAGACAATAAGCAAAACTATAAATACGATAAAGCAAACACCTTTTTTTATTTTGATGAAATTGATACAACACAGACCACCATACTTGGTTTTATTGACACCTACAGAGGTGAAAACACAGTAATTAAAGATTCTTTAGTAAATACGATAAAGCAATCTTTTGGAGATGGAGAAATTATCCTCAATACATTTCCGCAGGCTTTTACAAATTACTTTATGCTAACATCCCCTAATCAAGATTATACAGCTGGCTTAATGTCTTACATAGATACAAGCAAACCTGTTTTTGTCGATACCTATTATAAAAACGGAAAGAAATTTTATACATCACCAATGTATTTATTTTTAAGTACTAAATCTTTAAAATGGGCGTATTACATAATGCTTATTGGTGTTTTAATTTATATCATTTTTGAAGGAAAGCGAAAGCAGCGTGCTATTCCGATAGTGAGACCTTTAAAAAATAAAACCGTAGATTTCACAAGGACTATTGCCAATATGTATTATGAAAACGGCAAGCATAAAGACATTTCTAATCATAAGATTACCCATTTCTTAGATTATATAAGAAACATAATGCATCTAAGTACTTCGGAAATTAATGACACATTCATTACCAATTTAGCTGCAAGAAGTAATAATACAGTTGAAGACACAAAAACACTATTCAATCATATTAATAGTTTGAATAGTAAAGCAACGATAAATAATTCAGAATTAGAACGGTTAAATACCTTAATAGAACAATTTAAATCCCATAACCAATGGAAAACGAAGCAGTAAACGACGATTTAAACTTTGATAATAGAATTCAACTAGAAGGCCTTAAAAATGCAGTAGAAAGCATTAAAGAAGAGCTTAGAAAAGTAATCATAGGACAGGACAATTTTGTAGAATTACTTATTGTGGCCTTATTAGCCGATGGACATGTTTTAATTGAAGGTGTTCCCGGAATTGCAAAAACGGTTACAGCAAAATTGTTTGCAAAGGTTTTAAAAACTGATTTTAGTCGAATTCAGTTTACGCCAGATTTAATGCCGAGTGATGTTTTGGGAACTTCGATCTTAAATATGAAGTCTTCGGAATTTGAATTTAAAAAAGGTCCTATTTTTTCTAACATCGTTTTAATTGATGAAATTAACAGAGCACCGGCTAAAACACAAGCTGCTTTATTCGAAACTATGGAAGAACGCCAAGCTACGGTAGATGGTACAACGTATAAGTTTAACAATCCGTTTATGGTCTTAGCAACACAAAACCCCATTGATCAAGAAGGTACGTATGCATTACCAGAAGCACAATTAGACCGTTTTTTATTTAAAATAAAAGTTGATTATCCTTCTTTAGAAGATGAAGTAAAGATTATTACTTCGCATCATAAAAGACAAGGTGAGCAACCACAAACCTTAATCAATGCGATACTAGACACAGCATCTTTAGAAGAGTACAAGTCTAAAACACAAGCTATTGTTGTAGAAGAAAAAATTATAACATATATCGCAGAAATTGTGTCTAAAACACGTAACCATCCGCATTTATATCTTGGAGGATCACCAAGAGCATCAATCGCTATATTAAATACTGCTAAAGCCTTTGCAGCGATTAATGGCCGTGACTTTGTAACACCAGAAGATATTAAGAAAGGTTTAAACCCTGTTCTTAACCATAGAATCATTTTAACACCAGAGCGCGAAATGGAAGGTATGACGACTGAGAATGTTATTGAGATGATAGTGCAATCAGTAGAGGTGCCTAGATAAAAAGCAGTAAGTAAATATGAAATTCTTAAAGTCTTTATACATTCACAAACAGCTCTATATTTATTTAGCTGTAGCTTCTGTATGCTTTTTATTATCGTTTTGGTTACCTGCTTTATTTTCTGTAGCATGGACATTGATGGTTTTAATTGTGGTTATTTTACTAATTGACTTGCTTCTACTTTATCAACCAAAAAACGCGATTAATGCTAGACGTATTTTACCAGATAAGTTTTCTAACAGTGATAGCAATCCTGTGCCAATAACAATCACTAATAAATATGGCTTTAAAACCTATTTAGATGTTATTGATGAATTGCCTGTTCAATTTCAGAAAAGAGATTTTTCATATAAAACGACATTGAACCCAAATCAGAATCATGATTTTGACTATTTAGTGAGACCAGTAGACAGAGGTGAATACTATTTTGGGCATCTCAACGTTTTTGTGTCTTCTATTTTAAAAATTATAAAACGCAGGTATCAGTTTCAGAATAAGCAAATGGTTATGGTTTATCCTTCTATAATTCAAATGCAGAAATATGACTTTTTAGCTATTAGTAATTCTTTGACTGAAATTGGACTCAAAAAAATTAGACGTATTGGTAATACTTCAGAGTTTGAACAAATTAAAGAATACGTAAACGGTGATGACTTTAGAACTGTAAATTGGAAAGCAACTGCCAAACGTGCGCAGTTAATGGTTAATCAATACCAAGATGAAAAATCCCAGCCTATCTACTCTATTATAGACACAGGTCGTGTAATGAAGATGCCTTTTAATGGTTTAAAACTTTTAGATTATGCCATTAACTCAACACTAGCTTTTAGTAACGTAGCATTAAAAAAACATGATAAGGTTGGTATGATTTCATTTTCAAAAAAGATTGAATCCTTTCTACCAGCTATACATAAACTCACCTATCTCAATCGTATTTTAGAAAACCTATACAATATAGACACCCAATTTAACGATAGTGATTTTGGTTTACTCTATGCCCAACTAAAACGTAAAGTAACCCATCGTAGTTTACTTTTATTATATACAAACTTTGAACATTTAAGTGCACTAAAACGTCAACTACCTTACTTGCAAGCCATATCTAAAAAGCACATGCTTGTTGTTGTACTCTTTGAAAACACAGAATTAGATACCATTATTAAAGAAAATGCTGAAGATTTACAATCTATATATCATAAAACAGTTGCAGAGAAATTTGCTTTTGAAAAACGATTGATGGTTAAGGAACTTCAGAAGTATGGTATCCAGGCCATATTAACTCCGCCTGAAAAATTGACGATTAATACTATTAACAAGTATTTAGAGATAAAAGCCCGAGGATTGCTTTAGTATTAAGTGCTCAGTAACTGAATAAAATATACTTTTTTGTTTATTAGCTTCTAAATTCTAACAACTAAAAGCTAACCAAACCACAACTCATCCTATTAAAATCACAGTTGGGTAACAACAATTATTTCTACACGGACATTTGTTAGATATTTGAATCATCAAACAAACACAAACCATTAAAACAAAAATCATTATGAAAAATTTAATCTTAACAATCGCACTAGTTTTCACTTCATTATTTGGCTTTTCTCAAGAGGACGGCATTACTATAACAGTAAGTATTGACAATGTAAAAAGTGACACAGGCAAAGTATCTTTCGCACTACATACAAAAGACACTTTTATGAAAGGTCAAGGTATTATGAATACTGAAACTAAGATTAAAGATGGTAAAGTTGAAATCACTTTTGAAAATGTACAACCAGGTGACTATGCGATAATGGCCTTACATGATGCAAATGAAAACAACCGTATGGATTTTAGAGAAAACGGAATGCCTTTAGAAGATTATGGAATATCTAACAATGTTATGGCTTTTGGACCACCACAATATGGTGATGCTAACTTTACAGTAGCTAAAGAAGATTTAAAATTTGAAATCCGTTTCTAAAACATAACTCATCAATCAATCAATCAATCGAATAAAAAAGCCATTAAGAAATTAATGGCTTTTATTAATTTAACACTCTTATTACCAATAGAGTCTAAACATTAGATTTGGTGTAATACCAATAGAAAAAGTCTCTATTTGCTCAATTGGATCGTCTAAGCTATTGTTACCTCTATATTCTCTACTAATTAGGTTTTTTCGGTTATAGATATTACGAATAGATAATCCGACCTTACCTCTTAAACTATTGGTATTTGAAAGTTTAAAATTATAAGTTGAAGAAAAGTCTAATCTATGATAAACAGGCAATTGCCCTGTGTTAATACCGTTATTAAACTCTAACCCGTCACTACCTTGCTCTGCGATAGTGTACGGTTTTCCCGTTTGCCATTTCCAACCTAATGCAAACTGAAAATCATCTAACTTATAACTTAAAGCCGTCGATACAGCATGTGTAATATTAGACTTTGATGTGAAATTTATATCATTATTTAAGTTTTCAAAATTACTTTTAGCTCTATTAAACGAATAACTAATCCAAGAATTAAAGCTGTTAAAACGTTTTTTAATAAAAATATCTGCGCCTAAAATATTCTGTTCACCAATATTAAAAGTACTATTGTTTGGGTTTAAAAAACCTAGAGATAAAGCCGTTATATTTCTCAATCTTTTATAATATGTATCAAAATCTATACTTAAATTATTCTTATTGTAGATAAACCCAGCTGAAACTTGCTGGCTATTTATAATCGGAAATTCATTACCATTAGCTAATCGCCAAACTCTATTTTCTAATGATAGACTGCTTAAAATTGTCTCATCGATTTCACTGATAATTTGATTTTTAATTTCACCTGTTACTTGAAGCTTTAAATGTTTAAAAACAGGAGCTAAAACAACTAATCTCGGCTCTACTCTCACTGCATCTAATTCTTTAAAGTAAGTACTACGTAATCCAAAAGAGACATCAAAAAGCTTAGCATTATTATAATTGTAATTCCCATATAAACTATGCGTTTGTACAGTATTATCTTCAGTATCTAATACAAAGGAAAGATCTGTAGTGTTTAAAAATGCATAAGCAACATCTTTAAGCGTGTATTGATAACCGAATGTGTAATTACTAGTATTAGATGTATTAATGTTTACTTCTGTTGCTATACCAGAATCAAAAATGGTGTTTCGCTTCTCAAAATCTGAAACTTGCTCATTGTTTTCTGTAGTAATAAAATTATAATTCAGTTTGTAATCCGAAAAAAAGGCTGTTGTGTTTTGAGATATTTTGTCAGTCCAATTAAGTACCCACCCGAACCCGTAACCTATATTACTTGTTTGTAACTTATCATTAAATTCGCTATTAGTTTCTATATCATTCTGAACATGGTCTAACTGATTATCTATAGAAATAATACTAGCATAAAGACTGTTGTTTTTGTTAGGCTTGAAATTGAGTTTTACGTTGTAGTCTAAAAATGAAAACGCATTACTTGCATTTTCAGAGTTATTAATCTTAGTACTTTCGAAAACTTTGTCTGACAATTGATTAAAAGCAAATGTTTCTAGAACATCTACGTAACTTCTTCGAAGAGATGCCTGAATATTCATCTTATTTTTTATAATAGGAATGTCTATTAGAGCATCTGCATTGACTCCGTTTACTCCTATTTCTGCTTTTATCTGATTAGAAATCTCTGAATTTGAAGACATGTCTATAACACTAGACAAGCGCTCGCCGTATCTAACATGCGCTCCTTTATTTATAAATTTAATTTCTGAGGTTACATTCGGGTTTAATGGTGAAATCATTCCAAACAAATGCCCTTTGTGGTATAAATTAATACCATCCCATATTAATCGGTTTTGGTCAGAAGCTCCACCTCTTACAAAAAAACCGGTTGCAGTTTCATTCGGGCTTATAACACCAGGCAATAATTGAATACTCTCTAAGACATCTGGTTCTGTTAGACCTGGTAATATTGCTAACTTAGAAGGATACAGTTTATAGGATCCGTCTCTATTTTTTTCAATACCTTTTGTTAGGTAACTTCTAACAATTACGGCTTCAAGCTTATATAAATCTGTTACTTTTTCTAAAGATTCATTAATAATGATATAACGATCGTTAAGGATTTTATAATCTAACTGTGTCAATAACTTAATAGCTTGTAAAACTTCTAAAAGTGTACGTTTGTCTCTAACTAAAGTGACACGTTTAGTATTAATATAGTCATCCTTATAAGAAAATAAAACATCGTAAGTATCTTCAATCTTTGAAAACACGTCAGACAAAGGTTCGTCTTTAAACGCAATGTAAAAAGCCTCTTCTTGCGAAAAGGCTGATAATGGAAGTAACATTAAAACAAAGATATAGATTAACCTCATCTTTAATACCTGAGCTTAATGTTACGTTTCTCTTCTTCAATATATCTTATCTCAAATGTTTCAAAAACAGTTTTTAATGCCATATTAAGGTTATTATGTGGAAAACTACCAGAAAACAATACAGAATCATCAATAGCTTCTGCATCGAAGTTTATATTATATTGATCTTGTAGAGAAGTTATTACGTAACGTATTGGCACGCTTTTAAAGGTGCTTTCACCCGCAATCCATGTTGGCTGTTTTTCTTGTATTTTAAATGACTCTGATGCATCACCATTTATTTTTCTTACAGCATCGTTGGGTAACAGCACATAATCTGATTCTAAGGTTTTTACACCAACTTTACCTTCATAACAAACAACATCAAAAAAATCATTAGTCGCGTTGACATTAAACTGCGTTCCTAAAACTCTAACTGAGCCATTATTAGTTTTCACTGTAAATGTTTCACCTTTTTTAACTTTAAAATAAGCTTCACCTTCTAAGGTTAACAGTCTATTATCTTGCCATTCGTCTTTACTATAAGAAATTTTAGATTTTGAATTTAATATTACTTCAGAGCCATCTAAAAGTGTAATAGTTTTTTGTTCTCCAAAACCAGTTTCTATAATAAGTTCATTAGTATCTAACATGGTAAAAAGGCCAAATAATAGGACAATAGACGCAGCAACACCAATAATCCAATTTGTGTTTAAAAATTTTACTTTCTGCTCTTTTTTAGCTAATCGTTGTTTAATTTTATCAAAGCTTATATCAATAGGTGCATTTAATTTGTTAGAGATGGCAATTCCTTTTTTCAACTTTAAATACCCTTCAAAATCATCTTTACTAACACGGCTTTTTAATTCCATATCAGTAATCTCCCCTTCTAACCATTTGGCTAAAAACGTATCTGAATTATTATTTGTATTATCTTCTTTCATCGTGTTCTATAATTAAGACAACTCATTATATAAAAACCCTACTTAAAATAGTAAAATTATACATTACCTATTTCTTTTCGCATTACAACTAAAGCCTGATGCATTCTTTTTTCTACTGCCTTTACTGATATATCGAGTAGTTCTGCTATCTCTTTATATTTTTTATTTTCAATTCTATTCAATAAAAATACTTCGCGTTGTTTCTCTGGCAGATTAGAAATAGTCCGTTCTAACTTTTCCATAAACTCTTTTTCTAGTAAAATAAATTCTGGTGATTCGTTAGTACTTTCTTTTTTATTTGAGTCACTATAGTTTTTTACAACTTTTTCGTGTTTCTTCTCATTTAAAAATAAATTATTAGCAACAGTATAGGTGTAACTTTTTATTTTATTATAATCTACCTTACTACAATTATCCCAAAGTTTAATAAACGTGTTCTGTAATAAATCTTCGGCTGCATCTATATCTTGAGTTTTAAAAAAAAGAAAACGCCTTATGTCTTTTGCATAGGTTTTATAAATAAACTCAAAGGTTTTTGAGTTACAAATATTACGGTTATCTTTTGACATTACGCTTTTATTAATTGAAGACTCAAAACTATGAAAAAAAAATCTTGTTAAAAAAGTAGGGTTTTTAAATTGTGAGTTGTCTTACTACTGATTAACCCAATAACTAGTTTTAACCACATAAAAAATTACAAAAATGAAGAATTTAAAATTTACACTCTTTAGTTTATTTATGGCTTTAATGGTATTTACATCTTGTACCAATGAAGAAGCTGTGATAGATGAGCAACAAACTACAGAAGAAAGCGCCTCAATCACAAAATCTTTAAATGAATTAAGTCAACAATTTAACCAAACTGGTAACTTTACTACAACTAATAACCCTGCTGGTAATATTGTCTTTGACTTTTGTTTTGACTTTGTTTATCCGTTAACATTGTCTTACAACAATGGTTCAACAGTAACTGTTGATGGTTTAGGAGGCTTAGTGAATATAATATTAGGTTCTAATGAAAATTTATTTATTAATGGTATTGCATTTCCTTTTGATGTAGAAACTTACAGTGAAAACAGCAATACAATTGAAATAGTTACAATAAACAATGAAGATGAATTTGTAAGCTTAGTAGAAAACTGTGGTTTTGATGATATTGAGGTTTGTGAATGTTTTGAAGTTTTTGATCCTGTTTGTGTAGAAATAACAGATCCTAATGGCGAAATTTTTACAGTAACTTATCCAAATGCTTGTTATGCAGAGTGCGATGGTTTTACTGAAAATGATTTTGTTGATACTTGTGAAGATGATTATTATTCTGGCAGTACAGAATGTTTCACGCTTAACTACCCATTATCAATTATTATTAATGGAGATACAGTATTAATTAATTCTCAGGAAGAATTAGGCAATTCATTATATGATGTATATGACTTTGATTTTGTTTATCCTTTTACTGTAACACTAGATAATGAAGAGGTAATTACAATAAATACACCAGAAGACATAGAAACAATACTAGAAGATTGTTATGGTGATATTGATGGTGGAGGTGAGTGCGAAGAGTGCGAAAACACACCAGTTGATTTAGTTTGTATTCAATACACAAATGAAGCAGGTGAAACTGTTATTGAAGTTTTTACAAATATGTGTTACGCAATTTGTGAAGGTTTTACTGAAAACAATGTCGTTAATTGTGAAGATGATAATAACCCTAGTGATTGTTCTGAAGACGCAGTTGCATCTGCATTAGTAGAATGCCAAATATGGTTTGCAACGGTAAATAATCAGGTATATACGTATGTGTTTTCATCTGATGGCACAGTAACAGTAAGTTTAAACAATAGCGCCGTTACTTCAGGAACTTGGAGTCTAACTAATGTGAACGGCACATTAACGGCTATCATAATTATGGACTCAGAAAACTTTAGTGATGAATGGTCATTTTATTGTGATACACCAATTTTGATCGTTGTAAGCTCTACATTCTGGAATATAGAATCTGGTTGCGATTAATATAAGTCTTAAAGATTTAAAAATTATTTTAGACACATATTAAAAGTTAAGTTTATTTATTAAAAAACCTTCAGATTAAATTCTGAAGGTTTTTTTTATCTATAAAATTAACTTCAAAAATTAAACTGTTTCTCCTAACCAAGCCTTCATCATCCAAACTGTTTTTTCTTGCTCAGTAATAAAATCGCTCATCATTGAGTTAGTCCCTTCATCATTAGCTTCATCAGAAGTATTTAGAATGGCTCTTTCAACTTTCAGTAATTCTGATAATGATTCTACAATAAGTTGCACAGCATTTTCATCTTTAGAGATATTTTTACCTACTGGTACTTTTGCTGCTTTAATATAATCATCAAAAGTATGCAGCGGTGTTTCGCCTAGCGTTAATATACGCTCAGCTATAGCATCTACTTTTGTATTAGCATCCGTATATAGTTCTTCAAACTTTACATGTAAGTCAAAAAAGCCACGTCCTTTAATATTCCAATGTATACCTCTTAAATTCTGATAGTAGAGTTGAAAATTAGCTAGTAACTGATTTAAATCATCAGCTAAGGCCTTTGTTTTTTTTGTATCTAATCCTATACTATTTAGTGTCATAATCTATTATTTTTATTTATTCAAAGTTACAGTTCAATTAACCCAAATTTACTATAGTTTTCATGAATAGTTTTAATACTTTTATAGCCTAAATGAATGCACTATGACAATCACACAATTGAAATACGCTTTAGCGATAGCTGAACATAAAAATTTCACCAAAGCAGCAGAAAAGTGTTTCGTAACACAACCTACACTTAGTACACAAATACAAAAGCTTGAAGATGAATTAGATATAATTATTTTTGACAGAGGTAAAAAACCTATTGAACTTACAGAAGTTGGTCGTAAGATTGTATACCAAGCGCGTAACATTGTTAACGAAGCAGACCGCATAAAAGATATTGTAGATCAGCAAAAAGGATTTATAGGTGGTGAATTTAGATTAGGTATCATCCCGACCGTTATGCCAACCCTATTACCAATGTTTCTAAAAAGCTTCATTAAAAAATATCCAAAAGTGAAGTTAAAAATTGAAGAGTTAACTACCCAAGAGATATTAACACGAATTAATGATGGTCATTTAGATGCAGCGATCGCAGCAACTCCCTTAGAAAGTGATAATATTAAAGAACGTGTATTGTACTATGAGCCATTTGTTGCATATATACCAGATAATCACAGATTAAAAGATTATAAGACTATTGAAGTCTCAGATTTAGATATTGAGGATATGCTTTTACTTGAGGATGGTCACTGTTTTAGAGATGGTGTTATAAATCTATGTAAGACTTTTAAAGATCAAGTAGATGAAACGTTTCAGCTAGAAAGTGGCAGTATAGAAACCTTAATAAAACTCTCTAACGAAGGCATGGGAATGACGCTTCTACCCTATTTACACACATTAGATATAAAGGAAAAATTAAGTCCTAATCTAAGACACTTTAAAGAACCTTCACCTGCCAGAGAAGTCAGTATCATTTATCATAAAAGTGAGCTAAAAATGCAAATTATAGACGCTATGCATAATGTTATTTCTGGAATTATACGCGGTGCAATAGCTTTTCAAAATGTAGAAATTGTGAGTCCTTTACCCAAATAAAAAAAAAGCGACAAATGAGTCGCTTTTTTTTATGCTTTTAAATATATTAAACATTGATTTAATTCTGGGTTTTGATTAATTAGGGACTGAATATAAATTCTTAAATCTTCAAGTTCGTGAGGCAGTAATCGTCTTACTGCTTTTTGCACTTCCTTGCAAAATAATGTCGTATCAAAACTAACTTTGCTTAGTACAGTCTTAGTGTACTCATACATTGCTCTTGCCATAGTAAAGTTTTAAATTTTAAGATTAAAAAAAGTAGATTTTCTATATAGGCTAATGTTTCAATTACTTCTCTAAATTAGACAAAAAACAAATGCCATAATGAAGTTTAACAGCTTTTTATGTTAAAAGTAAAATAACATGTTGAATTTCAAATAAACTAAATAGAGATCCTTAAAACGTAAGCTACTGATTAACAAAATATTAAATAAATTTAATTTTAAAACCTATTATCACCATCTAACAAATCACCTAAACCGCCAAGAATACTTCCTTCACCTTTAGATTTACCAGCTCTAGGAACTGACGCTAAAATACGACTAGCTAATCTGCTAAATGGTAAGGATTGTATGTAAACTTTTCCTGGACCTTGAAGCTTTGCAAAGAATAAACCTTCGCCACCGAAAATAGAATTCTTAATACCTCCTATAAATTCTATATCGTAATCGATGCCTTGTGTAAAACCAATGATACAACCTGTGTCTACACGTAATATTTCACCAGCAGCTAATGTCTTTACAGCTGTAGTTCCTCCTGCGTGTACAAATGCCATACCATCACCTTCTAACTTTTGCATAATAAAACCTTCACCTCCAAAAAGACCACGACCCAATTTCTTAGAAAACTCAACACCAATACTTACTCCTTTGGCAGCACATAAAAATGCGTCTTTCTGGCAAATAAACTTTCCGCCAAATTCATTTAAGTCAATAGGTATAATTTTACCTGGATAAGGAGATGCGAAAGACACATTTCGTTTTCCGGTGAGGTCGTTATAGAAAGCCGTCATAAATAAACTCTCACCTGTAAGGATACGTTTTCCTGCTCCTAATATTTTACCTAAGAAACCTGTGTCTTTTTGTGAGCCGTCACCAAAAATAGTATCCATTTTAATCCCATCATCCATCATCATAAAACTCCCAGATTCTGCAATAACTCCTTCTTGCGGATCTAACTCTATTTCTACGTATTGCATCTCCTCACCGTAAATACGGTAATCTATTTCATGTGCATTTCTGTCTGTAAAATCGGGTATTTTTTCCATAATATTAAAGTTGTTGTTTTAAGATTGATTCATTTATATGTTGAACAAAACTTGATTTTGTTACAACTTTTTAAAATTATCAATACTAAATTTGAAATTCCAACACTAAAAACTGTGACTGTGACTGAAAAATTCTATCGTCCATTAATGAGATTACCGCTTCCTTCGTCCTCGCAATGACGTTACACTTTAACTTTTAGCGTCCATTCAAAATTAAAAGAAGACACTTGTACTCCATCTGAATTTAACCCATTAGCATTTAACCAAACCGTTTGGCCTTCTCCGGTTTCAATAGCCTTGTTCATTGCTTCATCAATTTTTAAACCGTCTTCACATTTAAAAGTAATTCTTCCTGTTGCCTTTTTGGTAAAAGAAGCATTATTAGTTACGACCAACATCGATGTTTTTTTTCCGCTTTCTTTTATTTTTTTCATTACCAAAGCACCAGTAGCTAACTCAGCTGCCATGCCTTGTACTGCCCAGAACATAGAATTAAATGGATTCTGATTTATCCAACGGTGTTTTACAGATACAATACAAGATGTGTTATCTAAATGTTTTGTTCTTACACCTGTAAAGTATGCTGCAGGCAGCTTAAACATTAGAAATTTATTGAGTTTAGATGGAGTTATGTTCATGTATGTTGTATATAATTTCACTAAAATAATTCAAATATTCAAGGTGAACTAATGTTAATTAAATGTTAATATTTAGTACTATGCGTAACATAATACCTTTTTAAAGACATATATTTGTATAAACAACTATTATATACTTTTAAATATGTTAGATAATCATCATAAAAATTTAGCCACATTTATACACCTTTCGACCTTTTCGAGATTTGTAATTCCTTTTGGTAATTTCATTGGCCCAATAGTTTTATGGGCAGCAAATAAAGATAAATCAGAATTTATAGATCAGCATGGCAAACAAGCCATTAACTTTCAAATTAGTGTATTGCTTTATGCAATTATTATTGGAACTATAAGTGTACCATTTTTCATTTTTAAGTTACTTAGAAATATGGATGTTTTAAATTTTAATGGGTTTCATGACTTTCATATTAATGTAGGTCAACCTTCTCCTCTATTATACATTGGAGGTGGCTTAGGAGCCTTAGCTGTAATTGCATTTATAATAGAACTCGCACTCATAGTGCGCGCAAGTTTATCGGCAAGGGATGGAAAAGTTTATAAATACCCATTGACCATCAATTTTTTAAAGTAAAATCGAATTTTCATCAATAATCAAATCAATCAAAAAATGAACAGTTTAATCGAATTAAAGACGCACACATGAAAATAGAAAACACAAAAGCACAAATGCGTAAAGGTGTTCTGGAGTATTGCATTTTATCAGTCTTAAAAGATGAAGATGCTTATGTCGCAGAAATTCTTGGCACACTAAAAGACGCAAAAATGCTTGTTGTAGAAGGAACCATATACCCACTATTAACAA
Organism: Winogradskyella sp. UBA3174; assembly: GCF_002364335.1. Lineage (GTDB taxonomy): Bacteria > Bacteroidota > Bacteroidia > Flavobacteriales > Flavobacteriaceae > Winogradskyella. The sequence continues at coordinate 166,162 of NZ_DEXW01000025.1, read as the reverse complement.
GGTTAAAAAATGCTGGATTACTCAATTACCGTTGGGAAGAATCTACATCTGGACCGCCAAGAAAATATTATGGTCTTACAGAGACAGGAAAGCTATTTCTAAAAGAATTAAACACGACTTGGAGTGAACTACAAAATGCCGTAAATCTAGTAACAAGTACAAAAACAACAAAGAAATGAATAAAACAGTCAATATAAATTTAGCAGGTATATTTTTTCATATCGATGAAAATGCATATCTAAAGTTACAGCGCTATCTTGAGGCTATAAAACGTTCATTTACAGACTCTCAAGGTCAATCTGAAATCATCTCAGATATAGAAGCACGTATCGCAGAACTATTTACAGAACGCATACAAAACGAAAAACAAGTTGTTGGCGTAAAGTTAGTTGACGAGGTAATCACCATAATGGGACAACCAGAAGATTACTTAGTAGATGATGAAATCTTTGAAGATGAACCGCAACCAAGACAGAGACAAAGACCGAGTTCTAATCCGTCTAAGAAATTATATAGAGATACAGACAACTCTTACATAGGAGGTGTTGCTGCTGGCTTAAGCCACTATTTAGGTATAGAATCTATCTGGACACGTTTAATCTGGCTATTACTTGGTATAGGCTCTGGTGGTACATTTATCTTAATATATCTTATTTTCTGGGCTTTAGTACCAGAAGCAAAGACTACAGCAGAAAAACTAACCATGACTGGCGACGCTGTAAATATCAGTAACATCGAAAAAAAAATTAAAGATGGGATTGATACTGTTTCAGAAAAAGTAAAAAATGTCGATTTAAAAAAACATGGAGATAAACTAAAAGAGAGTTTTGATCATGTATCAGATAACATATCCGACACGGTAAAAAGTGTAGATTTTCAAAAACAAAGCAGCCGACTAAAATCGAGTTCGCAAACCTTTTTTGATTCTATTGGAGGTCTATTAATGTTCTTTTTAAAAGTAATCGCTAAGTTTATTGGTATTATCCTAATAATTGTTGGCATTAGCACTTTGCTAAGCCTAATCGTAGCATTCTTTACCATAGGCATAACTGATGCTGTACATTTTCCACCAATCAATTTTATTGACGCGGCAAATGCAGCACATATACCAATGTGGTTAATGTCTATGTTATTATTTTTCGCCATTGGTATTCCTTTTTTCTTTGTCTTTTACTTAGGGCTTAAAATATTAGTAAATAACTTAAAGTCTATTGGTAACGTTGCTAAATTTACATTATTAGGAGTATGGCTAATGGCTATTATTGGTCTAATAATCATAGGAGTTAAACAAGCAACAGAACATGCATTTGATGCCGAAGTTATTTCAAAAAATGAACTAAATATAAAAGCCAACGACACTCTAAAAATCAGCATGGCAGGTTTTGACCGCTACAATAATTACTATTACAGCGATAATAATAATTTTAAATTATTTGAAGATGATAAAGGTCGTAGCATCGTATCATCAGACATAAAACTTATCGTTTATTCTACTACAGATTCCGTAGCTAAAATCACAATCGTTAAAGAAGCTAGTGGTAGTAATTATAATAGTGCTAAAGAACGTGCTGAGAATATAAATTATAACTACACTTTTTCTAATAATGAATTACAGCTTGAAGCTTATCATACCACAGATGCTAAAAATAAATATAGTGACCAAGAAGTAAGAGTGATTGTTTATTTACCAGAAGGTACCATACTGTATCCTAATAAAAACACAAATAAATACCAAAGAAGAAGTTATAACAATTACAATAGTATTTTATCAAATATTAAAGATGGAAATTATTTAAAAGTCATTAAAGATGATGTAGAATGTCTTAGTTGTATAGAAGAAATTGAAGAGGAAATTGAAGAGGAAATTGAAGAGGAAATTTACACCATTGAAGAAGAAATCGAGATTATTGAAACCTCTGATAACAATCCTACTTCTATTGAAGATAAACCAGATGTTAGTCTTAAAATTAACGAAGATGGAGTAGATATCGAAGTTAATGACAATTGAAACTAAAAATTTAACAGTTCGATAGTTTTAAATTTAAAACAGCTAAAATCTAACACATCTTTGTAAGATAATTCATCAATCAAAATTAAATCAACCTGTGCTGAACTAGTTTCAGTATCACTAAAAATCAAAAATCATGAGTACATTAATCAGAATTATTATTACTAGTATTATTAGCATACTAATGCTATCCTGTAATTTTTCAATGAATTTAGGAGAAGGCATCGATGGTAACAGAAATGTTGTCAGCGCAGAGCGTAATATCTCTAGCGACTTTAACTCTATAAAAATAAGTCAAGGTTTAGACCTTTACATAACTCAGTCTAACACTGTATCATTAAGTTTAGAAGCTGACGAAAACCTTCATGATATTATTATGACTGAAGTTAAAAATGGTGTTCTAAGCATATATACATCCGAGAATATTAGAAGAGCAACATCAAAGAAAATCATACTTAATATTACTGATCTTTCTTCAATAAAAGCAACAAGCGGAAGTGATGTCTACTCTACTAACACTATTAAAACTGAAGAACTAATACTAAGCTCCACGAGTGGTGCAGATATTGAATTAGACGTAGAAACTACAAAACTAGACTGTGATTCTACAAGCGGAAGTGATATAACTGTTAGAGGAACTACAAAAATTCTAATGGCTTCAGCAACTAGTGGTAGTGATATTGATGCGCGGAATTTGAGCGCAGAAAAATCTGATGTTAAAGCAACAAGTGGTGCAGACATTTATATAAATACGTCTAAAGAATTAACAGCTAGAGCAACAAGTGGAGGGGATATAAGATATTCTGGCAACCCTAAAAAGGTCATTAAATCCGATAATTCTGCTGGTAGTGTGCAAAAACAATAAATCAATCAATCTTTTATATAGATAGTTAAATTTTCATTTAATTATCAAAAACCAATCAATCAAATTGTACTGATTTATCTCAGTATTCAGAGCCATTTTAAATTCTATATAGAGTTTGGGATGGTTTTTGTATATATTTGTTTTATAGCTTTAAAGTGACCAAATCTAGTACTTGTGTCTTATTTAAAGTTTAATAGATATAACACATGAAAAGAATACTACTTATACTAATTTTTTTAATGGTTGCTATACCAACAGTATCTGCACAAGCCGTCGAGAAAATTAAAGGAGATAGAAATGTAACCATTAAACAGACTTATATAGATGATTTTGAAACTATTGTTGTTGCTGGTGATTTTTCTATAGAAATCGTTTACAACAGTAAACCATCAGTAAATATTGAAACTGATGACAACTTACATGATGTCATTAAATTTGAAGTCCTTGATGGCGTTTTAACGTTTATTGAAACCATGCGCATTACTTCAAAAAAGAAATTAACCATAACAGTAAATTATGGTGATGCTTTAAAAAATATTGAAACCAAAGGTGATGGAGAAATAAGATCATTAACCTCTATGGAACTTGGTGATGTCTTATTAACGACTTCAGACAATTCTAGAGCATACTTAAATATAAAAGCGCAAACATTTTTATATAAAAGTTCAGGGAAATCTAAAGCGCGATTAAATCTAACCGCAGATTCTACAAAAATTGAACTTAGCGACTATAGCAAACTAGATGGCTTAATAAATAGTAAAGTAACTAATTTTGATTTGTATCTGCGCTCAGATGCTTCTATTGAAGGTACTTCAACGAGCTCTACAATTAGATTAGACAATTCTGCAAACTTTAATGGTGGCAAATTTGATACAAAAACTGCAAACATTACATTAGAAGATAATAGTGATTGTACTATTTCTGTAAACGAAAGTATAAACATTAAAGCTTCAGGCAACAGCGAAATTTACCTTTTTGGAAGTCCAGCGATTACAATTGTAAAATTTGATGATACAGCAAAACTTCAAAAGAAGAAACGCTAGAGTCTTAACTATTATAAACAACAAAGCCGAAGTTTAAAACTTCGGCTTTGTTGTTTATATATAAATTACACTCTAATTATAAGTAGATGTTACCACCTCAAACGTTGAATCTTTAGCGGCTAAGTAACGTTCTGCATCTAGAGCCGCCATACAACCTGTACCAGCAGCAGTAATAGCTTGCCTGTAAACATGATCTGCAGCATCTCCACTAACAAATACGCCTTCGACATTTGTTTTACTCGTCCCTGGTACTGCATTAATTATATAGCCCGTTTCGTCTAAATTTAAATAACCTTTAAAAATATCTGTATTTGGTTTATGACCAATAGCTACGAAAAACCCTGTTGCGGCAATATCCTGCTTTTCATTAGTTTTATTATTAACAACTCTTACACCAGTTACAACTTGTCCGTCACCAAGAACCTCATCAGTTTCTGTATTAAACAAAATTTCGATATTCTCAGTATTCTTAACACGAGTAGACATAATTTTAGATGCTCTAAATTCATCACGTCGAACCAACATAGTTACTTTCTTACAAAGTTTAGACAAGTAGTGCGCTTCTTCACAAGCAGAATCACCAGCACCTACAATTACAACTTCCTGGTTTCTGTAAAAGAAACCATCACAAACCGCGCATGCAGACACTCCACCTCCTAATTTTAAATATTTCTGTTCAGATGGTAATCCTAAATATTTTGCTGATGCTCCAGTAGAAATGATAATAGTTGAAGCATGGATTTCTTTTTCATCATTTACCCAAACTTTATGAATATCTCCAGAAAAGTCAACTTTAGTAATCCAACCATGACGAACGTCAGTTCCAAAACGCTCCGCTTGCTTTTGTAATTGAATCATCATTTCTGGTCCAGTTACACCATCTGGATAGCCTGGGAAATTCTCAACATCATTTGTTGTTGTTAATTGTCCACCAGGTTGTGTCCCTTGGTATAACACAGGAAACATATTGGCCCTAGCAGCATAAACTGCAGCTGTATAACCAGCAGGTCCAGAACCTATTATTAAGCATTTTACTTTTTCAATTGTATCAGACATATCTTATGTTTTATTACCTCACAAAAGTAGGTTTTTTGAGCAAATCCTTACATAGAAGTTATTAACAGTAATTATTCAACTATTCACTTTATCAATAACCTGTAAAACATAAAAAAAGCTCAGCATATGCTGAGCTTTTTTATTGTGGTCGGGGTGGCAGGATTCGAACCTGCGGCCTCCACGTCCCAAACGTGGCGCGATAACCGGGCTACGCTACACCCCGAATTTTGGTTTACCGATTTCGGACTGCAAATATATAGTTTTTCTTCTTTATCTAATAACAATTCTATAACTTTAAAATCTAAACTTTTATTTATTAATTTAAGTATGAAATTACGTCTTACATTTCTATGTTTAATACTCATATGTATCCTAACATGCGCTCAAGATAAGAACCCTACAAATAAGGATAATAGCTATAAAATCGTAGTCTCTGATTTAAATATTCCTTGGGGATTTACTTTTCTTCCAGATGGCTCCATGCTAATAACTGAAAAATCTGGTGAACTTATTCATTTTAAAAATGGTAAGAAAACTAAGATTACAGGATTACCAGATATATATTTACGTGGCCAAGGTGGATTATTAGATATTATACTTCATCCAAACTATAAAGAAAATGGTTGGTTTTATTTCTCTTACGCATCCTCAGAAGGTGAAGGTGATGGAGGAAATACAGCTATTGCTAGAGCAAAATTAAAAGGAAGTCGTATTACTGATTTAGAAGTATTGTACAAAGCAACACCAAATACCAAAAAAGGACAGCATTTTGGCTCACGTTTAGTTTTTGATAGAGAAGGTTATTTGTTTTTTACAATTGGAGAGCGTGGAGAACGGGATATCAACCCTCAAGATATTACTAAAGATTGTGGTAAAGTTTATCGTCTCAATGCTGACGGCTCTATACCTTCAGATAATCCATTTGTTGATTCTCCAAAAGCAAAAAAAGCGATATACTCCTATGGACATAGGAATCCTCAAGGTATGACACTACATCCTAAAACAAAGGAAATCTGGACACATGAGCATGGTCCAAAAGGTGGAGATGAAATCAATATTATAAAAGCAGGTAAAAACTACGGTTGGCCAGTAATTAGTTATGGTGTAAATTATATTGGCACTAAATTTACAGATATCACAGAAAAAGAAGGCATGGAAGAACCACTTCACTATTGGAATCCATCAATTGCACCAAGTGGCATGGCATTTATTGACAGTAATAAATATGGAGATTGGAATGGTAATCTGTTAGTTGGTTCGTTAAAGTTCCAATATTTAGACATGTGCTCACTCAAAAACAATAAAGTAATTAAAGAAGAGCGTTTGCTAAATGGGTTAGGCAGGGTTAGATGCATAGAACAGGGTCCAGATGGTTATATTTACGTAGGAATTGAAAATCTAGGAATTATAAAATTGATAAGGAAATGATGAGACTAATAAAATGTATTGCCCTTTTACTTCTGATAACGTCTTGTAATTCTAACGAGACTAAAAATAAAGCGAATTATAGTTCGAAGAATGAGTCAGAGACTAAAACGGATCCAAAACTAAAAGCGAGTATTACTGAAGGAAAGTCTATTTACAATAACTTTTGTATCAGCTGCCATATGCCAAACGGAAAAGGAGTACCAAGAGCATTTCCACCTTTAGCAGATTCAGATTATTTAAGAAAAAATCAAGTAGAAAGTATTAAAGCTGTTAAAAATGGTATGTCTGGAAAAATAGTTGTTAACGACTTAACCTATAATAGTGTTATGGCTTCTTTAGGTCTATCGGATAAAGAGGTTGCAGATGTAATGAATTATATTAATAACAGTTGGGGAAATAAAATTGATAATTTTGTAACATCAGAGAAAGTTTCTAAACTGTAGACCGGCTTTACTACTTAAATAATTAAATTTGTAGATTCAGAACTAAATCAAAATCAAAAAATGCTTATTATAGGAATTGCAGGTGGCACAGGTTGCGGAAAAACAACCGTAGTTAATACCATTATTAATGAATTACCAGAAGGTGAAGTTGGTGTAATTTCTCAAGATTCTTACTACAAAGACACGTCTCATCTCAGCTACGAAGAACGCGTAAAAATTAACTTTGATCATCCGCGTTCTATTGATTTTGAATTATTAGAACAACACCTTAAAGACCTAAAAGAAAGCAAATCCATAAACCAACCCGTTTATTCATTTGTAAAACATAACCGAACTGGAGATATCATCATTACAAAACCAAGAAAAGTTATGATTGTTGAGGGGATTTTAATTCTGTCTCATGCAGAAATCAGAGATTTGTTTGATATTAAAATATTTGTCCATGCAGATTCCGACGAACGCTTAATCCGTCGTTTAAAGCGAGATATTACAGAGCGTGGTCGCGATATAAATGAAGTATTAAGCAGATACCAAACAACACTAAAACCAATGCATCAACAATTTATCGAGCCTATGAAAGAATATGCCGATATTATAATTCCGAATAATAAATACAACACGGTTGCTGTAGATATCGTTAAGACTATAATCAACGAACGTTTATAATGATAAACTTAAAATCTAAATATCTAAAACCTTTTAAAAACATTTACCTGTTGGTTCTTGTTGTCTTTCTGGTTTGGATGCTTTTCTTTGATGCACATTCTTGGTTGTTTCATCACGAATTAAATTCGGATATTGATGAATTAGAATACCAAAAAGAGCATTACAGAAATGAAATGGCAAAAGATAATAAAGCCATAAAAGCATTAAGCACAGAAGAAGGTATTGAACGCACAGCAAGGGAAACCTACTATATGAAAAAACAAGACGAAGAGATATTTATTATAGAATACGAAGACAGTATCGCAAAACAAAAGCAAGATGAGTAAAACCTTATTTAACGAGTTCGAAGAGGTGTCTTCAAAAGCCTGGAAACAAAAGATTCAAGTAGATTTGAAAGGTGCAGATTACAATGAGACGCTTATTTGGAGAAACAATGAAGGTATTGATGTAAAACCTTTTTACCATGCTGATGAACTTAAAACTTTACCAGAAACTTCAAATAATAAAGCCACAGATTGGAAAATTTGCCAAGCCATTAATGTTTTAGGCGCTAAAGATGCTAATTTAAAAGCTTTAGACGCTATTAATCGTGGTGCTGAAAGTATTCTTTTTACTATTCATTCTGAAACTATTTCTATTGAAGATTTATTTCAAAATATTGATATAGAATTAATACCTATCGCAATTAAATGTAATTTCCTTTCGGAAGGTTTTGTTAAAAAAATAAATACAGTCATTGCAAGCAAACCCATGCAATCTCATAGCTGCTTTCAAACAGACATTATAGGAAACCTAGCCAGAACAGGTAATTGGTTTACAAACCTAAAAGAAGATCACCAGAAGTTTGAAGCTATTGTTAAATCTACAAATCAATTTAGTGTTGATCTGTCGTTATATCAAAATGCTGGTGCAACGATGATACAGCAGCTTGCCTACTCTTTAGCACATGCGAATGAGTATTTAAATAATTTTGACAACAGCATTGCAAGCGAAGCAAAGCAGGTACTAAAAATAACATTCAACGTGGCAATAGGCTCAAACTACTTTTTTGAAATCGCCAAATTAAAAGCATTACAGAATTTATGGACAACGCTAGCTTCAGAATACGGAGTTAATAAAGAATGTCGAATAATCGCAATACCTAGCAAACGCAATAAAACCATTTACGATTATAATGTAAATATGTTACGTACAACCACAGAATGTATGAGTGCAGTTCTTGGTGGCGCAAACACAATTTGCAATTTACCTTATGATGTTTTGTATCATAATCAGAATGAATTTGGAGATCGTATATCAAGAAATCAACTACTCGTATTAAAACATGAAAGCTATTTTGATAAAGTAAATAATCCTGCAAATGGATCTTATTATATTGAAAATATAACAGAGCAACTCTCAGTAAAAGCCTTAGAATTATTCAAAGATATTGAAGCTAATGGAGGCTTTTTACAGCAGCTTAAAGAAGGAACAATTCAAAGAAAAATTAAAGAAAGTGCTGCCAAAGAACAAGCAGATTTTGATGCTGAAAAACTAATCTTATTAGGCACAAATAAACACCCAAATTTAGCAGATAGAATGAAAAATGACTTAGAAATAAGTCCTTTTATGAAAATTGAAAAGCGCAAAACCATAATTGAACCCATACTAGAGAAAAGATTAGCTGAAAATTTGGAAATCAATAGGTTAAATAAAGAATAATGCATGGTATTGAGAAAGCCTATAGTAGTTGTTTTGATTGTTTTTTTACTAAGTCTCATCTCTTGCCTAGATGTTGCCAATGAAATTACAGATTGGACACAAATAACGGACATTAATAAGGTTGATGGTGAAACACATTTTCTTGGCGATGATGGCATAAAATTATTTTTACCGACAACATTTAAAAGATATTCTATGATAGAATATTTAAGAGTTTTAGATTCTATAGTTGTTCACAATAAAGACATGAAAATTGAACGAACTCGTCTAAAGTACATGAGAGAATTAGAAGATAATCATTACATCTATTTCGATAAAACTACAAATGCGACTAACACACTTAATACAATTCCTTACCTACCCATAACGAGACAAGATGCTAAATTTATTTTGGGTATCGTTAGACAAAGCCAAGAACAATTAGCTCTACAAACGGATTTAGAATATAAAAAAATTACTGCTAAACATAACGATAATGGCAATACACAAATATTCAAAGCCATCTTCAAAATAACGGAAACCAAAAAGCAAAAGCAAGGTTTTAAACATCCCTATTATATTTCTTCAAATAATAAAACTGTCCTAATTAACCTTATGGCACCATTTGAAGCCAGTTTTGATCAATTTTTAGAAAAAATGATACTGTAATGAGTAGAAAAAAATTTCAACATATAACATTAAAGCACAAAGCGCGAAACGCGAAGTACCAAGGAGAAAAAGACTTCTTAACCGCTGAGGATATAAACGTAAAGTCAACATATTCTAAAGAGGATATTAAAGATTTAGAGCATCTCAACTTTGTTGCAGGTATTGCTCCTAACCTTCGTGGACCTTACTCTACAATGTATGTAAGACGACCTTGGACGATTAGACAATATGCAGGTTTTTCAACTGCGGAAGAAAGCAATGCATTTTACAGACGTAATTTAGATGCAGGTCAGAAAGGGTTATCTGTTGCATTCGATTTAGCTACACATAGAGGCTATGATTCAGATCACGAGCGTGTGGTTGGTGATGTTGGTAAAGCAGGTGTTGCTATTGACTCGGTTGAGGATATGAAAATACTTTTTGACCAGATTCCACTAGATAAGATGTCAGTATCAATGACTATGAATGGTGCCGTATTACCAATTATGGCATTCTATATTGTTGCTGCAGAAGAACAAGGAGTAAAACCAGAACAACTCGCTGGAACCATTCAAAATGATATCCTTAAAGAGTTTATGGTACGTAACACCTACATCTATCCACCCACACCTTCAATGAAAATTATATCTGATATTTTTCAATATACGAGTAAGCATATGCCTAAATTCAATAGTATTAGTATTTCTGGCTATCATATGCAAGAAGCAGGTGCAACTTGCGATATAGAATTGGCTTACACCTTAGCTGATGGTTTAGAATATATACGTAAAGGTTTAGATGCTGGCATGGATATAGACACCTTTGCTCCTCGCCTATCTTTCTTTTGGGCTATTGGAATGAATCACTTTATGGAAATTGCCAAAATGCGAGCAGCACGTATGCTTTGGGCAAAATTAGTAAAGCAATTTAATCCTAAAAATCAAAAATCATTGGCATTGAGAACCCACTGCCAAACCTCTGGTTGGAGTTTAACAGAGCAAGACCCTTTTAATAATGTTGCCAGAACATGCATAGAAGCGTCTGCTGCAGCTTTTGGTGGCACACAAAGTTTACACACCAATGCATTAGATGAAGCCATTGCTCTACCAACTGACTTTTCGGCTCGTATAGCAAGAAACACCCAAATCTATTTACAAGAAGAAACAAACATCACAAAAACTGTAGACCCTTGGGCAGGAAGTTATTATGTTGAGAAATTGACACATGATATTTCTCAAAAAGCATGGGGACTCATACAGGAAGTTGAGGAATTAGGCGGAATGACAAAAGCCATTGAAGCAGGAATCCCTAAATTAAGAATTGAAGAAGCTGCAGCCAGAAAGCAAGCACGTATAGACTCTAATCAAGATATTATCGTTGGTGTTAACAAATATGTTTTAGATGAAGAAGATCCTATCACTACACTCGAAGTTGACAATCAGACTGTACGAATCCAACAAATTGAACGCTTAGAACAAATTAAAGCAAGTCGAGATACTAATGCTGTTAATGCTTCCCTTTTAAAATTAACAGAAGCAGCTAAAACAAGTAAAGGAAATTTATTAGCTTTAGCATTAGATGCTGCAAGAAAACGAGCAACCTTAGGAGAGATAAGTGATGCGTTAGAAGTTGAATTTGGTAGACACAAAGCACAAATAAAATCATTTTCAGGAGTGTATAGTAAAGAAATTAAAGACGATAAGAGTTTTCAAAAAGCAAGAGAACTTGCAGACCAATTTGCAGAGCAAGATGGTCGCAGGCCGCGTATTATGATTGCCAAAATGGGACAAGATGGTCACGACAGAGGTGCTAAAGTAGTCGCTACAGGTTATGCAGATGTTGGTTTTGATGTAGATATTGGCCCATTATTTCAAACACCAAAAGAAGCTGCGAAACAAGCTGTTGAAAATGATGTGCATATTCTTGGAGTATCGTCATTGGCTGCAGGTCATAAGACCTTAGTACCACAAGTTATTGAAGAATTAAAAGCTTATGGCAGAGATGACATTATGGTAATTGTTGGTGGAGTGATCCCTAAACAAGATTATCAATATTTATTTGATGCTGGGGCAGTTGCTGTATTTGGACCTGGTACTAAAATTAGTGAGGCTGCTATAAAGATTTTGGAAATACTGATTGATTAAAATTTGATGCGGTAAACGCTATCAGTATTATATTTTAAAAGCGCTTCTTAAGCATCTAAGTTTCATAAAACATTATTAAACTACTTAAATAAATTACCATGAACCACACAAACAAAATGCTAAGAGACTGCGCCTTAAAAGGAAAAACAATTGTAGTAACAGGTGGAGGAAGTGGTTTAGGTAAAGCCATGACTAGATATTTCTTAGAACTTGGTGCTAATGTAGCTATTACATCTCGTGATTTAGAAAAACTAAAAGATACAGCTTTAGAATTAGAAGCTGAGACTGGTGGCATGTGCTTACCAATACAATGTGATGTGAGAGAATTTCATGAAGTAGAAGCTATGCATGAAGCTGTTATAAAGAAATTCGGTAAAGTTGATGTTTTATTAAATAACGCAGCTGGAAATTTTATTTCACCAACAGAACGTTTATCACCAAGAGCTTTTGATGTGATTATTGATATCGTCTTAAAAGGTACTAAAAACTGTATTCTAGCTTTCGGAAAACATTGGATAGACACCAAACAAACTAATACGAGCGTATTAAATATTGTAACCACCTATTCTTGGACAGGTTCTGGCTACGTTGTACCAAGTGCTGCAGCTAAAGCTGGTGTGTTAGCCATGACGCGAAGTTTAGCTGTAGAATGGGCAAAATACGGCATGCGTTTTAACGCTATTGCTCCAGGTCCATTTCCAACTAAAGGTGCTTGGGATCGATTAATGCCTGGTGACCTTCAAGAAAAATTTGATATGGCTAAAAAAGTGCCCTTAAACCGTGTTGGAGAACATCAAGAATTAGCAAATTTAGCAGCATATTTAGTTTCTGATTTTTCTGCTTATATGAATGGTGAAGTTGTAACCTTAGATGGTGGTGAATGGCTAAAAGGTGCAGGTGAATTTAATATGCTATCTGAAGTTACCGAAAATCAATGGGATGATTTAGAGAAAATGATTAGAGCTAAAAAGAATAAATAGTTTTTATTATTTGCTTTAGTTTTGTATCAATTAGGTATTTTTAGTTTAATCAATGTTAACAACTTCAGTTTTCTAAACTCACAAATAATCGTAAATTTAGACCTTAGAAAAACCAAATCATTTAATGGGTAAAATCATTGCAATTGCTAATCAAAAGGGAGGTGTTGGTAAAACGACAACCTCTATAAATTTAGCTGCTTCTTTAGGTGCCCTAGAGAAGAAAGTCCTACTTATAGACGCTGATCCTCAAGCCAATGCCAGCTCGGGTTTAGGTATTGATATTGATGCTGTTGAAATCGGCTCATACCAGGTATTAGAGCATACTAAGCCTGCTAAAGATGCCATAGTATCTTCTAATGCACCAAATGTAGATATAATACCTGCACACATAGATCTTGTTGCTATCGAAATAGAACTCGTAGACAAAGAAGATCGTGAGTACATGCTTAAGAAAGCCATAGCAGAACTTAAATCTGAATACGATTATATTATAATTGATTGTGCGCCTTCTTTAGGCCTATTAACTTTAAACGCTTTAACTGCAGCCAATTCGGTAATTATACCTATTCAATGCGAATATTTTGCACTTGAAGGTTTAGGAAAACTGTTAAATACTATTAAAAGTGTACAAAAAATACATAATTCAGCGTTAGACATTGAAGGCTTACTGCTAACGATGTTCGATTCGAGATTAAGACTATCTAACCAAGTGGTAGAAGAAGTGCAAAAACACTTTAGTGATATGGTTTTTGACACCATTATTCAACGAAACGTACGTTTAGGTGAAGCCCCTAGTTATGGGGAAAGTATTATAAACTATGATGTAAGTAGTAAAGGTGCTGTTAATTATTTGAGTTTAGCCAAAGAGCTCATAAAAAAGAATGAATTATAATGGCAAAGGCAACAAAAAAACAAGCGTTGGGACGTGGGCTTTCAGCTTTATTGAAAGATCCTGCTAACGATATTAATTCGGCAGAAGATAAAAACGCAGATAAAGTTGTTGGTAATATTGTTGAACTCGATTTAGAAAGTATTGAGGTTAACCCTTTTCAGCCAAGAACTAATTTTAACGAAGAATCGTTAAGAGAATTAGCATCATCTATAAGGGAACTTGGAGTTATACAACCTATTACAGTTAGAAAATTAGCATTTAATAAATACCAACTTGTCTCTGGTGAACGTCGTTTTAGGGCTTCAAAATTAATTGGACTAGAAGCGATACCAGCTTATATACGAATCGCTAACGACCAAGAATCGTTAGAAATGGCATTGGTTGAAAATATTCAACGTCAAGACTTAGATCCTATTGAGATTGCATTATCCTACCAACGTTTAATTGATGAAATTAACCTTACACAAGAGCAAATGAGCGAACGTGTTGGTAAAAAACGATCTACTATTGCCAATTATTTACGGCTTTTAAAACTCGATCCTATTATACAAACCGGAATGCGAGATGGCTTTATAAGCATGGGACACGGAAGAGCGATGGTTAATATTGAAAGTCAAATTAACCAATTGGGTGTTTATGAAGAGGTAATTAGCAACAAACTATCTGTAAGAGCTACGGAAGAACTTGTTAAGAATTTAGGTTCTAACACCAATTCAACTGACGAAAAAATCATAACACATGAAGTTCCTAAACATATCAAAAAAGGGATTAAAGAATTTTCAGATTATTTTGGACATAGAATAGATGTTAAAATCGCCAAGAATGGCAGTGGTAAGATTACAATTCCGTTTCATTCTGAAGAAGATTTTAATAGAATTAAAAAACTCGTACAACGTGCAAAATAAAAGTATTTATTTTCTTTTGCTGTGTCTATTTTCAGTCTCTTTATCGTTTTCTCAAAAAGATAAAGATTCAATCAGTTTAGGCGAAAATAAAGAACTACTACTCAACAACAAACTAATTAAAAGAGCTGATATTGATCCACTTAGACCATCTAAAGCTGCCTTTTATTCTGCCATTTTACCTGGTTTAGGACAGGCTTACAATAAAAAATACTGGAAAATACCTCTTGCTTTGGGCGCTGTTGGTACAGGTGTGTATTTCTATGTAAGAAATGATAAACAGTTTGACCGTTACAGAAGTGCTTATAAAAGACGTTTAGCAGGTTTTAAAGATGATGAGTTTTATGGACCTGGTGAGACACCATTAATTTCAGATGATGGGTTAATAAGAGCGCAGCAACAATTTAGACGTAATAAAGAAATTTCACTGCTGGTCACCATAGGTCTTTATGCCTTAAATATTATTGATGCCAATGTTGACGCCCACCTACTCCAATTTAATGTAGATGAAAACTTAAGTTTAAGTCCCCATTATCAATACAATCAAATGGAGAATACAGGCGACTTAGGATTAACGCTCAATTTTAAATTTTAATATGAGAATTGCATTACTCGGTTACGGAAAAATGGGTAAAAGTATTGAGATTATTGCTTTAGAACGTAAGCATACTATTTCTTTAAAAATAGAGAGTTCTACTTCAAATTTTGACTTCTCAAACACAGATGTAGCTATAGATTTTAGCCTACCATCTAAAGCTGTAGAAAATATAAAAAAGGCTTTAGACGCAAATATTGCTGTAATTTCAGGCACTACTGGTTGGCTAAATGATTATGATGAAATTATTGATTATTGTAAAACTAAAAATGGAACATTTCTTTATGCTTCCAACTTTAGCTTAGGAGTCAACATCTTTTTTGAAATCAATTTAAAGTTAAGTCAACTCATGGCTAATTTAGATGGCTATTCTACGGAAATAGAAGAAATTCATCACAAACAAAAATTAGATGCACCAAGTGGTACAGCTATCACTTTAGCAAATCAAATCATTGAGCATACAAATTATAAGGACTGGACATTAGATGAACCAAAAGCTAATGAAGTACAAATAGAGGCTAAACGTATTGAAAATTTTCCAGGCACTCATGAAGTTAGTTATAAGTCAGATATTGATACCATAAGTATTAAACACACAGCACATAGTCGAAAAGGATTTGCATTAGGAGCTGTTATTGCTGCAGAATGGATTAAAGACAAAAAAGGGGTCTTTACAATGAAGGATGTGTTAAACATTGGTTAATTTGCCAAAAATTGAAACAAAATAAAATAATTTTCAACCTACTAGATTAAACAACATATTATGAGCTGGACACAGTGGTTTATATTTTTATTGATTTTACAACTTATTCATGGCCTAGGCACATGGAAATTATATATAAAGGCAGGTAGAAAAGCTTGGGAAGCATTTGTACCAGTTTACAATGCTGTTATTTTAATGAAGATTATTTCGCGCCCTTGGTGGTGGGTTATCTTAATGTTTTTACCAATAGTAAATCTTATAATGACACCTGCAGTTTGGGTAGAAACGGCAAGAGCATTTGGAAAGGATACTAAAGTAGATGCACTACTATGCATTGTCACATTGGGCTTCTATCTTTATTATCTAAATTATGTTGCTGATGTCAACTATATACAAAATAGAGAACTAAAACCAAAAACGTCTAGTGGAGAATGGATTACGTCCATTCTGTTTGCTATTGTTGCAGCAACTATTGTGCATACTTATTTCTTTCAACCTTTTGTGATTCCGTCGTCGTCTTTAGAAAAATCACTTTTAGTTGGTGATTTTTTAATCGTAAGCAAGTTACATTATGGCCCTAGAGCACCGATGACGACTGTTGGAACACCAATGGTACATGATACGATTCCGAAACTAAATATAAAATCATATTTATATAATGACAACTTCGAAGAACGTAATACGTCTTGGAAAAACAAACTTCAACTTCCTTATTTAAGATTACCAGGTTTTGAATCTATTGAGCGTAATGATATTGTAGTTTTTAATCAGCCAGCAGATACCTTGTTGGATATGAATAATTTCAACCCAGATCGTAATTATTACAAACCTATTGATAAGAAAACAAATTTAGTTAAACGTTGTGTTGGTGTTGCAGGTGATACTTTAGAAGTACGAAATGGCCTTGTATTTATTAATGGTGTACAAAATAAATTACCTAGTAGAGCTAAGCTTCAATTTTCTTATGATATTGTTTTTAATAATATTCAAATTAATACGCAGCAAAATGTAGCTAGAATTCAGACTATCCTTAAAAAATACGACATAACTGACGGCATAGGTTTCAATAATGAAACAAATTCTTATGTTGTACAAACAACACCTGAAGCTGCAAAAAGAGCGGTACTTCATCCTAACATAGCCTCTATCACTTTTTCTGCAGATGAGAAAGGCATTAAAGATCCTAAAAACAGAATATTCCCGCATGATCAAAATTACGATTGGAATGCTAATTATTTCGGCCCACTTTACATTCCTAAAAAAGGAGCAACTGTTAACTTAACTCCGGAGAATATTTCTGTTTATAAACGCGCCATATCAGAATACGAAGGCCATAGTGTTATGACACGAGGTAATCAAATTTTTATTGATGATGAATTAGCTACAGACTATACATTTAAACAAGACTATTATTGGATGATGGGTGATAATCGCCATAATTCTATTGATAGTAGATATTGGGGATTTGTACCATTTAATCACACCTTTGGTAAACCTGTATTTATTTGGATGAGTATTGATGGTATAAATGATGGTATTAAAAATTGGAGTATTCGTTGGGATCGTGTGTTTACGACAGTTAGTGGTGATGGAACTCGTTCCTCTTATTTAATTCCTTTTATAATATTCATTTTAGGAATCACCTTCTTTAATAGATGGAGAAAGAAAAAGAAAGCTAAAGCTTAATCTGCTTACCTAAACCAAAGACATAATGAGTTGTCTTATACATCCCACCTATTTCCCTAACATAGCAAATTTTACAGCTATGATTAAGGCCAATGTGGTTTATTTGGAAGTTTGTGATAATTACCAAAAACAAACACTTAGAAATCGCACAGAAATTTATGGTGCAAATGGTAAGCTAGCTTTAACAGCACCTGTAAGTTATACACAGAAAAACAGGCAACTCTATAAAGATGTTAAGCTCGCCAATGAAAACGATTGGCAACTTCAGCATTTAAAGTCCTTAGAATCTGCATACCGCATGTCTCCATTTTTTGAGTACTACATTGATGATTTAATGCCTTTGTTTGAAAAACGATTTGACTACATTTTGGACTTTAATTTAAAAGCCTTCGAAATCTTATTAGACTGTCTTCAAACAAATTTAAAGACTTCTAAAACACAAATGTTTGAAAAAGAATCAAAAGATAAAATTAATTATAGACATTTAGTGAATCGAAATTTCGAAATCACTTCTTTAAAACCATACACGCAAGTTTTTACAGAAAAGCACGGTTTTATTCCTAATCTAAGCATCCTCGATCTTCTTTTTAATGAAGGTCCAAATACGGTCTTCTATCTAAAAATTCAAAACCTATAATTATGCTTCAATTCTGTATACATTATGGTTTACATTTTGGTTTACCATTACTAGTAGCCATCTTTTTTTTCAAGAACTATTGGGTTAAAGCTTATGTAATAATGCTACTGGCCTTTGTTATAGATTTAGATCACCTTTTAGCTAATCCTATTTTTCAACCTAACCGTTGTAGTATCAATTTTCATCCACTACATAGTTATTATGCTATTGGTATTTATCTACTAATGCTGTTTTTTAAAAAGACGCGGTTATTTGGAATGGGCTTAGTAGCGCATATAATTTCAGATACTGTAGACTGCTGGTTAATGTAATTTTAATGTCGCTTTTATGGGGTAATGATCAGATAATTTTACATTATAACTTTTAAACCCGTTTACAGTAAAACCTTTGTGAGATAGGACAAAATCAATTCGTAATGGAAAGAATTTAAAATCGAAAGTTCTTCCGAAGCCATTACCAGCTTCTATAAAAGTATCTTTCAAATCATCATCTTTTATTGTTTTGTATATATAGGAATAGGCTGTATTATTAAAGTCGCCTGTAACAATTGTTTTATAGGTGCATTTAGATTTGTGCTCTAAAAATAATTCGACTTGTGACTGTTGTGCTCTAAAAGTTGAACCTACTTGTTTAAATAAGTCACTAGATTTTTCTTCTTTAAGCTTTTCTACATCTGTATCGATACCTGAGGATTGCAAATGCAATGTATAAACCCTAATCGTATCTTTTTGTTTTACTATATCAACAAAAATTCCGTTGTTATAGGTATTAGGAAATTCTAAAGACCCAGAATTTACAATAGGAAATTTCGAAAAAATAGCTTGTCCCCATTTTATGGTATTATCTATTGGTAACGCATTAAAGTTATAATATCCTTCTAAATTAATTGGATCACCTGTACGGTATTCCTGTAAACACAATATATCTGGTTGCTCTGTCTTAATAAATGTGATTATATCCTCTTTTATAGTTTTATTAGGTATCCATTGATACCTATTAAACGATCTTACATTAAAGGACATAACTGAAAAATTCTCTTTGTCTTCTATGTTATTAGATGAAGAAAATTTATACATAGCATTAATGTGGTTAAAACCTAGAAGTAATACCACTAAAGACAATAACAATTGCTTCTTTACACGAAATAACCAGTACATAAAAAACAAAATGTTTAGTATTATAAGTAAGGGAACTCCAAGGCTCAACACAGATAATATAGAAAAACTCTTTGGCGGAACATAGGGCAGTAAATAAGAAACAAGTAATAAAAAGGCAACTAAAGAGTTGACTAAAAATATAATCTTATTACCAAATTTTAACCTTTTCATTTTGGTTAATTCTTTCCTGCTTTAAATAAAAATTCTTTTTCTTCTGAAGTTAAACTCTCATAACCACTTTTACTGATTTTATCGAGAATTAGATCTATCTTTTTTTGATTATTAAACGTATTAAACTCTTGTTTAGTCTTTCCTGCAAATTCCTCTTTAATTTTCTTACGGTAAACCGTCTTTAAGTTAGATTTTGGCTTAAACCAACCTGTAACGCTATCCATAGCACGCTCAAACCCTACTCCAATATCTTTTCCTTCTTTAAGTTTAGTGGCATAAAAGTAACCTAGAATATAACCACCAAGATGAGCAATATAACCACCTTGGTTAATACCCATAAATATTCTAATCACATCAAAACCAATAAAAAATAGGGCTATATACTTCCATTTAACGTTGAATACATTAAAAAGGCGAATTTCAGAATTTGGCATATATAATGCTACAAAAACTAATAACGCACTTATACCTGCAGATGCACCAACTAATATTCCATTTTCAACTTCTAGAAAACTCGGTGGTAATACGTTTGCTACTGCCAAATAAAATAATCCACCAACAATAATTCCTAAAAAATAAACATTCAAAATCATTTTAGTTCTAAATAAATTAGAAGCTATACGAGATAAATAATAAAGAAATAGCATGTTAAATAACAAGTGCCAAATACCACTATGAATAAAACCATAAGTAATTAAAGACCAGGGTTGGACAATAAAATCCATAAAACCAGATGGCAAAACAAAATACTTAATAAAATTGAGCCTCAGCAGACTCGACAGCACTAAATCTAGTATGAACACAACTGTCGTTATGGCTATTATTTTACCAAAAGCGTCTAACTTATAGAACTTATATTTAAAATCTTTTATTGAACTCATAATTAATTCCAACGGTGTTTATCAGATTCATTTTTCTTCCAAAAATACATGAGTAAAAAGCCAGTTAATGCACCACCAACATGTGCCATATATGCTGTATTACTTGGGCTAAATATAGATTGACCGGTTAAACCAGAAAACAAATCTAATGCAATTATAGCCGGAATAAAATATTTTGCCTTTATGGGTACTGGTAGAAAAATAAGCATCAATTTAGATTCTGGAAACAACATTCCAAAAGCAACTAAAACACCCATTATTGCACCAGATGCACCTACCATTGTGGAATTAAATGCACCTACAAATCCATCAAAATTGTCACCCAAAATTGACACCCAACCTGTATTATATTTACCCTCACTTAAAATATTTACTATATCGGATTGTAAAAATCCCGATTCTATTAAAGTAGATAAGCCTGTATTAAATTGAAAGTATAAAAATGCAACTTGAATTGTAGCTGCACCAAATCCTGATAATAAATAAAAAATCACAAATTTCTTCCAACCAAAAACCTGCTCAACGGCTGTACCAAACATCCAAAGTGCAAACATATTGAATAAAATATGAGCAAATCCACCATGCATAAACATATGAGTTACAACTTGCCACAGTTGAAACATATCATTTTTGGGAAAATATAACGCAAACCATTGATAAAAAGCATCCCCATTACCAATAGCCAATGTCCCAACGAACATAACTACATTAATTATCAATAAATGCTTTACTGCATCAGTTATACCTTGTCTCATAGATTACATAAATTTCTTTTCAATATCATCAACTCCTAACGTAATAAACGTAGGTCTATTAGTTGGTGATACATTGGGTTCTTTACAAGCAAATAAACTATTTACCATATGTTCTTGCTCATTGCTATTTAGTGATTGTCCGTTTTTAATGGCTAAACTCTTTGCCATAGATTTAGCCAATAAATCTGTAGAACTAAAGTTAGCATCTGGCACATCGTTTTCAACATCACTAATTAATTGCTCTAAGATAATAGACACCTCACTTTCTGGCACTCCGACAGGCACACCTGTTATCGTTACCTCACTATCGTTTAATTCAGAAAAAACAAAACCTGTATGTTCTAAATCGGACTTTAAATCTCTAATTATTTTGGTCTCACTTGGCGTAAAGTGTAATTGTAATGGGAATAACAATTGCTGACTTGTAGCTTCTTTAATCGTAATGTGCTTTAAGAATTTTTCATATAAAACACGTTGATGTGCTCTATTCTGATCAATGATTAACATACCAGATTTAATAGTGCTTACTATATATTTTTGTTGTAATTGAAATGTTGTTTTAGTCGTTTCAATAGATCCATCACCAAATATAGATTCAGATTTTGAATCACTTTCAAATGTAACTTCACCAAAATTAGGTTTTGTATTATTTCCTTTAGATTCTAAGCCAACATAAAGACTTTCCCAAGATGCAGTTGGTGTTTGTTTATATGAAAACGTGTTTTTGCCAGAACCTTCAGAAAACGGATTAAAATTTTTATCTACTTCTACACCAGGAGCAGAGGCTGTTTTATCCTTATAGTTATAGGGTGTGTTAAAATTACTTTGATGTTCAAAATCTAAAACCGGAGCAATATTAAATTGCCCTAAACTATGCTTTACAGATGAACGCAGAATAGCATAAAGTGTATGCTCGTCATCAAACTTAATTTCAGTTTTTGTTGGGTGAATATTAATATCAATAGTTTTAGGATCTACGGTTAAATTTAAAAAATAACTCGGATGATAACCGTCTTTTAGTAAGCCTTCAAATGCTGCATTAATAGCATGATTCAAATACGGACTTTTTATAAAGCGATTATTTACAAAAAAGAATTGTTCTGATTTTGTTTTTTTAGAGAATTCTGGTTTACCAACAAATCCCGAAATTTTCAAAACTTCAGTTTCCTCTTCTACAGGCACTAACTTTTCATTCGTTTTAGAGCCAAAAATATGAACGATACGTTGTCTATAGTTTTCTTGAGGAAGATTAAACAATTCACTCCCGTTATTATAATATGCAAAAGCAATAGATGGATGTGCTAAAGCGACACGATGAAACTCATCAGTAATATGTCGTAATTCTACAGTATCTGATTTTAAGAAATTTCGTCTTGCAGGAATATTAAAAAATAGATGCTTTACAGCAACAGAAGTTCCTGAAGGAGTCACCGAAACATCTTGAGATTTTACGATACTACCTTCAATCTCAATTGCGGTGCCTAATTCATCTTCTGGTCGTTTTGTTTTTAAATCTACGTGCGCAATAGCTGCGATACTCGCTAAAGCTTCACCTCTAAAACCTTTAGTATTTAATTGAAATAAATCTTCTGCAGATCTAATTTTAGACGTGGCATGTCGTTCAAAACTTAAGCGCGCGTCTGTTACACTCATACCTTTGCCATTGTCTATTATTTGCACTAACGTTTTTCCAGCATCTTTAACTATGAGTTTAATCTCTGTAGCGTCTGCATCTATGGCATTTTCTAATAGTTCTTTAACTACTGAAGCTGGTCGTTGCACTACCTCACCTGCTGCAATTTGATTGGCAACATGATCTGGTAAAAGTTGTATAATATCTATCATTAGCTTTTAGGAAGGAAAATAGACAAATCGAAACCAATAATAATTAAAAATAACAACACCAAAACACCCACAATAATAAGTACACGCTTATTTGCATTATCATTTCTATTGCCTTGATAATCGTCTAAAGCTGCATTCCATTTACCTTTTATCCCTTTTGGCAAATTAACAGTCTGTCTCTGATCATCAAACTTATGTTTAAGTTCATAAGGATTACCTTCACCTTTATAAAAACGTGGTGCATAACTAAATTTTCTATTCTTTTTTAATTTCATTAAAACCTTAATTAATATACCCTTCTAGAATATATATTAAAACAAAAAGCGCTACTAAAATCACTATTAAAGGAAGCAATCTCGTAAATTTATTTGCTTTACGCTTACTATTACCTTTAACATCATTCCATTTAGTCTCGTAATCGACTTTCGACTTTATTTCTTCAGAATCCTGAAAACGAGGCTTATAGCTGAAACGCTTATTTTTTTTTTGATTAAGCAAATTGACTTTTTTATTAAACCTAATGTATCTCAAATGTACTGAAAATACAAAGAAACTTAGCTTAAGGATTCCTTAAAATTATAAACAAAAAGAGTGCCATAATTAGAAAGCAAGGAATCGATAAAATAATTGCTTGTAATAAAATTGAAGTTTGAATCTATTTACTTTGAAGCCTAAGTTCTGCCATTTTTATAGCTGCAATTGCTGCTTCAGTACCCTTATTGCCATGTTTTCCGCCAGAACGGTCAATAGACTGTTGCCTAGTATTATCTGTTAACACACAAAAAATAACAGGAATATCTCCTTTGCAATTTAAATCTTTAATGCCTTGAGTAACACCATCACAAACAAAATCAAAATGCTTAGTTTCTCCTTGTATCACACAACCTATAACTATAATTGCATCTAACATACCTGAGTCTGCATAAATACTCTTAGACATTCTGGCAGCACCATAAGTGAGTTCAAAAGCACCTGGCACATTCCAACGAATAATATTTTCTTTAATAGCTCCACAATCTATAAGCGCATCAAACGCACCTTGCCAAAGGCCTTCTGTAACGGTATCATTCCATTCTGAAACAACAATCCCAAACCGAAAATTTTTCGCGTTTGGGATTGTAGATTTATCGTAATTAGATAAATTATGATTTGCAGTGGCCATAGGTTATAAGCTTGCTTCAGCTTTTCCTACCAATACATCTGCTTTAACAGCTTCTGCAGATTTAGAAAACTCTGATTTAATTCTGTTTAAATAATCTAATGCTTTTTGATTCTCATTTAAATCTATCGCCACACGAGCAGCTTTCAATAAATACATTGGAGTTGTAAATTCATTTACATTAGCCTTAAATGCTTTCTCGTAGTATCCTAATGCATCTTCAGGTTGCTCTAACTGAACAAAAGCATCACCAATAGCACCTTGTGAAACTGGATTTAGCATTTTATCATCACTAGAAAAATCACCAAGATAGGTAATAGCATTCTTGTAATCCTTCAAGTTTAAGTATGACATACCAGCATAATAATTGGCTAAATTTGCAGCAGGTGTTCCACTATATTCACTAATAATATCTAGCATACCGTATTTACCTTCACCACCATTTAAAGCCATAGTGTAAAGTGAATCTCTAGAAATACCACTAACGGCATCATCAAAGAACTTCTTTGCGGTGTACATTTCATTCATAGCATCTTTTGCCTTAGGCTCAGCTACAAATTTCTTATAACCTAAATATCCCAGAGCAGCAACAGCTACAACTAAAATTAATACTACTATATATTTTTGATTCTTAACGACCCACTCTTCCGCTTTAGAAGCTCCTTCGTCTAAGGTATTAAATACCTCAGCGGTCGTTGAGTTTTCCTCAACAACTTCTTCCTTCTCTTTTTTCGTTTTCGGTTTGTAGCCTCTTTTCTTATATGTTGCCATAACTTGTCATTTTGTGCGTGCGCAAAAATAAAATTTTTATTGGGATTTAAAAGCCTATTTATTTGTTATTTTTGAATAATATTTAACACTCAAAAATGCTTTGTCAGGTCAGTAAAACATGGTAAAACATTCTACTTTCATGAATCTAAACACACTATCTTTAGTTAATTACAAAAATTTTGAAAGCCAAGTTTTCGATTTTGACGCTAAAATAAACTGTTTTGTTGGAGCAAATGGTATTGGTAAAACAAATGCCTTAGATGCGATTTATCATCTCGCTTTCGGAAAAAGTTACTTTAATCCAATCGCACTTCAAAATATAAAACATGGAGAAGAATTCTTTGTTGTTGATGGCAATTTCACTAAAAATGAGCGTAATGAAAAGCTCATTGTCTCCTTAAAGCGAGGGCAGAAAAAAATCATAAAACGTAATGGTAAAGCTTATGAAAAATTTAGTGAGCATATAGGTTTTATTCCTTTAGTTATTATCTCACCTGCAGATCGCGATTTAATTACTGAAGGTAGCGACACTAGACGAAAATTTATGGATAGTGTTATCTCACAAAGTGACAAATCATATTTATCGCAACTTATAGCGTACAATAAGATATTATCGCAACGCAACGCATTATTAAAATATTTTGCTTTAAATAATACATTCAACACAGATACACTAGCTATTTATAACGAACAACTTACTAGCTATGGCACTGAAATCTTTAAGAAACGAGATCATTTTTTAAAAATTTTTATTCCCATTTTTAAAGAACGTTACAATTCTATTAGTCAAAGTAAAGAAACTATAGATCTAAGCTATAAAAGCGATTTATTTGATACTGATTTAAGCACACTATTAGATAACAACCTTAATAAAGACAAAGCTCTACAATACACAAGCGTTGGCACACATAAAGATGATTTAGTCTTTTTAATTGATGATTTCCCAATTAAAAAATTCGGAAGTCAAGGGCAACAAAAATCATACTTAATTGCACTAAAATTAGCGCAGTTCGATTTTCTTAAACAACAAAGTGGTGTCTCGCCAATACTCTTACTAGATGACATTTTTGATAAATTAGATGAAAATCGTGTATCTCAAATAATTAGTCTCGTAGACGACGAACATTTTGGTCAGATCTTTATAAGCGACACACATGCAGACCGCACCGAAGCTATTATAAAACAAATTCATCAGTCCTATAAAATCTTTAGATTATGAAAAAGCTATCTCTATTAATTTGTATTTTAATTTTTAGCTGTTCTGAAAATCCTGAAATATTTATAGAACATATCCATGGTTATTGGGAAATTGAAAGTGTAACCTTTTATGACGGAGACAAGAAAGACTATAAATACAGCGAGAGTATAGACTACATTTCTTTAAATGATAGTTTAAAAGGTTTTAGAAAAAAATTAAAACCTGGTATAAACAACACCTATTTTGTAACCAATGATGCTGAAGCTATAACCATTAAGATTGAAAACGATAGTTTAAATATTTACTACAGTACACCTTTTGCTAAGTGGAAAGAAACGGTTTTGAGCGCAACACCAGAGCAACTCGTTATTATAAATGCAACTAAAGCTATTTATACTTATAAAAGTTATACTCCAATAGTATTAGATGTCAATTAACCGATAATATTACTTATATTTAATATTGAGAGGTTCATTTCATTATCTAGTAAAACACAAGAATGATTACCTCCTAACGACAACTAAAATGGCAAAGCGCAATAACGATAATCAGCCCATACAAGACATTCTAAAAGAGTTTGTAAAGAAAAATAATTTACAATCTGGTTTAGATAAAGTTAATGTGCGCGATGCTTGGGTGAATCTTATGGGAAATGGTGTTAACAACTACACAACTGCTATAGAGTTGAAACATGAAATTCTTTATGTACAACTAAGCTCTAGCGTTTTGCGAGAAGAATTGAGTTATGGTAATGAAAAAATCGTTAGAATGCTGAATGAAGCCATTGGCAAGGATGTTGTTAAAAAATTAATACTACGTTAAGTTCCTAAAATTTTCAAAAAAATTTCCCTGTAAAAATGGGTCATCGTATCTTTAGGCTATGACAGTTTTAAAATCAATTCTTCTAATTTTTATAATTCAAACTATGACAGTTTTCGACTTTACAACAGAAAGTAATATTTCTAATTGGAGAATTCTTGATGATGTGGTTATGGGAGGACGGTCCGATGGGAGTTTCAAAATAAATGAAGAGGGTCATGGAGAATTTTCTGGTGATGTATCTCTAAGAAATAATGGAGGCTTCTCATCATTACGCTACTATTTTGAATCTTTTAATAGTAAGAACTATTCAAAATTTGTAATCCGACTTAAAGGAGATGGTAAAGCTTATCAATTTAGAGTTAAAGACAATCAGTATAATCGGTATTCATTTATTTCTGAATTTAAGACTACTAAAGAATGGCAAACTGTAGAAATTCCATTTTCAAAAATGTATGCATCTTTTAGAGGTTACAAATTAGATGTTCCTAATTATAATGGAAACCAAATGGAAGAAATTGCCTTTCTTATTGGTAATAAAAAAGAGGAAAGTTTCAAACTACTTATTGATTCGATTACATTAGAATAATATGTGCTATTTCAGAGGCTCATCAACAAACTTATAGTTAGAATTTTAAAACTTTATTAGACATCAGTTCTAATGATTTTGAAGTATAAAAACTAATATCGAAAACTAATTATTAGTAAGGATTCTTATTCTCAATACAAATTTTACTGATTTTCAGTCGTAAAATTCACTCGAATTGACGAATTTTATCACAACACTAATTCACTTTTTATAATTTCATTTTATGAAATACTTTAAGCTTATTCTTTCCTTTATACTAACCATTGGGATATTTTTTCTTTTAAACACAAAGCTTGGTTCTATTCCACCTATCGGAAAATTCTTAAATCCTTACACAGGTGTTTGGCAAAACGAGACGGACGAATCTATAACTGGTGAGATTGCTATTTCTGGACTTAAAGACAAAGTCACTGTCCATTACGATGCAGAATTAATTCCGCATGTTTTCGCACAAAATGAAGTTGATTTATATAAAGCCCAAGGCTACTTAACTGCAAAGCACAGACTGTGGCAAATGGAATTTCAAACCTATGCAGCAGCAGGTCGTTTATCTGAAATTCTTGGAGATAATACATTAGACTACGATAGACAAGAACGCAGACGAGGTATGGGTTATGGTGCTGAACAAGCTATTATAGCCATGAATAAAGATCCGGAAACGGCAAGTTTTGTTAAGGCTTATGCAGATGGTGTTAATGCTTATATTAAGCAACTTAGTCCTGAAGATTATCCTGTAGAATATAAACTATTAGATTACAAACCCGAAGCTTGGACACCTAAAAAAACAGCCTTGCTTTTAATGTACATGACTAAAATGTTAGCAGGTGGAGATGAGGATATAGAAAACACCAATGCCATACGTTTATTTGGTAAAGAACGTTTCGATTTATTGTTTCCAGATTTCTTTGATATTGTAGATCCTATAATACCGAAGGAAACCGATTGGAGTTTTATTGATGTGCCACAAACACCAAACCCAAATACCGAAATTGTTTTAGATTCTATAGCCGAAGTTATGGACAAACCCAACCCAGATAATGGGAGTAATAATTGGGCTGTTTCTGGTTCTAAATCCTATTCCGGAAACGCAATTCTTGCTAACGATCCGCATTTAGGACTCAAATTACCAGCCATTTGGTTTGTAATGCAATTAAGCACACCAAATCATAATACGTTTGGAGCAACCATTCCTGGTGCGCTTGGAGTTATTTCTGGTTTTAATGAGCATATTTCTTGGGGAGAAACCAATGCAACAAGAGATGTTATTGATTGGTATAAAGTTGAATTTAACGACGACGGTACAAAATACAAATATGATAGCAGCTGGAAAGATGTCACCTACAGAGTAGAAACTATTTCTATAAAAGGAAAAGAAGCATACACGGATTCTATTAGGTTTACACACCACGGACCTGTAGTTTTTGATAAAAATTTTAAGTCAGATAACGAGAAATTTGGTTATGCGATGAAGTGGATCGGACACTTAGGCGGTGATAATCAAAAAACTTTTTTAGAGCTTAATAAGAGTAAAAATTATGATGATTACGTAAAAGCCATAAGTCATTACACAGCACCAGCCCAAAACTTTGTATTTGCATCTACCGAAGGAGATATTGCACTATGGATACAAGGTCTTTTACCAAACAAATGGGAAGGTCAAGGTAAGTTTATTATGGACGGTAGCGATCCTAGAAACGACTGGCAGAGTTTTATTCCGCAACAGTTTAATGCACACACTAAAAATCCCGAACGTGGTTTTGTCAGTTCAGCCAATCAACATCCTGTAGATGAAAATTATCCGTATTATGTGTATAACGATGGTTATGAAACCTATAGAAATCGTGTAATTAACGATTTTTTTAGTGCTAAAGATAAATTTAGTATTCAAGATTTTAAGGATTTACAAAACAGCAACTATAATCTTAAGGCTGCTGAAATTGTACCTTATATGTTAGAGACTATGGATATTTCTACTCTAACGAAAGAAGAAAAAGCAATCTATGATGAAATGGCAGCTTGGCAATTTAATAACGATATTGACGAAGTTGGCCCAAGTATTTTTAGACAATGGTACGGTAGGGTTTACAATATGGTTTGGGATGAGTTTGATGTTGAAGACACAGCTCTCGACACACCATTCACCTATCAGACCATTTATTTATTAAAAAATAAAGGCGATGATAAATTTATGGATATCCTTGAAACTCCAGAAATCGAAACGGCAAAAGAGCTTTTTTTATTAGCCTTTAAAAAAGCAACCGAACAATTACAAAAACTTAAAGAAGAAGATGGTGACTACAAGTGGCTAACCTATAAAGCAACGTATGCTGGTCATTTATTACAAGCTTTACCAGCACTTTCGAGATTTGATATTCCTATTGGTGGAGATGGAAGTACAGTAAATGCCACCTCAGAAAATCATGGGCCATCATGGAGAATGATTGTAGAAATGACATCACCTCCAACAGCCTTGGGTATCTATCCTGGTGGACAATCTGGCAATCCTGGCAGTAAATATTACGATAATTTTATAGACGATTGGGCTGCTGGCAAATACCACAGCCTTAACTTCTTACAATCTAATACAGCAACAAATGCCATTATTGGCACACAAACTTTAACACCATCTAACTAATGCCTAAATCTATAATTAACTTTGGTCTTACCATTATTTTAGCCCTTGTATTATCCTTGTTTTTACCTTGGTGGTCTGTTATGACTGCTGCTTTAGCAACGTCTTTATTTATACCATTAAAACGTGCTTCCGTTTTCTTTATTCCGTTTTTTGCTATTCTTTTATTTTGGGCTGTTTACAGTTTTGTGTTAAGTAGTGGAAACGATTATACCTTAGCAAAACGTATTTCTATTTTATTATCGTTAGGTGGTAATCCTTATGTTTTAATACTAGTTACTGGTATAGTTGGTGGATTAGCAGCTGGAATTGCTGCTGTGTTTGGAAAGCAATTAAGTTTAATGCTGAAGAAATAAAACGATTATAAAGCTAGGAAACGGGAATAGAGGTTGCTATAATCGCGAAAATGATATGGGATAACGTTTATTTTTATATAATGAGTTAGCAAAACATTTGAGAAAAAAATAAAAATCATTCTAACAATTTTAAAACGAGAAGCAGATTATTACCTATCTAAAGTTAATAATATTGCTTTGTAAAAACCTATAGCAAGATATTTTAAGGAAATAAATACGAGTGGAGGAAAAAAAATACATTTACGAATTCACAAAATATTGATTAGAAAATAAACGCGAAACAAACATTAGCCACAAGCTGAAAAAACAATTAATATAAAGAATAATAACTATTTTTTATCTGAGAATAAAACAAAGGCTATAAGAATGAATAATATTAAAAGAAGATTATAAACTACTTGTATAAAACCTTCTGAAAAATAGTAAAAATTTTTAGGTTTTTTTTCTCTTATTAACTAAAGGCAATAAAATAATACAAAACGAATTGTCATTACAATAGCTGAAAAAGCAAAAAACAAAACAGGTTTCTTGGATGATTCATTAAATATAGAAAACATAACCATAAAAAAGTGGTAGCTAACTATGTGAGTTGTGGTTTGAGTTTTTGGAATAACAATACAATCACAGAAAGCGAACTTCTTCTAGTATTAGAAAAAGTAATGAAACTGAAAAACAACTAACTTTAAACCTAATACATACTGCTTTAAAAGCAAAAGGAAATTCAATAAATAGAATTATACAAAACATCATAAATCTAATAGATATTAATATTATTTAACTTCTCTTCCCATAATTCTGACTTTGTCAATTGCTACAAATTAAAATCTATTGGTTTTTATTATACCGCATTTAAAACAAGTTAAATAGCAAATAATAGATGATTATATTGAGTTAATACTAGATAAAAAGTATCTTTATACTATAATTTATTAACTATGAATCCATCAGCTAACGGCTGGATAAAAAAACTACTAAATGAAGTTTCTGAAACGATGTATTCGCAGACAGAAACTTCTGAATTTTATAGTAAACTAAAGCATGCAGGATTCATTTACGGAAGCAATATTAAGGTTGTACTTGATATTGTAAAACCTTTTGACTTTTCTGAGGAAGAACGTTGTAAAATCAATCTACTACTCACTTATTATTTTATTTATAAAAAGAATAAACCCAAAGAAGATTTCATTGATAACCTCATTAGATATTATGAATCTATAAGCGATCAGAAACGTTCATTTTTTGAAGAATTATTTGGTAACAAAAAATCGGATAATTTATTAGAAAACATAATTCATAGACGTATTCATATCGATGATAATTTTATTTCTAAAAGCTTTAACTATTTTTTAATTAATGCACTTTTATTTGTTGATGTTTTAGGCTATAGCCGCTTTTTAAATAATGAAAAGAATATAAAACCATATGTAAATAATCTTGAATCTGCCTTAGAAACTATTGTATTCTCAGTAATTGATACCAAATCTAAAAAAACAGAATACGACCAAAACCTTATTAAACTTTTTGAAAGTTCTATTAGACACAAAAACTCGGTATTACCTTCTTATGAAGAGGCTGTTGCATTTATAACACACCCTTTAGAAAAACTATATATTATTGATTTAGTTTGTATGGCATCTTGGTCTGATAAAGTTATAGATAAAGAAGAACGTGATTTCTTAAATCGTTTAAAAACAGATTTAGCTTTAAACAACATAGATGTTACAAAGTCTGTAGATGACATTAATAGTTTCTATGATGAACATAAAGAGGATGTAGCCTTTCTTAGCTCTAAAAATTTAGCCCAAAGTTTTTATGATAATAGTAGTAAAGTGGTTTCTAAACTCATTAAAAGAAATAGCAAACGTCTCATCAAAGAATTATCTGAAAGTAAAGAAGCAATGACACTTTTAGCGCAATCTACACAACGTAATCTGACCGATGATGAGCAAAAGAAGATTCAATCGCAACTATTAGATATTTTTAAATCTATTCCAAGTTTAGCTATTTTTATGTTACCAGGAGGCATGTTGCTTTTGCCTTTATTTGTGAAGTTTATTCCCAAACTATTACCTTCTGCATTTGATGATAATAGAATAGAGGATAAAGATTAGATTGTAACATATTTACTAAAATACGGACTCATAGGTAACATAACTCACTTAACTATGATGACCAACTACTACACCTTAGTTAAGATTGAAGAAACGGCAGATCTTGATACAATTAAAAAAGCCTTTAGGAAAGAAATAACTATTTATCATCCAGATAACAATACGTCTTCTGAAGCAAAAACACAATTTAAATTGTTGGTAGAGGCTTTCGAAGTTTTATCTAAGCCTGAAAAGCGCACTAGCTACAACAGTCTTTTAAAATCTGAAACTACAAATAAGCCTATTGTTATTCAACAAAAAGAAGACTATCAAAAATGGAAAAAAGAAGCTAAAACAAAATCTAAAACCTACAGGGAATCTAGTTTAACTGAATTATTTCTCCTAAATATTTTTGCAAAAGCCGGATTTGAAGCTTTATTCTTTGGGTCTGAAAAACTTATAGAAGGTATTGGTGATACAATAGGAGATGTGGTTGGAGGTATATTTGATGGCTTATAATTATTCTAACCAGTTTTTAAAATCCTTTACACGTTCTCTTGCAACAATAATCTGTTGTTCTTTATAGTTATTCAGCTTTATCTGTAATCTAGAATTGGTAAAACTCACCATATCCTTAATTGCATTTATATTGATATAGAATTTTCTACTTATTCTAAAGAACACATGTGGTTCTAACTCATCTTCTAACTGATCTAAAGTCATATCTAAAAGATAATTTCTACCCTCGTTTGTATACGCATAAGTTCCTTTATTTTCGCTGTAAATACACTCTATATCATCAATAACAATAAGCTTTAAATGTTGACCAACTTTTACTGAAAATCGCTTTTTGTATTCGCGCTCAATAGGATTAACTAATAGTTTTTTAATATCATTAAAGTCTAAAGTCACAGATTTTTTTTGAGGAGCAAGACCTTTAAACTTTTCTACAGCTGTTTTTAAATCATCTTCGTCTATAGGTTTTAGCAAGTAGTCAATACTATTTAATTTAAAGGCTTGAAGCGCATATTCATCGTAAGCAGTAGTAAAAATGACTGCCGATTTAATATCAATAGCTTCAAAAATCTCAAATGAAAGTCCATCACTAAGTTGTATGTCTAAAAAAATTAAATCAGGATGTTCATTATTTGTAAACCATTCAATAGATTCTTCAACAGAATGCAACATGGTTTCAGCCTCGAAATCAAGCACTTTTAACATACGTTGCAAACGTCTTGCGGATGGCTTCTCGTCTTCAATTATAAATACATTCATTTGTTTGTTTTATTGTTTTTATAGTTCAAGTTTAATTAAGTGTTAAATAGATCTGTTAGTATTAAAAAATAATATGGATTGATTATGCTATAACTTTACTTGCTTTCCATTTTTCCAAATCACTTTAGAGTTATTTAATACTTTTAAGTCTTGGGTAACATCTCCGTCTATCAAAATAAAATCCGCATTATAACCTGGCTTTATATAGCCTGATTTTTCTAAGCTAAATGCTTTCGAAATATTACTTGTTCCAGCTTTAAGCACTTCAAGTAAAGGTAGACCAGATTCATAAAGTAAGTCTAACTCTTTATATAAATCTGTCCCTTGGTTTATACCAAAATTTGGTGGATCTGTACCAGCCAAAATGGGAACACCTGCATTATACATTTTTTTAACCTCAGCGAATAGTTGCACTTTAGTTAAAAATTTATCTGCACCAGATCCCATATTTTCAAATGCTTTAAGGGTAGTTAACAAAGTTGGGATTACAAAAAATGATTTTGATTCTGAAAGTTCCTTTAATTTGGAAGATTTTATTTCCTTATCCCACCAAATATGAACTAATCCATCCGCATTATTAGAAATAACGGCAATAGCATCTTCTAATCGACTTACGTGTACTACAGCTATTTTTCTGGCTTTATGTGCTTCTTTTATTAATGCTTCAACAGTGGTTGAATCTAATGTCGTTTTCCAAGGTTCTACAATAATTTTAATATGATCTACATTAGCTTTAACCCTATCTGAGATGAATTTCGCAGCCTCTTCTGGTTTGTTTAATGTTGGTACTGGGAATCCAAACTGTGTTCCATGCCCTTCAGGCGCAGTTGCTGCGTAACCTGCTATATAATATCTAGCATAATTTGTTGAATCTTTTAATTGCTGCATCATACCTTGGTAAGGTTCCATACCGTGCATATCCATAACGTTTAGTACACCAGCTTTTGCAGCTTCCATTAAAGATTGTGGTGACCAAGCATGTACATGCGCATTAGATAATGCTGGCATAAGTGTTTTTCCTTTTCCTTTGATAATTAGGGTTTCAGCAGAACCTTTAATTTTCTTTGCAACTTCAACAATAACACCATTTTCTACTTTAACTGAAGTCGATGTTATAATAGCCTCTCCATCAAAAACTTTTATATTTTCAATTATAAAATTGTTTTGACCATAGCCAGCACAAGAGATTAATACGAATAGAACTAATGCATTTAAACGTTTCATAAATCTTGAATTTAAAATATTAAATTTTGAATAATCTACTCCCAATTTTTACGTTCCTTGTCCATATATTCATCAATCTTGCGTTTTTCCCAATTATTGCCAAAGAAGAAATTAGGTCCAAAAACACCTATAAAATGAAAAAATAAACCTATTCCCCAAAATACAGCTGTGGCATAAGGTCCAAATCCTGAAAAACCTTCGCTATCATTAACTCCAATTAATATAATAAGGAAGATGTTTATCACTAAATACACTGCGAAATGCCAGTAAAATCCAATAAGGGCATCTACCTTTTTCTTTGCTATTAAGTACGCTTCTTCTTTTCTAAAATCAGATACGTTATCTTCATTTTCATAGGGTTCTATACTAAACTTTTCCATGATTTTAATCTTTATGGTTATTTGATAATTCTTTGTTCATTAATTCTTCAATCTTACGCTCTTCCCAACCTTGTCCAAAAACCAAAGATATAAAGTGTATCAATAACACCAGTCCCCAAATGGTCCAGACACTCAAAACATCTATACTTAATAGTTCATTTATAAAATTAGCCCAACTATCTAAATTGTTAGAAACTTTAAAACCTGTAATAATTATATTGACTATGATATAAATTGCTAAATGGTTATAGAACTTCTTCAATTTTTCAACTCTATTTTTAGCCTTTATATATTTTAAATCTGATGCTTCTGTTTTCATGATTCTTAGAATTAATTCCAACGATTATTTTTATCGTCTTTTTGCATATATTCTTCAATTTTACGCTGTTCCCAGTTAATACCTAAAGCCCCTTGATCTACAAATACGCGATAGGCTTGAAAAACCAGACTCAATCCCCAACCAAACATTGGAAACCAGAACCATTGTATGGTGTTTCTCGAATAGGTGTACCAAATAAAAATTAAAAATGGTATTACAAAAACATAAGATAGTAAACTATAATAAAATCCTTTTAATTCTTCTACGCGTTTACGAGCTCTAACATAATCATCGTTAAGACGCGCTTTTGATTTTTGTGTAGTTCTCATAATTGATACTTGTTTTGTGAGCATAGGTATTGCTACTGCAAAATCCTTATCTCTTTGGTTGATGTGTACTTTTCGTTCTGAAAGCAACTGGTAACGTTGTTTAATATTCTCTAAACCTACACCACTACTTTTCTTTACAATTTGCTTGGGCTGAAGATTATTCATCACCACTAAGTGATCTCCATCTTCGTATATTTTTATATGTAATGGCTTACTAGAAGTAACCATATTATGCTTTACAGCATTCTCTAAAAGCAATTGTAATGATAATGGCACAACCTTACTTTCAGGATTTGTTGCCTTATCCGGAATTTCGAAAATAATACTGTCTTCAAATCTCATTTTTAAAAGCGACATGTAGGTTCTTGCGAAATTTAACTCTTCGTCTACCGTCACTAGTTCTTTACTTTTCTGTTCTAAAACATAACGATAAACCTTAGATAAAGATGTGGTAAAACTCTGAGCATTCTTGGGATTTTCTTCAATTAAACTCGTTAATACATTTAAGCTATTAAACAAAAAATGAGGATCTAATTGATTCTTTAAAGCATCAAACTTTGCGCTCGCCGTACCTGCTATTACTTTTTGCTCTTTTACTTTAGTTTTTTGTAGTTCTTTGTAAAAATAAACCACATGAAAGAATAGTGAAATAACCAATGTAATAAGGAGCGAATTAAAATAAAACTCAAATTTTTCAGCATTAACAAACTCAAACCATGTTCGACCTTCAATTGCAATTTTAATAAAAGCCCTAACAAAGAATATAGAGATTAAAGTTAGGGTTACCGAACCAAAGAAACCAATGGCTAATCGATATTTTCTGTACCGATCCCAGACGACTTGATCATTGAGATAACCGAAGAAATATGAGTTGACTAAAGTTAATGGTATAGAATATATAATATAATAAGAAAACGAGCGAAAGAAATTCTCATTAAAGGCAATTTTAACACCCGAAAAATAGCGTATCACCTGATCGATAAGCATTATAATAATACCTACTAGGATTCCTGATACAATATTTTTTAAAAAATTCTTCATATTTTATTTCCTTAAAATTGACCTTGTTACCACCAGAACTGTAATTACGCTTTGCAAGATTCCATAACCTGCTCAGCACGTTTTTGTCCCCAATTTGGGTGAAATTCGGTCTCTGCCTTAAAGGTATCAAAAAGTTCAATTGATGCTTCAATTTCTTGACAATAAGGAGCAGTATCTTTTCCAAAGTATTTTGCACTTCCCATCGCCCATTCTGCTTTACCAAAAGCAACTCTAGGGTTTGTAGGTACTAACGCATAAGCTTTTGAATACAGTTGTGTGATTTTTCCGCTATATTTCATACCATAAGTCATCCCATCAAAAGCAACCCAGTTTGTGAAAATTTGTGCTTGCATCACTAAAAGTTCTGCATTATTCTCACTTTGAGTCATTGCTAAGTCTAAATGACTTTGCGCTTTATCTAATTGTGTTTTTAAAACGGCTGCGTCTTTAATATTCCAGCTCTTTAAGCTATTAATTTGTGCAATATAATAATTGGGCAACCACTGATTTGGCTCTGCTTTAGCAATACGCTCAAACATATTTTCTGCTTCGTCCATTTTATCTTTGGTCCATAAATCAAAAGCTTTGGTCATTCCTTTTTCAAAATTGGTCTGTGCTTCTGTAAGTCCTGTAACTATTAGTAAAGCGATGATGATTAAATTTCTCATAGTCTTATGTGTTTTTAGATTGGTGT
This sequence comes from Winogradskyella sp. UBA3174, assembly GCF_002364335.1. Lineage (GTDB taxonomy): Bacteria > Bacteroidota > Bacteroidia > Flavobacteriales > Flavobacteriaceae > Winogradskyella. The sequence goes on along the minus strand of NZ_DEXW01000025.1, from coordinate 128,101 downwards.
TATAATGTAATTTTTAGTATTTTATCTGAGTTAAGTTCAAACTTAGCATCTTTCCATTTTGGTGGTCCCACAAACCCTTTAGCGTCATTAGAAAAACCGTAGTCTTCTTTAGGAATTCCTATAAAATTAGTATCCATTTTACCATTATCATTCTCATCATGAAAGATTGAAATCGCATAACTACCCTTAGGGATATCGTTAAATATAATAGTGCAACTGTTATTTGCTAGTTCACTTTTTGTACCCTTATACATTTCACCTAAAAAATTAGATTCAGAATCATACAATGCTAAAAGTATTTTACCATTGTCACTTTCAGCCTCTTCTACTGTAACTGTTATCGTAAAGGTATCCCTAGGCTGTATCATTGTACTTGCAATACTTAATATTAACAACACTACTATTTTTGTTAAGACATTCATAACGTTCTATTTTGTTTGATGCAAATATCTAACACATCTAGAGATTTTAAAAACTAGACTTACCGAATTGTATTTTTTTTATGACGAATTGTACTATTTTCACATTAATATGAAAAATCAGTAACTTTATACTGTATTATCTACTAATTACTGCGCAGCCGTACTTAAGTTTAATTTAAAAATTACTGAAGGTTATAAAATAGAATTCATAGAAACTAATAGAGCTATTTCAGAACTAAAATTTGTATAGCCTAACGGTATTTTAAAGCGAAGCGGAGAGTAGAATACTTAAAACACACGTAAAGTCACTTATAAAAAAGTGATGTAGTTTTATTAGATCACAGCTCACTAAAACAACCGAGATTTACAACCACGGTAATGACTACCTATAAGAAAATTACGAACCCCTTAAATGATTAAGGATATATATAACATATGTTATATATATCCTATATTTGGGTGTATAAAGAACATATGTACCTTATACCATTGTTAGCATTTATTATGAAAAAGAACATTACTGTTTTATTAATATTACTGCTTTCAGCAAGTTTCAGTTTCTCTCAAATTCCAATTGAAGAATATCGTGCGGAAATTGAGAAGTTGGAAACAGAAACTCAAATAAATGAATATTGGAATAACCTTCATAAAATTGACCAAGAAATTTTGGTTAGAACAACTAATTTAAAAATTGCCGACAGTATTTCGATATCGAATATGATTAAAACTTCTTTGATTTTTGATATTCACGGAACTAAGGGGTATAATCCTAATGGTTTTAGTGGTTTTTTGACGATTATCAATCTTTCTCATAATTATATAGGGCAATGTCAATTAGCTTATTGGCCAATAATTGAAAAATGTGCAGAAATTGGAGGTACTATTGATAGTTTTGGAGGAAAATATCCTGCGTATGAACTTGAAAGCGTATCATCAACATTTTACAATTACTCATTATTTAATCAAGAAATCAAATATCCTAAACTAATTGAAAAACTAAGAAAAATAAAGACTCAAAATATAATTGATGAGCTTTCAAAGTCATTAGAATATCAAAACAAACTGCGTGAATTAAATGAGGTTAAAGTTTTACACAGTTGGAGTAAACAGCGATTTGAAAACAGAATAGATGAAGGGAAATTTTCGTTTGTAAAAATGTCTAATAATGGTATATATATAAAAATTTACAGACGAATTAAAAAACTTGAACTAATGAAAACAAATCTTAAATCAAAAGTATATCGAATAGAAAACGAACCTTTTGGCTGGAAATATGTTTACGGAAACGATGGAAGTTTAATTTTAATTGACGACGAGGAAAATGAGTTAATTAAATATACTCTCGCGAAATAACAAATGCTAACACGATGTATAATTAATTGCTTTGGCAAGTGCTTATCTGGAATATTCCTCTGGAATTTTCTCTAGTCCTCATTTGTTTACTAATTTAATTGCAATAATCTCGAAAAGAAACTAACGATTGAAATTGAAAAAGGAATGGTTGGAATGGTTGGAATGGTTGGATATGGTTCATTAATTTCTGTTCAAAGTACAGAGCGAACGTTAGGAAGAAAATATATAGACTCAATTTATTTAGTACACCTTGAAGGTTTTCAAAGAGAATGGAATTATGTAGGGTCTAATAATGATTCACTACTACCTAAAGAATCTTTGAAATACGATGGTTTTTATATTAAAGATACAATTCCTTTTGACAAGAGAATCTTCCTAAATATAATGGCTAAAAAGAAAAGTACAATGAGTTGCGTATTGTCCTTTATAACACCAGAAGAGTTAGAAGGATTTGATCGGAGAGAAATAGGATACGAAAGAATTGATATTACCAATATAATAAAAGAATACAATTTTAAAGGAGGTAAAGTTTATGTTTACAAGGCTCTTCCAAATTATATCTATGATTTAGATTTGCTAGCAGAAAAAATAATATGGAAAAAAGTAACGTAAACGTATGCTAACACCTAAGATAGCAAAAGTGGCGAAATGCGTAATTGGTGGGATTTCAGCCCGTTTCAATTTCATATCGGTTTGATAGTGAATTGGTCGTAATCCGCATCATGGCATATTGCCAACGTTAGCTCTAATTAAAAAATAAAAACCTAAGTTTAAAGATGAAGACATTAAGAATAGCATTAGATTGGACCCCTAACATTAATCATATCGGGATATTTATTGCGAAAGAATTAGGATATTATCAAGAAAAAGGAATTGAAATTGAAATTTTAAATCCGCTTGAGGATAATTATAAAATAACCCCAGGAAAAAAGCTAGAGTTGGGTTTAACGGATTTTACGATTGCACCCTTTGAGACCGTAATTAGTCTGAATAACAAAAAAAATATTGTGGATGCAATTGCTGTTTTCGCGATTTTACAGGAGGATATTAGCAGTATTGCTTCACTAAAATCATCTAATTTAGACTCACCAAAACTTTTAGACGGAAAAACATATGCCTCATACAAAGCTCGCTATGAAGACCATATTGTTAAAGAAATGGTTAAAAATGATGGAGGAACAGGAAATATGGAAATAGTCTATCCTGACAAGTTAGGAATATGGAATACATTATTAGAGGGTAAGGCAGATGCAACTTGGATATTTGACAATTGGGAAGGTGTTGAAGCGAAGACTAAGCATATAGAATTAAACAAATTCTCAATGTCTGAGTTTGGTATTCCTTACTGTTATTCGCCTGTTATAATTGCTAGAAACACCCTAATAATTAGTAATAAAAATGATTATTCTAATTTTATCAAGGCAACTCAAAAAGGTTATTTATATGCAGCAGAAAATAAATCTAGAGCTATAACCATACTAAAAGGATATCTCACAGATTATGACAAAGCAAATATTGATATTAGTCAATCAATTGATCTCACAGCTCCGTATTTTGGTAACGACCAAGAATGTGGATTTATGAAACCTGAAAGAATTAATATTTTTTTAAAATGGCTCGTTGAACACAATTTAGAAAATAAAAAAATTATTGAACAGAACTTATTTACAAATGACTTATTAAAATAGTAATTACTGCTAAAAAAAAATATAATTCATTACTAATGATCCGTTATTAGGCACATCTTGCGAATTTTCCTAATGGTTAATTCTCTTTTACTAATTTAGTTGCTTAACCACGTAACACCAGAGCGCAGATAACTGGCGAAGCAAACCCTATACCAAAAATTGCAATTCATTTTAGAGAACACTCAAAAACTTAAAGTCTGATTTTATTAATGACGAAAAAAACTATAACTTTTATTACCATAATTACAGCATTAATTCTCTTTTTATATCTAATTTTTAAAGGAACTAAAACCGTTCAAAATGATTCCCAAAATAACGGAATAGCTGTTCTAGATTCTAGATTTAACACTTTAGTGTGGTCTGATGAATTTAATGGTAATGGAGTAATTAATTCAGAAAACTGGTTCCATCAGACACAACTTCCGCCAGGAGGAAATTGGTACGGTGGATTGATTCAACATTACACTAACCGAGAAGCTAATTCATATTTAAAGAATGGATTTTTAAACCTTATTGCAAAAAAAGAAATATTTGATGACCAAGGTGAAATAAAGCAATACACTTCTGCCCGATTAAATTCAAAATTTGCTTTCACTTATGGACGCATAGAAATTAGGGCAAAACTACCAAATGGGATTGGTACTTGGCCAGCTATTTGGATGTTAAATAAGACAATAAATGAAGATGGTGCTTATTGGGATAATCAAGGATTTGGGACTTCCAAATGGCCAATATGTGGTGAGATAGATATTCTAGAACATTGGGGAAAGAATCAAAACTATGTGTCAAGTGCTGTACATAATGGCTCAAGTTATGGTTATAACGTTAAAAATCTTGGAGGACAATATGTGTCGAATGCATCAACTCAATTTCATCTTTATGCAATTGAATGGACTAAGGACAAAATGATATTTAGTATTGATGGAGTCGATCATTTTACTTATGAACCATCCATTAAGAATTCTGACACATGGCCTTATGATTCTGACTACTATATAATTTTAAATATAGCAATTGAACCTGACATTAGCCATGAATTCACAGAAAGTGCTATGGAGCTAGATTATATAAGGGTTTATCAATAATAAAGATTAATTGAGTGCGTTTTTAAAATTAGAGAGAAATACAAGAGAAATAATATTAGGTATGGAATCTATGCAAAGTTGGAAAAACCATTCAGAATTAACTACTATAAAAGATTTAGAGGTTTTAATCAAGCAGATGGAGATTACAGAAGAGCTAATAAACCAGAAAATTGAAAACTGTCGAAACAAAAAAACAAATTCAACGACTAATAAAGTATGATGAACATAAACAAGACTTCTGAATTATTAAACACGTTACTATCTCAAACAGATAAAAAATCTGAAAAAAAAATTTATAACTGTTTTATTAGAACATTATCATCTTTGAATAATAAAGATTTAACTGAAGTCAAGTTAAATTTAATACAAGAAAAACTCTCTTCATTGAATCTAAATACAGTAACGGAAAACAGAAAAAAAATCTACAGACAAAAACTATCTGAATTTAAAGTATTTCTTAAAAATGAATTTTCTTTCACATCAGCAAAATACTATACTGAAATCTGGATTATTTATGGGATGATATTTGGAACAGGAATTGGTATATCGATAGGTACAGCGATTGTTGCTGGTCTTGGAACAAGTATTGGATTATCTATTGGAACTGGTGTTGGAATGGTAATTGGAATGGTATATGGAGCAAGAAAAGATGCTGAAGCCAAAAGATTAGGAAGAGTTATTTAAAATAATAGTCCGAATCAAAACTGATCACAACAACGTTCATAGTTTATTGCTTCAAAATTTCCTGTCGGAATTTCCTAGTTGCTGCACAATAGGCTCGCTACTATTTGCTACCTTAGTGCCAACGAAACTATACACCAAAAGTTTACAACAAGCTTAAAAAATGAAAATAAAAATTCTAAAATCAAACATTCAACTTGAAAACGACAGAGTTTTACTTCTCCCCTTTGAGAATAAGAGGAATGAAGAGCTCAAAGAAATAATCTTCGATAAAGAAATTTGGAAGTTTATGGGAATGAAAATAAATAACGAACAGGGTCTTAAAAACTATATAGCAAAAACGATTAAGGACAAAAACAATCGTCTTTGTTATCCCTTTTTAATTATCGACAAGCAAAATAATAAAGTTGCAGGTTGTACAAGATATGGAAATGTTAATACCGCAAATAAAAAATGCGAAATTGGCTGGACCTGGTATGGAACGGATTTTCAAGGCACAGGATTAAACAAAGCTTGTAAGCACGAATTATTGCAGTTTGGTTTTGAAAATATTGGATTTAAAAGAATACAGTTTAGTACCGATAAAGAAAACTTAAGGTCTCAAAAAGCAATAGAAAATTTAGGTGCTCAGAAAGAGGGCGTTTTTAGAAATAACTACGTCGCTTCAAATGGAGAAAGCAGAACTGATGTTTATTATAGCATCATAAAAGAAGAATGGAATTCGATCAAAACTGAACGTTTTTCAGAATTTTTAGTCTATTGATAACCAAGTAAAGTGAACTGGCGAAGCAAACCATATAACAACGTTGAGTGACGTATGACAAAAAATTGATGATTTGAACTAAATAAATTGATGAGATATATAAAATATTTGATTTCTTTCCTTCTGATTTTTGGTCTGATGGTTAACGAATATTCTTTATATTCTCCAATAAATTCTGCAAACTATCATCAAGTCTCATACGTCAATACTAGAAGAGAATTTAGCCATAAATATTCGGGATTATGGACTTACGGAAGAAGAATTCTATCAAGAAAAGTATTCGTTGCTTTAATTTCATATACCAATCTACTAGATGTTTATAGCACTCAAATTCTAACTATTTTAAAATTACGAATTGAGCTTTATCAAAAAATAAACGCAATGATAGTTCAATACGTTTTTTTGAATAAAATAATCACATCAAGTAAACAATATCCAAGTTTATACATCGCATAGAGCAGATTTAATTTTCTATGCATTTGTGCACTTAGCTGCATAAAATGATAAAACAAATGTCTAATCATTTATCATTCCTAAAATGTATAAACAAAAGAATAAAACCCATTTGGAGAAATCCAAACGGGTTGTTCATTGGGTAAAGAGAAAGCTTACTTTAATCATTACCGCAGTTATGCTTGGAATGTCCAATGCAATATATGACGAACATAAAATGATTAATGGAAACCAAAATCATACCGAACAAAAACATAAAAAAGATTAAATACTGACTACAAGGAACTTCTTTGATGAAAAAGCAAAAAAAAAGACCATCCTTACAGATGGTCTTTTTTTAATAATTATAAAACTAAATGCCTAAAACATATCTCTTCCTGAGAAATGGAAAGCACCTTCAATAGCTGCATTGTCATCACTATCACTTCCGTGAACAGCATTTTCTCCAATAGAAGCTGCATATAATTTACGGATAGTTCCTTCTGCTGCATCAGCAGGATTCGTTGCTCCGATTAATGTTCTAAAATCTTCAACAGCGTTGTCTTTTTCTAAAACTGCTGCTACGACAGGTCCACGTGTCATGTATTCTACCAATTCTCCATAAAATGGACGTTCACTATGAACTGCATAAAATGCCTTAGCATCTTGAGTTGTCATGTGAGTTAATTTCATTGCTACGATTCTAAATCCTGAAGCTGAAATTTTTTCTAATATTGCGCCAATGTGTCCTTTTTCAACAGCATCAGGCTTTAACATTGTAAATGTTCTGTTAGTTGCCATGTGATTTTTTTTAATTTGGTGCAAAAGTAATGCATTTCTTTAATTAATCAAGTACTCAAAATACTAAAAAATTGTATCTTCGCAAACTATGATTAAAGCACAAATTTCAGAAGTAAAGACATTATTAAGTACACCTAAGAACATTGTTATTGTTCCGCATAAAAACCCAGATGGTGACGCTATGGGTTCTACTTTAGGCTTGTATCATTATTTAAAAATGTTTGATCATAACGTAGTGGTTATCGCTCCTAATGATTATCCTGATTTTTTAAAATGGCTACCAGGTAACGATACCGTTTTGAAATTTGAAAATCAACAAGAAGAAAGCAACGCTTTAATCACCAATGCTGATGTTATTTTTACGCTAGATTTTAATGCGTTTCATCGTGCCGGTGAACTAATGGCGAGTCCATTAGAAGCTTCAACTGCTATTAAGATAATGATAGACCACCACCAACAACCAGATGATTATGCCAAGTACACCTATTCTGACGTAACGATGTCGTCTACATGCGAAATGGTCTATAATTTTATTGAAATGCTAGGTGACGCAGATAAAGTTAATCCAACTATAGCAACATGTTTGTATGTTGGTATAATGACAGACACAGGTTCTTTTAGGTTCGCAGCAACCACAAGCAGAACACATTTTGTTATTGGTAATCTCATAGAAAAAGGAGCTAATAATTCTGAAATACACAATAATATTTTTGATACTAATAGTTACAGTCGTCTGCAATTATTAGGTAGAGCGATGTCTAACTTAAAAGTAATACCAGAATTAAGAACAGCTTACATTAACTTGTCTCAAGCTGAGTTAGATGAATTTAAATTTAAGAAAGGAGATACGGAAGGTTTTGTTAACTATGCATTATCACTAAAAGGCATCATATTTGCAGCTATTTTTATTGAAAGCGCAAAAGATAATATTATTAAGATTTCGTTACGTAGTAAAGGTGAATTCTCTGTTAACGAATTTTCGAGAGCACATTTTCATGGAGGTGGACACACCAATGCCGCTGGCGGACGCAGTGAAACTAATATGAAATCTACAATTGATAATTTTATTAGTATATTACCAAAGTATAAAAAAGAGTTATCCCAAACCTAGAACAAGAATTAAAGTATTAAAAATGAAACACCTGCTCATAATTTTCTCTCTAGCACTTCTATGTTTTAGCTGTAAATCACCAGAAGCACGACTACCAGAATCTGTGCAATCTGGGTCATTCTTGAAAAAATCTGCTGAACGAAATAAAAAACTCAACGAATTAGAAAGAACACAGATTGAGGACATCATAAAAAATAATCCAGATAAAAACTATATCGCTTCAGAAAGTGGCTTTTGGTATTACTACAATAACAAAGTCGTAACTGATACATTTCAGCCCCAATTTGGGAATTTAGTAGATTTTGACTACAATGTCTCTACAGTAGAAAGTGTGGAAATTTATCCCAAACAGAATAGAACATATATTATGGATAAAGAAGAGCTGTTTACAGGTTTACGTGAAGGTTTAAAACTTCTTAAACCAACAGAAACGGCAACCTTTATTTTTCCATCTCAAAAAGCATTCGGCTATTATGGAGATGATAATAAAATAGGAACAAATGTTCCTTTAATTTGCGAAGTAACACTAAACACAATAATTAAGAAAAATGATTAAAAGAGCACTTACAACATTTGTTGTTTTATTAGTATTATTAAATATTTCTTGCCAAGAACGTTATCCTGACTTAGAAGATGGGATTTATGCAGAATTTATAACCACCAAAGGGACAATGGTTGCCGTATTGCATTACGACAAAGTACCAGCAACTATTGCTAATTTTGTTGCACTTGCAGAAGGAAATCACCCTTTAGTAAGTGAAGAATTTATAGGCAAGCGTTTTTATGATAGCATTACGTTTCACCGCGTTATTAATAATTTTATGATTCAAGGTGGTGATCCAACTGCTACAGGTACAGGGTCAGCTGGTTTTAGATTTGATGATGAATTTCATCCAGAACTTAAACACGATAAGCCAGGGATTTTATCTATGGCAAATGGTGGACCTGGATCAAATGGCACCCAATTCTTTATTATGGAAAAGCCATGGCCAAGTTTAGATAATAAGCATGCCGTTTTTGGTCAAGTTGTTGAAGGTATGGACGTACATGATTCTATATCTAATGTAAAAACGATAGACCCAAAAGCTAGAAACAACAAACCTATTGAAGATGTTGTTATTACTAAATTAAATATAATTAGAAAAGGCGCTGAGGCTAAAGCCTTTGATGCACCTAAGGTGGTTACAGAAGAATTTCCTTTAATAAAAGAAAAACAAGCTTCTGTAAAAGAAGAAGCTCAAAAAGCAGCTAAAGCTAAAGCAGATCTTGCAAAAACAGAATTCTTAAAAAAGAATGAAACTTTAAATGGTCGTCGTATAGAATCACCAACAGGAATGGCAATGATTTTTACAGAAGAAAATGATGGTATTAAACCAAAACCTACTGATAAAGTGAATATAGATTGTGCTGGTTATTTTGAAGATGGCACCTTATTCTGGACCACTTGGAAATCTATTGCTGAAAAGAATGGCAAATATGATGAAAGACAAGATAAAGGTGGTGGATATGCGCCATTTGCTATGCCGTATAATAAAACTGCTACGTTAGTTGCAGGTTTTAGAGAGGCTATGTTAAACATGAAAGTTGGAGATAAAGCGCGTGTATTTATACCTTATTATTTGGGCTATGGAGAAAGTGGACAACCACCAGTAATTCCTGGAAGTACAAACCTTGTCTTTGATATTGAAATTCCTAGTATTGTAGAATAAATTAAACAATATATAAACAAAAAAAAG
>NZ_DEXW01000025.1:105159-117882 GCF_002364335.1 Winogradskyella sp. UBA3174 | reverse complement strand
CTTTTTTTTGTTTATATATTGTTATTTATGCCTTAGGAATATTTTCTAATATCTCTAATACAAATTTCCAATACTTCTGAGCAGAAGAAATCTGCGCACGCTCATCTGGGGAATGTGCTCCTTTAATATTTGGTCCAAAACTAATCATATCCATATCTGGATAATTCTGACCTAAAATACCACATTCTAAACCTGCATGGCAAGCTGCTACGTGTGGCTTCTCTCCGTTATTTAAACGTTCGTATATTGGAACTAATACTTTTAATATTGCCGAATCCATATTTGGTGCCCAACCAGGATAATCGCCAGATAGTTCAACCTCACAACCTGTTAACTCAAAAGTAGCACGTAATGTATTGGCCAAATCTAGTTTAGTACTCTCAACCGAACTACGTGTTAAACAGCCAACTTTAATCGCACCATCTTTTACGATAACGCGAGCTATATTATTAGAAGTTTCTACTAAGCCCTCAATATCCGGACTCATACGATACACACCATTACAAGCAGCATATAATGCTCTAGTAATACCTTCTTGTACACCTAAATCCATAATTTTTTCTGGAGTATGGGTTTTAGAAACAACAATTTCTAAATCAGGCTCCATAGTTTTGAACTCTGTTTTAATAGTTTCAGAAAACTGTTTCATTTCAAATTCAAAAGCATCTTTATGGATATCATCTATACAAACATTAGCATTACTTTCTCTCGGAATAGCATTACGTAAACTACCACCATCAATTTCTGAAATACGTAATCCGAAATTTTCAAAACCATCAAATAATAGGCGGTTCATAATTTTATTTGCGTTTCCTAAACCTTCATGTATTTGCATGCCCGAATGGCCACCCTGTAACCCTTTTACAGTAATTGTATAACCTATTTTAAATTCTGGAGTTTCTTCTTCCGCATACTCACGTGTTGCAGTAACATCTACTCCACCAGCGCAACCTACTCCTATTTCATCATCTTCTTCTGTATCTAAATTCAAAAGTATGTCGCCTTTTAATACGCCACCTTTTAATCCCATCGCACCAGTCATTCCAGTTTCTTCATCTATGGTAAATAAAGCTTCTAATGCAGGATGTAAAATAGTATCACTTTCTAAAATAGCCATTATTGTTGCTACACCTAAACCATTATCAGCTCCAAGTGTTGTTCCTTTTGCTTTTACCCAATCGCCTTCGACATGCATTTCAATACCTTGTGTAAAAAAATCGAAAACTGTATCATTGTTTTTTTGATGTACCATATCTAAATGCGATTGCATTACAATTGGCTTTCTATCTTCCATACCTTTAGTTGCTAGCTTACTAATAATTACATTTCCAACCTCATCTTCAATAGTTTCTAAACCTAAGCTTTTACCAAAGTCTTTCATGAATTTTATAACACGTTCTTCTTTTTTAGAAGGTCGTGGTACAGCGTTTAAATCTGCGAATTTATTCCAAAGTGCTTTTGGTTCTAAGGCTCTTATTTCTGAACTCATATGTCTGTTTTTTATTGAATTGCAAATTTACGAAATATGGACAACTCTTTTTTGTCATTCTTAACTTGTTTAAGAATCTCTTTATAAATTCATGTCTCTCAAATAAAAACTACACAGCAATACTAACTTTTCCTTATTTTTGAAACATGCGCATCATCAAAAAATTTCGCTTTGTTATTTTTCTGGGAATTCAAATTCTATTGATTTCAATATTAAAAAATTACCCTGAATTTGTTGAGCAATTTTACAGTAATGGCCTTTATGTTTTCTTATCTAAACTAATGCGCTACGTTTTTGGCTGGCTTCCTTTTTCTGGTGGAGATGTGCTATACACAATAGCAAGCATATATATTATAAGGTGGTTTATTGTAAATAGAAAGCGTATTATTAAGGATACTATAAATTGGTTACTCGATATTTTTGCAGCATTATCTATTGCCTATTTTGCGTTTCATATCCTTTGGGCATTTAATTATTACAGACAGCCACTTTACAAATCTTTAAATCTAGACCCAGAATACACTACAGAAGAACTTATAGCATTTACGGAAAAGCTTATAAAAAAAGCGAATACAATTCATACTAAATTAGCTACTAATGATTCTTTAAAAATTGAATTACCATACACTAGAGCAGAAATATTTGATAATGTTAAGAACGGATATGACGCGCTTTCAAAAATCTATCCTCACCTTAACTATGAACCTACGAGTTTAAAAACATCTATTTATAGTACACCTTTGGTATATATGGGTTTTTCTGGTTATTTAAATCCTTTTACTAATGAAGCTCAAGTCAGCAGATTAATTCTTACCTATAAATTTCCAACTACAGCATCTCATGAAGCAGCGCATCAATTAGGTTATGCAGCGGAAAATGAAGCTAATTTTATTGGGAGCTTAGCTGCAATTCATAATGAAGATATTTACTTCAAATACTCGGGCTACACCTTTGCTTTACGTTATTGCTTAGCAGAAATATACAAGAGAGATCCAGAATTTTATAAAAGCATATTGCTAACGGTAAATAAAGGTATTCTTAAGAACTATCAAGATGTACAAACCTTTTGGATGGCTTACGAAAACCCTCTAGAACCTATTTTTGAAAAAACATTTGATAACTTCCTCAAAGCGAATAATCAATCTGCAGGAATGAAAAGCTACAGCTATGTGGTGGCACTTTTGGTTAATTATTATGAAAGTCGAGATTTATAAAACGTTAAAATTTTCAAATTAAATTAAAATTTTAGCATTAATACCTATCTTTAAAATTCAATTAACCCAAGCAATTTTATGATAAAATTTCACTTACGGCTGCTCATGCTAATGTGCAGTTTTTCGTTATTTGCACAAGATTACTTTCCAAGTAATTCTGGTGTTATAGCGAATAACAAAAATTACACAGCATTTACAAATGCTACGATCCATGTTTCACCAACCGAAGTTATAGAAAACGGCACCCTTCTAATTAAAGAAGGTAAAGTTGTTAGTGTTGGTAAATCTGTGAGTATTCCTAAGAATACCACTTCTATTGATTTATCTGGTAAATCCATCTATCCTTCTTTTATTGACATGTACACCACTTTTGGTGTAAAAAAACCTAAACGTGGTGGCAGTGGACCACAATACGGACCAGGTAGAAGTGGTTTTTATTGGAATGATCACATTATGCCAGAGCAAGATGTCATGGCTAGTTTTAAATATGATGCTAAATCCGCAACAGAAATGCACAAACTAGGATTCGGTGTCGTAAACACACATATGCCAGATGGTATTGTTAGAGGTACTGGTGCTTTAATTGCATTAAATAACAATGCTGATAATTCTATGCGTGTGGTTGATGGAGAAACAACACAACATTTATCATTTAGTAAAAGTGTAACATCACGTCAGTCGTATCCGTCTTCAATTATGGGAAGTATGGCATTACTCAGACAAATGTATGATGATGCTAAATGGTATGCTGGCGGAAATGTAGATACCAAAGATTTAGCTTTAGAAGCTCTAAATGGTAACACCGATTTACCTCAAATTTTTGAAGCTGGTAGTAGAGCAAATTTAATGCGTGCCGATAAAGTTGGTGATGCATTTAATATTCAATATACTATTGTTGGTGGTGGAGATGAGTATGAACGTATAAGTGAAGTTAAAGCGACTAACGCAACTATTATTCTTCCAATTAATTTTCAATTGGCTTATGATGTTGATAATGCCTTCTTAGCAAGAACACTCTCTCTAAGTGATATGCGTTCTTGGAATCAAGAACCTCACAACCCAAGGTTATTAGAAGAAAACGGAATAACATTCGCTTTAACGACACATGGTTTAAAATCTAAAAAATCGTTTTCATCTAATTTAATAAAAGCTATTGAAAGTGGACTTTCAAAACAAAAAGCTTTAGAGGCATTAACTACAATTCCTGCAGGTTTATTAGGTAAATCTGATGTTTTAGGTACTTTAAAAACAGGAAGCTACGCTAACTTCTTAATCACAAATGGAGACATTTTTGAAAAGAAAACCAAACTGTACGAAAACTGGGTACAAGGAGTTCCTCATGTTCTTGCAGATATGAACATTAGAGACATTGATGGTGACTACAATTTTAAGTTAGCTGGTAATGATTATAAACTATCGATTTCTGGAAGTACAAGTAAGCCAAGTGCAAAATTAGAAAGTGGTGAGAAAAGCTTAGGCACTAAAATGAGTTATACTGATGATTGGGTAAATCTTACTTTTAAAACAGCTGACAGTACTAAAAAAGAATATATAAGAGTTGTTGCCAATGCTGCTAATGGAAGTAGCCTTAATGGTAAAGCGACACTACCAAATGGCAATGATTTATCTTTTTATGCTAATAAAGCGAAAAAAGAAGATGCAGAGAAAAGTGCAGATAAAAAGAAAGAAGAGGAAGAGTCTAAGGAACCTTATATGAGTCCTATTACGTATCCTAATATAGCTTATGGTTTTACAGAGAAGCCAAAGATCGAAACTTTACTTTTTAAAAACGCTACAATTTGGACCAATGAAAGTGATGGTATTTTAGAAAATACTGACATACTGATTAAGAATGGCAAAATTTCTAAAATTGGCAAAAACCTTTCAGCAGGAAATGCCAAAGTTATTGATGCCACAGGTAAACACATTACTGCAGGTATTATAGATGAACATTCGCATCTTGCAGCCGCTTCTATTAATGAAGGTGGACAAAATTCGTCTGCAGAAGTTACTATAGAAGATGTACTTGATGATGAAGACGTCGATATTTACCGCAATCTTGCTGGTGGAGTTACATCGATTCAAATACTTCATGGCTCTGCAAATCCTATTGGTGGACGTTCTGCAATCATTAAACTAAAATGGGGAGAACCTGCTGAAGACTTAATATATGATAACTCTCCAAAGTTTATAAAGTTTGCTTTAGGTGAAAACGTAAAACAATCGCGTAGTCAATTTAATGCACGTTTCCCACAATCACGTATGGGAGTTGAGCAAGTGTTTATGGATTATTTCAGTAGAGCAAAAGCGTATGATGAAGCAAAGAAAAGCGGAAAGCCATATCGTAAGGATACTGAGATGGAAGTACTTGCCGAAATCATAAACAAAGAACGTTTCATTTCTTGTCACTCTTATGTACAAAGTGAAATTAATATGTTGATGAAAGTTGCCGAGAAATTTGACTTTAAAATTAACACGTTTACACATATCCTTGAAGGTTATAAAGTAGCAGACAAAATGAAAGCACATGGTGTTGGAGGATCTACCTTCAGTGACTGGTGGGCTTACAAGTATGAAGTTAATGATGCGATTCCATACAATGCAGCGATTATGCATAATGCAGGCGTTGTTGTAGCTATTAATAGTGATGATGCTGAAATGTCGCGTCGTTTAAACCAAGAAGCAGCTAAATCTGTTAAATATGGTGGTGTTAGCGAAGAAGATGCTTGGAAATTTGTGACTTTAAACCCTGCGAAGTTATTACATCTAGATGATCGTGTTGGTAGCCTCAAGGTTGGCAAAGATGCTGATATTGTAGTATGGACAGATCATCCATTATCAATTTATGCTAAAGCAGAAAAAACGATAATTGAAGGTGTTACTTATTTCGATTTAGAAAAAGATAAGCAAATGCGTGAATCGATTAAGAAAGAAAAAAATGAATTGACAAATCTTATGCTTCAAGATAAAAACAAGGGCTTAAAAACGCAACCCGTAAAGAAAAAAGAAAAAGTATTGTTGCATTGCGATTCTATGGATTAACACAACTAAACGATTTAAACATGAAAAAAATAAATAAAGTAAATATCTTAGTATTTATGTTGTGTATCTCTTTAAGTTTTGCACAACAAACACCAGCTCCAAAGCAAACTAAAGATTTTGCTATTGTTGGAGCAACTGCTCATATTGGGAATGGAACTACTATCGAAAATAGTGTTATTGTAGTTAGTAACGGTAAAATAAAAACCATTGGGCCAGAGGCTTCTACTCCACTCACAAAACAAGCGATGGATATTATAGATGCTAAAGGCAAACATGTCTATCCAGGGTTTATAGTTTCTAATGGCACACTTGGATTGGTAGAGGTTGATGCTGTTAAAGCATCTAGTGATCTTTCTGAAATGGGAACTTTTAATCCACACATACGAAGTATTATTGCTTATAACACGGAATCTAAGATTATAGAATCTATGAGACCTAATGGTGTTTTACTTGGGCAAGTAGTACCTCGTGGTGGACGTATTACTGGCACATCTTCTGTTGTACAGTATGACGCTTGGAACTGGGAAGATGCAGCTATTAAAATGGATAATGGAATTCATGTAAATTGGCCAAGTAGTTTTAGCAGAGGACGTTGGTGGTTAGGAGAAAATCCTGGCTTAAAGCCAAACAAAGATTACGCTAAACAGATTAAAGAATTAACCGATTACTTTAATGAATCTAAAAGTTACAATAAGGGCACTAAAGGTGAACGTCATTTACCTTTTGAAGGTTTAGCTGGTCTGTTTGATGACTCAAAGCATTTGTACATTAATGTAGATGATGAAAAAAGTATCACTGATGCTGTAAATTTCGCAAAATCTCAAAGTGTTTCAAAAATTACTATTGTTGGTGGTTATCAAGCAGCTAATGTTGCTAACTTTTTAAAGCAGAATAACGTATCTGTATTTTTGAGACGCGTGCACTCAAGACCAGAATTAGAAGATGATGATTACGATTACACATTTAAACAAGCAAAATTACTAGTTGATGCTGGTGTATTAGTTTCTTTAGAACCAAGCGGACAAATGGAACGTATGAATTCTCGTAACCTGCCTTTTTATGCTGGGACAACAGTTGCACATGGTCTAACTAAAGAACAAGCATTACAATTAATCACTCAAAACCCAGCAAAAATAATGGGTATTGATGATATGTATGGCACTTTAGAAGTAGGCAAAAGCGCTACACTATTTATTAGTGAAGGAGATGCTTTAGATATGCGAACTAATATTGTATCCAAAGCATTTATTGATGGTAGAACATTAAGTTTAGAAACGCATCAAACTAAACTTTGGAAACGGTATTCTGAAAAATATAGTCAACAAGACTAAAAGAAAAAAGCGAACTGAGAGGTTCGCTTTTTTATTAAACTTAATTTACATTAAATGGATATACTTGAAAGTGTAATTTACATTTCAATAATTATCTTATTTGCAGTTTATTTATTTAAATTAAACAATGATAATACAAAATGGCAGTTAGATAAATATGATGCTCTTTATTATTATGTATGTAAGTTTTTCAAAAAGCAAGGTTATGAAGTTTGTAAAATTGATTTATTATAAGAAGATAAATTTAAAGGGCAACAATACACTCATAATGCTATTAAATAAGAAGAACAATTTTTGATAAAAATCATAATTATGGATTCGTCAAGAAACAAATATGAAACTCTTGTTAGAATTAAAAAACGTTACATATTTCGAACTTCAGTAAAGCTTTTGAAAAAAGAAAAACATATAGAATAAAAAAGCAAGCTAATTAACTCGCTTTTTGCTTAAATTGAAAATATGAAAATTACAACACCACTTATACTCATAACAGCTTTAGTTTTTCAACTAAGCTGTAGTTCTCAAAAACAAGATATAAAATCGTCTAACGGAAGTGACTCTGCAATTGAAAGTACAATTACAGATTTTTTCGAGACTAGTGATTTATATAAAGATAACAAAGTATTTGGCTTAACTAAACAAGATGTATTGCACTATGTAAAAGGTGATGTAAATAAAGATGATTATAGATTAATTAATAACTTGCCACATCAAAGTTTAATCAACATAAGTATTAGAGTAAATTCATTAAGTCTTAGCGAAGACATTACATCTAAAATTGGAACTATTAGCACAACCCTACCATCGCGTTATATTATTAAAGATAAAAAACTATTTTATTGGTGGGATTCAGGCTACGCATTTACACAAGAGACTTACGATACGTTTAAAGACTTTGGTATTATAGGAGGCAACACTAATGCTGAACAATCTCAGAAAGGTATTAACTACTATTTTTGTAGTTCAGATTTAACTAAGTTCATCAAATTAAAACTTAATGAAGATATTAGCAATTTAGAAACTTCACCAATATTCTGTAAAAAAAAATAATCTAAAAAATTTAACGTCATCATAAACGTAGTGAAGCAATCTTTATATTTTTTATAATATAATTATATGATAACTCCGCCCTTTATAATGACGTTAATAATTCTTAATCTAATATGTTTACTCTACAACTTTAGCACCTTCTGGTATTAAAAACAGCCTTGCGTCTGGAGCTTTTTCAGAAACTGAAATATTTGTAAACTCAATTCTATTTCTTTTTTTAACAGGCACATTATTCTCATAAGTGTACCAATCCATACTTTTTGGTAAGACTAATCCATTAACTGTTTGCCAATTATTATATCGTATAAAATGGAAGTCTTTACTTTTTTTATCTTTACCAAATGTCACAGTATAGCCTAACCATTGCATCTGTCCACTTTCAGGATCGTAATAGATAATGTACTGATCGTCTGATGATGCTCCTACACCTGCTTCATAAGAAATTAAAATACCAGGATATGTTTTACCTTCAAAAACTAGTGGTTCTGTATCTTTATAGATAACACCTTCATCACCAACAATAAGAGGCATAGTATAAAAGTACATCATCAAACCTTTATAAAACTTAGCATTGCCTTTGTATTCATTATCATCTTTTTCGTTTACCCATAACTCACTTCCGTTATAACCCATTGTGTAAGTTGGAGTATCTATTAACTCAGCTCTTGTTTTCAGGTTGGTTGTAGTTACTTCTTTACCATTAGGATTTACCATAGTAAAGGATAAAGTTTGCATTTTATTCCAAATATCTATTCCGCCATGAGCATTAAATACTTTAGTTATAGATACCGGATAAATGCTAGTTGTAATATCGGCTTTTTTAACTGTTTCTATTACTGTAGATTCAGCTTTATATTCGTTTTTACAAGCTGTAATTAAAAGTATCAATAGAACTAAATATGCTGATTTTTTCATGATATGATTTTAGTTAATATTTGGACGAAATTAAATACTAAGCATTACAAAAAAAACTTCAGATATTTTTCTGAAGCTTTTTATAATCTGTTTAATTAACTATGAGTTTCCGTATTACTGAAGCTTCATCATTTGTAAGTTGTACAAAATAGAGTCCAGTGGCTAATTCTAAAGTCTTAATATGAATTGTACTAGAGTTAAATTTCCATGAGAAATAGACCACTTTTGCATGAACATCATAAATTTCTAATTTTAAACTAAGTCCATCTTCTATTCTTACAAAAATAGCTTCGGCAGCATCTAGGTTTTGTGACCTTATATATATTGTTAAACTATCTGAGGTCAATACAAATATTTCTGGGTTAACAATCTGATTAACGTTGTTTATTTAATCTATTTCATTTAAAAAAAACAAATATTGGTGTAGTTCGTTGCAACCGATCCAAAGCAATTATAACTAGTAGTAGCTGTGGTAAATCTATAACAGCAAAGCTTTCTATGCTTTCGTCACAGACATAAATACCAGACAAACCAGAAGGTGGAGGAGCTTGGGATAATAATAGTGTTGAGGAAAAAATAGAAGAATTACTACCTAAAAGATTTTTTTTAACATTATCGCGTATTTTTACCATTTCAAAATATATATAAACCAAATGGCAAAATTGATAAACAGCATTAACAATTCGTTAATTAAACAGCTATATCAGTTGAAAGAAAAATCTAGACAACGTAAAAAAACAGGTTTATTTTTAATAGAAGGTAAGCGTGAACTTTCTCTAGCTATAAAAGGTGGTTATAAAATTGAAAGTTTATTGTTTTTTTCTGATTTGTTTTCAGAAAGTGAAGCAAACGCCATGTCTAAATACGATATTGAAATCATAGAAATATCTAAAGAGGTGTTTCAAAAATTAGCACATAGAGATACAACCGAAGGTGTTATTGCAGTTGTAAAAACGAAACTACACAATCTAGAAAATTTAAAATTAGAATCTAAAAATCCGTTAATTTTAGTTGCTGAAGCTCCAGAAAAACCAGGGAATATTGGGGCTTTGTTACGAACTGCTGACGCAGCAAATGTAGATGCTGTTATTATTGCTAATCCAAAGTCAGATTTATATAATCCTAATATAATCCGCTCTAGTGTAGGTTCTGTATTTACTACCGAAATTGCAATGGCAAGTTCAAAAGATGCTATTTCATTTTTAAAAAAATATAACTTTAATATCTTCTCTGCAATTTTACAAGAATCTGAGCCTTACCACATACAAGATTACACATTACCAACTGCTATTGTTGTTGGTACAGAAGCTACTGGCTTAACTAATGAATGGCGAGATAATGCAACACAAAATATAAGTATACCAATGCAAGGAATTATAGATTCTATGAATGTATCTGTTGCAGCAGGAATCCTTATTTTTGAAGTGAAACGACAACGAAATTTTAATAACTAAATGACTTCAGTTCGAGTGATTTTCTCTAATACTGCTTTTAGCAATAATACCTTTAGATAATGAGAAAATTGTATCGAGAACAAACTAAAAATAAAACATGACAGCACAAACCCTATTCTACATCATCATAGCAATCATTATAATCAACTTTATCAAAGATAAAATCCTTGATAGCATAAATGCTAAACATTACAACGACCCAATTCCTGAAGCGCTAAAAGATGTTTACGATACTGATGCGTATAAAAAATCACAAGACTATAAAGCCACAAATTATAAGTTTGCCATTTGGTCATCCTTGTTTTCATTACTACTCACTTTGGCATTTCTATTATTAGATGGTTTTGAATATGTAGACACTATTGCAAGAAGTTATGCTGACAAACCTATTATTATCGCTCTTATTTTCTTCGGAATTATAATGATGGCGAGCGATATTATTAGCACTCCTTTTGCCTATTACAAAACCTTTGTTATCGAAGAAAAGTTCGGGTTTAATAAAACGACTAAAAGATTATTCATTTTAGATAAGTTAAAAGGACTTATAATGATGGCCATTATAGGAGGCGGAATAATTTCACTAATTATCTGGTTTTATCAACTTACTGGAAATCAATTTTGGCTTTATGCTTGGGGAATTGTTACGGTCTTTACTGTGTTTATGAATATGTTTTATTCTAAACTTATTGTCCCGTTATTTAATAAACAAACCCCTTTAGAAGACGGCGAGTTACGCAATAAAATCTCTGAGTATGCGAAATCTGTTGGCTTTAGTTTGAATAAAATCTTCATTATAGATGGCTCAAAACGAAGCACAAAAGCTAATGCTTATTTCTCGGGATTTGGAAATGAAAAACGCGTTACACTTTACGATACACTCGTTAATGATTTAAACGACGAAGAAATTGTTGCTGTTTTAGCGCACGAGGTTGGTCATTATAAAAAGAAACACATCGTTTTTAATCTCGTAACCTCCATCCTACTGACAGGCTTAACACTTTATATCTTATCTATTTTTATTTCTAACCCATTACTATCTAATGCTATCGGAGTAGAAATACCAAGTTTTCACGTTGGCTTAATTGCATTTGGATTACTCTACTCACCTATTTCTGAAATCACAGGTTTAGTAATGAATCACGTTTCACGCGTTTTTGAATACCAAGCAGATGATTACGCCAAAAACACGTATATTGCAGAACCTTTAATTTCGTCTTTAAAGAAATTATCTAAAAATAGTTTGAGTAATCTGACTCCTCACAAAGCTTATGTATTTATGCATTATTCGCATCCTACGCTTTTAGAACGTGTTCTGAATTTAAGAGATTCTACTTAATAAATATTAAAATATGTTAGATAAGCAACCAGAGAGAATTTATTTGTTTAATAAAAAGTTAGACACTTACATTTTTTGTTGCAGTTTAGTTGTTCTCATAATTTTGTCATCTATGCTTCGTGTGTATCATAGTATCGATCCAATGCTACAAAAAAAACATAGACATAAAGACATAAAGGCAACAGCATATATTGAAAACTTTAATCTCAAAAATGAATAACAATCAATCATTTTTATTTGCACCTGTAAATCCGAAGAGTATCAGCGTTTTTAGGATATTAGTTGCGTTGATGATTACCTTTATGTTTTCTCAAAAAGGATTAACACCTATTTATCCTCTTACAGAATTCCCGATTTTATGTAAGTACATGTTTAGCGACTATTACTATGGCCTAATATACCTACTCATACTATTATTTGCTATTGGTATTAGACCTCAAATTATAGCAATTCTATTGTTCATTATCTTACTACCACACGATTTCTTAATACAAGGACGAAAAAGCAAACAAGTTATTTTATGTGTTTTATTATGTTTTGGTTTCATAAAATCATTACCCGTCTGGCACTTAAATAAAAAAGAATTTTTGATTTCTAATATAAGCCCGATTTGGCCTATTAGACTTATTCAAATTCAACTTACGTTATTATACGGTGTTAATGCTATAGCCAAAACAACATATGAGTATTTAAGTGGTGATCTTTTAATCGAAATGTCAAAAACCTATAGAAACTTTCGTGTAGATTTTAGCGATGGCTATTATCACTTATTAGACATACCAGTACCTGTTTTTGTTTTAGCCATTGCAAGTACATTAATTGAATACTTTTTGGCTATTGGATTTTGGTTTAAAAAAACAAGATGGTTTGCATTAGTTATTGGTATTTTATT
>NZ_DEXW01000025.1:104194-104867 GCF_002364335.1 Winogradskyella sp. UBA3174 | reverse complement strand
AGCAACGATCAAAAACAGCTTCAGATTATTTTTTTGATAGACATGATTCTATTGAATTTGATTTTGTAGGAACAAATCACAAAATCTGCAATAAACAAGGCGCATTCATTGACTTAAAAATCAATGTATTGTACAGGTCTAGGTGATCGTAATGGAAGAAAAACAGAGGAGAATAATTTCAAAAAACGGTGGCACACACTTCAGAAAAAAGATAATCGTTTTGTCAGCTCCAAATCGGTTTAAATATTATCAAAAGGAATTGTTACTGTTGTTAAAGGAGAAAGTTGATTGTATATTTACTTAATTTACAATTAATTACTTGCTTAGACCACGTAAGTAATCTTAAAAAAGACGCTAAACAAAACTCATAGAAACTTGAAAACTTCAAATACTGAAGACCTTTATATAAAAACCAATAGTATCGAAGCACCAGAATCAGACTATTTATATATTAAATCTTCACAAATTAAAAATGCTGGTAAAGGCCTGTACACTGCGATAGATATTTATAAAGACGAAATAATTTCATTATTTAAAGGTGAGGTTATCGCTAACGAAGAAGCGGCTAAAAGAGCGCAACTTTACGAAGATAAATATTTTATTAATTTGCTAGATGACAGTATTTTGGATAGTATGCATACAGATTGCTATGCAAAATATGCTAATGATGCAG
>NZ_DEXW01000025.1:0-104042 GCF_002364335.1 Winogradskyella sp. UBA3174 | reverse complement strand
TATCCAATAGCAATTTTAAAAATAATGCAAAAATCACATTAGATGACGACAACAATGTATGCATAAAAGCATCAAAAAAAATAAAACAAGGAGAAGAGGTGTTTTGCAGTTATGGTAAACGGTATTGGAAAAAACACAGCTGATAACACATGGTAAATTCCAGTAGACATAAGGAAATAGAACATTCATGAAAATCTACATTGAAATAACTCTTAATTAACGACTTCAATCGGTTAATAGACGAAAGCATATATATTTTCATATTCAAGAGACCCTAACTAAACTTCTAAAATTTCCTTCAAAAAAACCATTGCCTATTAGCAAAGGTTTTACTACATTAGTTCTATGACTGAGGAAGCCATAGAAATAGAAAATAAAGCCATTGCAAAAGCTTACAAAGAATTACTTAAGGTAAGCTATCAGACTCTGACTGCAAACGATAAGAAATTAATTCGTCATGCTTTTGAAGTAGCTGTAGATGCCCACAAAGACCAGCGACGCAAGTCTGGTGAGGCGTATATTTTTCATCCTATTGCTGTTGCTAAAATTGTAGCTCAAGAAATTGGCATGGATGCAACCTCTATTGCAGCAGCTTTGCTTCACGATGTGGTTGAAGACAATCCTGACTACACCATTGCAGACATAGAACGTCTTTTTGGTGAAACCGTTGCCAGAATTGTAGATGGTCTTACTAAAATTTCTTCGCTTAAAAAAGATATGGATGTCTCTCTACAGGCAGAGAATTTCAGAAAAATGTTACTCACATTAAATGATGATGTCCGAGTAATTATTATAAAAATCGCAGACCGTTTGCACAATATGCAGACTATGGATTCTATGCAAACAGACAAGCAAGTTAAAATTGCATCAGAAACCTTATACATCTATGCGCCTCTTGCTCACAGAATTGGACTTTATAATATTAAAACAGAACTCGAAGACTTAGGACTTAAATATACAGAGCCAGAAGTATACGAGGATATTTTAAGTAAGATACAAGACAGTAAAGAAGATCAAGACAAATACATTAAAGCGTTTTCTAAAGTTATAGAAGACTCCTTAAATACTGAAGGCTTAAACTACGAGATTAAAGGGAGACCAAAATCTATCTTCAGTATTCGTAGAAAAATGGTAAAACAAGGTGTTTCTTTTGATGAAGTGTATGATAAGTTTGCGGTAAGAATTGTTTACAAGTCTGATATAGCAAATGAAAAATTCTTAGCCTGGAAAATATATTCTATAGTAACGGATCACTTTACACCTAATCCTATTCGACTTCGCGATTGGATTTCTTCACCAAAATCTACAGGTTATGAAGCACTTCATATCACTGTTGTTGGACCAAAAAGTCATTGGGTAGAAGTACAGATTCGTAGTGAGCGTATGAATGAAATTGCAGAAAAAGGCTATGCTGCGCATTATAAGTATAAAAACAATGACAACAAAGATGATAATTTAGATCTTTGGATAAGCCGCCTACAAGAAGCACTTGAGAATAATGAAGCAGATGCCGTTGATTTTGTAGAACAGTTTAAGCTCAATTTATATTCTAAAGAAATATTTGTATTCTCACCAAAAGGAGATTTAAAATCACTCCCTAAAGGTGCTACTTCACTCGATTTTGCGTTTAGTATACACACCCAAGTTGGCATGAAAACAAGAGGAGCTAAAGTAAACGGTAAGTTAATGCCACTCAGTCACGAATTACAAAGTGGTGATCGTGTAGAGATAATGACTTCAGAAAATGTAAAGCCTAATGCCAATTGGCTAGACTATGCAACTACTGCAAGAGCACGGAGTAAAATTAAATCGGCATTAAATGCAGACACAAAAGAAATAGCCGAAGAAGGAAAAGAAATTTTAAGACGAAAGCTTAAACAACTTAAAATTACTTTGAATGAAAGTTCGGTTAACGATCTTGTTAATTATTTTAAACTCAGTACCTCTTTAGATTTGTTTTATCGCGTAGGTATTGGCACCATTGATAATACAAAGCTCAAAGCATTTGCATCGTCTCGAAGCAATGCCTTTATGAGCTATATTAAAAACCGTATCCGTAAAACAGATGTACCAAAGGATATTGACAAAGATGAGATTACCTCAAAGTACGATATGCTGGTTTTTGGTAAGGAAGAACAACACCTTAGTTACACCTTGGCTAATTGCTGTAGTCCTATTCCAGGTGATAAAGTGTTTGGTTTTGTTACGATTAACGATGGTATAAAAGTGCATAAAAAAAACTGTCCTAATGCAGTGAGTTTACAATCTAACTATGCTTACAGAATTATGCTAGCCAAGTGGATAGATTCTTCTCAACAGGTTTACACATCTCAGATCACACTTTCTGGTATAGATAATCTGGGTTTAGTAAGTGATATTACTAAACTCATATCTGGGAATTTACATGTAAACATGAAAAGTTTAAGTTTTTCTAGTGATGACGGTATCTTTACGGGTAAAATAACGGTTGAAGTTAAAAATCAAACGATGCTTAAAAATCTAATGGATAAGCTGAAAAAAATTAATGGTATAGATAAAGTCACTAGAGTATAGTTTTTTTCTTTATTAAATAAGTCTTGAAAACTTGTTCATTTCTTTCGCTTTTAATACTGAATTTAATAATTCATATCCTATAAATTTATGTAAATTTGTCTCTTATTATGGATGCAACCACAGAAGAAAGTAACCAAGAAATTGTAAAGCGTGTCTTTACACAATTCCTTGAAGATAAAGGTCATAGAAAAACACCTGAGCGTTACGCTATACTACAAGAAATTTATGATAGTGAAGATCATTTTGATATAGAATCTCTGTACATTAAAATGAAAAACAAAAACTATCGCGTAAGTAGAGCTACGCTCTATAATACTATTGAATTATTGTTGGATTGTTCACTAGTACGCAAACATCAGTTTGGGCAAAGTCAGGCGCATTACGAAAAATCATATTTTGATAAAAATCATGATCATGTTATTCTAACAGACACAGGAGAAGTCATAGAATTTTGTGATCCACGTATACAAACCATCAAACAAACCATCGAAGATGTTTTTGATATTGAGATAACTAATCATTCACTATATTTTTACGGAAATCGTAAAAAGGACAACTAACTAATTTTACAATGGCAGTAGATTTACTACTTGGATTACAATGGGGCGATGAAGGCAAAGGAAAAATTGTTGATGTATTTACCTCTAAATACGATATTATTGCACGCTTTCAAGGTGGGCCAAACGCAGGGCATACACTGGTTTTTAACGGTAAAAAACATATACTACACACGATTCCTTCAGGAATTTTTCATGAAGGCAAAGTGAATCTTGTTGGTAATGGCGTAGTTATCGATCCCGTTATTTTTAAAAAGGAATTAGACAAATTAGAAGAGCAAAATGTCGATTACAGAAAATCACTTTGTATTTCGCGAAAAGCTCATATCATTTTACCTACGCATCGCTTACTAGATGCTGCGAGTGAAGCTTCAAAAGGCAAAGCAAAAATAGGTTCTACATTAAAAGGTATTGGTCCAACTTATATGGACAAAACCGGTAGAAATGGCATTAGAGTTGGTGATATTGAATTAACCGACTGGAAAGACAAATACAGAGCTTTAGCAGATAAGCATGAAGCTATGATTGATTTTTACAACGTAGATATTCAGTATGATTTAAAAGAATTAGAGGCTGATTTCTTTAACGCCATTGAAACTTTAAAAAGTTTAAAATTTATAGATTCTGAAGAATACATTTATCAAGCACAACAATCTGGTAAATCTATTTTAGCTGAAGGGGCACAAGGATCGCTTTTAGATATTGATTTTGGAACGTATCCATTCGTTACATCTTCAAATACTACTGCAGCTGGTGCTTGTACAGGTTTAGGTGTTGCACCAAACCAAATTGGTGAAGTTTTTGGCATATTTAAAGCCTATACAACTCGTGTTGGTTCAGGACCTTTTCCAACAGAATTATTTGATGAAGATGGAGAAACTATGGGACGTGTTGGGCAAGAATTTGGTGCTACAACAGGTAGATCAAGACGTTGCGGTTGGTTAGATTTAGTGGCATTACGTTATGCTTGCCAAGTAAATGGTGTTACACAACTAATAATGATGAAAGGTGATGTGCTTTCTGGGTTTAAAACCTTAAAAGTATGTACTGCTTATAAATATAAAGGCGAAGAAATCACCCATTTACCATACAATATTGAAGCAGAAAACATAACTCCAATTTATACGGAAGTTAAAGGTTGGGCTGAAGATTTAACAGGTATGACACAAGCGTCTCAATTACCTAAACAATTAAATGATTATGTTGAGTTTTTAGAAAACAAACTTAATATCCCTATTACTATTGTTTCTGTTGGGCCAGACCGCAAGCAAACGATTATTAGAAAGACAATTTAGTAAGTTTGTACTTCTGTTAAAAAAACTGTTAAGGCATACTAAAGGAAATCTATACGTGTTATTTTATAAAAATATATGATGTTAAATCTTATAAAAAACATAAGCTTTCTTTTATGCTTTTGCACAGTATCGATCAGTTTTGCACAGAAGCAAAAAATCACTGTTGTCTACACTGGTACATTAACTACTGACCCTGAAATAAAAGAAGGCGCAAAAATCTTTGTAAGAGATAAATCAAAACAAGTCCACTTTATACATAAGGGAGCTGATGTTTTTTGTGATAAAGCAATTTATTATGAAGATGAAGACTTTTTAGAAGCTTTTGGTAATGTGAATATGAAACAAGGTGACTCTATTAATATGGTTGCCAAGTATGTGGAATATAGTGGTATAACACAACTAGCATTAGCAAGAGGTGATGTTGTCTTAACAGAACCACAGTCTGTGCTCACAACAGACTTACTCTATTTTAATAGAGCCAAACAACAAGCTTATTACAACACAAAAGGTAAAGTCGTTAGAGACTCTTCAGGTACAATTACAAGCCAAATTGGTCGCTATTATACGAATAGCAAAAAATATCAATTTGTGCAAGATGTTGTTCTTGTAAATCCTGAGTATACCCTAAATACAGAACGTTTAGATTTCTTTACAGAAAATGGTCATGCTTATCTTTTTGGACCATCAACTATTGTCGGAGAAACAAGCACTATTTATACGGAAAGGGGCTTTTATAATACAAACACTAATATTGGCAACTTTCAACGTAATGCTAAAATTGAATACGACAATAGAACTGTAGAAGGAGATAGTATATATTTTGACCGAAATCGCAGTTTTGCTTCTGCTACTAATAACATTACAGTTACAGATACCATTAACAAGAGTATTATTAGAGGTCATTATGCAGAAGTCTTTAGAGAAAAAGATTCTCTGTTTATAACCAAACGCGCCGTAGCCATTACAGTGCAAGAACAAGATTCTGTATATATCCGTGCAGATACTTTAATGGTAACAGGCAAAGAAGATAATCGTATCACTAGAGGCTGGAATAACGTACGCCTATTTAAAAGTGATTTAGCAGCAAAATCAGATTCCCTGCATGTTAACCACAAAACAGGTTTAACCAAAATGATAAACCTAGCTAGGTTTAGTTCTAATGATGTATTTTCTTTAAGACGAAAACCAGTATTATGGAACTTAGGTAACCAAATGACAGGTGATACTATTCATTTAATTTCTAACGTTGAAACAGAAAAACTAGATTCCTTAAAGGTTTTTAATAATGCATTTTTAGTAAGTAAAGATACCTTAGGTGAAGATAATTTTAATCAAATAAAAGGGCAACGACTTATAGGCTTATTTAGAGATAACGAATTGTATAACGTTGATGTTATAAAAAATGCAGAAGTTCTATATTACTCTAGAAATGAAGATCAGGAATTAGTTGGTATTAATAAATCTAAATCTGGGAGTCTTAATATAAAAATTAAAGAAAAAGCCATTCAACGTATTGGACTAATTAATCAAATTGATGGAGAGCTATTACCTCCGTCTAAATTCCCAAATAGCAGTAAACGCCTTAGAGGATTTGATTGGCGCGGAGAAGAACGACCAATGTCTGTTGACGATTTATTTAAAGACGAACCACCTTTAATATTAACAAAAATAAAAGGTCTCGACGACTATATACCACCTGAAGAATTTATTGATAATCAGGTTATTAAAAAAATAGAAGAAGCTGGCAAAGCTGCACCTAACAAACCAAATAAAGCAGCGCGTAACCTTCCTAAAAAGGAAGCACCTTTGGTACCATTGAAGAACAAAACTGATCCAAAAAAACTTCAGAATAAAACTGGTCAATAATAGCGTAATGCAAGATGATTTTTTTAAATATCAAGCGCAAACTACACCACATCCTTTGGCTATGGAAATAAGTCATGCCAAAGGTTCATATATATATGACACTAAAGGCAAAGCTTATTTAGACTTTGTTGCTGGTGTATCTGCTAATAGTTTAGGGCATTGTCATCCAAAAGTTGTCAACGCAATTAAAGAACAATTAGATAAGTACCTTCACGTCATGGTTTATGGAGAATACATTCAGAAACCAGCAGTTGAATTATCTAAACTAATTGCAAAAAATTTACCACAGCCATTAGAAACAACTTATTTAGTTAATTCTGGCACAGAAGCTATTGAAGGCAGTATAAAATTAGCCAGACGATATACTGGTCGTAGTGAAATCATAGCGGCCAAAAACGCATATCATGGTAATACAATGGGTTCTTTAAGTTTAATGGATTTTGAAGAACGAAAGAAACCTTTCCTACCCTTAATACCAGATATAAAGCATATAACATTTAATTGCGTTTACTGTCTAGAACAAATTACAGAACAAACAGCTGCTGTTGTATTAGAAACGATACAAGGTGGCGCTGGTTTTATTGAACCTATAAATAACTATTTACAGAAAGTTCAAGCAAAATGCAATGCAGTTGGTGCTGTTTTTATTTTAGACGAAATACAACCAGGTATTGGTAGAACAGGAAAATTATTTGGATTCGAAAATTACAATTGCCTACCAGACATAGTTGTAACTGGCAAAGGTTTAGGTGGTGGATTACCAATTGGGGCGTTTACCGCTTCAAAAGATATGATGCTACATCTTAGTGATAATCCAAAACTCGGACACATTACAACATTCGGTGGAAACTCAGTTATTGCAGCAGCAGCATTAGCCACACTAAAGGAAATTACCGAGTCTAATTTAATGACTGAAGCACTAGAAAAGGAACAACTTATTCGTAACAATCTTCAACATAAACATATCAAAGAAATAAGAGGTCGTGGCTTAATGCTCGCTTTAATCATGGCTAATTCTGAGGTCGTAAATACCGTTATTTTGCGTGCTCAAGAGGAAGGACTTATTCTTTTTTGGTTGCTTTTTGAACCTAAAGCCATTAGGATTTCGCCTCCACTAACAATTTCTAATGTAGAAATCATTAAAGGATGTCAGATGATAACTTCCATATTAGATTCGATTTAGTGCACTTTATGAAAACACAACTTACTGGTTTACATTATATAACATAGATTATTTAAAGTAAATTTTTAATGTTAATTAGTTTGTTAAGAACATTAAATCAAAAATCGATTAAGTGTAAATGATAAGAGTAAATTTAATCTAGTGAATATTTAAACCGCTTATGCAATACAGTCACGAAGACGAAAACTTATCGCTTACCAGATTCGAATCGATGTTAAAGACAAATGATATTTTGTTTTTTGATTCGAGTGAATTCGAAAATATTATTCACCATTACCTTGAAATTGGAAAAATTGCTTTAGCTAAGCGCGCTATTAAATTAGGCTTAGAACAACACCCTGCTTCTATTAATCTTAGATTATTTCAAGTAGAAATATTAATTATTGAAAATAAATTTCCTGACGCCAATAACATTCTCGAAATGCTTCATAATTTAGAGCCAGCAAATGAGGAAATTTTTATTCAAAAAGCAAATGTGCTTTCTAAACAAGATCAACATGAAAAAGCTATAGAAACATTACTCATAGCAATAAACATGTCTGATACTCCAGATGACGATGCTGACTTATATGCTTTAGTTGGTATGGAGTATTTGTTCTTGGATAAGTTTGATAAAGCCATTGTATATTTTAAAAAATGCTTAGAAACTGATGAGTCAGATTATTCTGCTTTACACAACATAGTCTATTGCTATGATTTCCTAAATAAAAATGAAGAAGCCATAGAATATCTAAATAAATTCTTAGATACAAATCCTTATTGCGAGGTAGGTTGGCATCAATTAGGTAGACAATATTTTACTTTAAAAGATTATGAGAAAGCTAATGCTGCTTTCGATTTCGCAATAATTTCTGATGACACTTTTGTAGGTGCTTATATAGAAAAAGGAAAGGTATTAGAAAAACTAAAGAACTACGAAGAAGCTATTGAAAATTATAAGATAACCTTAGCTTTAGAAGAACCTACGTCTTTTGCCTTATTACGAATAGGCCATTGCTACGAAAAATTAAATCAAGATGACTTAGCTATTCAATTCTTCAAAAAAACAGTAGATGAAGATCCTTTGTTAGACAAAGGTTGGTTGGCTATTACAAAATTCTACATGAAGCGCTTAAACTATCAAAAAGGACTTTATTATATTAATAAGGCCGTAAATATTGATGGTGATAATGCGCTATACTGGAAACTATATGCAACAATAAACAAACGCTTAAATTTTCTCGAAGAAGCAGAACGTGGTTATAAAAACACCTTAGAATTAGGCAACTATGAGCTAGATACCTGGTTAAATAGATCTGATATTTTAATTGCCCTTGGTGAGTTTGAAGCCGCTTCATTTAATTTAATTCAAGCTACTGAATTTTATCCCGAAAATGCAGAAGTAGAATATAGACTTGGCGGACTATACTTTACACTACACATGGTTGACGAAGGACGCTTTCATCTAAAGAATGCCGTTCTCTTAAATAAAGATTACAGCTTTATCATTTCAGAACTGTTTCCTAAGTTGGTAGAAAAACCTATGGTTAGCGCTATAATTTCAGATTCTAAAAAGGCGACCAACTAAAAAAACCCATACATTAGCACTTCATACAAATAAGAGAAATGCAAAGACGTTTTTTAGATTATTTAGTAGTTATGTTTAAGGGTATTGCTATGGGAGCTGCTGATGTAGTACCCGGAGTTTCAGGTGGAACTATTGCTTTTATCTCAGGGATTTATGAAGAACTTTTAGAAAGTATTGATAAAGTAAATCTTGGAGTTTTTAAAGTCTGGAAAAAAGAGGGATTTAAAACCGCTTGGAATTCCATTAATGGGAATTTTATTTTGGCACTTTTCTCTGGTATAGCTATTAGTATTCTATCCCTTGCTAAAGTAATAAAATGGTTATTACATAACGAACCTGTTTTGTTATGGTCGTTCTTTTTTGGTTTAGTCTTAGCAAGTATATTATATATAGCTAAACAGATAAAAGACTGGTCAGTAAAAATTATATTAGCAATACTAATCACTTCCGTTTTATCTTATTTAATAACACTAGCAGAGCCTTTTGCATCACCAGATAGTCCGTTCTATCTTTTATTTTGTGGTTTTATAGCCATTATAGCAATGATTTTACCTGGTGTTTCTGGCGCTTTTATATTACTCATTTTAGGAGCTTACCAAACAGCAATAGATACCATAAACAATCTTATAGAAGGGATTACCTCAGGAAACATGGATCTTTTTAAAGATGCACTACTTAAGTTTACCTTATTAGCTATTGGTGCCGTAATTGGTCTCAAAGTGTTTTCAAAAGCATTAAACTGGATGTTTAAACATAAAAAGAACCTAACCTTAGCCATTCTCACAGGTTTTATGATTGGCTCACTTAATAAAATTTGGCCTTGGAAACAGGTATTAAAAACAAGAATTAATACTGAAGGTGAAGAAGTCACTTTATTAGACAAAAGTATTCTTCCAACCTCTTATGATGGAGATAACCAAATGGTAATGGCTCTTTTGTTTATCATCATCGGTTTTACCGCTATTTTAATTCTAGAAATTTTAGGCAAACAAAAAAACAAAGCTTAATGCAAAGCACCAGAACCCTTAAAGATCGTTTTTTTCTGATTATTAAAGGTTTGGCCATGGGAGCTGCAAATAAAGTTCCTGGAGTTTCTGGTGGTGTTGTTGCTTTTGTAGCTGGCTTTTACGAAGAATTTATATACTCGCTACAATGCGTTAATAAAACGGCACTCAAACTACTTCTAAATGGCCGTTTCAAAAGTTTTTACCGCTACATCAATGGTAAATTTATAAGCCTTTTATTTTTTGGAATGATTGTGAGTTACTTTAGCGTTTCTAAAGTTCTAGATTATTTGATTGCCAATTATGAGCTCTATGTTTGGAGTCTTTTCTTCGGAATGATTCTTGGCTCAATATATTATATCAGTAAAGATTTTGGGGAATGGAATAGGAAAACAATACTTACCTTAGTTTTTGGTGCTGCGGTAGGCCTAAGTATTAGCTTTTTAGATCCTGCGACAGAAAACGACAACTTGTTTTTTGTATTCCTTTGTGGTATTATCAGCGTTTCTGGCATGACACTTCCAGGGTTTTCTGGTTCATTCATTCTAATTTTATTAGGTAATTATGTTTTACTTCTTGTAGACTCAGTAAATGCATTAAACGATACTATTTTTGATATTTTTAGTGGTGATTTTGAGTTTATAAAAAATGAAGCACGTGTAAGGTTACTTAAAGTTTTAAGTGTTTTTACATTAGGTTCTATTGCAGGTTTAGTTACCTTTTCTCATATTCTAAGTTATATACTTAAGCATTATAAAAGCATTACGCTTTCAACTATTATGGGCTTTATTATAGGTTCGTTAGGAGTCGTATGGCCGTGGAAAGAAACCATTTATAAAACAAATTCCGAAGGTGCTTCAATATTAGATTCTACTGGAAAACAAATCATTGCAGATTTTGAACGTTTTTTACCAGAATTCAATACCCAAACTTATTTCGCAATTGCTTATATTGCCTTAGGAATCCTTATAGTTTTAGGATTAGAATGGTATGGACACAAAACAAGACAACTCAAAGTTTAAATTCGGATTAGTAGGTAGAGACATCTCTTACTCGTTTTCACGAAATTATTTTGCTAATAAATTTAAAGAAGAAAATTTATCACATTCCTATGTGAATTTCGATTTGCTATCTATCTCAGAACTCAACACTATAATTAAAAACACTCCAAATTTAAAAGGTCTCAACGTTACAATTCCTTATAAAGAAGAAGTCATTCCTATACTAGACTTTTTAAATAAAAAAGCTCGAGAAATTGGTGCTGTAAATACTATTAGAATTACACAAAATAAAAAAATAATCGGCTATAATACTGATTTTTATGGTTTTAAAAACTCAATAAAACCGCATCTAAAAAAACATCACAAAAACGCATTAGTTCTTGGCACAGGTGGAGCATCAAAAGCTATTGCTTATGCACTTAAAAAGCTGAAAATTAATTTTGATTATGTATCGCGTTCAGAAAAAGAAGGAGTTCGATTTTTGTATTCTAATTTGACTGAAGACATCATAAAAAAATATACTATTATAATTAACTGCACACCAATTGGTACATTTCCTTATGTAGATAAGTGCCCTGATATTCCCTATGATGCAATTACAAAAAAGCATATACTTTACGATCTTATCTACAACCCAGATGAAACTAAATTCTTGAGCTATGGTAATATTAAAGGAGCAACAACAATTAACGGATTAGAAATGTTAAAGTTACAAGCAGAAAAGTCTTGGCGAATTTGGAATAAGTCCTAAAGTCCCAATATTCTTGACACAATCACCAAAACCTTTTGTAATTATGCTACTTGTCACTATCTTTAGCATCCTAATAAATATTACGACATATGTCTGAGAATGATAACCTGCAAGATGCAGACGGAAAAAAAGAAGTAGAATCACAAGAAACTACTCCAACACAAGAAGTAACTTCACCGATTGAAACTAAAATCGAAAAAGAGGTAGACACTGAAACTGAAGTAAAAGCTGGGGTTGAAATTAAACCTAATGAAGTCAAAGCTGAGACTGAAAACGAAGAAACTTTGGTAACAAAGGAAGAAGACGCAGTAACTGAAACTAAAGTTGAAGCTAAAACTGAAGAAGAGATTACTGAAGAAACTGATTCAGATAAAAAAGACCATGTTGATGAAATTGAAGCCTCTAACGCAGAAGACGCAGAGGATGAGTCTAATGCAGAACGTCATGAGCTAGAAGACAAAGACTACCATGCTATGTCTATGAACGAGTTGGTTACTGAATTTAGTTCACTTTTAAAGCATCACAAAATTCAGACCATTTCTAAGCATGTCAATGAGATTAAAACTGAATTTAACGCTAAATTTAGTGGACTTATAGATGAAAAGAAAGAAGAGTTTGTAGCTGAAGGCGGAAACGCAATAGATTTCTACTATACTGATGATACCAAGAAATTGTTTGGTTCGCTGTACAAAGAATATAAGTCTTCTATTAATGGATATTACAAAGAGCGCGAGCAGAACCTTAAGCAAAATCTAGAAAACAGATTAACTATAATCGAAGACATTAAGGGTTTATTAAGTGTTGAAGAAAACATTAACACTACCTATAAACACTTTAAAGAATTACAAGAAAGCTGGCGTAATGCTGGTCCAATTCCAAGAGATAAATACAATAATGCTTGGAATACCTATCACCACCATGTAGAACGTTTTTACGACTTTTTACATCTCAATAATGATTTGAGAGATATGGACTTTAAGCATAACTATGAGCAGAAACTAAAAATCATAGAACGTGCAGAAGAGTTGGCACAAGACGAGAATACAAACCGTTCGTTTAGAGAGTTACAGGTGCTACATAAAATGTGGAAAGAAGAACTCGGCCCTGTTGGAAAAGAGCACAGAGAGAAAATATGGGAACGTTTTAGTAACGCTACTAAAACCATTCATGACAAACGTCAAAGTTACTATGCTGACTTAGATAAAGCGCATGAAAAAAATCTAGAAAATAAAGAGGAAATCATTGCTAAAATTATGGTTGTTGCAGAAAATACAACAGATTCTCATAGTGCTTGGCAAAAGAAAATAAAAGAAGTTGAAGCGTTAAGAGAAGCTTTCTTTAACGCAGGTAAAGTGCCCCTAAAACTAAACGAACCTACTTGGGCCAAATTTAAAGATGCTGTTAGAACTTTTAATCGTGGTAAAAATCATTTCTATAAAGACTTAAAGAAAGATCAGTTCGAAAATCTACAGAAGAAAAAGGATTTAATTAAGATCGCTGAAGACAACAAAGACGGTGAAGATTTTGTAACTGTAACTGCGTTGATGAAGAAAATTCAGAACGAATGGAAGAAAATCGGACACGTACCAAGACGCGATAGTGATAAAATATGGAAACAATTTAAAGGTGCATGTAACCATTATTTTAATAGAATGCATGCTGAGCGTAAAGCGAAAGATCAGCATTTATTTGATGCTTTTGATAAGAAAGCAAAACTACTAGATGAATTAAAAGCTCTAGAATTAACGGACGATCCTAAAGCAGATATTAAAACACTACAATCTAAAATATCTGAATGGAAAGAAATTGGCTATGTACCACAAAACAAACGTTACATAGATGGTAAATTCTATAAAGCGATTGATGATACCTTTGACAAGCTGAAAATAGATAAATCTAAGCTAGAAATGATAAAGTTTGAAAGCAAGCTAGAAAACCTTGCCGACACTGACGATACACGTTTACTAGACAATGAGCAAAACTTTATTCGTAAGCGTATAGACGATATTAAATCTGAGATTAACCAATTAGAAAATAATCTACAGTTTTTCTCTAACGTAAAATCAGATAATCCTTTGGTTAAAGAGGTCCATAAAAACATTGATAATCATAAAAAGGATTTAGACACTTGGAAAGCTAAGTTGACTAAGGTTCGTAAGATGTATAGTTAAATAAAAGGTAAGCTAATTGCTTACCTTTTATTTATATTTATTTTTTTACCAATTAAGATTTCCATTAACCCAAAACTTAGTTTTGACATCAACGACTTTACTGTTGGATATTTGTACTATTGAAGCTAAATAAAGACCTTTACCTGTGCTTATATGGTCACTTTTTGTAATGTTTGGTAAGCTATGATTTTTTGAAATATTTATTTTTAATGGTATCAAATATTGTTTTACAAAAGGATTATTTTTATTTAAAGCTTTTACAGTATTAAGCTTTTCTCCGTTTCTAAAACACAAGACGAAATCTTTATTCCAAATAACACTATAGTAAACAGTAGCACTATAGTAATCTAAAGAATAAAATATATCATTTTCAGTATTATTAAAAGTATCATGATTTCTTAGTGAGTAGTTTCTACCATTACTCAACATTTTGAGTATCCAAAAATCAGCATAAACACCGTCATTTATAACCAATTCATCTCTTATCCTTTTATTCTTTATTTTATCATTATGCTTCAACTGTTGTTCATATAATATGTGCAAGTGGTTTTCCGTACCCTTTTCTAGTATAGTCTCCATACTACAGCAATTACTTAAAAGAAGAGAGAGAGAGAGAGAGAGAGAGAGAGAGAGAGAGAGAGAGAGATAAATATATAGGTATTAAATTTTATCATCAATAAGTTAAGTCCAACTTCTATAAATATAGTAAAAATCAAAACCCATCTGTTATTTACAGATGGGTTTTGCCCTAACTAAACTAAATTAACCTTAATTACAACCGCTTAAAATAATAACTAAGATCTCCTACTAAAATTATAAAAACGTTTATTGCTTTTATATACAGTATTTACGTACACAAATTAGTTTTGGATTTTTAGAATTGAACTTTTAGTAAATTTTAACAGAATACTAAATTGTGATTTCTTCTTAAATAAGAAAGTTTTAAAACATTTAAAACAATTCTATATTCTGAAACGAGTTCAGAATAACAAATCAATGGTTGTCTGAGTAGTTGGTTAATTTATTTAAGTGCATTTTTTGCTTTGTGTAGATTGCCTGGCATTCGCAGGAATAACAGAAAATACTACAAAGACTTCGCCTCTTCCCAAAACACATCCATTTCAGAAAGTGTCATATCCTTAAGCGACTTGTTTAAATCTTTAGATTTACTTTCAAGATACTGAAAGCGTTTAATGAATTTTTTATTGGTGCGTTCTAAAGCATTCTCAGGACTAACCTTAAGAAATCTTGCATAATTAATCATTGAGAATAATACATCACCAAATTCACTTTCAATAGCATCTTGGTCGCCTTTTACAATTTCAACTTTAAGCTCTGCAAGCTCCTCCTCTACTTTTTCAAAAACTTGTTCTGGTTCATCCCAATCAAAACCAACACCAGACACTTTTTCTTGTATGCGATTAGCTTTTACCATCGCTGGCAAACTTTTTGGCACACCTTCTAAAACACTAGTTTTTCCCTCATTTAATTTAAGTTGCTCCCAATTGCGTTTCACCTCCTCTTCATCCTTAACCACAACATCACCATAGATATGCGGATGACGACTTACAAGTTTATCACAAATACTATGGCAGACATCTGCAATATCAAAGTCGTTAGTCTCACTACCAATTTTGGCATAGAAAACGATATGTAATAAAACGTCACCCAACTCTTTTTTTACTTCATCCAAATCATTATCAAGTATGGCATCTCCAAGTTCGTAAACTTCTTCGATAGTTAAATGACGTAATGATTCTAAGGTTTGTTTTTTATCCCACGGACATTGCTCTCGCAACTCATCCATGATGGTCAACAAACGCTCAAATGCTTTTAATTGGGCTGCTTTATCAGGCATATTTATTCTTCTTCGTCAGAAGTCTTTTCTTTGTCTTCTGTTTCTAATACTTCTAGAAGATCGTTTTTTTGGAGTAAATTATACCATTGCACCACCTTTTTAATATCTGAGGGATAAACACGGTCTTCATCATAATCTGGTAATACTTCAAAGAAAAATTCTTCTAAAGCATCCTTGCTATCCTTATGGCTAATAGTTGTTAGCTCACCTTTCTCTTTATCCTTAACCTTCTTTAGCACATCCTTTAAAGGCACTTCTTCTGTTAAGGTATAAATTGCTATTTCACTTAATATACTAATGTTGCTATGTGCACCTACAGTAATACGTTTTTTATCAATTAATGATTCTACTACAGCACCTGTTCTAGTCTGTGTTACGATTTG
This sequence comes from Winogradskyella sp. UBA3174, assembly GCF_002364335.1. Classification (GTDB taxonomy): domain Bacteria; phylum Bacteroidota; class Bacteroidia; order Flavobacteriales; family Flavobacteriaceae; genus Winogradskyella. The sequence goes on along the minus strand of NZ_DEXW01000025.1, from coordinate 87,853 downwards.
AAATAATCCTGGTTTCCCAGAAATGGATAAAATTTTATCTAAACTCATATATTTTGTATTAGCGCTTTTTACTCATCGCAGGAAAACGCATTTTATAATCTATGTTAATCTTGCCTTTTGATATGTTGGTTAACTTGCCTTTTATTAAACGCTTCTTAAATGATGATAATTTATCAGTAAATAAAACTCCTTCAATATGATCGTATTCATGCTGAATAACTCTAGCTATTAAACCCTCGTATTCTTCGACATGTGTTTCAAAATTTTCATCTTGATATTGAATTTTAATCTTAGGTTGTCTAAAAACGTCTTCCCTTACATCTGGAATACTTAAACAGCCTTCATTAAAAGCCCATTCATCACCATCTTCCTCTAATATCTTAGCGTTGATAAAGGTCTTTTTAAAGTTTTTCATCTGCTCTCTATCTTCCTCTGAAAGATCTTCATCGTCAGAGAATGGCTCTGTGTCTACCAAAAATATACGGATAGCCAAGCCTATTTGCGGAGCTGCTAAGCCTACACCAAATGCACCATACATAGTCTCATACATATTTTCTAGGAGTGCATCTAACTTAGGATAATCTTTATCTATTTCCTTTGCCTTTTTCTTTAAAACAGTATCGCCATAAGCAACGATTGGTAAAATCATAATTGGTTTATTTTCGGTTGCAAAAATACAATTCTTATTTAAAAATTTGAAGCCAAATAACTTTGTAAAATTAATGTGGCGCTAATCTCATCAATTAACGCTTTATTTTTGCGTTGTTTTTTCTTTAAACCACTATCAATCATTGTTTGAAATGCCATTTTAGACGTAAAACGTTCATCTACGCGTACAACAGGAATTTGAGGAATAGCTTTTTCTAATTGAACTAAAAACTTCTGAATAAAAACCTCACTCTCAGATGCTGTATTATCCATTTGCTTAGGTAAGCCTACAACAAATTTATCTACATTTTCATTTGAAATATACTTTTTCAAAAATTCAATTAAACCTTTAGTGTCAACTGTTGTTAAACCAGATGCAATAATCTGCATCTCATCTGTAACAGCTAAACCTGTTCGTTTAGTACCAAAATCTATAGCTAAAATTCGTCCCATATTTGGCAAAGGTAATGCAATAAAAAACGCTCCTTAATAAAAAGAAGCGTTTTTAAAAATTAGCTATCAATTAAACTCTGATTTTATTAGCCTCTATAAGTAAATCATTGTATTAATCATTTATTAAGACACTATTGATTTAAATAGGTCACATTTTTCTTGCTAAATTTCTAAAAAAGAAAACTACTTAATTAAGGGGAAAAGAGCTTTCTAAATTAGCTATTAATTAAATTCTAAGATATTTATTAAAAACACCGATCGACTTAATTACCATTAAGACAAAGCTTTACCTAATAGGTTACATTTTTTTGAAAAAGTTTTTTAGCTTACATGATTATAAAAGTATCTTTGAAGCATAACTTATAATTACTGCAATGAAACAACTACAATCTATTATAGAAAATGCTTGGGATGATCGTTCTCAATTAAAAAATGAAGTCACAATCAACGCTATTCGTAATGTCATTGATCTTGTAGATGAAGGCACATTAAGAGTTGCTGAGCCTATTAAAGATGGATGGCAGGTTAATGAGTGGGTTAAAAAAGCTGTCGTACTTTATTTTCCAATCCAAAAAATGGAAACTTTTGAAGTCGGTATTTTTGAATATCACGACAAAATCCCATTAAAACGTGGTTATGCAGAAAAAGGAATCCGTGTCGTACCTCATGCAGTAGCAAGACATGGAGCCTATATATCTTCTGGCACTATCTTAATGCCAAGCTATGTAAATATTGGGGCTTATGTAGATGAAGGCACTATGATAGATACTTGGGCAACGGTTGGTAGCTGTGCACAGATTGGTAAAAATGTACATCTTTCTGGTGGTGTTGGTATTGGTGGAGTTTTAGAGCCATTACAAGCCGCTCCTGTAATTATTGAAGATGGCGCCTTTATTGGGAGTCGTTGTATTGTTGTTGAGGGAGTCCGTGTAGAAAAAGAAGCTGTTTTAGGTGCAAATGTAGTATTAACTATGAGCACTAAAATCATAGATGTTACTGGTGACGAACCTATTGAAACGAAAGGTGTTGTACCATCACGTTCTGTTGTGATACCAGGAAGCTATACAAAGAAATTTAAAGCTGGTGAATTCCAAGTGCCATGTGCATTAATTATTGGGAAACGCAAAGAGAGTACAGATAAAAAGACCTCTTTAAATGATGCTTTACGTGAATATGATGTAGCCGTATAAAAGATAATCAGTATTAGTTTGCAATAGGAAGTGCTAACTCAAAATAACTAAATAAATAACTCTTAGAGTTTGAAAGTTTTAATCATTCAACAAAAAATGATAGGTGATGTTTTAGCTACAAGCATTTTGTTTGAAGCTATAAAACACAAATATCCAAATTCAGAATTACACTATGTGATTAATTCTCATACGCATCCTGTTGTTGAAGGAAATCCTTATATAGATAAATTCCATTTTTTCACTTCTGAATACGAAAAGAGTAAGATTAAACTATATAAGTTTGCGAAAGCATTACAAAAAGAGAATTATGATGCTGTAATAGATGTCTATTCTATATTTTCAAGTAATTTAATTTCTTTAATATCAAAGTCTAAAATTAAAATTTCAAAGTATAAATGGTACACTTCATATATATACACTCATACGTTTAAAGAGGCTAAAACACCAAAAACTAACGCAGGTTTAGCCATTGAAAATAGGTTACAACTTTTAGAGCCATTAGGTATCGATACAACACAAATTGTAAAGCCTAAAATTTATCTTACAGATTCTGAAAAGAATAAAGCACGTGAAATTTTAGAATCTAATAATATTCAACTAAATCAACCTCTTTTTATGATTGGCGTTTTAGGTAGTGGCATTACTAAAACATATCCTTTTGAGTACATGGCAAAAGTGATTGATGAAATTGTTATAGCACAACCTAAATCTCAAATTTTATTTAATTATATCCCTAAGCAAGAAGAAGACGCCAAAACTATTTTAGAGATGTGTTTGCCAGAAACAAAAAAAAAGATTTACTTTAATGTCTTTGGTGAAAATCTTCGTAATTTTTTAGGATTAACATCCCATTGCACTGCGCTAATTGGTAATGAAGGAGGTGCTACTAATATGGCAAAAGCTTTAAATATACCAACATTTACAATCTTCTCTCCTTGGATAAAAAAAGAGGCTTGGAATATGTTTGATGATAACAAACAAAATGTTTCTGTTCACTTAAAAGATTTTAAACCAAAACATTTTTTAGACAAGCCATCTAAAGAATTAAAAGAAAACTGGAAATCATTATATAAAGTCTTTAACCCTGTTTTATTAAAGACTTCACTTCAAAAATTTCTTAAATATATTTAGCTCCTATAGCTCTAAGACGCTTTAATAAAATACGTTGCGCTTCTAGTGAGTGTAAATTAGATTTTATAAAGCGACGCTCCACTTTCTTTTTAGCATAATGATGAAACCAATCTGCTAATGGGAAAAAATCGCGATGCCCAAGACCATCTATAACGATTAATTGAATGGATGTATCTTTCAAAATTTTTACACAAATATTTCTAGCTCTCAAATCACCAACAAAAACTTTATGCTCTATCATTTGTTGTTTTAAACGCTTTAATTCATTAATAATAGTCGCATCTGAAATAGGCGAATCTTCCATCTCTAAATAATGGCGTAATGTTAATGATATTTTTTGTGATGGTTCGTCTTTAATTAAATCATAAACAAAACCTGTACCCAAATTTGTGCTGATTTCTCCACGAAATTTCGAATAGAACGGATATGAAAACTGACTCGTATCTTTCTTTTGTATTTTACTATAGTAATTTATCTCTTTATATAAGTGGTCTTTGGCTATTTCTGGCTTTCCAATTTTTATACATAGGTTAGTGTTTTCAGGATGATGATAACATTTTCTGGCAACACCTTCTGCTATATACAGACTATCATTGAGTTGTACCATTACCCTAATTTTTCTATTCCAAAAGGAGTTCTTATTACTTTTTCTGCTTTTGTAATTGCTCTTATCTTCTCATTTTTGGCAACCATTTCTGGTTTTGCATAGCTTCTTGCATGATCTAAATGTATACAAATAGCGCTGTAGCGAATCTGTTTAGCTTTAATACCATTATTAAACATTCGCTCACCAAGTTCTCTATCTTCACCTCCATATTGCATACGCTCGTCAAAACCATTTACTGCAATAATATCCTTTTTCCAACCAGAAGAATTGTGTCCATTCCAAGTAGCGGTTGTTGGTGTAAATTTATTGAGCACCTTTTCTTTGAGTCCGCTTGCTGTAATTTTGTTAGTCTTAAAAGACGATTTTAATCCATTAGACTTTAACCAATTAATATCAAAACAGCTTTGTTGTTTTATGTCTGATTCAGAAATTAATTTAGAAATATTCATTGGTAGCTTAAAATAACCACCAGATAAAAAATAACCAGCCTCTCTAAAATCCAAATGCTTTTGAAGAAAATCGTTACGCACAACACAATCTCCATCTGTAAAAAGCACATAATCTGCATCACATTCTAATAATGCTTTATTCAAAATTTTTGTTTTCTGAAAACCATTATCTTCGTGCCAGACATGCTTTATAGGAAAATTGACTGTAGTTTTAAATACATCAATAAAGTGTTTAGTTTCTTCAGTAGAGCCATCATCAGCAATTATGAGCTCAAAATTTTTAAAATTTTGGCATTCAAAACTCCACAATACTTTTTGTAACCATTCAGGATGATTATAAGTACTTATAACAACAGAAATTTCTATCAGATTCATTACAACAAAAATACTATTTTTACCAAATCTATGAGCACCTCAACAATTAAACTCTCTGGAGTCATTATAACTTTTAATGAAGAACGTAATATTGAACGTTGTTTACAGTCGTTGACAAAGGTAGTCGATGAGATTATTGTTGTAGATTCTTTTTCTACAGATAATACAAAAGCCATTTGTAATCGCTTTAAAGTAAAATTTATTGAACAAAAATTTCTTGGTTACATAGAACAAAAGAATTTTGCTTTAAAACAAGCCAAATATAACCATGTTGTATCATTAGATGGTGATGAAGCGTTATCTGAAGCACTTCAAAAAACAATAATAGATTTAAAAACCAATTGGCAATTTGACGGTTATTACTGTAATCGTTTCAATAATTTCTGTGGGCAATGGATAAAACATTCTGATTGGTACCCAAATAAGAAACTCCGTGTTTTTGACAAACGTAAGGGAGAATGGTGCGGTATAAATCCGCATGACAATGTGCAATTGCATGATGCAACTACAAAAAAAAGTTATTTAAAAGGTGACATTTTACATTGGACGTATAGAACTTATAAGGAGATGGATAAGAAAACAGCGTATTTTTCTACCATTGCAGCTAAAGCTTATTTAGATAAAAATAAAACGGCTCCATTAACTAAACTTATATGGAATCCGTTTTGGGCTTTTTTTAAAGCCTATGTTTTAAGACTTGGTTTTTTAGACGGTTTAAATGGTTTTAGAATTTGTTATCAAACAGGTAAAATTACGTATTTAAAATACTCAAAACTGAGAACCTTAATTAAACAGCGGTAAGCACTTTACTTTTTCTTCTTCCAAAATTTTAATTTATTTTTTAAACGACGTCGTCTCCAATAACGGTTCTGAAAATCTTGGGTCTCTTTCCACATTAAATTAAAAACAGTACCGTAAGGCTCATTACAACATTTTGCGTACTCGTCGCTCATCGTTTCAATCATAGATTTATGCGTCGTTAATTTTGCGAAGTTTTTTATACGCTCGCTTAAATCCATAGTCTTAAAGTCCATTCTGTTAAGATCTACTAAATAAAAATTGTAAACGTCGTCTAACTTTTTAATCAAAGTGTTTCCTGGAGAATGGTCTAAAAATTTTACATTTTTCTCATGCAGTTTGTAAGTAAATCTTGTAAATGCTCGTAAAATAGCTTCGTGATCTGGAAATTCTAAATCCTTGGTGAGCTCTCTATACGTTAAATCACACTCTAATTGCTCTGAAATATAGTAACTCTTATTAAATAAAAATGGTGTTTTAAACTCATAATATGCCACTGGTTGTGGCGTACCAATATCTAATTTTATTAGCTTATTCGCATATTCAAAAGAGCGTTGCGCCTTGCTTTTTCTGAAAAAATTATAAGCAATTTGATTAATAACATTAGGAATTCTAAAAGACTTTACATTAAAAATATAAGGGGCAATTTCAAAAAGCTTTAGTGAGTTTCTATCTTGATTTCCGAATGGAGTTCCCTTAGTATCGTAATGCTCAATACTATCATCTAAAAGCGTTTCGAGAGATATAAAATTTTGATGTATTTTTTTAGTTCTGTGCACGCAGCAATAGAGTTTTATTTTGTCTACAAATATAGTTTGATTTATTAATACCTATTGAACTTTAAAATAATCCTATTTTTACAATCTAATCTTTACTTTAAAATGCAACCAAAAGGAATTTTCGTTATCACTTCTGTATATCACATCTTGTTATCGATACTGCTTATTGAAGAGCGAAAACTTAAAAATAATGTCTTAGTCATTGTTGAAATAACACCAAATATTGAATCATTAATCGCAGGCCTAAAAAAAACCGAGTGGTTTGATGATGTCATTTTAATGATCGGTAGAAAGAAGCAAAAAAAACGTGCCGGAAAATTCACCTACACCTTCAATAGAAAAAAGATTGTCGATTTAATAGATGCAGAAAATTCAGGATTAAATACAATCAAAAACGGCAATGATAATTTTGACGTTTACATCTGCTCACCAGACTCAGCCAAAAACTATTTCATGTATAAGTATAAAAACCATGATAAATACATGATTGAAGATGGCTTAAAAAGCTATGTAACCGAAGCACCAAGCTTTTCTAAAAAGTTAACAAGCTGGTTAGTTAACAGGCCAATAGTCAATGGATTTGATAGACGTATTACAAAAGTCTTTGCAACCACTCCTAATGATTTACCAGAAGAACTTAAAGTAAAATCTGAGAAATTAAACTGGAAGGAGACTTTAAAAAATTTGAGTCCAGATAAATTAAATATATTATCCTCTGCTTTTTTACCAGATATAGATCTAGATACTGAATCCTTATTTCCAAAAGATAAAACCAAAAGTATCATTTTAACCCAAACCTTAAATGAAGATGGCGTTATTGAGCACGAACAAGAAAAATTAGACATCTGTATAGACTTTATAGACCAAGCAAATACAGATATTATCTACATAAAACCACATCCTAGAGAACGAACGGATTATAAAGTCCTCTTTAAAACGGATTCTAGAATCATTGTGTTGCCGAAACTTTTTCCGGCTGAATTGTTGAACCTTCATCCCAATTTAAAGTTTAAAAAAGCATTTACAGCCTTTTCAACAGCAATTGATAATTTAGAACATGTTGAAGAAAAAATAAGTCTTGGACATGCGCATTTCAAACGAAAATAAGATGACGTACCTAAGATTAACAAACATTATAGTATTTTTACGTTAAACACCAAGTTACATGCAAATTTTAGAGCTTATTGGAAGGCAAAAAGAACTTTTTAAAGATGATATTGATGCTAACCAAAAGCAATTAAAAACGATCGTTTCAGCTTCAAGATTTTTAGTTATTGGTGGAGCTGGCTCTATTGGGCAAGCAGTCACCAAAGAAATCTTTAAACGCAACCCTAAAAAACTCCATGTTGTAGATATAAGCGAAAATAATTTAGTAGAACTGGTAAGAGATATTCGCAGTTCGTTTGGATATATAGATGGTGATTTTAAAACCTTTGGACTAGATATTGGATCTCTTGAATATGATGCGTTTATAAAATCGGACGGCAAGTACGATTATGTTCTAAACCTGTCTGCGCTAAAACATGTGCGTAGTGAAAAAGATCCGTTTACATTAATGCGAATGATTGATGTCAATATTTTTAACACCGACAAAACTATTCAACAATCTATTGATAATGGTGTGAAAAAATACTTTTGTGTTTCTACAGATAAAGCAGCTAACCCAGTAAATATGATGGGAGCTTCTAAACGTATTATGGAAATGTTTTTAATGCGAAAAAGCAAACAAATCCCTATTTCTACTGCCCGTTTTGCTAACGTTGCCTTTTCTGATGGTTCTTTACTTCATGGTTTTGACCAGCGTATAAAAAAGCAACAACCCATAGTAGCACCAAATGATATTAAACGCTACTTTGTTATACCAAAAGAATCAGGTGAACTCTGTTTAATGTCTTGCATCTTTGGCGATAACCGAGATATATTTTTCCCTAAGCTTAACGAATCGCTTCACTTAATAAGTTTTGCAGATATCGCAGTTAAATATGTAAAATCTCTTGGATATGAGCCTTTTCTATGTGATACAGAAGATGAAGCAAGAGCTTTAGCGAAAACATTACCAAAAGAAGGTAAATGGCCTTGTTTATTTACAAAGAGCGATACGACTGGCGAAAAAGATTTTGAAGAATTTTTTACAGATAATGAAACATTAGACATGAATCAGTTTATCAATTTAGGTATCATAAAAAATGAATTAAATGTAGATGATAATAAACTCGAATTGTTTGAAAAAAAAATTAACGAATTAAGGTCTAATAAATCTTGGAAAAAAGACGATTTAACCGCTTTGTTTTTTAAAATGATTCCTGATTTCGGACATAAAGAAACCGGAAGATATTTAGACCATAAAATGTAATTGATGCACCAAGATATAATCACACTTATACGCGATATTTATAAAACCGAAGATTTTATTCCGCTTCACGAGCCTAGATTTAGAGGCAATGAAAAAAAATACATTAACGAGTGTATTGATTCTACATTCGTTTCTAGTGTTGGGAAATTTGTAGATCAGTTTGAAGCTTCTGTAGCCAAATTTACAGGTGCCAAATATGCAGTTGCCATGGTAAATGGCACTGCTGCATTACATATCGGTTTACTATTAGCAGATGTAACATCTAATGACGAAGTTATAACACAGCCACTAACATTTGTAGCAACCGCAAATGCGATTAGTTACTGTAGTGCACATTCTGTTTTTGTAGATGTAGATAGAGATACAATGGGTCTATCACCAGAAAAACTTAAATATTTCTTAGAAAAAAACACCTCTATTATTGATGGTAAATGCATCAACAATAGCACAAAGCGCATTATAAAAGCAGTTGTACCCATGCACACATTTGGCTTACCAACGCGTATCGATGCCATTGTTGAAATTTGTAACAAACACCATATTAATGTTGTTGAAGATGCTGCTGAATCCTTAGGAAGTTATTACAAAAACAAACATACTGGGACTTTTGGTCTGGTTGGAACTTTGAGTTTTAATGGCAATAAAACCATTACTACTGGTGGTGGTGGCATGATCATTACAGATAACAAAACACTCGCAGAAAAAGCAAAGTACATTACCACTACTGCTAAAGTACCGCATCCTTGGGAATACCATCATGATGTTACAGCCTACAATTACCGTTTACCAAATCTAAACGCAGCTTTAGGTTGTGCTCAAATGGAATCCTTACCAAGTTTTTTAGAATCTAAGCAGAAACTCTCAAAAACATACAGCTCTTATTTTAAAGATAATGACGCTATTAATTTTATAGAACCAATTTCAGAAGGCCTATCAAATTTTTGGCTAAATGCTATTGAATTAAAAGGTTTAGAGGCACGAAATGAGTTTCTTAAAACCACTAATGAAGCTGGTGTAATGACCAGACCTATATGGAAACTAATGAACTCACTACCTATGTATAACTCTGCACAATGTGGTAATCTCGATAATTCTGAATATTTAGAAAATAGAATTGTAAATTTACCTAGTAGTGTTATTTAAACTAAAAATAATATAGCGTAATTACATTTGTAGATATTGCTAAAAAACCTTGAAGAAAAAAGGTTAGCATCTATCATTTAACCAAATGACGACCAATTAAGAAATGACATATAACATTAGATTTAACAAGAAATAGGAAAGTAATTAGATAGTAAAATGTAATGCAATGATTAAAGATATTTACATAATTGGTTCAGGTGGTTTTGCAAAAGAGGTCTATTGTCTTATTGACGCAATAAACAGTAAGAATCATACTTTTAATATCTGTGGATTTATAGATAAAAGCGATACAATACAGGATGAAATTTTTGGTCTACCAATTATTAACGAAAACACCTTTCTTCAAAGTCATAATTTAGTCGATTTAGCGATCGGTATTGGCGATCCGCAAATCATTAGAAAATTAAAAACGATATACAATAATTATAATTTCCCAAATCTTATACACCCTAATTTTAATGGTTATTTAAAAGAAATTAAGTTAGGCAAAGGAAATATCATTACAAGTGGCTGCAATTTTACTTGTGACATAAAAATTGGATCTCTAAATGTTTTTAATCTAAATGTCACTTTAGGGCATGATTCTGTTATAGGCGATTGCAATGTTGTAAATCCAGGTGTTAATTTAAGTGGTGGTATTAAAATTGGCGATAATAACCTTATAGGATCTGGAGCAACCGTGCTTCAAAATTTAAATATAGGATCTAATTCAATTTTAGGAGCTAGCTCTCTTCTTACTAAAGATTTATCATCAAACACATTATCCATAGGAATCCCATCAAAACCTATTAAAGATATATAAAGAAGTCATCTATGAATTCAAATAAAGTAATCATTATTGCAGAAGCTGGTGTTAACCATAATGGAAATGTTGAGTTAGCAAAACAAATGATTGATATTGCCGCAGATTCTGGTGCTGATTATGTGAAATTTCAAACATTTATTTCAGAAAAAGTTATTAGCAAACATGCGCAAATGGCGGAATACCAAAAGAATAATACTGGTAAATCTGAAAGTCAACTAGAAATGGTAAAGCGATTAGAATTAAGTCACGAAGAGCATCATTTATTAATTCAGCATTGTGCTCTAAAAGGCATCAATTTTCTCTCAACCGCTTTCGATTTAGAAAGTATCGATTTTCTGAATAAATTAAATATCGCATTATTTAAAATACCTTCTGGTGAAATCACAAATTACCCATATTTAGAGAAGATTGGAAGCCTAGGAAAGCCAATTATTATTTCCACAGGAATGGCAACTATGGAAGATATAGAAAATGCTATCAACGTCGTTACAAAAAATGGTGCTTCAATAAACGATATTACCATATTACATTGTAACACAGAATATCCTACACCAATGCACGATGTTAATCTAAAAGCTATGCAAACTATTGCAGAACGTTTTAAAGTTCCTATTGGTTATTCGGACCACACTCTTGGCATAGAAGTTCCGACTGCTGCTGTTGCTCTAGGAGCAACCGTTATTGAAAAACATTTTACTTTAGATAAAACATTAAAAGGACCTGACCATAAAGCATCATTAGGACCTATTGAGCTAAAAAATATGGTTTCTGCGATTAGAAATATTGAAAAAGCACTTGGTAACGGTACAAAAGAACCAACACAAAGCGAATTAAAAAATAAAGATATTGCTAGAAAAAGTATTGTTGCGAGCAAAACTATCTCAAAAGGTAGTCTTCTAACCGAAGAAAACATTACGACTAAACGACCTGGTAATGGGATTTCAGCTATGCAATGGCCAAACATTATAGGTACAATAGCAAAAAAAGATTACCTTGAAGATGATTTAATATGAAAATAAACATCGCTATAATAACAGGTACAAGAGCAGAATATGGTCTCTTAAAACCATTAATTTCTGCTTTAAATAAAGAGACGAATGTAAACCTTCAATTACTAGTAACTGGTATGCATTTATCAGAACTCCACGGCAACACAATAGAAGAAATTGAAACCGACGGATTCCATATTACAGCTAAAGTTAACAGTCACATAAATAATGATTCTGCTATAGGTATCTCAACGTCTATTGCACACACAATCAAAGGTTTTTCTGAAATATTTAAAACTCTAAATACAGATTTAATTATGGTTTTAGGTGATCGTTCAGAGATTTTTGCAGTGGCCACAGCAGCTACTGTTAAAGGTATTCCAATTGCACATATTCATGGTGGTGAAACTACGGAAGGAGCATATGACGAAGCCTTTAGACATGCTATTACAAAAATGAGTCATTGGCACTTAACCTCTACTGAAGTTTACAGAAAACGAGTTATTCAACTTGGAGAACAACCCAATTCTGTATTTAATGTTGGTGCTATAGGTATTGACAGTATTATTAATTTAGATTTAATGTCTATGTCAGAATTTGAGAATTCTATCGATTTTAAATTGAACAAAAAAAATATATTAATTACATTTCATCCTGTAACATTAGAAAAAAATACATCTGAGGTACAATTTAAAGACTTACTTTCTGCTTTAGATGACTTGGAGGATGCTACTTTAATTTTCACAAAACCAAACTCAGATAAAGACGGAAATATTATTATAAAACTTATTGATGATTATGTTTCTAAACACAAGTATAAATCTGTTGCATTCACATCTTTAGGACAGCTGCGTTATTTATCAGCTTTACAATATATGGATGTTGTTGTTGGCAACTCTTCTAGCGGAATTGTTGAAGTTCCTTTATTCAAAAAACCAACCATTAATATTGGAGATCGTCAGAAAGGGAGATTAATGCCTGCAAGTGTTATAAATTGTGAACCTAATAAAACTGCAATAAAGGAAGCACTAGAGAAATCATTTTCAGCAGCATTTTTAAACAGTATTAAAAATCTACCAAACGCTTATGGTAATGGCACAGCAACTCAACAAATTTTGGATATTATTTTAAATCAACCCATACCAAGTATTAAAAAATCATTCTTTGACCTAAATTGATTAAAATGTCTGACCAATATATTATATCATCAAAAGCAACTATTAAAGACGCACTTATTAAGCTCGACTTATCGTTGGGTAAAGCATTATTTATTACTGATGATAACCATAAAATTTTAGCAAGTCTTTCTGATGGAGATATTAGACGTGCTCTAATTAAAGGGCATTCTATTACAGAACCTGCCTTAGATATAGCGCACAAAAGCTTCAAGTTTATTCAACAAAACACAACTAAAAAAGAAGAGCTCGAACAGTTTAAAGCAAATAAAATAACACTAATTCCAATTATGAATTCTGATATGGAATTGGTGAAAATCATAGATATTTCTAAGATTAAAGTCATGCTTCCTTTAGATGCAGTAATTATGGCTGGCGGAAAAGGCTCGCGTTTAATGCCACTTACCGAAAACACACCAAAACCTTTATTAAAGGTTGGAAATAAGCCCATTATTCAGCACAACACAGATCGCTTGGCCTCTTATGGTATTAGAAATATAAACATTACGCTGAATTATTTAGGTGAGCAGATTATTAGCTTTTACGAAAAAAACAATGAACACCAAATTCAATTTAATTATGTTAAAGAAGACAGCCCATTGGGAACAATTGGTGCACTTAAACTCATAAAAAAATTTGAAAACGACTATATTCTTCTCATGAATTCTGACTTATTAACCAATGCAGATTTCGAAGATATTTTTAACAATTTCTTACTGAAGGAGGGAGATGCCTTAATTGCTACAATTCCATACAAAGTAAATATTCCTTATGGTGTAGTTGAGACAAAGGGAGATTATGTTACCGATTTAAAAGAAAAACCATCTTATACCTATTACTCTAATGCAGGTATTTATATTTTCAAAAAAGAGTGTTTAGATTTTGTACCAGACAATGCATTTTTTAATGCTACAGATCTCATCGAAGTTCTCATAAATAAAGGTAAAAAAATCATCAATTACCCAATCTTAAGTTATTGGTTAGATATCGGTAAACACGAAGATTTTGAAAAAGCACAAGAAGATATAAAACACATAAGATTGTAAGATGAAGTATTTAGTCATAATTACAGCTAGAGGCGGTAGCAAAGGCATTCCAAAAAAGAATATAAAACATCTCAACGGTAAACCTCTGATACAATACAGTATTGATGTTGCTAAAGGTATTTCGGACATAGAAGATATTTGTTTCACCTCAGATAGTTACGAAATTATAGAAGTTGCTAAAAACGGTGGTTTAAAAGTCGAATTTAAAAGGCCTGAAGCATTATCTACAGATACAGCAAACTCTAGAGATGTAATGCTTCATGCTTTAGGTGCTTATGAGAAACTTCATAATAAAATTTATGATGCTATTATTCTTCTGCAACCAACCTCACCTTTCAGAACATTAGAGCAAGTAAAAAACTGTATTAAATTATATACAAATGATTTAGATATGGTGGTTTCCGTTAAAGCAGCTTCTGCAAATCCGTATTATAATTTATATGAGGAAGAGAGTGGTTATTTAGAATCTTCAAAAAAAGGAAACTTTACCAGACGGCAAGATTGTCCTGAAGTTTGGGAATTTAATGGCGCTATTTATGTTATAAATTGTAACTCACTTAAAGCACAAAGCATGAAGGCTTTTAGCAAAGTGAAGAAGTTCGAAATGTCTGAAGAAACATCAATTGATATTGACACTCCATTGGATTGGAAAATTGCCGAATTCCATCTTCAAGACACTAAGTTATAATAGCATTATAAAAAGCTATTAAAGGGTTTTAAAACCTACTTCGCATATCGTATCTTTGCAATTCTAAAAACAGAATAGTTTTTTTCATAACTCACAGTATTAATGTGACAAACAAAACATGAACCATAAACAAGCCATAAAACATAACATCTTTAATATCATTTCTCAATCTGCTGAAGAATTAGGAGTAGAAAGTTATGTTATTGGTGGTTTTGTTCGCGATTATTTATTAGAACGTGGCACTGCAAAAGATATTGACATTGTTGCTGTAGGTAGTGGTATAGAATTAGCAGAACAAGTTTCAAAAAATTTACCAAATCAACCAAAAGTTCAAATTTTCAAAACATACGGTACAGCTATGTTGCGTTATGATGATATTGAAATTGAATTTGTCGGTGCACGCAAAGAAAGCTATAACGAAGATAGTAGAAACCCTATTGTAGAAAATGGTTCATTAGAAGATGACCAGAATCGTCGCGATTTTACTATCAATGCATTAGCTATAAGTCTAAATAAATCTAATTTTGGGGAACTATTAGATCCTTTTAATGGCATTAGCGATTTAGATAAAGGAATTATTAGAACTCCTTTAGATCCTGATATTACTTATAGCGACGATCCTTTACGTATGATGCGCGCTATCCGTTTTGCAACGCAACTCAACTTTAAAATTGAAGAAGCCTCACTCAAAGCTATCACCGATATTAAAGACAGAATTAAAATTATTACAGAAGAACGTATTGTTGTAGAATTAAATAAAATTCTAGAAAGCAAAACACCTTCTATTGGTTTTATTTTATTAGAACAAACAGGTCTTTTATATTATATTTTACCAGAACTAACAGCTCTTAAAGGTATTGATGAGATTGAAGGCCAGAAACATAAAGACAACTTCTACCATACCTTAGAAGTTGTGGATAATATAGCCCCAACAACCAATAATCTATGGTTAAGGTGGGCTGCCTTATTGCATGACATTGGTAAAGCACCTACAAAGAAATTTCATCAAAAAATTGGTTGGACGTTTCATGGACACGAGTTTGTGGGTTCTAAAATGGTCTATAAACTATTCAAACGTTTAAAAATGCCACTGAATGATAAAATGAAATTTGTTCAGAAAATGGTATTTATGAGTTCTCGTCCAATAGTTCTAGCTACAGACGTTACTGATGCTGCAGTTAGACGCTTGGTGTTTGATGCTGGTGATTATGTAGATGATTTAATGACGCTTTGTGAAGCTGATATCACAACTAAGAATCTAAAGAAATTCAATAAATATCACAATAATTTTAAATTGGTAAGAGATAAAATTATTGAGGTAGAAGAACGCGACCAAGTGCGTAATTTTCAACCACCTGTAACAGGTGAAGAAATTATGAAAGCTTTTAATTTAAAACCATCTAAAGAAATTGGTATTATAAAAGAAGCTATTAAAGAGGCTATCTTAGAAGGTGACATACCAAATGAATATGAAGCAGCTTTTAAATTAATGGTAGATAAAGGCATAGCATTAGGTCTAAAAACAAGTAAGTAATGCTAAAACTCGTTAGAACAAATTCTAAAAATAAAGACTTCATCTTTTTGGTTAAAGATCTAGACGCGTTTTTAAAAATTGCAGATGGAGATGAACACGATTTTTATAATCAATTTAACTCTATAGATGCTCTAAAACATGTTGTAGTAGCTTATCTAAATAAAAAGCCTGTTGCTTGTGGTGCAATTAAACAACTAACAAAAGAGCATGTCGAATTAAAACGTATGTTTACTAATGAAGCAACACGAGGAAAAGGTATTGCAACTCTAGTATTAAAAGAATTAGAAGACTGGGCAACTGAGTTAAATTATAACACTATTGTTTTAGAAACTGGAACTAGACAAAACGAAGCTGTTCGGTTTTATAAAAAGAATACATATCAAATCATCTCGAATTACGGGCAATATAAAGATGTTGAAAATAGTCTTTGTTTTGAAAAAAATATTAAAAAATGAAAAAGCGCTTTAGAAAAACAGCGAAGGTTGCTTTGGTACTTATCTATCTAGTTATAATTGCTGGTGCAGTTGTCCGTATGACGGGTTCTGGGATGGGTTGTCCAGACTGGCCTAAATGCTTTGGATATTACATACCACCAACAGAATTATCAGAACTACAATTTAAACCAAATCACGAGTATAAAAAAGGTATCGTAATTATAGTAGACGAAGAATTACAGGTCGCAATAGAGAACTTCACATCTAATGATGCACTTAACTTAACCCATTGGGAACCTTACACTGCTCATGATTATGCCGTATTCAACCCACTTCACACTTGGGTAGAATATATCAATCGTCTTTTGGGTGCGCTTTCTGGTATACCAATACTAATATTCACCATAATGTCTATATGGCTTTGGACCGATAAAAAACGATTTCTATTACTATCAATTTTCACAGTTATTGGAATGGCATTTCAAGCTTGGCTTGGCAAAACTGTTGTAGATTCTAATTTATCGCCATATAAAATAACGATACATATGGTTATGGCATTGGTAATCGTAGCTGTGATTTTATATCTCATTTTTAAATCAAAAACAACGTTTAAAAATCAAACATTTGATAAACGCTTTAAAAATGTGCTAATCATTGCAACTGTATTAACACTAATACAAATAGTTTTAGGTACACAAGTTCGACAATTTGTAGATATTCAGAATAAATTGAATGGTTCTTTTAATTGGGATATAACAGCAATTGCACCATTTAAATTTTATGCACACCGTACGTTATCTATCCTGGTATTAGTTTTAAATTTGTGGCTATTTCAACATAATAGAAAATTTAATCTAGGTTATAATAAATTTAAGTTTGTTTTAATTTGCATAGGCTTAGAGATTGTAACTGGCATAGTTATGTATTATTTCAATTTCCCTTTTAGCACGCAACCATTGCATTTAGTAATTGCTGCTGTGTTGATTGGTATTCAGTTTTATATCATTTTAGAAAGTAGTCGCAGAAGCCCTTTAAAAACTGTTACGACTTCAACATAAATTGTATCTTTGCAAAGGATTAAAAATGAACAATGATTTATAGATTTAGAGTCATATTAGATAATACTTCGGAAGACGATGTGTTTCGCGATTTAGAAATTCGTGAAGGTGATACCATGGAAGACCTTCATAATATCATTACGCAATCTTTTGGATTTGACGGAATGGAAATGGCTTCATTTTACGTGAGTGATGACCAATGGAATCAAGGTGAAGAAATTGCCATGATGGATATGAGTGAATCTGGTGCTACAGTAAAAATGATGAGTACCACTATTATAAATAGTCTTATACATGAAGCGGCAACTCGTTTAATTTATGTTTACGATTTCATGAACTTATGGACATTCTATGTGGAACTTGGAGAAATTGTTGAAGAAGCAGAAGGAACAGATTACCCAAATCTAATGTTTGTAAATGGACAAATACCAGACGAAGCACCAGAAAAAACATTTGAAGCTGAAGAAGAAGATGACGACTTTAATGAGTTTGAAGATGGTATTGATGACGATGACTACCAAGACATGGATTTTGATGAAAATTGGAATTAACTAATATAAAAATGATCTAAACATTCAATATTTAGAATCTTTTTAAGCGATTTGCATATTCGTATTATCGTTTAAAAAATACTTTAATAAATAAACACTTCCATCCAAAAAGGGAACAAAACAGAGTATTACCAACCATAAAAATATTGACAAACCTTTCTCTGTTTTTAGCATCAGTACTAAAGAGGTTAATAGTAGTATCATCCAACATATTACCACAGCTATAATTATAAATGGTCCTATCATTATATTTGGTGCTATGATTTATATCATAATTAAGTATGAAATTATAAACACAAACATTTCATTATTTTATTTACACATTGTATAATATTCATAAATATAATTCATACTAAAACTAAATTTTAGTGTAACAAATAAAGACGGGTCTCGTCTTATCTAAATAACCAATCTTGCATAATCATAATACCAACTATTAAAAAGGTGTTTCATTTGCAAATAAAATCAATCATTTTGGAGCCAATCCTAACAATTAATAATCTTACTAAGAAATTCGGTTATCTAACCGCTGTAAAAGATTTAAGTTTTACAATCAATAAAGGAAATGTATATGGTATTTTAGGACCAAACGGAAGTGGTAAATCCACAACCTTAGGTATAGTCTTAAATGTCGTTAATAAAACAAAAGGTGACTTTCATTGGTTTGATGGTAATACGACAACACATGATGCCTTAAAACAGGTTGGTGCTATTATAGAGCGACCAAATTTTTATCCGTACATGACTGCTGAGCAAAATCTTAAGCTTGTTTGTAAAATAAAAGGTGTAGATCAAAGTAAAATAGAAGAAAAACTAGGTGTTGTAGGTTTACTAGATAGAAAAGATCATAAGTTCAGAACGTATTCTTTAGGTATGAAACAGCGTTTAGCAATTGCCTCTGCATTACTAAATGATCCTGAAATATTAATTTTAGATGAACCTACAAATGGTTTAGATCCACAAGGAATTCATCAAATACGTCAAATTATAAAAGATATTGCAGCAAAAGGCACTACTATTTTGTTGGCTTCTCACCTACTCGATGAAGTAGAAAAAGTATGCTCTCATGTTGTGGTTTTAAGAAAAGGCGAAAAACTATATTCTGGTCGTGTAGACGAGATGACTAGTAGTCATGGCTTTTTTGAATTAAAGGCTGAAAAACACCAAGACTTATTAAATATATTAGAAAATCATTCAAATTTTGGTAAAGTAAAAATTGAAGATGATTTAATTACTGCGTTCTTAAATGAACCAATGTCTGCGCCAGATTTTAATAAATTAATGTTTGATAAAGGCATTTTATTATCGCATCTCGTAATGCGAAAAGAAAGCTTAGAAGAACAGTTTTTACAATTAACTGACGACTTAGAAACTAATCAAAAAATAGCATAATTCCTTTCACGGAATAATGTAAAACCAATCCATATATGTTACGTCTTATACAACTCGAATTACAAAAACTTTGGCTCAATAAAATTAGTAAAATCTTAATTTTTGTATCCTTTATATTACCATTTACAGTCCTAATCTTATCATCTATTAAGATTAATTTCTTTGGCTTTTTTACTCTAGAATTAGGTGAATTAGGCATATTCAATTTTCCAATTATTTGGCATATCACAACCTTTTTTGCATCATACTTTAAATTCTTTTTTGCCATTGTGGTTGTAAGTATGATAGGCAACGAATACAGCAACAAAACACTAAAGCAAAATCTTATTGATGGTCTTAGTAAGAAAGAATTCATTTTATCTAAATTTTATACCATTGTATTCTTTTCACTTTGTGCAACAGTATTAATAGGTGTTGCTACATTTTTAATTGGCCTCTACTATTCTAGCTATACTGAAACTTCAATAATCATTAGAGAAATAGACTTCTTACTAGCCTATTTCGTAAAGCTTGTAGGCTTTTTCAGTTTGTGCCTATTCTTTGGAATGCTAGTTAAACGCTCTGCATTTGCATTAGGCTTCTTAGTGATTCTATACATATTTGAATGGATAATATTTTGGGGAGCTTTCGAGGTATTTGGCAATGCTGATACGGCATTTAAGGTTAAAAACTTTTTACCGTTAGAATCTATGTACAAACTTATAGATCAACCTATTCAGCGTATTATAATGACTAAATTCCCAGATAAAGGTGACTTAGCTTACGACTATGCAGTACATTGGTATGAAATAGCTATTGTATTAGGCTGGACAGCACTTTTCGTATTTTTATCTTACCGATTATTAAAAAAGAGAGATTTGTAATATCTTTGATAGCTATTGCTATTAAAATTTCAATACTATAACTAGGATTTTTAACGTTCAAGTTGTTATATATTGTAATGAAGTTGTACGCTATGTGCATCAAAGATGTTATGAAAAAGATAGGTTTTGTTTTTCTTCTATTGGTTATTTGTGCCTATTCGTTTGGGCAAAACGAAGCCTCGTATTGGTATTTTGGGCAAAATGCTGGTTTAAGATTCAATGCCCAAACAGGAACAGTAACGGCTATTACAGACGGACAATTAAGCACTTTAGAAGGTTGCACCTCTATTTCTGATGAAAATGGTAATCTGCTATTTTACAGTGACGGCCAAACCATTTGGAATCAGAATCATCAAATAATGCTTAATGCAAATTATTTTGGTGGCACAGGTTTATTAGGTGATCCGTCGAGTACTTCATCTGGTCTTATAGTACCAAAACCAGAAGACCCAACTAAATATTATATTTTCACAGTAGATGAACCTCATCACCAGAATGCTGAGGTTTATCCGAACCAGTTTACAGGTGCTTACGATAGTGGAGGTTCTGTACCAAGTGCTGATGACGGTTTTAATAACGGCTTCAACTACTCATTAGTAGACATGAATCTAAATGGTGGATTAGGTGACGTAGATACAGCAGAAAAGAATGTGCCTTTAGTTACTTATGACCCAACAAATCCCTTAGAGGCTTCCTATAAATGTTCAGAAAAAATTACCGCAGTTAGAGCAGAAGATTGTTCTTCATTTTGGGTGATTACACATTTTGGTGATTCATTCTATGCTTTTAAAATAGACATTAATGGAGTAAGCACCACACCAATTATTTCTACTGTTGGCCCTAATATTCCTATTGAGGGCTATAGACGTAATGCTTTGGGTTATTTAAAAGCTTCGCCAGATGCATCAAAAATAATAGTATCGCATTTTGGAGAATCTACAGTTACAGCAGGTGATGCTGGAGGTGGTATTTATCTTTTTGATTTTAATAATGAAACTGGGATTGTTTCTAACAGCATAGAGTTGTATAGCCCACAAAATAATAATAGCCCTTATGGCGTAGAATTTTCTGCTGAAAACAGAAAAGCCTATGCAACGATTGGTCTAGGAATAAATGGTGGTGGACCAAGTCAAGTATTACAATGGGATTTAGAAAGTCCTAACATTCAAAATTCACAACAAATCATTCACACATCAATAAGTATAAGTGCTGGTGCTTTACAGTTAGGAATAGACAGACGTATTTACAGAGCACAACTTAGCTTCAGCGGAAACCTAAATGTAGCACGATATCTTGGTGTAATTAATAATCCTGAAGCAGATGGTTTGGCTACAAATTACGATGAACAAGGTGTGCTTTTAGATCTAGGTGGCTTTACTCAAAATAGAAGTCGACTTGGGTTACCGCCTTTCATTCAATCCTTATTTAACTCTCAAACAGACATAATTAGAAATGGTATAAGCACCACAGATTTAAGATTGTGTATAGGAGATAATTACACCTTGCTAGCAGACGATATAGTCGGTGCAGATTATGCTTGGTCTTTTAATGGTGCACCATTAACAGAAACAACCTCTCAGTTATTTGTGGATACTCCTGGTTTTTACGAAGTTTTTATTGAACCTAATAACGGAGACTGCCCAATTGAAGGTGCAGCCGTAGTTGGTGTTTTTGATATTCCGGTTGCAAATCCACTAACAAATATAATTGCGTGCGATACCAGTGGTAATGATGGGATTTTCACGTTTGATTTTACAGATAAAAATTCTGAAGCGTTACTTACACAAGATGCCGATCTGTATAATGTGCGCTATTTTGAAACTTTAACTGATGCCAATACTTTTGAAAACGAAATCAGTTTCCCTTACACAAACACAAGTAATCCTCAAACCATTTTTGTACGCGTAGATAATGTGGACAATACCAATTGCTTTGACGTTAATAGTTTTCAGTTAGAAGTATTTAATACTCCGCAAATTGTGCAATTAAATACTATTGAGTTTTGCGATAATGAAGGTGACGTTATGGATGGTGTAGCTACAGTAGAACTTGGAGATTTAATACCGACGATAAGAGGTGCTCAAGATGAAGTAGCGACTGCAATTAGTTTTCATCCCAGCCAAGCTGATGCAGATAATAATACTGCTAATCTGCCATTAACACATACCAATACAACACCATTTAATGAACCTATTTTTGTAAGAATTGAAAACACAACGAATACGACATGTTATAGTACTGGTAGTTTTAATATTATTATTAATGCTATTCCATTAGCTAATGACATTTCAATAATTCAATGCGATGAAGATGGTATTCCAGAAGGTTTTACAACCTTTAATATTACTAATTTCACAGATGATATAACTGGTGGAATACCAAATATGACTGTGCAGTTTTATGCATCGCTTATCAATGCAGAAACTGAGACTAACCCTATTAATAGTGATGCTTTTGACAATTTTCTTAACCCTCAAATAATCTATGCTCGTGTTTCAAATACTAATACAAATTGTGTAAACTTTAGTGAAGTTTCTTTAGAGGTAAGTACAACATCTTCTAATAATGCAACAATTGAGCTTTGTGATAACGATGGGACCGAAGATGGCTTTATAAACTTTGATCTTGCCAATTCTAACACTATTGTTTTAGCTGGCTCACCTGCAGGACTAGATGTGCAGTATTACGAAACCTATTTAGATGCTTTGGTAGAAACAAATCCTATTGGACCAAACTTTACGAATACAACTCCTTACAATCAAACGATATATGCACGGGTAGAAAATTCTAATTCTTGTTATGGCATAAGTGATATAGAACTCATCGTCTTCGAATTACCTAATATAGAAATACAAGACGAAACCTTATATTGTCTTAATTCATTTCCTGAGACTATTATTTTAATTGGTGGTGTTATAAATGATTCACCAAACAACTATTTTTATGAATGGTCAACTGGTGAAGATACTGCAGAAATTGAAGTTAATGCACCTGGTAATTACACCGTAAGAGTCACAAATACTAATGGTTGTTTTAAAGACAGAACTATAAATGTTGAGCCTTCTAATATCGGAACAATTACAGATATTGAAGTTGTTGATGCAACACAGAATAACACCATTTCGGTCTTTGTAAGTGGTGAAGGTGATTATGAATATGCTTTAGATAATCCTAGTGGACCATACCAAGACAGTAATACGTTTCAAAACATTTTACCTGGACTATATACGGTCTACGTTCGTGATAAAAACAACTGTGGTATTGTTGAAGAATTGATTTCAGTTATAGGTTTTCCTAAGTTTTTTACACCAAACGGAGATAACACTAATGATTTTTGGCAAGTAAAAGGTATTACGTCTCAATTTCAACCTAACACTTCTATTCTTATATTTGACCGCTATGGTAAACTTATTAAAGAGTTAGACCCACTAAGTCGTGGTTGGGATGGTACATTTAACGGCGCCAATATGCCAGCTAGTGACTATTGGTTTAAAGCTACTTTACAAGACGGAAGAATATTTACAAGTCATTTTGCACTCAAACGATGAATATAAAAAAAAATAATTTTCCTAAGTTAATACCAAGCTTTTACTTTGTGTTTTTTACAGCTTTAATTGGCTATGCACAACAACCAAATGACTGTCAAAATGCGGTAACTGTTTGTGGCAACTCTAGTTTTAGTCTAGATGTAAATGGTATTGGCACGCAAGAGTTAAGTAATTCAAACACATGCGCAAGTCAAGAAAATAATAGTATTTGGTTAGAAGTCACGATTGCTAACCCAGGAACTTTAGCGTTTACATTAACGCCAGGAAGTACGGATATTACTGAAGATTATGATTTTTTTATCTTTGGACCAAACGTAACTTGTGGAAATATTGGCCAAGCTATTCGGTGTTCTACAACAAATCCTGCAGCAGCAAATCAAGGCAATAATCTTACAGGCTTAAATGCAACAGATCCAGATCCCGACGAAGGTCCTGGTGCAGATGGAGATAGTTTTGTTAGTGCTATAGATGTACTTGCTGGTCAAAGTTATTTTATAGTCATAGATAGACCAATAGGTACTAGTCCTTTTTCTTTAGAATGGACAGGTACAGCAGCATTCCCAGACAATCCTAGCAACCCTGTTTTAACAAATCCGAATTTAGTAAGCTTACCAGATTTTGATGTTTGTGATAGCTTAGCTCCTTATGACGACGCTATTACTCAAATTGATTTTACAACGTTAACTCAAGATATTATTAATGGTGAATCTGACGTTGTTATTTCTTACCATGCCTCAGAAAGTGATGCAAATATAAATGCCAATGCTTTGGGTAATATTTTTAATACGACTAACAATTCTCAGAGAATTCATATTAGAATAGAAAACACAACTACGGGCTGTTTTGTCTTAAATGACGTGACTGTTAATGTTACCGTGTTTAATGATTTTAATACTCCCACAGATTATGAATTGTGTGATGATGCTATAGATGGTGATGACCAGAATGGATTAACCACTTTTGATTTGAGTATAAAAACGCAAGAAATAATCACTAATATTGCCAATGCCAATTATACAATTTCTTATTATCTGAGTCAAATTGATGCTGAAACACCAGCTAATCCGTTACCCTTAAATTATACGAATACAGCACCTACTCCAACTGAATTATTTGTAAGAATTGTAGATAATATAGAGGGCTGTGTTGCTTTTACCTCTTTTAATATAATTGTTGCTCAAAAACCTATAGCCAATGATGTTTCTCTAATTCAGTGTGATGAAGACGGCATACCAGAAGGCTTTACAATATTTAATATAACTGAAGCTTTTAACGAAATTACTAATAACAGTACCACTACTACAATAACCTATTATCTATCACAAGTTGATGCTTTAAACGACGTTAACGCTATTGATGGTAACGTTTTTCAGAATTTTCTTAACCCACAAATTATTTACACACGTGTTACCAACCCTAGTACTGGATGTTTAAATTTTAGTGAAATTTCTCTTGAAGTAAGTACAACATCTTCTAATAATGCGTCTATTGAACTATGTGATACTGACGGAACAGAAGATGGTTTTATGAGTTTTAATCTCGTGGATTCTAATACTATTGTTTTGGCTGGTTCACCAGCCGGATTAGATTTAAAATACTACGAAACGTATGACAATGCTTTATTAGAAATAAACCCTATTGGTCCTAACTTTACGAACACCATAGCTTATAACCAGATCATATATGGTCGTGTAGAAAACGCTAACGCATGTTATGGTATCAGTGAGATCGAACTTACAGTCTTTGAATTGCCTAATATTGAAATTGAATCAGAAACCTTATACTGTCTCAATGCTTTTCCTGAAACTATTGTTTTAGATGGTGGAGTCATAAATGATGCACCAAGCAACTTTTTTTATGAATGGTCTACAGGTGAAGATACTGCTGATATCGAAGTTAATTCTCCAGGAACTTACACCGTGAAAGTCACCAATACTAATGGTTGTTTTAAAGATAGAACTATTACAGTTTTACCATCTAATAGTGCATCAATTACAGATATTGAAGTCGTTGACGCGATACAAAATAACACAATTTCGGTGATTATAAGTGGTGAAGGTGACTACGAATATGCTTTAGATAATCCTAATGGACCTTACCAAGATAGTAATGTATTTCAAAATGTATTACCTGGTTTATATACCGTTTTTGTTCGTGATAAGAACAACTGTGGTGTTGTAGATGCGCTAATTTCTGTTATTGGGTTTCCTAAATTCTTTACACCAAATGATGATGGTGATTTTGACACATGGCAAGTAAAAGGGATTAGCTCTCAATTTCAAGCTAACTCAGTTATACTTATATTTGATCGCTATGGGAAACTTCTTAAAGAATTAGATCCACTAAGTAATGGTTGGAATGGCACATACAATGGTACTGATATGCCAACGAGCGACTACTGGTTTAAAGTTACTTTAGAAGATGGTAGAACATTCACTAGTCATTTTACTTTGAAGCGGTAAATTAAAAAACACTAATTTAGTTTTACCAAAACACAACTTTGAAACGTACCTACTACATATTATGTTTTATTATTTTTGGCTCAACCATCCCTATAATTGCGCAAGATGTAGCCTTATTTCAACAATTTAATGGACGTTACGACTATACTGCTATTGGCAACACACTTAATATTGTAGAAAATGGACCAAATAATATCTGTGAGATACTAAACACTTCATCTGCTGCTCTAAATTTAAATACAAATCAAAATGTAGTTGCTGCATATTTATATTGGGCTGGTTCGGGCAATGGTGATTTGGATATTCTATTAAATGGTATTCCTATAACTGCTGAGCGCTTATTTGATGACGGAATAGACGCAAATCGGGTGTTTTTTGCAGCCTTTGCAGATGTTACTGACATTATAACAACCCAAGGTAATACAACGTATACACTTTCTGATTTTGACCTTTCTGATGTTATTGGTCCTTATTGCCCATCAGGCACAAACTTTGGTGGTTGGGCAATAACCATAATCTATGAAGATAGTAACCTACCGCTTAATCAACTTAATGTTTATGACGGTTTACAAAGTGTACCAACTTTTTTAAGTATCACCTTAGATAACCTAAATGTTTTAGATAACGAAGATGCAAAAATTGGTTTTGTAGCTTGGGAAGGCGATAGAGCACTTGCGGTAAACGAACAACTCACTATTAACGGAAATGTTATTAGTAATTTACCATTAAACCCAGCAAATAATGCCTTTAATGGTACAAATTCATTTACTGGTGATACCGATTTATATAACATGGACATTGATGTTTATAATATCCAAGACAATATAAGTATTGGTGATACATCTGCAACTATTGCACTAACATCTGGTCAGGATTTTGTAATGATTAATAATATTATAACCGTATTAAATAGTCAATTACCAGATGCTACAATGACTATTAACGACTTCATTGTAAATTGTGGAGATAACAGTATAGAACTTTTTTACACTGTAAATAATTTTAATAGCACAGCACTATTACCTGCAAATACACCAATAGCTTTTTATGTAGATGGTATTTTAATAGGACAAAGCCAGACTGTAAATGACATACCAATAAGTGGAACTGAAAGTGCTGTAATAACAGTAACAATTCCTGATGAAACAGATCCTAATTTAACAATAATAGCAGTTGTAGATGATAATGGTACTATGAGCGGCATAGTAACCGAAATTAACGAAGACAACAATATTACGTTTGAAGATATTGAATTACTAGTTATACCTGAAACAACTATTTTACCAGAACTTACAGGTTGTAATGAAGGCTTTAAAACTTCAACATTTAATTTATTTGAAGCCCTTGAAAGTATAGAATACGATGACGACGCTATATCTTTTTATAATTCTTTAGAAGATTTAGAAACAGCATCTAATTCTATTTTAGACCCAAGTAATTACAATAATAATTCTAGTCCAGAAATTATCTATGTAAGATTTGAAAGTCCTCCCTGTTATGAGATTTTTCAGGTTCAACTTAATATAGAAAATTGTCCACCTTATATTCCAGATGGGTTTTCACCAAACAATGATACCTCTAACGATTCGTTTAATATACAAGGGTTATATGACATTTTTACAGCGCATCAACTTCAGATTTACAACCGCTATGGCGATCTAATTTTTGAAGGGAATAATAGTAAACCTTGGTTAGGTATAACGAATAGAGGATTGAATAACAAAGGTAACCTTGTACCTGTTGGAACTTACTATTATATTCTCAACTTAAATGACTCAAACTATAAGCCCTTTATAGGTTGGGTTTATGTGAATTATTAGTTGTTGATTTTATAATTAATAACCTATTAAAAGTCAGTTATTTGCAGAAAATAGTCCTCTACTTCACTATCAGAGCAACAAATTATAGTCTTATTCTGTATAAATGTTAATATTATGCGCTTTTCATCGTATTATTTTGCACTTAAGCTATTATAAGTCTATTTTTACATTCAACAAAAGGACAAGTTAGTGTTAGCCCTAAATCTACCCTCTCTTAAACTTTTTAATTAACCGCTAAATATGTTTAACACTAAACAAGCCATTGGCTTTATTTTGTGCTTTATTTGTAGCATTTCATTTGCACAACAAATAACAGTAAATAATGGAGTTTCACCAGAAAGTTTAATCGAAAACACGTTAATACAAGGTTGTGTAGAAGTCTCTAATATTTCTTCACCTATTAACGGAAATACTGTAGGCTTAGGAAGTTTTGGTTTTTTTGAGCGAGGAACTTCAAGTTTCCCTTTCGAGAACGGTATAGTACTAACAACAGGAAACGCAAATTCAGCCGGAAATTCTCAAAATAATTCAACTTTAAATGATGGAAACAATAGCTGGACAACTGACAGTGATTTAGAAACAGCGCTTGGTATTACCAACACTTTAAACGCAACATCCATAGAGTTTGACTTTATTTCAATTTCAAATCAAATACAATTCAATTATATATTAGCTTCAGAAGAATATTTTGGGAATTTTCCATGTCAGTATTCAGATGGTTTTGCTTTTTTAATTAGGGAAGCTGGTAGCAGTAATCCTTATGTTAACATTGCTTTAATACCTGGTACTACGACACCAGTAAACACAAATACAGTACATGATGAAATCGTTGGATTTTGTGATGCTGCAAATAGTCAATTTTTTGAAGGTTATAATTTAGGTGATACCAATTACAATGGTAGAACGGCTGTGCTATCTGCTGTAGTAGCAATTCAACCCAATGTACAATACCAAATTAAATTAGTTATTGCTGACCAAACAGATGAGAATTATGACTCTGCCGTATTTATAGAAGGTAATAGTTTTAATGCTACTGTAGATTTGGGAGAAGATATAACTACATGTGCAACCAATGTCCTTTTAGATGGAAATATAGAAAACTCACAAGCAACCTATATGTGGTATTTTAATGATAGTTTAATCTCTGGTGCAAATCAACCAACATATAATGCGCTACTGACAGGAAACTATCGTGTTGAAATATCTATTCCGCTTTCAGGAGGAGCGTGTAACATAGAAGATGAGACTAATATCACATTAAGTTCTACACAATCTTCAGGTCCTATTACAGATTTTGAAGTTTGTGATGATTTAAGCAATGACGGTTTCGAAATTTTTAATTTAAACACAAAAGATGCTGAAGTTTTAGCTAGTGTACCGGCTTCAAATTATACAATTTCTTATCACTTAACTAATACTGAAGCAGAGAATGGCACTAACGCCATTACAAATCCGATTCAGAATACATCTAACCCACAATTAATATATGTAAGAATAGAAGATATTGATAATGGCTGTTTGGCTTTTTCATCATTTAGCGTAATTGTAAATGAGTTACCTACTATTGTTGCCCCTAGTCCATTAGATATTTGTGATGACCAAACTGCTGACGGTTTTACAACAATAGATTTAAATATTAAAAATGACGAAATTACTAATGGGCAAACCAATTTAGTAGTTACCTATCACAGTTCACCTTCAGATGCTGCATCTGGCAGTAACCCATTACCAATGCCTTTCGTAAATACCAATGTTAATGAACAGGTATTTGTTAGTGTGCAAAACCCACAAACAGGTTGTATTAGCACAACGGCTTTAGATATTACTGTTTTAGACAATCCAGTTATCAACACGGATAACCATTATATCGATGCTTGTGACGCAGACCATGATGGTTTTACTGATTTTGATTTAACATCTATTATTCCAGATGTTCTACAAGGCTTAACAGGTGTAACTGTAACATTTCATGAAACTAATGAAGATGCGCTTTCTGGGGCAAATCCAATTACAAATGATAGCAACTATGCAAATATTGCTATTAATGAACAAATTATTTTTATCCGAGTTGTAAATGATGCTACTGGTTGTGCAGCTATAACACCAATAGAAATTCATACTAACTTATTATTAACCGCAACCAACATTAATAATATAACAAGTTGCGATGTAGATAATGACAATAATGAAGAATTTAATTTAGCAAGTATAGCAGTAGGTATTATAAATAATTTAGATACTGTTACTGTTCAATTTTATAACACAGCAGATGATAGAGATAATCAAATAAACCCAATAGATCAGAGTATTCCTTTTATTCCTAACAGTAATCCACAAACTATTTTTCTTGGTTTGGCTAGTGATACTTGCGATGATATTGCCGAAATAGAGTTTATACTAGTTCCTGTACAGGAATTTGACCCCATAAATAATCAAACCGTTTGTGATGAAAATCAAGATGGATTTACTACCATAAATTTATCGCAGTTTGATGCTGAGGTTACCGATGGTATGCCTGATTTTACAGTCACTTATTTCTTATCTGAAAGTGATGCTTTGGCTAGCTCAAATGCTTTACCTAATTTTTATACAAATACTATAAATCCTTTTACCGTTTTCCCAAGAATTCAATCTGTAGGCACAGGATGTTTTGATGTCAATGCATTTGATATTACAATTTTAGAAGCTCCAATAACTACAACTCCATCTCAAATTATTATTTGTGATGATGACCAAGATGGATTTTCAATCATAAACCTTTCAAACGTAATTTCAGAAGTTGTTGCAGACACCAATAATCGTAGTATTACTTTTCATAATAGTTGGTCAGATGCAGATACTAATTCTGATGCAATACCAAACGAAATAACTTTTAGTGCGACAACAGGATCTGTTTTTATTCGTGTTACAAATACAATTACTGGCTGTCATTCAACCGAAGAATTATCTGTAATTATAAACACACTTCCAGTTTTTCAACCAATAACAAATTATAAAATCTGTGAAGACAATAGTGATGGTTTTGGAGACTTTATTTTCAATACTAAAGATATAGAAATATTAAACGGTCAAACAGGAAAACAAACGCTTTATTACCTTAATCAAAATGATGCCGATAATCGTATTAATGTTATTGATAAAGATATCCTTTATCAGAATACTAGTAACCCACAAACCATATTTGTTAGAGTAGAAAACCTATCGGACCAAGAGTGTTACGGAACATCTAGTTTTATAATCGAAGTAGGCACAAACCCAGTCTTTAATGAACCTACAAACTGGTTTGTTTGTGATGATATTAGTAATGATGGTTTTGAAAATTTTGATTTATCGACCAAAGTCACTGAGGTTTCTCAAGGTATCCCAGATAACTTAACCATCACATTTTACACCTCGCAGTTTAATGCTGAAAACAGTATAAACCCATTACCAAACGATTTCACAAATACGGTTAATCCACAACAAATTTATGTTCAGATAGATAATGGTACGATTTGTAATTCTATTACGTCTTTTGAATTAAATATAATTCAAGTCCCAGAAGTCAACCAATCTCAACCAATGGTTCAATGTGATGAAGATTATGATGGTTTTGTTGAATTTGACTTAACTAATGCTGAAGTTGACGTTTTAGATGTAAGACAAGATGATATTGAAATTACATATTTTGAAACACTAGACAATGTAGAAGCTAACACTAACATTATTTCTAATCCTGAAGCTTACATTAACACAAGTAGTCCACAAACGGTATTTATAAAGATTACAAATACAATTTCTAATTGTTACGTTGCAGTACCTATTAATTTGTCTGTAAACTTACCACCAGCAATTAATGATTTTGAAGTCTATGACATTTGTGCAAATGATACTAACACTTTCGATTTAACTGAAATTAATGAAACGCTAATGGATGAAAGCTTTAATGTCTTAATTAGTTATTATACAAGTGAGGTAGATGCACAAGCAAACACTAATGTGTTAGACACCGATTACACGTATCAATCCAATAATGACACATTATTTGTTCGTGTAGAATTTAGTACTACACATTGTTTCTATATCTATGAATTTAATCTAAATGTAAACCCGTTACCAACGGTTAACCAACCTAGTGATTTGATTGCTTGTGATGACAACTTTGATGGTATTTTAGAGTTTGATTTAACACAACAAAACTCAAGTATCTTAGGCAGTCAAAACGCAACACAATTTACAATTACCTATCATAATTCTGAGCTACAAGCCAACGAAAACAACACACCAATAGATACCGATTATTTTGCATTTAATAGTGAAGTTATTTATGCGCGTCTAGAAAACAATAGCACGGGTTGTTATAGTGTAATGCAGTTTTTAGTTGTTATAAATCCATTACCAATAATAGATATTGAAGACCAAGTTATTTGCTTAGACAACTTACCGCTTTTAGTATCTGCGAACACTAACAATCCAACAGATCAGTATTTATGGTCTACGGGTGAGACAAGTTCAGAAATTGAGATTACAGCAATTGGAATTTATTGGGTGAGTCTAACAAATGAATTTGGTTGTGAAAACACAAGAACATTTAGTGTGTCAGAGTCTGAAGCTGCAACTATTGAAGTTACTGAAACTATAGATTTCTCAGACCCAAACAATATAACAATTACAGTTACTGGTATTGGCGATTACCTTTACCAGCTAGATGATGGTATTCCACAAGAATCACCAGTATTTGAAAACGTTGGTTTAGGCTACCATACTATAACTATTATAGATATTAATGGCTGTTCTGAAGTTACTGAAGAAGTTATTGTTATAGATGCACCTAAACACATGACACCAAATGACGACGGTGATTTTGACACATGGCATATTAGTGGAGTAGAAACGCTTCCTGGTACTATAATCTATATTTTTGATCGCTATGGTAAAGTACTTACACAACTAGGCTCTAATACATCTGGATGGAATGGCACCTATAATGGTAATAAAATGCCTGCTAGTGACTATTGGTTTTTAGCCAAAGTACAACGTGGTGGCGAATCCTTTGACGTTAAAGGGCATTTTACTTTAAAGCGCTAGTATACTTCAAATTACTATAATGTTAAGAACCTCTAACTTTATTAGGTTTTAGTTACTTTTTCATATATTTAGCTAAAAAAGAAGAACTCTATTTTCTCAAGAGTTATAATTTTTGAAAAAGAACTAATGAAAAGGAAAAGTTTTTATTTACTTCTCTTCTTTTTTACGCACTTGTGTTTCATATCTGCGCAACAAATTGTTACAGATAATTCTCAACAACCTAATCAACTTATACAAGATTTAGTAGGAGATAATTGTGCTACTGCTTTTAATATTTCGTCTTCAATTAACGGTAATATTAATAACATTATTAGTTATGGTTCTTTTGATCGAGGCACATCTAATTTCCCTCTCCAAAGTGGTATTGTATTATCTACAGGTAGTATAACATCTGCAGGAAATACAGTTATTGGAGAAGATTTAAATGAAGGTGAAATTAATTGGGAAACAGATCCAGATGTATTAGATGTTTTGGGTATTGACCAAACACTAAATACAACGTCTATTGAATTTGATTTTATTTCTGCTAATGATTTTATAGCATTTAAGTACATTTTTGCTTCGGACGAATACCAACAAGACTACCCTTGTAATTTTAGAGATGTTTTTGCTATTCTTATAAAAGCCGCTGGCACAACAGATCCGTATGTTAATATAGCTTTAGTACCAGGAACAGATACAGACATAAGTACCAATACCATACATCCAAATATTGAAGGTTTTTGCCCACAACAGAACCAAGATTATTTTCAAGGTTATAATGTTGGTGGCACAAATTTTAATGGTCAAACAACCGTCTTGACGGCTAATAGTTCCATTATTTCAGGACAAGCTTATCGTATTAAATTTGTAATTGCAGATCATATAGATGAACGTTTTGATTCAGCTGTTTTTATTGAAGCTGAAGGTTTCGGTGGTTCAATAGATTTGGGTCCAGACCAATCTATTTGCGGTAATGATACGGTACTAAATGGCGACATTAATAATCCTACAGCAATCTATACTTGGTTTTTTAATGGTGGTTTAATTGCTGGTGAAACTAATCCAACACTTCAAGTTAATCAATCTGGTACTTACAATGTTGAAATATCAATACCTGTAGCTGGTGGAAATTGTACATTAACCGACACTATAGAAATTGAAATTATCCCCTTTCAAAATGCAGCTCCAATAGAAGATATTAATATCTGTGATGAAGCACCAAGCGATGGTATTTATGATTTTAATTTTAGTGCACTAAAAGATGCTGAATTGCTTTCCCAGCTCCCTACTACAAATTATATTATAAGTTATCATCTTAGCCAAGATGATGCCCAAAACAATACAAATACTATTGTTGGCATTTATCAAAACACTGCAACTAACGAGGTTGTTTTTGTAAGAATAGAAAGTGTTGATGGCAGTTGTTTACAGTTAGGTAGTTTTAACATAAATGTTAATGCAGCCCCAATAACCACTGAAGTTTCAGTAGATGTTTGCGAAGGCTTTATAAATGATGGAGGTTTCGAGATAATCGCTTTAAGTTTCTTTGATTTTCAAGTATCTGATTTTGAATTTAATAGAACAATAACCTATTTCCCAACTGAAAATGAAGCTATTAACAATGAAAATTCAATTACTGAAACCTCTGAAATAATTGGTGATCCTGAATTTGTTTTTGCTAGAATTGTAGATGATTTTAACGGTTGTTTTTCTGTAGGAAGAATACGTTTAGACTATCAATCTCCACCAGATATAGGTGTCGAAAGATTCATTTACAGTACGTGTACAGATCCTGACTTTTTTGAATCTAATAATGGAATTGACGAGGTCAATTACCAAAACATAGTAGCGTCTTATGATTTAACATCTATTGTTGGAGAAATAGAAGATGCATATCCTGGTATCACGTTTAGAATATTAGAGTTTCCACTAACACCACCACCAACTATTGTTACATCTTCACCAGCTAGGACTATCGCCTTAGGTGTATCAACAGGTGACTTTTGTGAAATTGTAATTCCTTTAGAACTGCATAAAAATCTTGTATTTAACGTTCTTCAAGACGAACGGATAGTTTATGGATGTGATGATGCTTCTAATGATGGTATTTTAGATTTCAATTTAAATGATGTCATCGAAGAATTACAAAGCGGTTATGATATTGGTATTAGGTTTTATGAAAATGAAGCAGATAGAGATAATGACCAAAACCCATTAGATTTAGATACAAACATTACAGTAACAAATGCAGAACAAATATTATATTTAAGAAGTACTTATAACGATTGCGAGCATTTTTCTCAAGTTGAATTAAGTATCAATCCTAAACCAAATTTTCAACCTCAGGTTACAGAACGATGTGGTAATTTTAATACTCTAACAAATACCACTCAAATTGCAATAAACCCGTTATCTAATATAGCAAATCAAGGGGCTGTAGGATTTAATGTTAAATTTTATATCAGTGAAGCAGATGCAAACAATCAAGAAAATGAGATTACGAGTGCTTTCGACGTTATTGGGAATTCACAAATGTTCTATACAAGAATTATAAATCAAAATACCGGATGTTTTGATATCTCTACTATACTTGTTAATCTAAGCAATAGTATTGATGACCAAACTATTGCGCCTATAATAATTTGTAATGAAGACCAAGATGGAGATTACACTATAAATTTAGAATCTGTAATCTCAGAAATCTCTCAACAGATTTCAGATTTTTCATATACGTTTTACAGAACTTATGATAATGCTGTTGGTGATCGTGACCCAATATTAAACCCTCAAAGTTATACAACAGCAACTACGGAGCTATTTATAAAAATTGAATTAAACAACCAGGATTGTGTCTTCATTATAAGTTTTGACATCCTTATTTACAATGATCCTCAACTAGGTCCTGTAGATGATTTTATTCAATGTGAAGTCAACCCTTTACAACCTGCTAATTTTCTTTTCGAATCTAGAGATGCTATAATTGTTAACGGACAAGAAAACATAGAAGTACTCTATTTTACAACCGAAAATGATGCACTTAACAATACCAACCCTATTGATAAAACCATAGATTATCAGAATATTTCTAACCCTCAAATCATATATTTTAGAATTCAGAATAGTGATGAAAATTCGTGCTTTAAAGTTGGCGACTTTCAGATCGAAGTTAGAGAAGCTGCTATTTTTAATCCTCCCACAGATATTTTTACTTGTGATGTGAATCAAAATGGGATGGTTACTGTAGATCTTAATGATATAGTTACTGAAATCACAAATGGAAGTCCTCAAAATTTAGAGGTTAGTTTTCATCTTACTCCTTTAAATGCTAATTTGGGTACTAACGCTTTACCACTTAATTATACCACGAGTTCTAGTCAACAACAAGTATATGCACGTATTGAAA
The DNA here is from genome assembly GCF_002364335.1 of Winogradskyella sp. UBA3174. Lineage (GTDB taxonomy): Bacteria > Bacteroidota > Bacteroidia > Flavobacteriales > Flavobacteriaceae > Winogradskyella. The sequence goes on along the minus strand of NZ_DEXW01000025.1, from coordinate 51,110 downwards.
ACACTAACTCTGGGTGTTACGAGGTGCTTCCTTTTTATATAAATGCATTAGCGCTTCCTACTGTAACCGAAGGACAATTCTTAGTTACCTGTGCTGATAATTTTCAGCTCTCTCAAGAATGGGATTTAACAGCTACGGAACTTCTAATCCTAGAAGGACGTCAGTTTAGTATTAGTTTTAATTATTTTGAAAACGAGCTAGATTTGGTGACTGATACTAACGAAATTCTAAACCCTGAAGCTTACACAAACACTTCTAGTCCGCAAACAATCTTTGCTAAAGTCACTAATAATACAACAGGATGTTTTACTGTAGCTCCATTTAACCTTGTGCTTAATACTCCACCACCAATTAATGATTTCGGAACCTTTAATATCTGTGAAAACACAACAAATAGTGTCGATTTATTAGAGGTCAATCAAGTACTTTTAGACAATACATTTAATATATTAGTGAGTTACCATATTAGTGAAGCTGATGCAGAGAATAATATAAATCCTCTAAATACAGACTATAACTATACCAATACTACTGAGACCTTATTTGCCAGAGTCGTATATAGTACAACACGTTGCTATGCCGTTTACCCTTTTCAGTTAGTTGTTAATCTACTACCTATTGCTAACCAACCTAATAATTTAGTGGCTTGTGATGATGATACAGATGAACTTTTAGAATTTAATCTATCTGCACAAGACGCAGCTGTTTTAGGTGGGCAAAATCCTGATGAGTTTTCTGTGACTTACTTCAATTCTCAGACTAATGCTAATGATGCTATAAATCCTCTTGAAACTGATTATTTAGCGTCTAATAATGAGGTTGTTTTTGTTCGTATTGAAGATAACATAACAGGGTGTTTTGATAGTACACAATTTTCTGTGGTGGTTAATCCGCTACCTATAATAGCTATTGAAGATCAGGTAATTTGTTTAAATAATTTACTCCTTGTTGTTTCTGCTGACACTAACAATCCTACTGATAGCTATTTATGGTCTACTAATGCAACGTCTTCAGAAATAGCAATTACCGAAATTGGCACTTATTCTGTAACCATTACTAACGCTTTTGGTTGCCAAAATACAGGTACATTTAATGTTACCGAATCAGAATCTGCAACTATAGAATTAACAGAAACAATTGATTTTTCGGACCCAAATAATATTACAATTACTATAAGTGGTATTGGTAATTATCTATACATTTTGGATGATGGAGAACCACAAACCTCTAATGTTTTTGAGAATGTAGCATTAGGGTATCACACCATTACTATAATAGATTTGAATGGCTGTGCTCAAGTAACAAAAGAAGTTGTGGTCGTTGATGCCCCTAAATTCTTTACTCCTAATAACGATAATCAGAATGACACTTGGCATATCGTAGGTATTGAAACACTTCCAGGAAGTATTATTTATCTATTTGATCGCTATGGTAAACTCATTAAACAATTAGGCTCAAACACTAGAGGTTGGGATGGCAGATACAATGGTAACGATATGCCATCTAGTGACTATTGGTTTTTGGCAGAAATAAGACAAGGAGATATTTCTTTTGAAGTAAAGGGACATTTTACACTGAGACGATAGTCCTAGTTTAAGATTAACATAATTTATGAAATCTAATCATTATCTGGTTACTATCTTTGCGTTTTCTAAAATCATAAATGAAGCAAATATTAGCATTATCTGCCTTATTACTTTCACTATTTACATATTCACAGAATATTTTTGTAGATAGCCAAACCCTTACTCCACAACAACTTATAGAAGACATACTTATTGATAGTGATTGTATAACAAATATTACAGTTACAAATGTGGTTGGAGGTGATTTTAATGGAGCTGATCAAAGTTATGGCTTTTTTGATGCAACAGGTACAACGTTTCCGTTTCAAAGTGGAGTTGTTTTAAGCACAGGAAGATTAGCAAATGTTCCTGGACCTAACAATACCCTTAGCGATGATAATGCAACAGGTTGGATAGGTGATGAAGATTTAGAAATAGCTTTAGATGAAACTAATACAATTAACGCTACTATACTAGAATTTGATTTTACTTCCGTAGCAACTCAAATAAGCTTTCGTTATCTTTTTGCTTCAGAAGAATACCAAGAAAACAATCCAAATAGTTGTCAGTTTTCAGATTTATTTGGGTTTTTAATCAGACCTGCCACGGCACAGACTCCGTATGAAAATATAGCGCTAGTTCCAGACACTAATATACCTGTAAAAGCAACTACAGTTACTCCTGGTGTTCCTGGATCTTGTCCTCCACAAAACGAAACGTATTTCGGTTCTTATAATGGTGTTAATTCACCTATAAATTTTAATGGACAAACTGCTGTCTTAACAGCTAGAGCAACGGTTATACCAAATCAAACATACCATGTGAAATTGGTAATTGCAGATGAGCAAAACTTTAGATTTGATTCTGCTGTATTTTTAGAAGCTGGCAGCTTTCAGTTATCAACAGACTTGGGTCCAAATAGACTTATTATAACAGAAAATTCTCTCTGCGAAGGAGAAACTTTAGACTTAGTTGTAAATGAATCTGGCTCGCCATCTTACGATTGGTTTAGAGACGGTGTTTTAGTACAATCTACTCCTACTGGCTGCATTAATTGTGGTATATATACTGTTACAGAAGCAGGCACTTATACTGTAGAAGTGGGACTAAATAACACTTGTATATCTTTCGGAGATGTAGATATTGAATACGCTCCACTCCCTGTAGGCCAAGATTCTATTTTAATTGAATGTGATAGTAACCAAGATGGAATAACAACCTATAATCTTTTTGAAGCGGAAAGCGATTTAACACCTAATAATGGTTTATCAGCAGTCGCTAATTTTTTCATCACGGAAGCAGATGCATTAGCAAATATAAACCCCATAACTACGGCCACTAATTTTGAAAACACCGATCCCTTTCAAACTGTTTTTGTGCGTATTATAAACCAAGCTGATTGTAGTATTGTTGTACAGTTAGAATTACAAACTTCAAATAATAGTATAACAATTCCAGATTTAGGAGGTTGTAATGAATCTGATCTTGATGGCTTTGGAATATTCAATTTACCAGATATTGAAGGTTCAATTCTCAGTCAAATACCAACTAATGCAGATGTTACCTATTATGAAACAGAAACAGATGCATTAAATGGCACAAACGCTTTACCAAATAGTTATGAAAATATTACTGCGGACTCTCAAACAATATTTGTCAAAATAAATAACAATAATCAGTGTTTTGGTATTTCTATAGTAAATTTAGTTGTGCTTTACACCCCTGTTTTACAGGCTGATGAATCTGTGTTTTATTGTATAAATACATTCCCAGAAACCATCACGCTTTTTGGTGGAGTTCTTAATGACTCACCAAGTAATTATTTTTATGAGTGGTCTTTTAATGGAACCCTAACAAACGTTACAACTTCTTTTAATGAAGTTAACGAAGTAGGCACTTACACGGTTTCAGTAATAGACCCAAATGGCTGTACTTCTAGTAGAACTATTACTGTAAACACCTCTGAAACAGCCACAATAGATGGTATTACAGTTGAAGGTATTGATCCAAATAACACTGTGACCGTTAGCGTTTCTGGCGCTGGTTTTTATGATTATGCTTTAGATGAAATTAGTGGCTTCTACCAAGAGAGTAATACATTCACAAATGTTTCTGAGGGTTTGCACACGGTTTATGTTAGAGACAGAAATGGTTGTGGTATCGTTGAAGAAACAATTTCCGTGTTAGGTTTTCCAAAATTCTTTACTCCAAATGGAGATACGGAAAATGAAACATGGCGTGTTATTGGTACGAGCACACAATTCAATTTAATAGAAACCGTTCAAATATTTAATCGCTATGGTAAACTCATAACTGAGCAAACTACTTTAAGTGGTGGTTGGGACGGCACATTAAACGGAAACAACTTACCAAGTGATGATTATTGGTATGTCGCTAAATTTTTAGACGGCAAAACGTACACTGGTCATTTTGCGTTGCGACGTTAATTGATTTCTGCTAATCTTATTCGTAACTTTGTTTTATGCGTTTTAAAATTGAATCAGAATTTAAGCCTACAGGAGACCAACCCCAAGCTATAAAGCAATTAGCGAGTGGTATTGAAAATAAAGAAAAGTACCAAACACTTTTAGGTGTAACTGGCTCTGGTAAGACATTTACCGTTGCTAATGTTATTGAAGAAGTACAAAAGCCAACCCTTGTTTTAGCTCATAACAAAACGTTAGCAGCACAACTATACTCTGAGTTCAAACAATTTTTTCCTGAAAATGCAGTTGAATATTTCGTATCCTATTACGATTATTACCAACCCGAAGCTTACATCCCAGTTTCTGGTGTTTATATAGAAAAGGATCTATCTATTAATGAGGAAATTGAGAAGATGCGATTAAGCACTACTTCTTCCTTATTGTCTGGTCGTCGCGATGTTATTGTTGTCGCTTCTGTATCCTGTTTATACGGTATTGGAAATCCTGTTGAGTTTCAAAAAAATGTGATTTCAGTAGAACGCGATCAAATTATTTCGCGTACCGCATTATTGCATAAGTTAGTGCAGAGTTTATACTCGCGTACAGAAGCTGAATTTAAAAATGGAAACTTCAGAATTAAAGGAGATACGGTAGATGTATTTCCTGGCTATTCAGATAATGCATTCCGAATTCACTTTTTTGGTGATGAAATTGAAGAAATTGAAGCCTTTGATGCGAGAACAAATGAAATTATTGAGCGTTACGACCGCCTAAATATCTATCCTGCAAATATGTTTGTCACATCACCTGATGTTTTGAATGGAGCCCTAAAAGATATTCAAGATGATTTAGTAAAACAACACGATTATTTTAAAGGTATTGAAAAACACCTTGAAGCCAAACGTTTAAAAGAACGCACGGAATTCGATTTAGAGATGATCCGAGAGCTAGGCTATTGTTCTGGAATTGAAAACTATTCGAGATACTTAGATGGCAGAGCACCAGGAACGAGACCTTTCTGTTTACTCGATTATTTTCCTGATGATTATTTGATGGTAGTAGATGAAAGTCATGTTACAATTTCGCAAGTACATGCCATGTATGGAGGGGATAGAAGTCGAAAAATAAACTTGGTAGATTATGGTTTTCGCCTACCAGCTGCTATGGACAATAGACCTTTAAAATTTGAAGAATTTGAAGCACTACAAAACCAAGTGATTTATGTAAGTGCCACACCTGCAGATTACGAAATGCAAAAAACTGACGGTATTTTTGTGGAGCAAGTGATTCGCCCAACAGGCTTATTAGATCCCATTATTGAAGTAAGGCCAAGTTTAAACCAAATTGACGATTTAATAGAAGAAATTCAAGATCGTGTGGAAAAAGACGAACGTACTTTGGTTACAACATTAACCAAACGTATGGCTGAAGAGTTGACAAAATATTTAACGCGTATTTCTATTCGCTGTCGCTATATCCATAGTGATGTTGATACGTTGGAACGTGTAGAAATAATGCAAGATTTACGTAAAGGTGTTTTTGATGTTTTAGTGGGAGTTAATTTACTTCGTGAAGGATTAGATCTGCCGGAAGTTTCTTTAGTTGCCATATTAGATGCAGATAAAGAAGGTTTCCTGCGTTCTAACCGTTCTTTAACGCAAACTGTTGGTAGAGCTGCAAGAAACTTAAATGGTAAAGCTATAATGTATGCTGATAAAATTACAAGGAGCATGAAACAAACTATTGATGATACTGAGTATCGTCGCGAAAAACAAATTGCCTATAATACAAAACATAACCTTGTACCTACAGCATTAAATAAGAGTTTAAACAGTGCATTATCAAAAAATTCTGTGAGTACTTATAGAACCGAACTTGATGCTAAAATAGCGGCAGAACCAGAAAGCGAATATCTAACAAAAGGTGAATTAGAAAAGAAAATTAGAGAAAAGCGTAAGAATATGGAGCAAGCTGCAAAAGCATTAGACTTTATGGAAGCGGCACGTTTTAGAGATGAAATTACGGCTTATCAGGGTAAATTAGAAGGATTGAAAGTGAAGTAGTTGAACTTGTTCCTTACTAAGTCTAGAAGTTAAAATCTAAAATCACTTACCTACATATTGAGCATTGACTACTAATTATATTGCACCTTAAAGATATCAATCAGAAAATCTGGTGGCACTATTTTATTAGGAAAACTATCCATTAAATCTAACACACGATTAATAGACTCGTGACTTAAACCCATTCGTAAACCAAAGTTGTGAATTTTAACCAACTGTTTAGGTGCGACTTTATGATCCAAGTTCATTAAAAGTACAAGTCTGTGAAATTGTACAATACGTTCACTATGTGTTTTTAAATGCACATAATTAACAGGGTGCATAAATAGATATTCAAAATCTTCTTTAGATATATCTAGTTGTTTAGCGATACTGAATAAAAATTTATATTCAATAGTCTTTATATTTTCATCTGTTTGAGCGAAAGCAATCATTTCTGATAATAAGCTCAATTTTTCAGCACGGTTAATCATTATTAAAGGGAATTATTTATAATGTAAAGTTACAGAGATACATTATTTTATTGTCGTTGATATCTTGTATCTTGTCGAAAAATTAAATGTATTTTATCGGAATTTTTTAGCGTTGGTCATGTCAGTACAGTGGCTGTAATTAAAGACTGAAGTACCTTTAAGAGCACTACATCTTGTTTTTCTAACAATTAACCTCTCAAACATGCGCTTTAACTGATTTCAGAATTTGATATAATTAAAATAAGCTCTAGTAAACTGCTTTTATTTGAGAAATTTTACAAAACATAAATCAGTTAACTTTAAATCAGCTTGCCATAACATCTTTTAATAACAAATAAATTCTCTTAATAAGAGCCATTAAATAAAATTACTATGACTAATAATGACATATTTAAGAAACTAAGAGTTGCGCACAAGCTAAGAGATGATGATATCGTAAAGATTTTAACCTTGGTTGATTTTAGAATTTCTAAAAGTGAACTCAATGCTATGTTTAGAAATGAAGACCATCCAAAATTTATGGAATGTGGAGATCAGGTTCTAAGAAATTTCTTAAATGCCTTAATTATTCACCTAAGAGGTCCTTTACCTAAGAAAGGTGAAAAACCAAATACAAACAAACAAAAAAAGAGCAACGATTAACGTTGCTCTTTAAAATAAAACCTAAACTCCTCAATTCGATTTAGTCATCTTTACAGGAATCTTAAACGACTTAGTATCGCCACTAGCTGTCTTAGATATCTTCTGATAGTTTAAACGACTCTTAATGTACTTTTCTACTGATTTGTTATCAGTATCCACTGATAATACCACAATTTCATCATTTTGATTTATGAAAATAGCAACCATGGCATTGACTTCTTTGTCCAATTGAAAATCAGGATTTTTCAATAGTTCTCCAACAGTTTCAGTGATTGAAGCTGGTTCAGCTTTTTCGATCGGGTTTGTACTTGCTGTGAGTTCACTACTAAACGTAATCGCTACGACTAGTACTAACATTTTTAATGTTTTCATAATTATTTGTTTTTATAAGATTGATACTTAATAGACGCCTAATTACTAAAGCAGTTACAGTTCTTAACACTGTTTAACATTGGTTATCAAATATTTAACACTAATGTTAAATATTAAGAAAGGACTGCCTGTACTTTATCTGCAGCTTCTTGAAATTCTGTTGCACTCATTACATCTAAACCAGAATTATCAATTAATTCTTTAGCGATGTCTGCATTAGTTCCTTGCAAACGCACAATAATTGGCACAGAAATATTACCCATGTTCTTATAAGCATCAATAACACCTTGTGCAACACGATCACATCTTACAATACCACCAAAAATATTTATTAATATGGCTTTTACAGCAGGATCTTTTAATATAATACCAAAGGCTGCTTCTACTCTAGCAGCATCTGCTGTACCACCTACATCTAAAAAGTTTGCTGGCTCACCACCTGCTTGCTTTATTAAATCCATAGTTGCCATTGCTAAACCAGCGCCATTTACCATACAACCAACGTTTCCTTCTAAGTCCACATAGTTTAAACCTAAAGCGCCTGCTTCAACTTCAATTGGATTTTCTTCACGTAAATCACGTAATTGTGCTAAATCTCTGTGTCTGTATAAAGCGTTAGCGTCTAAAGTAACTTTAGCATCTACTGCCATAATCAAATCGTCACTTGTCTTTAAAACCGGATTGATTTCAAATAAAGAGGCATCAGATTTAACATAAGCGGTATATAAAGCGGTAACAAATTTTGTCATTTCTTTAAAAGCTGTACCAGATAAACCTAAATTAAAGGCTATACGACGCGCTTGAAAAGGTAAAATACCAGTTGATGCATCAATTTCTTCATTGTGTATTAACTCTGGGGTTTCTTCTGCAACTGTTTCAATGTCCATTCCACCTTCTGTAGAATATACAATCATATTTCTACCTGTTCCACGATTTAATAACACAGACATATAATATTCTTGTGGCTCATTTTTTCCTGGATAATAAACATCTTCGGCAACTAAAACTTGATGGACACGTTTCCCTTCTGCTGAAGTTTGAGGTGTTACCAAATCCATACCTATTATTTTTCCTGCAATTTCTTCAACTTCATTTAGGTTTTTAGCCAATTTAACGCCTCCACCTTTTCCACGTCCACCTGCATGAACCTGAGCTTTAATAACATGCCAACCTGTTCCTGTCTCAGCAGTTAATTGCTTTGCTGCATCTACAGCTTCTTTAGCACTTTGAACAACGATTCCGCGTTGAATACGTACTCCAAAACTGCTTAATAATTCTTTTCCTTGATATTCGTGTAAATTCATTTTTATCAGAAATTTATTTCGTTGAGCAAAAATACGATAGTTAAGCGTTTTTGCCAATAGTTTTCATTATTGATTTAAACTCTTAATATTTAAAGAAATAATAAGTACTATTTATCATTTTTATTGCTGTAAAATATTTTAATCTTTTAAACGCTTAATTACTGAAAACGCTTTATCTACTAAGTAGTCCTCTACGACCAAAGTAAACTCATTGGTTGTAGAAACAACCTCATATAATGTGATTTTTTCCCAAGCCAAACGTTTAAAAATTTGGTAGTATAAACCAGCTATTTTTGAGTTTCCTTTTGGTAAGTAGATACTAATGGCACACAATTTATCTTGTAACCCAATTTGAGTTTCATTTTTAAATGCGTTTAAGATGCTTCCTTTTTCCGAAGTAGATATAATAATATTACTCTCAAACATACCACGTGTAAACGCATAAAAAATCTGATGATTACTACTCATTTTTTCTAAAACTTGAGTATGACTATTTATCAATGTATTAGAGTTCTGAAATGTAAAGTCGCTTAAATTTGAACGTACTGTAATATCACCCAAATTTTTAAAAACCTTTTTTAAACGAATAGAATTATCAAGATTCAAAGGGTTTTGTTGGCGTCGTAATGCCATCATAATTGCTCCATCTTTGACGGGTTTCCGAAGCATTTCAGAAATAGGCTGATTTAAATCTTTTGCTAAAGCAGAAAAATTAATGATTTGTCGTGATAAGCCTTCCTCTAAAAAAGGACTAGACATTATTATTTCCTGAACACAAGAGGCTATTGTTTTCAATTTGTTAATTATTTAACATTTTGTGCTAAATTAGTACAATTTTTTAATTTTTATGTTTTTAATTCGACTTACATATATTTTTGATGCTCTATACATATTAAGATTTATAACCAATGAAACATAATACCTTATTAAAGATTGCGAAAGACTTTGGAAGTCCTATTTACGTTTATGATGCTGAAACTATTGTTAGTCAATACAAACGACTAACAAATGCATTTAGCAAAGTGAAAAAGCTGAAGCTGAATTATGCAGTTAAAGCACTCTCTAATATTTCTGTTTTAAAATTATTTAACTCGCTTGGTTCTGGTTTAGATACTGTTTCTATACAAGAAGTACAATTAGGTTTAAAAGCTGGCTTTAAACCAGAGGATATTATTTTTACACCAAATGGAGTATCACTCGAGGAGATTGAAAAGGCAGCTAAACTAGACGTACAAATTAATATAGACAACCTTTCAATTCTAGAACAATTTGGTACTAAACACCCAAAAGTACCAGTTTGCATTCGTATTAATCCGCATGTTATGGCTGGTGGAAATACCAATATTTCTGTTGGACATATAGATAGTAAATTCGGAATTTCAATTCATCAAATTCCACTTTTATTACGTATTGTAGAAAACACAAAAATGAATATCAACGGTATTCACATGCACACAGGTAGTGATATTTTAGATATTGATGTCTTTTTATATGCCAGTGAAATTCTATTCGAAACCGCTAAGAATTTTAAAAATCTAGAATTTATAGATTTTGGTTCAGGATTTAAAGTACCTTATAAAATAGGTGACATTGAAACTAATATTAAAGAATTAGGCGATAAACTATCAACGCGTTTTAATGAGTTTTGTAAAGCCTATGGCAAAGATTTAACCTTAGCTTTTGAGCCCGGTAAATTTTTAGTTAGCGAAGCTGGAGTATTTTTAGCTAAAGTAAATGTGGTGAAACAAACAACATCAACCGTTTTTGCTCAGATAGATTCTGGTTTCAATCATTTAATACGACCAATGCTATATGGTTCTCAGCACGAAATAGAGAATATCTCAAACCCAAAAGGGTGTGAACGTTTTTACTCAGTGGTTGGCTACATCTGTGAAACAGACACATTTGCAAATAATAGACGTATTTCTGAAATAAACGAAGACGATATTCTATGCTTTAAAAATGCTGGAGCCTATTGTTATTCTATGACTAGCAATTATAATTCGCGGTACAGACCTGCTGAAGTATTAGTCCACAAAGGTAAAGCTCATCTTATAAGAAAACGTGAGACTTTTGATGATATATTACATAATCAATTAGAGATTACGCTCTAAAAACCTAAAGCGTTAGATTTCTCCAAGTTATGTCATAAAATTTCTTACCTTTATAATAACCAATTAGTTACGAATTAATTACAGTAGAAAGTTTACTATTTCTTAAGTCTATTAGTTGCATATGTTATTGGTTAGCTATTAATATTAATTAACTAAATCAATACATTATGAAAAAACTAGGTTTTTTACTTCTTATTGTACCCTTCTTTCTGATGGGGCAAGACGACTCAAGCAGCATTAACAATGTAACTCACATTGAAGTAAAAATTGGACATGAGGCTCAATTTGTTGAAGGTGTAAAAATGTACAATAAATGCTACTCTGACAATAGCGGTGATGCAAAATGGAATTTTTGGAGACAAGTTCAGGGGACCAATACAGTTTATGCTGTTACAGATATGATGGAAAATTGGGCAGAAATGGATGATGAAAATGATGAAGCAAGGAACAAGTGCCGTAACTTATTTCCAGATTTTGTTTTACCTCATATAAAAGAAACAAATTATATGATTACTGAGACTATGCCAGACATCAGCAACGATTCCACAGAACCAAAGGATAAAGTTTGGGTTACTTATTTTAGAGTAAAAAATACAGTAGATTTTATGTCTGTAATAAAAGCTATTTCTGGTGAAATTAAGAAAGCAGAAGGTGACGAGCGTGCTTATTGGTATTCTGTAGTTGGAGGCTCTACTGAATCAGCAGATTACATGGTGGCTTGGACATTTGATAAATATGCTGATTTAGACAAAGATATGGACGGTGTTTGGCAGATTTACGAGAATGTGCATGGTAAAAAGAAAACCGAAGAAATGCGTACAAAATTCAGGAATTCTCTTGATAATTCATGGGGATATATATATGACAAAAGTGATGACATGTCTAAAACTGACTAAAATAGACATCTCTTTATTAAATATAAAAAAGCGTTACTTAGTTGGTAACGCTTTTTTATATTTTTAAACTTCTATCAATTCTTAACTAAAAAAGGAAAATGCCACCAATCAAATCAAAAAGAATAGAATCTATAGATATTCTAAGAGGTCTCGTCATGGTTATTATGGCTCTAGATCATGTTAGAGATTACTTTCATATCAATGCCTTTTCTGATAATTACCCTGAAAATTTAGAAACTACAAATATTATCCTTTTCGGCACACGATTTATTACGCATTATTGTGCGCCTGTATTTGTATTTCTTGCTGGTACATCTGCATTTTTATATGGACAAAACAAACCCAAAGGACAGCTTTCAAAATTTTTAATCTCACGTGGATTATGGCTTGTTTTTGTGGAAATTATAATCAATAACTTTATTTGGTGGTTCGATGTTAACTACGGCTTTATTCAACTTCAAGTGATTTGGGCTATAGGAGTATGTATGCTAGTTCTAGGCTTAATTATTTATCTACCTAAGCGAATTATACTCTTTTTAGGATTACTTATTATTTTTGGGCATAACGCTTTAGACGGCATCATAAAACAAGGTGATAGTTTGGGGTCGATACTTTGGTATATGTTTCATCAAGCTCAAGGGGTTAGTATAGGTCAAGGTCATTTTTTAAGGTTTTCCTATCCTTTATTACCTTGGATTGGTGTTATCCTACTAGGCTATTGCTTTGGTGAATTCTATAAAAAAGATGCTTCTGTCACCTTTAGGAAAAAATGGCTTTTATACATAGGCATATCGGCTACAGTCTTATTCTTTACAATGAGAGGGTTTAATTTTTATGGTGATTTAAGTCCATGGGCATATCAAGAAACAAAAGAAAAAACGATAATTTCATTCTTTAATGTCACAAAATATCCGCCTTCATTGGTATATATTCTTATCACTTTGGGGCCTGTACTTTTATTTTTATACTTTATTGAAAGTATTAAAAACGCAGCTACTAACTTCTTGCTAGTCTTCGGACGTGTGCCTTTCTTTTATTACATATTGCACGTCTTGATAATTCATATAGGAGCTATAATAGGGTTATTGCTTACTAGAAAAGATTGGAAACTCATGATACTAGATAATGAAACTTTTGTTTCTGGTAAATTACAAGGCTATGGCTATTCATTATTTACTGTATATCTAGTGTGGATTGCTATTGTTTTGCTTTTATATCCTATTTGCAAAAAATATATGACGTATAAAGCCAACAATAAAGACAAATGGTGGCTTAGTTATTTGTAATTTTATGACATCAATCTTAATCCAACTCATTTTACCATCCTAGCATGAAAAATTTTATCAAAAAAAATCATTTTACAATTTGTTTTTTTATTTTATTTCTATTCTCAAGTTTAATTTCGTTCGCACAAGGCACTAGGTTACTACGTCAACCAGATATAAGTGCGACCCACATTACATATGCTTATGGTAGTGATCTTTGGGTTTCAGAATTAAATTCTCAAGAAGCCAAGCGCATCACCTCTACCGCAGCCAGTGAATCTAATCCTTACTTTTCACCTGATGGCAATTGGATTGCATTTAGTTCTAACAGAGCGGGAAGAAACAATGTTTATATCGTTTCAAAAAATGGTGGAGAACCAAAACGTTTAACATGGCATCCGAGTGGATCTACAGTTAGAGGGTGGACAAATGACGGAAAGCACATATTATTTGCAAGTGATAGAGACACAGCACCACGACCATATAACAGACTTTACACAATTTCTATTGAAGGTGGCGCACCTACATTGTTAACCAAACAATGGAGTCACGACGGTTCGTATTCACCAAACGGAAAACAAATGATTGTTGATAAAATGGATCGTTGGGATATAGAATGGCGTGCTTATAGAGGTGGACAAAACACACCGCTTATTATATTAGATTTAGAAAGTCAGAATGAAGTTTTACTACCTCATGAAAACACAACGGATATTCAACCTATGTGGCTTAGAGATAAAATTTATTTTTTGTCTGATCGCGATTTAGTGGCTAACATTTGGTCTTTTAATCCTGCTTCTAAAGTACTTGAACAAATTACAAAATTTAAAGGCTCTGATATTAAATGGCTAAATGGTCATAATGATACTTTAACTTATGAGCGTGATGGATTTTTGCATACTATAACTATTTCAACTGGTAAATCAACACAATTGAATATTAATGTGGTTGGAGATTTTCCTTGGACAGAAACAAAATGGGAAGATGTCTCCAACTCTACACGTTCTGCATCACTCTCTCCAAACGGCAAACGTGCTATTATGCAATCTCGTGGAGATATATTTACGGTTCCTGTTGAATTTGGAGATTCTAGAAATATTACCGAAACGTCTGGCACAGCAGATAGGAGACCGATTTGGTCACCAAAAGGAGATAGAATCGCTTGGTTTTCTGATGCTGACAGAAAAGGGTATGCTTTAATGCTATCATCACAAGATGGATTGTCTGAACCTGAAGCAATTTCAATAGGAAAATCTAAATTAGGTTGGAGTCCAAGTTGGTCACCAGATGGCAAACATATTGCTTTTGTAGATGATGATGTACGTTTGCGTTATGTAAACTTAGAAACCAAAAAAGTTAAAACCTTTGATATTGGTGGCAATAATTTAGAACGTGGAAGTATCGAATTAAAATGGTCGCCAGATAGCAAATGGATTGCCTATGAAAAATCTGCTTCTAATAACTTTAGACAAATTTATATCTATTCCATAGAAAAGGATATTTCAAAACCACTTACAGATCCTTTTGCAGATTCTTTCTCTCCTGCTTGGGACTTAAATAAAAAACAACTTTACTTTTTGGCAAGTACGGAAGTCGCTCTAGGTTCAGGTTGGGCTAATACAAGTTCAATGACTGCTGACCCTTCCTACTCTGCTTATGTTGTCAATCTAGATGCTAATGATGATTCGCCTTTTAAACCAAAAAGTGATGAAGAAGACGTAAAAGAAGACGTAAAAGAAGAAGAAGAAGAAGAAGACGAGGAAAAAAATGATGACAAAAAAGAAGACAAAGACTCTAAAGAAAAAAAAGAAGATAAAGCGGAAACAATGCATATAGATTTTGAAGGTATTGGAAGACGCACATTGGCATTACCTATGCCATCAAGAAACTATGGTTATATAATTGCTGGTCCAAAAGGCTCTATCTTTATTTCTGAATACACGCCAAACGGAAGAGGTGCTACGCTTCATAAATTTAGTCTCGAAGACCAAGAAAGTAAAGAATTTACTTCTGGAGCAAACTCAGTTTCTGTAACGTCTAATGGAAAACACATGTTAGCGCGTTTAAATGGTAGTTGGAAAGTTATTAAAACCAGTGGACCTAATGCTAAAGGTGCAAAAGGTCTTAAGGTAAATCTTCAAATGAAATTAGACCGTTCTGCGGAATGGGAGCAAATGTTTGAAGAAGCTTGGCGTTATGAGCGCGACTATTTTTACGACCCAAATATGCACGGTCGCGATTGGAAAGTCGTTTATAAACGTTATGCTCCTTTGGTTCCTTTTATTAAACACAGAGCTGATTTAACCTATATTTTAGATCAAGTTAATGGTGAATTATCCGTTGGACATAGCTTTGTACGTGGTGGAGATTATCCTGATGTGGAACGCACAATAACGGGTTTACTAGGTGCAGATATTACACCAAATGATGGTCACTGGCAAATTGAACGTATTTACACTACAGAAAATTGGAATCCTGGATTAACAGGTCCTTTAGACGCTCCTGGTTTAAATATTAAAGAAGGCTATTATATTGTTGGCATTAATGGCAATAAAGTAAAAGCTGATGAAAATTTTTATAAATATTTAGATGGCACCTCTGGTAAACAAACCATTCTTCATATTAATGATAAACCTGAATTTAAAGGGCATTGGACAGAGATTGTAGAACCAATACGAAGCGAAAACTCTATAAGACAACGTACTTGGGTTGAAGATAATCGCAAATTAGTTGATAAACTTTCAAATGGTCGCCTAGGTTATATTTGGGTTCCTAATACTGGTGGTCCTGGCTTTGTATCATTTAACCGTTACTATTTTGCACAACAAGATAAAGAAGGAGCTGTTATTGATGAGCGCTTTAATGGTGGTGGTTTATTAGACGATTATATGGTCGATTTAATGACACGTAGTCTAAGAGCAGGTTTAACAAATGAAGTTCCTAATGGAAAACCTATGAAACTTCCGGCAGGAATATTAGGACCGAAAGTGTTATTGATTAATGAACTTGCTGGTTCTGGTGGTGACTTTTTTCCTTGGGTATTTAGACAGCAAAACGCTGGGAAACTAATTGGAATGACAACTTGGGGAGGTTTAGTAAAATCATCAACACATTATGCTTTAATAGATGGCGGAAGCTTAACTGCCCCAGATAATGCTGTGTTTGACCCAATAAACAACAAATGGATTGCTGAAAATATAGGAGTTGCTCCAGATATTAAAGTTAGACAAGACGCGAAAGCATTATCTAATGGAACTGATCCACAACTCGAAAGAGCTGTTGAAGAATTAATGAAGCAATTAGGCATTAAAAAAGAAATAAAAAAACCAAAATTTCTACAACCAGCAAAAGGAAATTAAAATAAAATAATGACAGGATTAGATTTAGTTATGGTATTTGCCATTATCCTTTTCGCGAGATTAGGAGTTAGGTTGGTAACGCGGTATATTAAGATGAAAAATGAAGATGATACTGATGAAAAGAATGATACTGATGAAAAGAATGATTTAAGTAATTCTTAATATTAATATTAAGAATTATACAAACAATAAAAACTTTTGTGCTTTAGTATATTTTTTTTACGCTTTTCTTTACACATAGATAAGAGTAAGTTAATTATTTTTTGTCTTCTTTAAAGGTGAGTTTATTGTGTATTTTTTAATATCAAAATTTACTTTATTTACCCTAGTTTTAGACATCGGTAAAGTTTTATTAACGAAAATTAAATCATCATTGGGTTGCTTGTCTTTAAAGACCTCTTGCGTAAATATTTCTCTAAACTGGTAACCTATAAGTTTAGACGCCTTATTTATTATAGCACCAGATAGGTCTTTTATTTTCTTAATTTTATAAGTAAAATCAGTTAACGTTACATTTTTAGGGTCTTCTGAAATACCCGCAGACCAATCTATGACAGTAACCTTAACCATATTAGACTCTACTAAATCAATGTTTTTTATAATTAATTTATTATTGTTATAACGTAGCTTAAAGTTACTTTTTCTTTTAATTGTACTAGCATCAACTGGTTTATTAAAAGTGATATAAAAGGACTCATCATTTGGATTGAAGTTAAACTCTTCAACCTTAAAAGGATTAGGTTCTTTAATAATAAATCGATTATTAAATGTCATATAATTAAGATACATCTTATCACCTATTGGTTTGTATTCTAAATTAACTTCAAATAATGTCGCGTTATTTCTGTAAGTAGCATCCTTTGACATATTAACAAAGACATTATCCTTAGACCTATTAGAAACATAATCGTTATTACTAAACACCTTATATTCTAACTTATAAATTGCAAAATCCCCTTTAGAAATATAAATTTTGCCAGCTCCCATATATCTAGAGTTAGGATTTGGTTTAGAAATAAATTCTATTTCGTAAAGTGGCGTATCCTCTATATATTGAATTTTAACTAATTTAAAATTATGGTTAAATACAAAATCGTCTCTAAAGACATATATAAAAGAGAATGTGTTTACATTATAATTTCTAATCGGATTATGTATGTTAAGAATACCTAATTCATTTTGTATATCAGTCCCTAATTTCGCAGCATTATTAGTATCTAATAATTTTGATTTTCCATAAATACTATTTAACAGCAATGTATCTTGAAAGAAATCCTTATTCAAGTCATAAGAGTATATCGCAGTTCTATTATCATAAAAACGTAGTTTGTTAGTGTTAAAACCAGCATCAAAACTTTCTAAGATAGCCTCGTTAAGATTAAAGTAGGTGTTATTTACGAGTTGGTAGTCTCTGTAATAACTAACATAAGAATGAGGTGAGTTTGGATAGTTGGTTGGTATCTTACCAATAGCATTTTTAATTATTGTCTGTTCTGATAGTTTTGGACCACCTGAACTTGCTTTTATAAGGACAGCGCTTAACTCTTCAACTTTAGATTTTAAATATAAAATATTGATTATTTTAAAATCTAAGGTTTCAACTTTTACTTTAAGCGTTTCATAACCAATTGAAGATATTATAATTGAATTACCTTTTTTATTGTAAGATATTGGTAATCTAAAATTACCCTCTTCATCAGCTATAACTCCATTATCAACATTTTCGAATTGAATAGTTGCGTAGGAAATAGGATACTTATTTTCAATATCAATAACTCTACATAAATATTCTTCTCCTCCTTGAGCCTCTGTTAAAGACAGGCTTAAAAAAAATAGAAAGCAAATAATATATTTTATTCTCATTACTATACTAAATTTCTATAAAATGCTTAAACTAAAACAATATACATATAAAGCACAAATGCTTTTGATTTTTCAGCGTCTTAATTAGAGAAAACTAAATCAGCTTAATCTCGCACTTTCCCTGTAAAATGATTCACTTTAGGGTTCATTGGGTTTTCTGTTGTTCTTCTGTAAATGACTAATTGTCCGCAGTGCCAAATAGCATCTGCAATTGGGCCATTAATCTGATTCCAAAATGGAATTTCTTGTTCTCCAAAAATAATTTTGAATTGAGAAATATCATTACTTTCTCTAAGAATATCAGCAGCAGTTTTGAGGTTGTTCAAAGTGGAAGATCTCATAACTTCATAAGTCAATTCTTCTTTTTCGTCTCTTGAATTTGGTTTTTTAAGTGTAGAATTAACTATAATTTTAGACAAATCATAAATATGTTTTATAGTCTCTTGCGATGTTCTTCCATCATCATTAGCCTTATAAGCTAAATCTTTTTCAGCTAACCCTTCTGATGCCCAATAAAATCGAAAACCTAAAGCATCTAGCATACGTGCTGCCATTGTACCAGCAGTAAACTCTTTCGCATATTCTGGCACTTCATAATAAGGTAATTTTTGATCCTCTTGAGAAAAGCTAAATTGAGTACTAAAAGCAAATAATATAACACTTAATAATCTCATGATTTAATCTTTAATTTTATTTGAATTTGGAACTGGATTCACACCGTATTTATCAAACAAATAAACCAAACTTGTCATTGTTGCCGCACCCAATTCTAACTCACGTTTATTAACATGTTCAAATGTATCATTAGCCGCATGATGGTGATCAAAATAACGCTGTGAATCTGGTCTTAATCCTGCTAAAACATTTGTTTCAGACTTTAAAGGACCTACATCTGCTCCACTTCCTCCTTTTTCAAAATAATGAATTAAATAAGGTTTAAATAAAGCTTTCCAACCCAATATTTGATTAAAATTAGTATCATTAGTTGCAAACGAAAAACCTCTTGGCGTAAAACCACCAGCATCACTTTCTAAAGCAAAAATATGATTCTCATTTTTTTCTTTCGCTACTCTGGCATATTCGGTTGCACCTCGTAAACCATTTTCTTCGTTCATAAATAAAACGACCCGTAGACTTCGTTTTGGTATAATTCCACTTTCTTTTAGTAATCGTAATACGTCCATAGATTGAACAACTCCAGCACCATCATCATGAGCACCATCACCTAAGTCCCAAGAATCTAAGTGACCACCAACAATGATATATTCGTCAGGGAATTCACTCCCTGTAATTTCGCCAATAACATTATACGATTGTACGTCTTCAAATTGCTTACAACTTTGTTTAAAGTAAAACTGAAGATTAGTATCTTGTTTTAATGCGTCACTCAATAGATTTGCATCATTTGTGCTTATTGCAGCAGATGGAATGCGCTGTGATACTAGCAAATCACCATAGCTCATACTCCCTGTATGTGGATAATCATCATCTCGTAAATTCATAGAACGCACAATAACTCCAGTCGCTCCATATTTACTAGCTTCCATTGCGCCAGCGTAGCGTTGATTTACACAACCACCATATGCATCAAACGTGCTTATTAAATCCGCCTGCATTGGCCTGTTGTAAAATACTATTTTACCTTTAACCTTTGCTTTTCCTAAACCTTCTAATTCTTTAAAATCTTTTACTTCTATAACTTGTGCTTTAATGCCGTCTTCACCTGTTGCAATTGAACCACCTAAGGCACAAATATTAACTTTAGTTATAGACCCAGAACTTTCTATATAAGCCATTTCTTTTTCTCCACGTTCCCATTTAGGTACCATAACAGGTTGCAACCAAACTTTATCTAATCCTAATTTTTCAAGTTCAGCTTTTGTATATTGAACAGCAAGTTCCGCATTTTTAGAACCCGACAAACGACCACCAATAGCATTAGATAAATGCTCTAACCAATCATAACTTTTACCATTTGTTAGCGACGTTTTGTAAATGTCTTTTAAAGCTTTTTCATCTGTCTGCGTAAAGCCAAATGAAAAAACAACACATAGAATTAAGGTAAATACTTTAATCTTCATTTTTTAATTGTTGTTTGTATAAATCAATATTTGCTTTCTCCTTAGCAGGCAGGTCAGGTTCTTTAATATCTGTATAGGTTTTTAACGTATCGTATAAAATCTTAGCAACAAGATAGCGAGCCGTAGACTTATCATCTGCAGGAATATTAAACCATGGTGCATCTGCTTTAGAAGTTCTGTTTAAAACATCTTCATAGCAGTTCTGATAATCATCCCATAGTTTACGTTCTTTTAAATCGTCTGGTGAAAATTTCCAGTTTTTTTCTTGTTTATTTAGGCGTCTTAATAACCGATTTTTCTGTTCGTCTTTTGAAATATTCAAAAAGAATTTAAAGATGATGGTGCCATTGTTAGCAATATGCTTTTCAAAATTATTTATTTCTTCAAAGCGTTTATCCCAAAAAGCATCTGTAACATCTTCTACACTCTTAATATCTGGCATATTCTCATACATTAAATATTTAGGGTGTACACGTGTTACTAGTACATTTTCGTAATGCGTTCTATTAAAAATACCAAATTTACCTCGTGCTGGTAACGCAACATAATGCCTCCATAAATAGTCTTGTTTTAATTCAATATGCGTAGGTTTTTTAAAGCTGTGTGCTACAATACCTCTAACATTAAATTCTTTAAAAACTTCGCGAATTAAACTATCCTTTCCTGCAGTATCCATCCCTTGAATACACATTAAAACAGAATATTTACCATGAGCATACATAGCATTCTGTATATCTGCTAAATCTTCACTAACTCCCCTAAGTGCTTTTTGAATCGTTTTTTTGTCTTCGTCCAAATCTAATAGAGTTGGCAAATCTTTTATTTTGATTTGTGAAGAGATTTTAAAATCATGGCTATTAATATCCTTCATACTATTTTAAATTTATTTTGAAGCAAAAGCTTTTACATCACTTTCGCTAACATCCTTACCTCCTAATATAATTAGGCGTTCAACGACATTACGCAACTCTCTAATATTGCCTGTCCAATCATAATTCTGAAGTAATTTTATGGCTTTATGAGAGAATGATTTTTTTGCTGTGCCTTGTTGGCTAGAGATCTTATTAGCAAAATATTCTATTAACAATGGAATATCTTCGCGTCTGTCATTTAAGGCTGGTACTTCAATAAGAATAACAGCAAGTCTATGGTATAAATCTTCTCTGAAATTACCGTATTCAATCTCCTTTTTAAGGTTCTTATTTGTTGCAGCGACTACTCTAACATTGACTTTAATATCCTTGTCACTTCCAACACGTTGAATGCGACTTTCTTGCAATGCACGTAATACTTTGGCCTGGGCAGATAAACTCATATCACCAATTTCATCTAAGAAAATAGTACCACCATTAGCCGCTTCGAACTTACCAGCTCTATCTTTTGCTGCAGATGTAAATGCTCCCTTAACGTGTCCAAATAATTCACTCTCAATTAATTCACTTGGAATTGCTGCACAATTCACCTCTATCATTGGCCCTTTAAAACGTTCGCTTTTTTGGTGTAACCAATGTGCTACAAGTTCTTTTCCTGTGCCATTAGGTCCTGTAATTAAGACGCGTGCATCAGTTGGAGCGACCTTATCTATCATATCTTTTACACGATCAATATCAGCACTCTTACCAATCATTTCGTAGTTTTTGCTAACTTTCTTTTTTAGCATTTTATTTTCTACTACAAGTTCTTTTCTATCTAGAGCAATGCGAACCGTGTTTAATAACCTATTTAAATCTGGTGGTTTAGAGATATAATCAAACGCACCTAAACGCATCGTATTTACAGCCGTATCTAAATCGCCATGACCAGAAATCATTACCATTGGTATCTCTGGCTTAATTTTTTTAGCAGCTTCTAATACCTCAACACCATCCATTTTAGGCATTTTAATATCACATAATACTAAATCATAATCGTCTTTCTTTATTTTCTCGATACCTACCAAACCGTCTTCCGCTTCTTCAACTTGATAGGTATCGTTTTCTTCTGAAAGGATTTTTACTAATACTCGGCGAATTGCCGCTTCATCCTCAATTATTAATATTTTTGGCATCTCTATATTTTAAATTTTATTCCTGATCTCATATAAAAAGAATTTATATTATCTAATTCGAAGATATTTTCTCTATCATCGTTTCTTAACACATTATTAAGTCTAAAAGTGTATCCAAGATACGCATATAAGACTAAATTTTTTGTTAAAAAATATTCATACCCTAAACCACCAACTGCAATAGATAATGAGATATTATCTACACTCTGACCATTAACTTGTTGCGAATTCTGTAAGTTAGCGAAATAACCATCTAACCCTACAAAGGTCTGCAGCATATTGTTTTTACTAAAATAATATTTAATATTAGATTTTGGTATACCAGCGCTAAAAGACAATTTATCATTAACCTGTCTAAAATAACTAACAAATGGTAAAGGAAATGGTATACCAGCTGTGGTATTATAAGTTAAACCTAAGATTAGTTGGTAAGGTTTATTAGCAGATTCATCATCTCTTCTATCATTAATTGCAAAAACACCACCATTCAAAAATAAATCATCACCTGTGATTCTCTCTGTTAAGGTAGATGCGATTCTAGGATTAACTTTAAGTCCAAATCGCCAAAACTCACTGGTTTTAAATGTGTAAGCTATATTTAAATCTATAACAGTTATAGTTTCTAACAGCGATCTATCAAAGGGGTAATCTTCTTCAAGATTTAGTATAATCCTATTATATTCTGCTCCTATCACAAGATAATTATCCTTTTTTAATTCGATAGGATAATTAATTAATGCCCTTATGCGCGTGTACTGATCTTCGGATTTAGTTTTAGGAATAAAAGAATACTCCAAACGTGCTAAATCTGTGAGTTGTGCCTCTGCAAAATGAAAAGAAAACAACAAACCAAAAGTTAAGATAGTATGACATTTTAAAAAGCGTAAAAACATATATCTTATTTTTGAATGATATGAATATCGCGCTGAGGAAAAGGAATCGAAATATTATTTTCTCTAAAAAGACGATCTATCTCAAAACGAATATCACTTTTTGGGAATTGAGCTTTAAAACTATCTCCGATAGTAAATATCAATTTAAAATCTAGAGAACTATCACCAAATTCTGTAAAAATTACATTAGGTTCTGGACTTGATATAACATCTTCATTTGTTCTTGCTGCCTGAAGTAGTAATTTTTTAACCAATTGCACATCGCTTCCATAAGCCACACCTACAGTTACGAATTCCCTAGTTGTACTTCCATTTTGCGTCCAATTATACAAACTATTAGTTAAGTATAGATGATTAGGGATCACCAACACTTTATTATCTATAGTTACGGCTCTTGTGGTTCTTAATTTAATTTCTTCAACACGGCCAACTTTGCCTTCTAGTTCAATAATATCACCAACATGAACAGTTTGATCGACTAAAATAAAAATCCCAGAAATAATATCTTGAAACAAAGTTTGAAGCGCCAAACCAATACCAATTAAAAGCGCTGCAGAAGCTGCAAAGACAGCGGTAACATTTACTCCAACATTGTGTAAAGTAATTAGTAGTATAATAATGTAAATGAGCCACCTAAAATAGCCATAAACAACATTAAACTTCGTCTTTTCTTGTTTTGGAAGATTTCTTGTTATGAGTTTTAATAGTATTCTTAATATGACTGTCGTAATAAAAATTACGGTAATTATAACTAAAATATCAAAAATTGAGATATTGATATCCTTACCAAAAGTCATGTTTTGACTTAAAAAACCTTTAATAGATTCCCAAGCATCACTTTCAGTAATAGTTTGTTCAATATGATCTAAACCTTGAATCATCAATTAATATTTCAACCATTTAAAGAGTTCTTTATATGTAGGCTTTTTACCGTACATTAAAATACCAACTCTGTATATTTTAGCCGCAAACCAAACCGCTAAAATAAATGTACCAATGAGTAATACTAGTGATAAGCCTTGCTGCCATAATGGAACACCAAAAGGTATACGCATTAACATTACTACTGGTGACGTAAATGGAATAAAAGAAAATACGGTTGACACTGTTCCATGAGGATCTTCTATAACCGTAAATACACCAACATAAACTGCTAAAATTAAAGGCATAAGAATTGGCAACATAAATTGTTGCGTATCTGTCTCATTATCTACTGCGGCACCAATTGCTGCGTAGAGAGAACTGTAAAGTAAATAACCGCCAATAAAGAAAAACATAAAAGCTACAACGAGATTAGCTAGTGGTAAATTACTAATTGCTGTGATTAAGTTTTCTGCAATTGCTTGAGCGCCTTCTGCCTCAATAGCTTGGTTAACTAACTCTTGTTGTGGCGTATTGACTTGCGTCATATCAATTCCAAAAATTGCAGTAACAATAGTTAGTAAAACACCTCCTAAAATTACCCAAATCACAAATTGAGTAATACCAGCTAATGAGGTTCCTATAATTTTACCCATCATTAATTGAATAGGTTTTACAGAAGAAATAATAACTTCTATAATTCTGCTTGTTTTTTCTTCAATAACACTTCGCATTATCATGTTACCATAGATTATGATGAACATAAATAATAAATAGCCTGCAGCTCCACCAAATGCTAGTTTTACAACGTTGTCTATTTTAGAACTCTTCTCTCCTTCAAAACTTTCTTGTGCAATATCAATATTCGATTTAGAAGCTTCAATCTGCGCAAGTGTCACTCCATCTTTCTGAAGTTTCATTTCTCGTAGTCGCTTTTCTATTTTTCGCTCTAAGCCAGAAATGACTGTTAACGATGGTGAGTCTTCTGAGTAGAATTTTATAGTTTCAGAAATAGCGTCGATTGAATCTGACTTACCAATATACAATAGACCGTAATCTTCTTTTTCCCTAACTAAATTTTTAGCATCCTCTAGACTTAACCCATTGAGTTTTGTATATACTGTATTTTCAGTATTCTCAAAAATATCAAACAAAAAACCAGACTCATCTAATATAGAAATTGTACGTTCTTTGTCATTATTTAACTGAGATAAATAGGATACTACAGCAATAAGCGCAATCATTATTAACGGACTTAAGAACGTCATTATAATAAATGACTTATTCTTAACCTTAGTAAGGTATTCTCGTTTTATGATAAGAGGTAAATGATTCATTATTAATTATTTTTTACAGTTTGAATAAAAATATCGCTTGCTGAAGGGATCACTTCAACAAAGTGATGCACTTCTGCTTTAGCAGTTAAAAATGATAACAAATCATTTGGAGAACTATCTGTGTTCAATTTAATATTAAACTTAATATCATCATTTAAATTTTTGAATGTAGCAGGAAGCACCTCAAACTTACTTTTTATCTTATCTAAGACTAGATCTCTATTTGATGATTGTAACCCAACTTCAAAAGTATTTGTTTTAAACTCACGTTTAATGTCAGTTAATTTTCCGTCTAAAACTTTATTCGATTTATGAATTAAAGCAATATGATCGCACAATTCTTCAACAGACTCCATACGATGTGTAGAAAATATAACTGTAGCACCTTCATCTCTTAATTGCAAAATTTCATCCTTAATTAAATTCGCGTTAATAGGATCGAAACCAGAAAAAGGTTCATCAAAAATCAATAATTTTGGTTGGTGTAAAACCGTAACAACAAACTGTATTTTTTGAGCTTGACCTTTACTTAGTTCTTGGATTTTTTTGTTCCACCAATCACCTATCTCTAATTTATCAAACCAATATTTTAATCTTGTTTTTGCTTCAGATTTACTTAAGCCTTTTAACTGTGCTAAATACAAACACTGCTCACCAACCTTCATAGACTTATATAAACCACGTTCTTCAGGTAAATAACCAATATCTCTAACATGTTCTGCCTTTAATGGCTGACCATCTAATAGTACAGAACCTTCATCTGGCATTGTAATTTGATTAATGATACGGATTAAGGTTGTTTTACCTGCTCCATTTGGACCTAATAATCCAAAAATACTTCCTTTTGGAACGGAAATAGAGACATGATTTAATGCTTTAAAGTCTCCATAGTTTTTAGACACAGAATTAGCGACTAATAAGTCATTCATATATAGCGTGATTTTATAGTAGGGTTAGTACGTAAATATATTAAATGTTAAAGAATTGAAGAACATTTAACACTAATAGTTATGCTTTTTTTTATGAGAAATGAATATGATTTGCTTTAAAATACAAAACCCACCCTTATGGTTAGATAAGGATGGGAAAAAAATTGCTATGAAAAAGAAAAATTACCGCTAATTAGCATTAGCGATAAATCAAAGATAATATTTTTTCTGAATTAGAACCTTTTATGAAAACATATCTTTTACTTTTTCAAAAAAAGATTTATCCGAACTTTCTGGTTTAGGCTCAAAATGCTCATCTTCCTTAACACTTTCAAAAAATTCTTTCTGTTTTTTAC
This sequence comes from Winogradskyella sp. UBA3174, assembly GCF_002364335.1. Classification (GTDB taxonomy): domain Bacteria; phylum Bacteroidota; class Bacteroidia; order Flavobacteriales; family Flavobacteriaceae; genus Winogradskyella. The sequence continues at coordinate 24,264 of NZ_DEXW01000025.1, read as the reverse complement.
TTAAAGTCTTTGGTGTCCAAACGTTTACATGCACTAATAAATCACCTTTACCGTAGCCATTAATACTAGGAATACCTTTACCTCTAAGTCTTAATATTTTACCAGATTGTACACCTGCCTCTATCTTAATTCTAACTTTACCACCAACCGTATCAATCTCTTTAGACGTTCCTAAAATTGCATCTGGAAGGCTCACATACATATCATAATGTAAATTATCGCCTTCGCGTTTTAAAGTTGAATGTACCTCTTCTTGTATGGCAACTAATAAATCTCCTGCAATACCATTTCCTGGTGCATCGTTACCTTTTCCTGTAACTTTAAGTTGCATACCATCCTCTACTCCTGCAGGGATTTTTACTGTAACAGTTTCTTCCTCAACTCTTAGACCTTGTGCATCTGCATCAGCAGGTTTCTTGTCAATTGTTTGACCAGCTCCACCACATGTTGGACAAGCCGAAGCCGTTTGCATACGACCCAAAATAGTATTGGTCACCCTAGTGACTTGACCAGCACCGTTACAAGTACTGCAAGTTTTGTAGGTTGTGCCAGACGCTTGTTTCTTGCGCTTTACCTTTATTTTCTTCTCAACACCATTAGCAATATCTTCTAAAGAAAGTGTAACTCTAATTCTTAAGTTACTCCCTTTTACAACACGCTGTCTTCCGCCTCCACCGAAGCCGCTAAAACCGCCTCCACCACCACCAAAAATATCGCCGAACTGACTGAATATGTCATCCATATTCATACCACCTCCACCACCACCAAAGCCACCTCCGCCATCAAAGGCTTGGTGACCAAATTGGTCGTAACGTGCTTTTTTGTCTGCATTACTTAAAACTTCGTAAGCTTCAGCTGCTTTTTTAAATTTCTCTTCTGCTTCTGTATTATCAGGATTTTTATCCGGATGATATTTTAAAGCCATCTTACGATACGCTTTTTTTATTTCTGCATCAGTAGCACCTTTAGTAATACCTAATATCTCGTAGTAATCTTCTTTCATGTTTACTGCCCACAAAAGTGGGTATCTTTTAATTCATTTCCGCAATAGCGAAAAACTATACTTTTATATTATTGTCCAATAACTACTTTAGGAAAACGAATCACTTTTTCTCCTAATTTATATCCAGGCTCAACAATATCAATAATCTTTCCTTTTAAATCGTCACTTGCCGCAGGAATTTGAGTTACTGCTTCATGATTATCTGCGTTAAAAGTATCTCCTTGTCTTACTTCAATTTTAGACAAGCCTTTTTGTTCTAAAGTATTTACCAATTTATTGTAAATTAATAAGACTCCTTTGCGCAATTCTTCAGCCTCTTTATCGTCTTCTATATGCAATAGAGCGCGCTCAAAATCATCTAAAACGGGCAACATAGAAATCATTAAATCTTGGCTAGCTGTTTTAAATAATTCTATACGTTCTTTACTTGTTCGCTTTTTATAATTTTCAAATTCAGCAAACAAACGCATGAATTTGTCTTTTTCTGCGAGTAATTGGTCTTGTAATTGCTCTTCTACAGACCTTGTATCTAAGGGTTCAGCAGTTGCTGTTGCTGTATCTTCTATTTGTGGTTCTTCAACCTCGTTTTTTTTATCTTTTTTACTCATTTTGAGCTGTCTTTTTAAACTAAAATTTAAATCTTTGATTTACAGATGGCAAAAGTACTGCCATTATTATAAAAATGTCAAAATGTCATTAACATTTTTTTATATATGTTAAGCTTATCTTATTCTTAACTTTGCGAATTAAAACAAAACTAAAATAACACTTACATGAAAACATCATTTTTAAAAATTTTCGCAGTTATAACACTAATTGCAACGACAAGTTGTGCTGACAAAGCCAAAGAAGCTGAAACAAAAGAAGCAGAAGCAGCTGCAGTTGCAGAGGACGCAGCTATAAATTACAATGTTAATACAGACACGTCTATGATTGAGTGGACTGGTTTTAAACCAACAGGTTCTCATAACGGAGCTATTGCCATTTCTAGAGGTAATATACAAGTAAAAGATAACGCTATCGAAAGTGGAAAATTTACGTTTGACATGAATAGTATTACTGTAATAGACATACCAGTTGAAAAAGAAGGAAATGCTAAATTAGCAGGTCATTTAAAAGGTGCTGACTTTTTTGATGTTGAAACGTACCCTATTTCAAAATTTGAAGTTACTAGTATTGAAACTGTAGATGGTATAACAATGCTTTCTGGTAACTTGACAATGAAAGATGCTACAAATAATATCAGCTTTCCTGTAAGCACAGAAATGAAAGATGATCTGATGATGCTAACAAGCGATACCTTTACTATTGACCGTTCTAAATGGAATGTAAAACATGGTTCTAAATCGTTTTTTGATAATTTAGGTGATAAATTTATCAACGATGATATTGAATTAAAAGTAACTCTAGTAGCTAACAAAGGGTAATTAAACTTCAGTTAAAAATTAAAAAAGCACTTACATTTCTGTAAGTGCTTTTCTTTTCATAGCAATTCTATTTCTAAAATTGCCTCGCTATTAATTTACTATCATCAACAATCAACATCTAATTAATAGCTACTTGTAGTAATGTGTCAAACAAACACTAAAACTTATTTAGGCATTACTACAGTATCGATAACGTGAATTACACCATTGCTTCCTGCAACATCTGTAGCTGTAATTTCACTATAATTTCCTGCTTGGTCTTTTAGCCAAATTTTACCGTCTTTAGACATCACTGTTAATACAGTTCCATTTAAAGCTTTTAGTTCTACTTTTCCGTTTCCTTTCTTTAATGCTGCAACAACGTCGCTTGCCATTAATTTACCAGGAATAACATGATATGTTAATACGTTTGCTAATGCTGCCTTATTTTCTGGCTTTAATAGATTTGCTAAAGCATCTTTATCAATTTTTGCAAAGGCACTGTTTGTTGGTGCAAAAACTGTAAAAGGACCATCTCCTTGTAAAGCATTAACTAAATCTGCAGCTTTTAAAGCAACTACTAATGTTGAGAAATCTTCGTTACCTACAGCAACATCTACAATTGTTTTTTGAGCCGTAGCTGTTTGTGTAAATGTTAATGCTACAAACGCTGTTAAAATAAATACTAATTTTTTCATGATTTTTTTAATTATCGATTAAATTATTTAATGCACTTATCTTATTTTTTAAGTGCTTTCATTTATATTTACACAGTGATGTTAGATATGGATGAGCATCACTTTACTTTTGGGAAATCTTTAACATTAATGCAAAACGACAGCAAACTTATTGAACTTTTAAGAATCAAGGATGAGCGAGCGCTATCAGCATTATATGACAAATATTCTGGCGCCATTTATAGTGTTATTTTAAAAATGATAAGAGATGAAGGCAAAGCCCAAGATTTACTTCAGCAAACATTTATGACCGTTTGGGAAAAGGCAGAAAGCTACGACATTAACAAAGGCCGTTTTTATACTTGGGTGTATCGCATTGCGAAAAATAAAACGCTAAATGTGCTCAGAAAAAATAATCCACTCATCCAAACCGATGATTTTAGTGTATATAATAAAAAAGAAGAGGCTATTAGTATAGACCCAGAGTATTTAGAACTCAATGGTGCTGTTTCTACATTAGAGGCACATCACAAAGAAGCCATAGAGCTCGTTTACTTTAAAGGTCTAACACATAGAGAAGCACATAAAGCAATGAATGTACCTTTGGGTACGTTTAAATCTTACATAAGACAAGCCCTAAAAAAGCTTAGAGAAACATATGTAGAGACTTTAAGTTTCATGTTACTTATACTAAACGCGCTATGATGATGGATAAGAAGACGCTATTAGAAGACGGATTATTAGAGCAATACATGCTCGGAGAACTCAATGCAAAAGAATGCGAACAAATTGAGCAATTACTTCTATCTGATACCGAATTAAAAGCGCATTTTAACTTACTCGAAGAAGATTTTGAGCGTATCGGTTTAGAAAACACGATTGCTCCACCAGAATTTGTAAAGTCACAACTTTTAGACGCTATAAAACCACCAAAATCTAAAGACACTCTAATTGTTGCATTACAAAAAGATACGAATACTAAATTCTATTTAGGTATTGCAGCAAGTGTTACAGCGCTATTGTTAGTTGGTAGTTTTTGGATGTACTCACAACTCAATGATGTACAGCAACAATTACAAACCGTAGAAGTTAATAACACAGAGTTAAATACCACTATAGAAACATTAAACACAGAATTAGAACGTAACAATACATTTTTCAAAGGTATTGTAAACGCTGACACCGAACAATACATTTTAAGTGGCAATGATTTAATGCCAAATGCTAAAGTGATCAGTTATATTAATCACAAAGCAAAATCTGTAGTCATAAACACAGAACGCTTACCAGAATTAGATGCAGACCACGACTACCAAATGTGGGCAGATGTAGAAGGAGAAATGATTAATATGGGCATAATCTCTAAAGACAAAACCCTAATGACCATGGCGTATATAGACCATACAGAATCTCTAAACATCACAATAGAAGCTGCTGGTGGCAATGATCACCCAACAGTAGAGCGCTTGGTTACTAATGTGTATTTAAGGTAGTTTTTTGCTTTTTATCTTCTAAAATACTTGACTTTACGTATAAAATTCTTCTCATTATTTATTAGCTTTATGAATTCTAAGAAATGTTTTATTCTCAAGATATCTTGGGATGAGAGTAATAGATATTGTACGTAGAGAGTTGTATAGCATGTAGAAAAAATCTATTTAATATGTCAAGATTTGAGTTTGCAAAATTCCTTGAATAGTTTAAAAAAAAAAATTGATACAAATAAATCTGAATGAAAAAACATCAGTCTTTCCGCTTTTTTGAAAAGTATGATTGCGAACACAGAAGATATTCAAGATTTTTGTGAAAATATGGAAATGGATATTGATGCTGAAAAACCAACATGGAAAAAGCTTTATGCAAATTCTAAAAGATGATTAGATTTATGAATAAAACTTATAGTTTATATCTAAACGGAATTCTCACTAAATGGAATTAAAAAAAACATATTAGAAATGTTTTATGAACTCAACAAAGTGAATGAATAGAATACAAAAACACAATATAGATACTTTTTACTACAGTTTGTCAAGGATGTTAGAAAGAGCAGCTTATTATGGGCTTCGCACATTAATACTTCTATATATGACTGGAGAAATCCTCAAAATGGATAGCACTAGAGCATTGATTGTTTATGGTTGGTTCGCAGGTTCTATACTGTTTTCTCAAATTATTGGTGCATTACTTGGAGACTTGATTATTGGAAATAAAAAAACACTAATCATTGGTGTTGGACTTTTTGGATATGTATTATGGAATAAGAAAACCACCTATAGTAATAAATAAAATTAATTACTGTCTAATACTTAAACTAAGTTAGGCAACATTTGAAAAAAAAATACACTGATAGTATTACTAAAAAAAGTAATAATTTTTTATTAAACAACTAAGCTAACACAAAATGATTCACCTAATAGTAGGCAACACAGGTTCAGGAAAAACCACTTACTCCAACGAGTTAAAAAGAAGAATTAATGGTATAATCTTCTCAATAGACACTTGGAATAACACGTTATTCATACCAGATAAAAAACCAGATGACAGCTTAGATTGGTTTCTAGAAAGAATTGAAAGAGCAGAACACATTATCGTAGGTTTAGTGACACAGTTAGAAAACTCAAAAACAGATACCATCTTAGATTTAGGGCTTTCTAAATTTGAGCATCGTGAGAAATTTAGAAAATTCGCAAAGGCTAACGGCTATGAATTAAGAACTCATTTTTTAGACATTTCTAAAGCAAAGAGGCTAGATAGAGTGCTAAAAAGAAATGAAGAAAAAGGAACTACATTTGAGTTTGAAGTTACTAAAGAAAACTTTGATTTTATGGAAACTTGGTTTGAGAAACCAACCGAAAACGAAATGATTGGCGGAGTTGTAATTACAGACTAAACAATGAACTAATTTAAAGGTGAATTAAAGAGGATTACGCTCTTATAAAACTCTAAACATTTAAAAGGCTACAACAACAAATCCTCTAAAGCAGGTCTTAAATTTGCAAACTTAAAATTAAAACCTTCAGCTTCTATTTTATGGGAGCTGACACGTTGACTTTCAAATAATAGCATGTGCATTTCACCTAAAACGAGTTTCATGGGAAATTTAGGAATGTTAGGTAAAACTAATGGCTTGCTCAAAACACTAGCTGCAACCTTAGTTAACTCTTGGTTACTCACTGGATTTGGTGCTACTGCGTTGTAAATACCTTCAAAATTATTTTGTAAAGCGTGTATAAAAAGTGCTGCTAAATCCTTGACATGAATCCAACTTTGCCATTGTTGCCCACTTCCAAATGCTGCACCTGCACCAAATTTCATAGGTTTTATAATTTCTGGTAAAGCACCACCATCTTTGGCCAAAACTAAACCAATTCTAATTTTTGCAACCTTAATTCCTAAGGTTTCAAAACCGTCTATAGCTGTTTCCCATTGCTCCACAACTTCACCTAAAAAACTATCTGAAGTTTGTATATTGGTTTCGTCGTAATAGTTAGTTAAACTCGTTGGATAAATACCTATAGCACTAGCCGAAACAACGTGTTCTATTTTATAATTATATGCTTCGATAGTGTTTTGTAAAAGCTGAGCGGTTTTGGTTCTACTTTCAAGAACTTCTAGTTTATAAGCATCTGTCCAACGTTTAGAAATAGAAGCACCAACCATATTAATAATTGCAGAAACCCCTTCAAAACAACTGTGATCTATTTCGTTGTTGTTAGGATTCCAATAAAAACCTTTATAATTAGCCGTTGTACTAAGTTTAGATTTTGAAGTCGTTAAATAATGAACATTAATTCCTTCTGCATGACATTGTTTTACAATCTCCTGCCCAATTAATCCTGTTGCTCCTGTTATTAAAACGGTCATCTTTATTCTTTTTGTAAAGGTACAAAAGGTAAAAACCGAAAGGATTGAATTTAGTTTGGATTTAACGTTTAAAGTACTCGTCAATACCCTACTATCGGCTCGAGTGTTTCGAGTATGTAAGAAATGTATAGAAAACCCTTATTACTTCGGAAGCTTCTCTATACAAAATTCTGAAAACGGAATTTCACTCGAAGTGACAATAAGCAACTATTTAAGCCTTTTTTAGCGCTCGTAACATTTAACTCACTATTTGTTCGTTGAATACTTCGTTGCCCTAAGCATTTCACGTTTTCCAGGAGGACCAGGCAATCGCTCTACTGTAAAACCAACCGCTTGCATTGCTCGCCTTACGCTTCCTTTTGCGGAATAGGTTACTAAAACACCATTATTTTTAAGCACATTAAACATGATTTCAAAGATGTCTTCTGTCCATAAATCAGGTTGCACGCGTGCTCCAAAAGCATCAAAATATATGATATTAAATTGGTTTTTAGCATTTATATCCTTGAAGAGTTTTTGCTGTTTTTCTAACTGAAAACTAGAAGTGATTTGATGATATTCTTCCCAAGATGTTTCATGTAGTTTTTCAAAAATAGCATCATGTGTTTTTGAAATAAGCTCAACATAATTGAGTTGTTCTATTTCCTCATTCTGAACAGGATAAGCTTCTACTCCAACATAATTAATATTCAATTTTAATTTTTCGGCTTCAATTAAAGTTAGAAATGCATTGAGTCCTGTACCAAAACCTATTTCTAATATTGAAATAGCACTAGATTCTGAAGCATGTTCAGAATCACAAAAAGTTTCAGAATAAAAAAGCAAACCATGTTTTAAAAATACGTGGTTTGCTTCTTGTATGGCACCATGAATAGAATGATATTGCTCATTCCAATCTTCTATCTGTATGGTTTTAGAACCATCTGATGTGGTGATTATTTTTCGTATCAATACTTATAGAATCAGTAATTTTTTAATTTTAGGAATTGGCCCTACGCATTCTGTTTTATGGCAACTCAAACAATTATTAATTGCCGCATTGTAACGCTCTTTTAGCTCAAAATTAGAGCGTGTGTCTGTGATCGCCTCTTGTGATTCTATAAAAACATTTACAAAACTATTCCAAGCTACAGTTCTACCTTTACCTTTTGTCATTTCAGCAGAATGCAATGTCATTAAATCTAAAGACATAGAAACAGGTGCTTCGCCTGCAACAATCTGTTGTTTTAACTGCATATTATAGGCATACATGGCATTCATAAATCCTGCCATTTCAGAGGGTTGATACATCTGATATTCTACTTTTTTAACTACAGGCACATCTGTTTCTTTTTTTTCGTCTTTACAACTCAAAAAAAACAAACCAACAATAACAGATATAGCTATAAATCTATTGCTTAAGTAAAACTCCATCAGCTTCAAAACGGTATTCAAATTTAGGAACTGTTATTGCAGCGATTTCTTCTTCAGATTTACCTGCATCTTCTGCATAGTGTCTTAATTCATCTACAGACGTTTCCGTAACAAACGCTTTTCCGTTCACTACAACATCTCCTTCTGCGTTTAATGGCATAAAGAAACCGTAATCTTTAAACTTTACCATCACTTCATTTTGACCATCCATATCTAAAGTCATCCAACAACCCTTTTTAGAACAAACTTCAACAATTTTTGCTGACATTTTAGAATTAATAGTATCGCCGACTTTCAATGTTTTATAATGATCCATCATACGATCAGATGTTAAAGCATCTGCATCTGTAATATCCATACCAAAAGAGGCATAAGCCATCTCTTTACTTTGTTCTCCTTCTACTACAATGTCTTCATTTTCTGTGGTTTGCTTTTCATTTTTACAAGAAAACATAGCCAAACTAAAAACTAATAATAAAACCAACTTCTTCATATTTATTTACTTTAAATTAATTTTTTCGTAAAACAAATTTACATATTTTATGATAATATTACCTTTTTTTAACGGTTATCATTATGTATTTTTGCAAAACATAAACTCACCCATTTAATGACAGAAATGAACCCTAACGAAATCGATATAGTAAAAGCAGAAACTTCTAAAATTAAAAGTGTTGATTTTAGCAACCTTACTTTTGGCCGTGTATTTAGCGATCACATGTTTGTTTGCGATTTTGAAGATGGTAAATGGCAGACACCTAAGATAACTCCATATCAAGCTATGACTATTGATCCGTCTGCTAGAGTGTTTCACTACGGACAGGCTGTTTTTGAAGGTATGAAAGCCTACAAGGATGATGATGGTAAAATTTTTCTGTTTAGACCAGACCAAAACTCTGCACGAATTAATAAATCCTCAGCACGTTTGGCGATTCCCGAATTTCCAAAAGATTACTTTTTAAATGGTTTAGAAACGCTATTGAAATTAGATAGTGATTGGATTAAACCAGGTTTAGGAAACTCACTTTATATACGTCCTTTTGTTATTGCTACAGAACCTGCGATTTCTGCATCGCCTGCAGACACTTATCGTTTTATGATTATATGTTCACCTGCTAAAGCTTATTATAATGAGCCTGTACGTGTTTTATTTGCTGAAAAATTTAGTCGTTCTGCAGATGGTGGAGTTGGTTTTGCAAAAGCAGCTGGGAATTACGCAGCTCAGTTTTACCCAACGAGTCTGGCTCAGAAAAAAGGATTTCAGCAGATTATATGGACTGATGCTTCTACACATCAGTACCTAGAAGAAGCTGGTACAATGAATATATTCTTTAGAGTTGGCAATAAATTAATCACAGCACCAAATAACGACAGAATTTTAGATGGTGTAACTCGTAAGAGTGTTCTTCAGCTTGCAAAGGACATGAATATGGATTATGAAGTGCGTCGTGTAAGTGTAGAAGAAATTAAAGAAGCCGCTAAAGACGGAAGTTTAAAAGAAATTTTTGGTACAGGTACTGCTGCTGTTATAAGTCCGGTTTCTGCTTTTGAACATGGTGGTGATGTTTTTGAAATTTCACCTGTTGAAGATTCCTTTGCAAAACTTTTTAAAGATACTTTAATGCATATTCAACACAACTTGGCTGAAGATGCTCACGGTTGGAGACACGAAGTAATATAATTACACATTTAGTTATATATAAAAGCAGCCTCTAATGGCTGCTTTTTTAGTTTATGATTCTAAAATCTCTTTAATATTAGGCTTAAAGTAGTTTGGTCCTTTTAGTACTTTACCATCTTCTCTGTAAATTGGTTCACCATCTTCACCTAACTTACTCATATTACTGCGCTGTATTTCTTCAAAGACTTCTTCTATCTTATGTTGCATGCCGTGTTCTATAATTGTGCCACAAAGTATATAAAGCATATCACCTAAAGCATCTGCAACCTCGACAAGATCATTTTCCTTAGCAGCTTCTAGGTATTCTTCATTTTCTTCGCGCATGAGCTCGTAGCGCAATAGATTTTTATCTAATCCTAAATCGGCTTTTGGTGTTTCTCTATGTCCTATTTTAAAAGCGGTATGAAATGCTTTTACAGCATTGATTTTATCTTGCATATCTATTTAGTTTATTAGTGCACTAATTCTTATTTTTGCATAAAAATAAGGAGATGTTTAGTAACGGTCAATTGATTTTTGGAATTTTATTTTTTATAGCTTTTGCTATCATAGTTGGTTTTCAGTATCGTAAGGATCTTCCTCTTCATAAAAAATACTATAAAGGTACCATCTGGGTGCTTTTAGCCTTTATTGGTTTTATTGGTATGATTGCTGCTGTTAAGTTTGTTTTTATGTAAAAAATATTTATTTAACAGTTAGTAGAATAGGATTTTCTATTAATTGCTTGTTTTATAAGTAAAATGGAATGATAATTTTCTTAACAATTTTAATTTTAGTACTAATTAATGGCCTTTTATTAAGGTTTAGCACAAATAAAAAGCAGCCATAAATTATATGACCGCTTTTATTATTTATAGAATTAAATCAACTCTAATTCACATCTGGTAAATGGTTATATTTTTCACTGTAATATAACATTTGCTGAGAATACCCTCTAGGCTGTGTCACTTTAATCGCTATAATTCCACCAGCATCATTTAGTTCTGGTACTAATACAGGATTTACAAAACCACTATAAGGCGCAGCTGTAAATTGCTTATTACGTTCTAAAACCTCAGCATGAATTGCTTGGTCTACTTTGACTCCATAACCTTCAACCAAAGCTTCGACTGCAGCATAATCACCTTCAGACTTTATACGCTGTGTTTCTCTTAGTAATTGTCCGAATATATCATGTAATTTATCGTAATCATTAATATTGAAATACGTTTTTCCGTCTCTAGTTACTTTTTCAATAACATTATCTGCTAATCCTTTTTCGTAAGCCCAAGCCGAAACCCATTGCCTGTTTCGCATGTGCGCTTCTTCAACATCGTCACCGATATTCAAACGAATTAATTGCGTCATTAACCCATTTCTAATATAACCATCGAAAGCAGCCACTCCTATTTTTTTCCAGTCTTCAACTAATCCTAATTCTTGTAATTTTGGATTGTATAAATAATAAAGTCCAACCAAATCAGCACGACCTTCTTCTAAAGTAGATGCATAATTCTTTAACGTTTCTTTTGTTTCACCAACACCTTTATTTAATTGCCCAGAAGCATGGCCAACAACTTCGTGTAAAGCAGTATGTAACTTGTCTGCTAATCCGCCATATTCTTCTTCAAGTTTTAGTTCTTCCTCATCATGTACAAACTCTTTTAAACGCCCTGTACTTCCTGCATTGGCATAAGCGTAAGTAATGTTTCCTAGAGATACAGACTTACTTCCTACCTCTGCTCTAATCCAGTTAGCATTTGGCAAATTCACACCTATTGGAGTACTTGGAGACGCATCACCAGCTTCACCTGCAACGTTCACCACTTTATATGTTACACCAACAACATTCTTCTTTTTATGCTCGTCCATTAATGGTGAGTTATCTTCGAACCATTGTGCGTTTTCAGACAATACTGCCATTTTTTTAGACATATCAAAGTCGTTGATTTGTACGATTGTTTCATACGACCCTCTATAACCTAATGGATCATTATATACTTCGATAAAACTATTTATGTAATCTATATTACCTGCTGTTGCAGCTGTCCAAGCGACATTGTAATCGTCCCAAGTTTGTAAATCACCAGTTTTGTAATATTGTATTAATAATACTATAGCGTCACCTTGTGCCTTATTCTCTGCAACACCTTCTGCTTTTTCTAACCATTTTACAATCTCATCTATTGCAGAACCATAAAGTCCACCAGATTTATAAACGCGTTCTTTTAAAACACCATCTTCTTTTACTAACTGAGAGTTTAGACCATAAGATAATGGACGCTCTACATCTGGTGATTTTTTATTCTTGTAAAAATTTATAACATCATCACTCTTAACATCTGGCCCATAAAAATTAACCGCAGACAATAATACGTTGTCGACACCTTTTGCTTGATTTACTTTTTTAGAATCTTTATCATTAAAAATTACATCAAAAGCTACACCATCTAGTTTGGTATTTGTAGCTAGCAATAATTCATTCAAATAATCTTTAGTAAATCCTGGTTTCAACTTGTCATTAGAATAATGATGATGAATTCCATTACTAAACCACACACGCTTTAAATACGTTTCAAATGCTTTAAAATCATCCTTAAGTCTAGCATCACCTTCAGTGTTATTATAGACATTTTCTAAGGCTGTTCTAATCTTAAGATTATGTCGGTAATTCTGATCCCACATAATATCTCTACCTGCCAAACCAGCTTCTGTTAAATAATAAACTAATTTTTGTTCTTTTAAAGTTAAATCTTCCCAACCTGGGATTTGATAACGCAGAATTTTAATATCTGCAAATTGTTCTACATTAAAGCTAAACTCAGCTTCAACAGTATCTTCTACTTCTACTTTTGAGTCATTATTACAAGCCACAATAAAAATGGCAAAGAGACAAATTTTTAATATTAATTTTAACTTCATAGTGTTAGTTGTTTATTATTACAGACAAATGTAATGTATATATCACATACCATAAAATTACTATCTTTGAGATAGAAATAAACTAAATACTAATGAAGTCTATTAAATATATAGTGTTATTACTCCTTATAGTAATTATTGGATTTTCAATATATATTGCTGTACAACCAAATTCCTTTGAAGTTACAAGAACAAAAACTATTAATGCTCCACAATCTGTTGTCTATGATAATATTATAGATTTTAAAAATTGGGAGTCTTGGTCATATTTGGTTGAAGCAGAACTAGAAACAGTTATTTCATTATCAGAAAAAACAAAAGGTATTGGTGGTTCTTTCGCATGGGAAAATGATGATGGCATTGGTACAATAACAACTATTAATACAAAACTAAACGAATCAATAACTCAGAAAATGCAGTTTAGTGATATGCCTGAATCTGATGTCACTTGGGATTTAAAACCAAATAACGATGGTACTACTGCTGTAACCTGTACAATCTCTAGCAAAAATTTACCTTTTAAATTTAAAATCTTATCTGCTTTAATGGGAGGCATGGAACAACAAATAGGACCACACTTTGAAAATGATCTTGTTAAATTAGATAGTGTTGTACAAGCTAAAATGAAAGTATATTCTATTAATGTAAAAGGTAAAACACAACACAGTGGTGGTTATTATCTTTATAAAACGGCATCATGTAAATTAAATGAATTTGAAAAAAACAAGAATCAAATGTTACCTGAGGTTGGAGCTTATGCCTTAACACAGAATATTACAATAGCAGGACCTCCTTTTATTTTATACCTTAAATGGGATGAAGAAAATGACGCAGCAATATTCTCAACCTGCATACCAACAAACTCTAAAATTATCTCTGACGAATCTGATATTTTAACAGGAAAACTAGAATCTTTTAGAGCCGTAAAAATAGTTTTAAAAGGTGATCACAAGAATATGAAAGAGGCTTGGGATTTAGGTATGAAATATATAGCTGATAATGATTTAGAAATCGTTGAAGGTGGTGCAATGTTAGAAACCTATGTTAATGATGCAATGCGTCATCCTAATCCTGCAGATTGGTTAACAGAAATCTATGTGGCAATAAAATAGATGAAACAATTAATATTAGTATTCGTAGGTGGTGGCTTTGGTAGTGTTCTCCGTTTCATTATCGGAAAATGGCTAAATAATTCTGAAAACGGAATTCCGTATGGCACTTTTGCGGCTAACATTATAGGTAGTTTATTAATTGGTATTATACTTGGATTAGCTGCTAAAAACGAGACGCTTTCGCAAAGTCAAACCTTACTTTTGGCCACAGGCTTTTGTGGTGGCTTCACCACATTTTCTACTTTTGCTTATGAAAATCATGTGTTTTTAAAATCGGGAGATTTTGCTAGTTTTGCGATATACACAATTGCTAGCTTTGTTGTTGGATTTTTAGCTATATTTCTTGGAATGTATTTGGTTAAAGCTTGATACTTGTAAACTATTTTACAAAAGCTTTTACACCAACATTAACTTCTAAATCTAAATAATTAATTCTTGGTACTATTGGGCAAGAAAACTTCTCGTTATAAGCACAATAAGGATTATAAGCTGAGTTAAAGTCAATTTCTACAGTATTTCTAATCGGTACTCTTAAATCAATATAACGTCCGCCACCGTAAGATGTAGCACCATTTGTATTATCTAAAAAGGGTAAAAATAAGTAATTTTCAAAACCTTCGGTTTGCATTAATTCTTCTCCTTGGTATACATTGAGTTGATATGATTTCCCTTTTAATTGAAAACTTAAAATACCAAAAACACGCTCTTTAGATAGACGATCGGTTGTGGTTTTCATGTTAAACCATTCTGTATCTGGTGTTTTTTTTATCGTTGCTTTCACAACAAAAGCCGAATCAAACGGAAAAAAATCTAAGCTTTTAAAAGTTTTTAAATCTTTACTTTTTAAAGGTGATTTTGAGGCATCTTTAAATTCAGTATTCATTTTTTCTTGAAATGGAGTTTCAAAAGAAAGCTTTTTCTTGTTTTGAGCACAACTAGCAAAAGATAAGGTGATTAATAAAATAAATATAATTCGCATTTTCCTGAATTTTAAAGATCAAAAATACGACATAACAATTTTTATTGTAGCTTTGAGCTCTAAATAAGATTAAATTAATGTTACAAATAATTAGATATACAAAGCAAACCTGTGTGATTTCTTCGGAAATTGTTCGGACGCATTATCTATTGTAGCTATACTCATATACTATTAAACAATATTTAAAAGTCCGACGTTAACGTCGGACTTTTTGCATTTATAACAACAACCAAAATGAAAACTTTATTCAAAAACTACTTAAGCACCTTTGATGGGCTTTCAAAAGAAGTTTGGTGGCTAGCACTAATTACATTTGTAAATAGAGCTGGCACAATGGTTATCCCTTTTTTATCACTCTATCTAATAGACGATTTACAATTTACATTCAAAGACATAAGTTGGATTATGAGCGCCTTTGGTCTTGGTTCTGTCGTTGGCACTTGGATAGGTGGTAAACTCACTGATAAAATAGGATACTATAAAGTAATGGTAAGAAGCCTTTTAAGTACTGGTTTCCTATTTATAGCGTTGCAATTCTTAAATACATTTACAAGTGTTTGTATTGGTATATTTTTAGTTATGGTAGTTGCAGACACTTTTAGACCAGCCATGTATGTTGCTATGAGCGTTTATAGTAAACCCGAAAATAAAACACGTTCGGTGACACTAATCCGACTTGCTATAAACTTAGGCTTCTCTGCTGGTCCTGCTATTGGTGGAATAATTATCACAACAATAGGTTACGGAGGTCTATTTTGGATAGATGGCATTACATGTATGCTTGCTACATTACTTCTTATTAAAGTACTGAATCCGCGAGTAGCAAAACCTGTAGATAATATTATTGTTGACAACCCAGTATCGGTTTTTAAAGACAAACCATTTTGGATATTCTTTGTTACAATGTTCATTTTTGGTATTATCTTTTTACAGTATTTCTCTACAATGCCACTATATTATAAAGAAGTTCATTCTCTATCTGAGTTTGAAATTGGATTGCTATTAGGCTTGAACGGATTGTTTATTTTTATCCTAGAAATGCCATTAATAAAATGGCTAGAGCATACTAAATACACCAAAATCGGCCTCATGCTTTTTGGTCTTATTTTAATAGCTATAAGTTTTTATGTACTTAACTTAACATCTTGGATCGGTGTTTTACTTATTGGAATGTTATTTATGACTGTTGGTGAAATGATTGCATTTCCATTTTCAAATGCTTTTGCCATGGATAGAGCAAAAAAAGGGAAACAAGGTGAGTATTTATCTATGTATGTTATGGCTTTTTCTATAGCTCATATTTTTGGACACAATTTAGGATTAAGGCTCGTAGATAGTATTGGATATAATAAGACATGGTATATTATGGTAGGCTTAGGATTTATAGGCGTACTACTTCTACTCTATCTAAAACGCATATTAAAAAATGAATTATCATGAATTTAAATCAAGTCACAATCTCATCATTAGACGTTACAAAATCGACTGCGTTTTATAAAACGTTAGGCTTAAACTTAATTGTTGATGCCTTACCAAGGTATGTTAGATTTGAATGTCCTGATGGAGATTCAACATTTTCAATTCATAGTATTGATAAACTTCCTGAAGGAAATAAAATAACGCTATATTTTGAAGTTGATAACCTTTCTAAAACAGTTTCAGAGCTCAAACAAAAAGGCATTACTTTTAATACTGAAATTAAAGAACAGTCCTGGCTATGGACAGATATAGATCTAAATGATCCTGATGGTCATAAGATTATTATTTTCCACGCTGGAAAAAACAGAAAAAATCCGCCTTGGAGGATTAATTAATTCTGTAAATTTTGTTATACTGAACTAGTTTAAGCATCTAAGTTTAAAAGTTATAAAATGAAAAAAGTACCACTATTTTTTATCGTCACATTGGTTATAAATTGTAACACTAATCAAGAAAAAAAAGATACATCTAGTGAGATTCTAAAACAAGTTCAGACCAACAAAGTGTTTCCAAATTTAGAACCTAATCGTTATAATGTGGCATTTCTAATTATGGATGGCACTTATAACACAGAGCTTACTGCACCTTATGACATTTTTCAACATACCATATTTAGAGATAGTATAAAAGCTATGAATGTGTTTACAGTTGCAAATACAGATGATGCGATTACCACATTTGAAGGCTTACGCTTATTACCAGATTTTAATTATGTAACTGATTCACTGCCTAAAATTGATGTTTTAGTAATACCAAGTGCAGAACATCATTTAGATACAGATTTAGAAGATGAAATTATGTTAGATTTTATCAAAAAAGTAGACAAAGACGCACAATTTATAACCTCGCACTGTGACGGAGCTTTTATACTCGCAAAAGCTGGCCTATTAGATAACGTAGTTTCTACGACTTTCCCAAGTGATATTGATAAAATGCGAGACATGTTCCCAACGTTAGATATACGCAAAGACGTTCTCTTTGTGCACGATGGTAAGTACATTACCTCAGCAGGTGGGGTGCTAAATCTTTTGAAGCTGCTTTATATTTAAGTGACTATTTATATGGAAAAGAGGTTGCTAAATCTTTAGCTGGTGGTTTAGTCATAGACTGGAAACTCCAAGACGTTCCGCATTTAATAATTGAATAAAATTTTATGCGTATTTTTAAAGAACTAACGGTCCAAAATACAATTCATGAAATTTCGATTACTAAATCTCTTTTTTATTCTTTCTTTAGTTTCACTTTCAAATGGTTATTCTCAAAATGAAATATCAGGTGAAGGCCCTTTTAATCAACTTATTATTAGAGGTGTTACTTTAATTAACGGAGACGGTTCACCTCCAAGAGGGCCAATTGACATTGTCGTTGAAAACAATATAATTACTAAAATTCAAGTAGTTGGTTATCCTGGTGTAAAAATTAAGGAAGATGATCGTCCTAAACTTAAATCTAGCGGTAAGGAATTAGACGCAAATGGCATGTACTTATTACCAGGCTTTATAGATATGCATGGTCATATTGGTGGAGTTGCACAAGGTGCAAATTGGGACTATGTATTTAAACTATGGATGGCTCATGGCATAACAAGCGTAAGAGAGCCTAGTGGAAGAAGTATCGATTGGACTCTCGATTTAAAAAAGAAAAGTGAGCGTAACGAAATAGTTGCTCCTCGTGTTTTTGCTTATACTGGCTTTGGCCAAACTACTAAAGAGTTTAATCCATTAAATGATGCTCCTATTAGCACTCCAGAAGCTGCTCGCGAATGGGTTAGAGCAAATGCTAAACATGGTGCAGATGGTATAAAATTCTTTGGAGCTGAGCCAGAAATAATGGCTGCTGCTTTAGATGAAAATAAAAAATTGGGCCTTGGTTCTGCATGCCATCATGCACAGCTTAGTGTAGCACGGTGGAATGTGCTCCACTCTGCAAGAGCCGGTTTAACATCAATGGAACATTGGTATGGCTTACCAGAAGCTCTGTTTGAAGATAGAACTGTTCAAAATTATCCTTTAGATTATAACTACCAAAATGAACAACATCGATTTGAAGAAGCTGGTAAACTATGGCAGCAAGCAGCTAAACCTTTTTCTGAACATTGGAATGCTGTAATGAATGAATTATTAGATCTAGATTTCACACTAGATCCAACATTTAATATTTATGAAGCCAGTCGTGACTTACATCGCGCTAGACGCGCAGAATGGCATGAAGATTACACTTTACCATCACTATGGAAATTCTATGAACCAAGTAAGGTTAGTCATGGTAGCTATTGGCACTATTGGGGAACAGAACAAGAAATTGAATGGAAAAAGAATTATCAGTTATGGATGACCTTTATTAATGAATATAAAAACCGAGGTGGTCGTGTTACAACCGGATCTGATTCTGGGTTTATCTATCAACTCTATGGTTTTGCATATATACGAGAGTTAGAATTGCTTCGTGAAGCTGGTTTTCATCCCTTAGAAGTTATCCGTGCAGCAACACTTAATGGTGCAGAAGCTCTAGGTTGGGATGATAAAATTGGCAGTATTCAGATTGGTAAACTTGCCGACTTTGTTATCGTTGAGGAAAATCCATTAAAAAACTTAAAAGTACTTTATGGCACAGGAGCTATTAAGCTCACAGACGCTAATGAAGTTGTAAGGGTTGGTGGTGTTAAATACACTATTAAAGATGGGATTATTTACGATGCAAAACGTTTGCTTGCTGAAGTAAAAGATATGGTGGATGCAGAAAAATCTAAAACAAATTGGAAGCTATCACAGCCTGGTGTGAAAAACTAATTTTTAGTGTTTAGTTGCTTAATTTCACTGTGCTTAACAACATGAGACAATACAATCTGCGTTTTAGTTTCCCCATAACTGATTAGTTGATCTATAAATGTTTCTAAGTGTTTTTGATTTTTTAAAACGACTTCCATTACTATATTTTCGTTACCAGTAATACGATAGCAGTTTACTACCTCATTGTAAGTTTTTACCTTTTCTAAAAATGGCTTAAGCATTCCCATAAAGGCTCTCAATGTAATTAAGGCTTTTAACTGATAGCCTGCTTCAAACGGAGATACAAATGTTGTGTAACCTTGTATTATTTCCGCATCTTCCATCTTTTTAATACGCTCGCCTACAGCAGGGGAACTAACACCAACACGTCTTCCTATCTCCGCATTAGATATGCGTGCATTCAGTTGAAGGCACTTTAAAATCTTCCAATTTAAGCTATCAATACTCATTTAATACTTTTTTACAAAAATTAACACATATATTAAAGCAAATATACAATTCTACTTTAATAATTAAAGTTAGATGTAGTGTTTAGTTCTTAATTTCGTTTTAATTGCTACTAAAATGAATTATAATTTACCATCTCATTTATCTGACTTGCCTATATATAAAAAGGCTATGGAGATTATTATTCTATCTCGAAGTATATCGACGTATCTCAATCAAGATTTATGTTATTTAAATGCCGATGGTTCTGAAGATAAAAACATCTATTTTTCTGGCGATATCGTTCAGCAATCAACGAATCTCGCACCAGAAATTATTAATGCAGAACGTGAACGTTATTCAGATAAAAAACATAAACACTTAGAGAGTTTAGACCAATTAACTCAAAGACTATATAGTAACTGTAAACGCTTAGAGCACTCTAATAGTGATGGTAAAGACTACCTCCCAATGCTGCGCTATGAGTTACGTAAATTTAGAAAGTTACAACACAGTTGGATGATGACTTTGTAGTAAATAAAACAATCTATTTCTCTATTAATAGATCCGCATTGTGCATAAATGCATTCTGATAGTTCTGAATTTTAGAATTCATTTTATCTGTAATAATTACAAATTGACATTTGCTAAGACTTTCAGACAGTCTTAAAATATGGTTATAGGCGTTATTTCTGCCTAAATAATCTGCATCTTCTACAGCGAATAATTGTACTTGACCTAAATGAATACCATTTAAAAAATAGAGTTTACTCAATCTGGCTGGCGTTGCAATTACGATATCCTGACCTGGATAAATTTCAGTTTTTTGTTTTTCAATATCATATTCGTCGTAAAGCGCATAAATTCTTAAATCTGTATTCTTAGTAAACCTCTCAAATTCTGTTTTTAAATCTAAGGCATCTTGCTTATCTTTTACAATAATAATAGCACGAGGCGAATCTTCAAAAGCGGTCGCTTTTAGCTTATGAATTGTTGCAATAATTAAAGCTATTGTCTTACCACTTTCTTTTGGTGCAATAATATAGGCATCAGATCCACCCTTCAAAGTTGGCAATACTTTTTTCTGAAGTGCATTTGACGTTTCAAAACCCGCATTTTCTAATGATTCTTTTAATAAAGGATGTAGTTTTTTGAAAGACATATTGTTATTTAGCTATTAGTATTTTCGGTTTATGAGTTATAGGCACATTACTAGAATTTGCTATAAAACAAAGGCGATTTGCTTCTTTGTGAAGACGTATTGCCAAATTTATTTTATTTTTCTCTAATATGGTAACTATAGGATACAATACTATAGAAATAAATGATCCACTACCATCAGCCTTAACTAACAATTTACCCGATGTCTCATCTGTATAGTTTACTAAAGTGATATTATTCATATCACATAAATACATGTAAGACATCATATGGCATGAAGAAAGGGCTGATAAAAATAAATCTTCAGGATTATATTTTGTTTTGTCTCCTTTAAACTCTTTTGCTGCCGATACTGTTAGTACTGGTTTATTTTTAATAGTTATATTATGAGTTTTAGAATTAGAAAACTTATTCAAACTATCTTGCTTATTACTAGAAGTCCAATTTGTTAACACTTTAAATTCTTTTTCAAACATACATATTACATATTACGTCGGTATTGACCACCAACCTCAAAAAGAGCAGATGTAATCTGTCCTAAAGAACAGACCTTACAAACTTCCATCAAAGCTTCAAAAATATTCTGATTACTTATGGCTTTTTCTTGTAACTCTCTTAATAACTCATCTGTGCTATGTGAAGTATGAAGGCGCTCTAGAATTTTAATTTGATATTGTTTTTCTTCCTCTGTTGCTCTAATCACTTCTTTAGGAACTACAGTAGGTGATCCTTTACTGCTTAAAAAAGTATTTACACCAATGATAGGAAACTCCCCATTGTGCTTCAATGTCTCATAATACAAACTTTCTTCTTGTATTTTAGAACGTTGGTACATCGTTTCCATGGCACCTAATACTCCTCCACGCTCTGTAATTCTATCAAATTCTAGTAAAACAGCTTCTTCTACCAAATCTGTTAATTCTTCAATAATAAAAGAACCTTGTATTGGGTTTTCGTTTTTAGCTAAACCTAATTCTTTATTTATAATCAATTGAATAGCCATGGCACGTCTTACAGATTCTTCTGTTGGTGTTGTAATAGCCTCATCATATGCATTGGTATGTAAAGAGTTACAATTATCATAAATCGCATACAAGGCTTGAAGCGTTGTACGTATATCATTAAAGTCAATTTCTTGTGCATGTAAACTACGACCAGAAGTTTGGATATGATATTTCAACATTTGAGCTCTCGGATTAGCACCATATTTATGCTTTAAGGCTTTAGACCATATCTTACGAGCGACACGACCTATAACTGCATATTCTGGATCGATTCCATTTGAAAAGAAGAATGACAAATTGGGACCAAATTTATTAATATCCATACCTCTACTTAAGTAGTATTCCACATAAGTAAATCCGTTTGATAGTGTAAGTGCTAATTGCGTTATTGGGTTTGCACCAGCCTCTGCAATATGATACCCTGAAATAGAAACCGAGTAAAAATTACGCACATTATTTTCTATAAAATACTCTTGTACATCACCCATTAAACGCAATGCAAATTCTGTAGAAAAAATACAGGTATTTTGCGCTTGGTCTTCCTTTAAAATATCGGCTTGTACAGTTCCTCTAACCTGAGCAATTGTTTTTGTTTTAATATCTAAATACACATCAGCAGGTAATACTTGATCTCCAGTAACGCCTAATAACATTAAACCTAAACCATTATTACCTTCTGGTAAGTCTCCGTTATATATTGGACGTTCTTTACCTTTGTAAATCTTAACTATTTTTACTTCAATGTCTTTTTCTAAGCCGTTCTCATTAATATAGATCTCACATTGTTGGTCAATAGCTGCATTCATAAAAAAGCCTAATAACATTGGGGCTGGCCCGTTAATAGTCATACTAACCGATGTCATTACATTTGCTAAATCAAAACCAGAATAGAGTTTCTTTGCATCATCTAAACAACAAATAGAAACACCTGCGTTTCCTATTTTACCATAAATATCTGGGCGTAAATCTGGATCATTTCCATAAAGTGTTACACTATCAAAAGCTGTAGATAAACGCTTTGCTGGTAATCCCATACTTACGTAATGAAATCTTTTGTTAGTTCTTTCTGGCCCACCTTCACCTGCAAACATACGTGCTGGATCTTCACCTGTTCTTTTAAAAGGATATAAGCCTGAAGTATACGGAAATTCACCTGGTACATTTTCTTGTAAGCACCATCTTAAAATATCTCCCCAAGCTTGATACTTTGGTAAGGCTATTTTAGGAATTTGAGAGTGCGAAAGTGATTCTGTGTGCGTTTCAATTTTAATTTCTTTATCTCTTACTTTAAATGTATAGATTGGGTTCTTGTATTTATTGACTTTTTCGTCCCATCCTGTAATCACTTCCCAATTGTAAGGGTCTAAGTTTAATTTTACACGATCGAATTCACCAATAAGTAATTTTATAAAATCTTTATTCTCATCGTTATTAGAAGTTATTGACTCAAAAGCGATTCCGGCTTTATCTAATTCTGGTATTGTATCTAATACAGATTGAAGTGTTTTATATATCCCGTAAAGTCTTTGAGCAACCTCAACTTGTTCGTTTGCTTTTTTATCATATGCACGATTGCTTTCTGCAATTTCAGATAAATAACGTATACGTGACGGAGGAATGACAAAAATCTTTTCACTCATTTCATCAGAAATATGAAAGGTGGATTTTAAATCTGCATCTGCCTTTTCCACCAATTTATCCATAATCGCTTTGTAAAGCGTATTCATCCCTGGATCATTAAACTGAGATGCTATTGTTCCATATACAGGTAATTCATCTTGATGTATATGCCATAGATTATTATTGCGCATATACTGCTTTTTTACATCACGTAAAGCATCTAAAGAACCGCGTTTATCAAATTTATTGATAGCTACCAAGTCTGCAAAATCGAGCATGTCAATTTTCTCAAGCTGGGTAGCAGCACCAAATTCTGGAGTCATTACATATAAAGCTACATCGCTGTGCTCCATAATCTCTGTATCAGACTGCCCAATACCTGAAGTTTCAAGTATAATTAAATCGTATTCTGCTGCCTTTAAAACTTGAATAGCTTCATTAACATATTTAGATAATGCTAAGTTAGATTGACGAGTTGCCAAACTACGCATGTAAACCCTTGGTGAATTAATGGCATTCATTCGAATACGGTCGCCTAATAAAGCACCACCTGTTTTACGCTTAGATGGATCTACAGAAATTAGACCTATTGTCTTTTCAGGAAAATCGATAAGGAAACGTCTAACTAATTCATCTACTAAAGACGATTTACCAGAACCTCCTGTACCTGTAATCCCAAGAACGGGAGTCGTTGAATTTTTGTTTTTATTATGAATAGTTTCTAAAGCTTCTTTTGCTACTTCAGGAAA
>NZ_DEXW01000065.1:490-2732 GCF_002364335.1 Winogradskyella sp. UBA3174 | reverse complement strand
TACTCAAATAATTATTAAGCATTTGGTCTGTCATTAAAGCACCAATTAAAGCTTTATTTATAGCTTGATTGTATTCTAATCCTTTTGCATTTACATATCGTGTAGATCCTCCGCCAGCTTCTTGTATTTTGCCTGCTGTACCTGCAACCGCATCAGTATTCCAATTAGGAAAAACATCATTAACTTGATTAGCAATCCAACCATCAAAATCAGCTTTAATCGCATTAGCGTCAGTAGAATTAGCTGAAAAATAGTCGCTAGAGGCCGCTGTTTTGCTTCTTAAATTTTTTCCAGAATCATTTAAACCTATTCCAGTAAAGTAGTTTCCCGTATTGGTAAACATACCATCTAGTTCTAATTCTGTTTTGGTATTATCTTTTAATGCGGTCACAAACTCGTTACCCATTTGAATACGTGATGTTTGACCGCCATAACTTACGGTTCCAATTCCATTTCTCTCAAATTGATAAGTTGGAGGGGTAACAACTGCGTTACCTCCCGATCCATTATCGTCATCACTAGAGCATGAGGTAAATAAACCACCTATTACGCATAAACTTAAGACAATATTTCTGCTCAGTTTTTTACTGTTATTTCTGCTGTTAAATTTCATTTTCAATAATTTTGTTAATCTTATTAAGACTGGTTATAAATAATTTATGCAAAAGTAGTGCTGTAAGTTAAATCTACAAAGTTTATTTAGACTAAATTTAAATAAACTTTTAAATTGCTATTAAATCACTTATAATATCATGAAAGTTCAGATGAAATAAAGTCCCATTAATTAGATCTTCCAAGGCTTTTAACTCTAGAAAAGCAAAGTGAAACTCCCTATCTTTTTTTATCAACAAAACAACATTCAAAAGATCTATTTCATTGTTTAGGTTATCAATGTCACCTAAATGAGATAGAGCAGATTTAATGATTTCTTGTAAATCTACGAGTTCTTGATTGGTAAAATCAAACGCTATTTGACCAAAAACCAATTGTACTTTATTTAATTGACTAATGGTACAGCGCTTTAAAAAAAAAGAGGTTCCAAAATAGTTACAGTAAATAAGCTTTATATCATCCATTTAATTTAAAATTGCATTATAATCAATATCATCAATACTCAAAAATTCTATAGATTCATTTTCATTTTTGTCTTTATAGGCTAATAAAACTCTCAACTCTAGGACTTCTTGCCTATTAAACATAATAACCAAATTCTCTTGTGTTAGTGGTAAAGGTATTTTTCGTTGCATTCTAGAGCACGCATACTTATGCTCCCAATAGCCTACTTCTAATCCATCAACATAAGTTTTTAAGCGCTCTAATTCTTTTGTGGTAAGTGCAAAAAACAAATTATTAAATACCAAATGAAATAATTCACAATCTTCACAAAACAATAATTCTCCACTTTTAACTTGAGATAATACTTTTATACTTTTACACATATTCTTTTTATTTAGTAGCAATCTATTTTTATCTGTTCGTTATTTTCGAACACACTCAGTGGTTGCTTTAATTTTTCTGTTGTTATTTTATTTAAGACTTCTAAAACTCTGTTTTGCATAGCAATTGAACCACAAATCATTATAACTCCACCATTATTTAAAATCTCAGCTAAGAAAATAGCCTTCTCTACAATTAGATCTTGCACATAGATTTTTTCTTCAAGCTCTTGCGAATAAGCAATATGAAAGCTAGATAAAGCCTTTTCCTTAAAAGCTCTATCTATGATCTCTGAATATATTTTTAGGGAATCTTCTGTTCGTCCTCCCCAAAATAAGTGGGTTTTAATTTGGCTATCATTTTCACTTATCATTCCTAAAAATGGTGCGATACCAGTTCCGTTTGCAATCATTACAACTTGTTTTGCGTATGTTGGAAAATGAAAATCTAAGTTTCTTTTTATTTTAGTTTTCGTCATGCTTTTTAATGTTAGAGTATTTAATTGGCTAGAACAGATTCCGAAATCGTGCTTCTTTATACTTAAAAGAATAGTGTCTCCTACTCGACCTATAGAATACAAGCGTTCGATTCCGTCTTCTTCCGGATAAAAGGCTAATAAATCGCCTGACTGAAATTTCACTCTTTTATTAGGTCGAAGTTGAAGTAAAAAAGTGTCATCTACATTAAGTATGGTTTTTTTAACAACTTCAAAATTCTTTAACTTTTTTCTATTAATTTTTGGTTTTGGTCGCTCTATATTTAAGCTTAATTGTGTCGTTTTATTCCATTGGTTCAACCACGTTAT
>NZ_DEXW01000065.1:0-224 GCF_002364335.1 Winogradskyella sp. UBA3174 | reverse complement strand
AGTTGTTTTGCTTTTCTATAACTTGAGTAAGTATTCAGTTCGTCTATAAAGACAGTGTGCCCTTTGGCGATTAACGCATCAAAAAATAGATTGGCAAAACTGATGGTGTTTCCTGTTTCAGAACCCACTAAAATGATGTATTCTGATTCGTCTTTCTTAAATTTATTTTTAATTTTTAAGGTTTTCTCCTTCCGTTTTAGAGACATTGCAAAACCTGAATACAT
>NZ_DEXW01000053.1:9346-13959 GCF_002364335.1 Winogradskyella sp. UBA3174 | reverse complement strand
AGGTCATGTAAATCCAAAAACAAAGGCATAGGACTGGTTTTTAATGTAATATACGTTTTTTTTAGTTGGGTAAACTCAAAAACAGGTACGTATTACAGGGAATAAATGACATTGAAATCCCGATAATTCTTCGGTTTACTCTAGAGATTACTATTGTTTTAGAGCAGGACATGCGCCTCTTTTGAAATTAGGCAGTTTCGTTATGCTTATGCAAATCACAACGTTGGATGTCCTTAATTTAGAAGCCAAATTTTTATAGAAAACCCATTATAAACATTACATTTATCCAAGGATATGATTATAAACCTCCTAATTTACAGCAACTCTGAATAGCATCAATCACCTAAAACAATCACTTATGAAATTTTTAAAACTCGTTTTATTACTCTTTACGACGTCCTAATTACTCGCACAAAATATTGCTTCAACTAATTATTTTAGACACTTAAAATATAATAATTCTGGGGAAATCATAGAAATAATAAACAATCATTACCATACCGAAAGGCAACATCCTCTTGCCCCTTTAGGCGTTTATAAAGTAACCATAGCTTATCCTGAAGGACAGGAAATCAGAACCTTTTTTGATAAAAATGGTAAACGAATTACAAATGATAGAGCCGTCTATAAAGAAATCTATGCCTACACTAAAAAAGGATTTAAAAATACGCTTCAATTTTATGATGTCGATGACAAGCCTATGGTATCAAATTGGGGAATAGCGACCTATAAATGTAACAAAAAAAAGAAATTAATTATAGAAAGACGCTTTAATCTAGATAATGAAGCAGTGCCGCTATCTCCATATTTTAACTCCGGTGTTACAGATGTTTATTAGATAAAAAAGGGTTTTCAAAGGCGCATTACAACTTAGATGAAAACTTAAAAGTTATTGCCAATGATAAAGGTACAGCGTCTTACCATGATGTATACGATGCTAATGGGAACCATGAGGTTTATAGTTACCATGATGCCAATGATGCTTTAGTAAAAAATCAATGGGGCTTTGCATACGGTGTAAGACGTTATGATAATTCAGGAAATCAAATAGGTCTCGATCAATTTGACACTAATAAAGAAAAAATTCGAAGTAGAGACATCCCAACAAATATCACTATTGAAATGGCGGCTAAAGCGTCGCAAAAAGATTCTATAGAAATTAAAAGAATTGCTTTAGGCTATTTAGTTGGCTTACAGTATTTAAAGCCAGAGCTTATGAACGAAGTGATGAACGATAGTCTAAAGAAAATAACTATAGGCTGGGATCGCGCTTCAAAAAAGGAATATGCTAAGCCTACAACTAAGGCAGAAATGATAGCGTTTGCGGAGTCTTGGAATAAGTCTAATACTAAATTCCCTGCAAAACCTAACAATCAAATTATAGTTCTCGACATTTATAATCGCATCGCTAATGTAAAATTAGTGTCAGATAACTGGGTAGAATATTTACATTTAATAAAGTTAGATGGTAAATGGAGTATTGCAAATCTTATTTGGCAACATAAAAATATAAGTCGCTATCCGAAAGAATAAGTATCGCGTTAGATCTATCATTTTATATAATTAGTACTAGTTGTGTTTTTATGCAGGTAAAATTTTAGCAATAAACATTTTAGGCAAACAAACCTTATGAGAAGCTGCGGATCGTTCGGTGATATAATTTGTTAAAGTTTATATTCTGTTTAATGAAACTAGTACCTAATTAAACAATAACAATTATCTTTAACTAAAAAAAAGGATGTTAAGAACACTGATAAAAAATAAGATAAAAGCTGAAATTAAGTCCAAGATTGAAACAAAAATACGGTCTAAGATGCGGTCTAAAATTCAGTCCATAGTTAAGGAAAAGATTAAGTCCAAAGTTAAAGTAGAAATGAAAAGAAAAGTATCTCAGGTTATGAGTCCATGCACAATGGGTGCATATCAAAATCTGAAGTGCACTAAAATATTAAGACTTGCTAAGGCCTATAAGTATTAGGCACTTTTAATTTGATAAAAACAGGCGCAAAAAATAAAATGTCTTTATTCTGTGTCAGATAAATAAGTTAGGGTACTAAAAATTTGCCAGACCAATCGGCATCAATTCTAGAAAATAAAATCCTTAAGTGATTAGGTCGTTTTAGACGTAAGTATTCAATCTTATTGGGTACAAGTTTTACTGGACAGAAATGATTTTCTTTTGATTTGTAATCAACATCATCGGGATTTTTTATTGGTGTACCAGGTGCTAAATTAGTCGTGTAATCTTTTTTAGAAGATGCTTGTATTGTATGCCAATAGGTTGCAATTTGATCTTTATCGGTTATTAATTCTGCCTTGCCTTCAATCCGTATTTGCAGTAGTTTTTTAGAATTATAAAATAGGGCACTAAATTCAGAATTATCTTGAATATCTTTTATTTTGTGTGTTCGGCTGTCGGTATAAAACACTAAACTTAAGTCCAATAATGTTTTTCGCAAAACGACCGTTCGTTGCTTTGGCTTGCCATTTTCATTAGTCGCTAAGACGAAATAACGAAATGGATGCCGTTTTTTAGAATGTCCATTAACGAGTTCTCGCTTAGCTTCTTCTAAGAATTGATTTGTCAATTTTATAGTTTTAATTTATGCTAAATTAAATTAAAATGGATTGAAAACTTTAAGAGGGCTGAACTATTTTTAGATTGGTTAGAAACTTTTAATTATTTAAAGGAAAGATGTCATGTAGATCTTGTTTTTACTAATATTGAAACGTCTAGAACTTTGGTATTGAACTTGTGAAATTATCTCAAGGGAATAATATCAAGTTTATTATCCCCACATCTTTTAGTGAATATGCAGTGCAAATTTTTGAACTGGACGTGATTGATTCGCTTTTAGAAGCTGTGTTATTTTAACGTTTTACAAAAGCCATTATACGCTTTGAAAATTCAGAAAATGACGCTGATAAAAATAAAATAGAACCCTCTTTTTTCGTAAAAGAAGGTGATGAATTTATTCCAAGAAAACTACTGTCAATTAATTAAGGGAGAGCTTAAATTTACAAAATATTGTAGGAATTGATTTAAGGTAAACCGTAAATGTTTGATTATTAGTTTATTTAATAATTTATGTTTTACAACCCGCTTCAACAATTGGGAGGTCGGATATAGTTTCTATTCTAATTGAATTGAATGTTCACTATTTTGATTGCTGATTACTTTAGTTCCAAACACCTGTTAATGCAGTGTCTTCAACATAATGTTTGAATTCTTTAGGTTTTCTACCTAATACATTTTCAATATCATTGGTAATCTCAGTAGTGTTAGGATTGCCTAAAACTTCAGTAAATAAATATTCGATTAACCAAACGAAATCTGCTGGTACGCCTTGTTCTTTCATAAGCTTTGTGTAAGCTGATAATCCAATTGGTGTAAAGGTAATGTCTCTTTTTGTCGCTTCAGAAATCTCTGCAATGGCCTCTCTAAATGTTAGTGCTTTTGGACCCGTAAGTTGATAAATTTTTCCATTGTGCTTGTCTTGCAATAATGCTTCTACAGCAACATCGGCTATATCATCAGTATCTACATAAGGGACTTTTACTTCTGCTTGTGGTAATGCCACGAACCCTTCGATAATAGGAGCTAAGAAAAAGCTTTCGCTAAAATTTTGATTAAACCAACTCGCACGAACAATCGTGTAATCTAATCTTGAGTGAATGACCACTTGCTCACAAAGCTCTGCTTCCCTCTCCCCTTTTCCTGAGAGCAACACCAATTTTTTTACATTGCTTTTTATGGCCTGTTTTGTTAATTCTTCAATAGCTTCCAGAGCACCAGGAACTGCTAAATCGGGTTGAAAGGTGATATAAACTTTATCCATACCTTGTAGTGCGCTAGCCCAAGTTTCTGAAGCATTCCAATCGAATAACGGTGTTGCAGATCGCGATCCAATTCTAACGAAATGTCCCGCTTCAATTAATTTACTTGCTACTTTGCGTCCTGTTTTTCCAGTTCCGCCAATCACTAAAATGTTACTTGTATTTTTCATCTTATTTGTATTTATAAT
Organism: Winogradskyella sp. UBA3174; assembly: GCF_002364335.1. Lineage (GTDB taxonomy): Bacteria > Bacteroidota > Bacteroidia > Flavobacteriales > Flavobacteriaceae > Winogradskyella. Next base: position 9,934 of record NZ_DEXW01000053.1, on the reverse strand, counting down.
TATTATTAATGATGTGTTTAATTTATTTAGGTATTACTTTTTGTGATTTCAATAAGGGCTATTAGGAAGAGTAGAAATGAAATTGTTGAACTGAATGTTCTAATTAAATGCAAGCGATTCCATTTCACTTCAAAGGTGGCTCTTAAGGTTTTTAAGTCTTCAGGATTTGCTGAGCTTAATTCTTTGGTCTCTAGCATGTTATTTAGAGGTACATTACCAAAAATGGTGACGAGTACAACTCCAATACAATAAATCGTTATTGCTATTATTAATAGCCAAATGACCGAACTTGCTGCATTTCTAAATCCATATAAATTGACGAATCCAAGTAGGGTTGGTCCAAAAAACACTACAAAAAACAATGGGTTTATTATGGTTCTATTCATCTGTTGAAAAGACATTAAATAGCCCAAGTCATCTAATCTGCCTATTCCTGGTGTTACAGCATTAGACCATGTAAAACATAATCCTGCAGATAGTCCAGTTAATAATATGAGTACTGTCATTCCGATAGGCTCAATAGTAATGTCCATGGTCTTATTGTTTTAATGCGTTTGTTTGAGGGTATACTCTTATGTACCAGTATAA
>NZ_DEXW01000053.1:7574-9001 GCF_002364335.1 Winogradskyella sp. UBA3174 | reverse complement strand
ATTTTCTAAAATGGGTATATAATATGAAATGGAATACAATAGGATACCAATACTCCAAATAACAATTCCTAATACAATGGCGCGTTTAATTTTCATGTCTTTTTAATTTAAAAGTTACATGGTAAAACTATTTGAAAGCTGCGCTAATGATTGGTCTTAAAAGCAGTAAGATTTGTTCGAAAAGGATTGCATACCAAATAAACAACCCAAGGAAAGGCCATCTTTGGTCTCTTTTTATAATCTATTTGGTATCACTTAATTTGACTTGGTCTATAGCCAAACTTTTTTTCAAACGCATTAGAGAATGAACTCAAACTATCATAGCCAACATGCCAAGCGGCTTCTTGTACTGTGGCTTCTTGAGTTCTAATTAGTTTGTGCGCCAATGTAAGGCGTTCGTTTTGAAGGTATTTAAAGACGGGTACGCCAAAGTAAGCTTTAAACTCTTTCTTTAGTTTAAACATATTCAATCCTATTTGTTTTGAGAGCTCGCTAAGTGAAGGTGGATTATCAATATGTTGTAGTAAAATATCTTTCGCCTGATTTAATTTTTCGCGTTCAGTAGTATTTATACTTTCGGTTTTTGAACGTGCTAATTGCCCAAAAAAGTGTGATAATAGTGTTGTGATTTGACTGCGAAAGAACATCATTTTTGTTTTTCCTTCGTATTGAATATGAAATAAGGAATCTACTATAGATTGCATTTCTGGTGTCATAATAAAACTAGGCCCTTCTACATAATGATCCGAAGGATTAACCAGCTGATTTAGTAGATCTCCAAATAACTCACCCTCGTGATTAGGAAGTTTATCTATAGCCTTTGCAGTTGTTGCAATAACCAAACATTCCAAGGGTTTTGAAGCAGATACCGTATGTATAAATTCTACATTTTCGTTGGCATAAAATGAAAGCGCTAAACCTTTGGTATAAGTGAACTCTTTTTGTTTCGTATCATATTTTACACTTAAATCAACATTCCCAGAACCATAAAAAGCAACCGCAATAAGAGGTTCCTCAAAAGAACAGGAGTCTATGGTAGGCTCATTTACTTTGGCTTCTTCAACCAAAATCGTAAAATCATTTATGTCTATAATGTCTCTTGTCATATCAATGTATACAAATATAAAGAAATGATATGTTACGTTATTAGGAGGTGCAGAAAAAGGAAATTCAACAATAAAGATGGCTAAAAAAGATGTGTTTACATACATGAAAAGAGACCTCACATTTTTAAAAGCCGCTGGGAAAAATGCAGAATAAGACTATTAAACACCGTGAAGTAAATAGGCTAATATGAGTACACTAGCCTATTCTCAACAAAAATCTAAAGTCGATTAGTTTATTTGGTTTATTGAATATGTATTACGACGTAAACAACTCCAAAGCTTCCAAAACACCAGCATAACTATAATCAGTTTCACCTAAAA
>NZ_DEXW01000053.1:0-7336 GCF_002364335.1 Winogradskyella sp. UBA3174 | reverse complement strand
TCTTCAGGCTTTAGATTAAAGAAATTCGCCAATTTAAGATAAGGTTCAGGATTAGGCTTCGGCTGGTCATAATCTTCGTAACCAAAGGCAACAGCCACATCGAGATTCCAGTTTTTAAGACATTGGATCACAAAGTGTTTGCTCGCGTTGCTCGCAATACCAAAAGGAATATTTTTGTCTTTCAACAATTGAAAAAGAGTCGCTACTCCTTCTATCGGTTCTGTATTTTGTAAATGATTATATAAATACCCATTCTTACACGCCAATAACCCTTCGTGGTTAGCTTCACTATCGAAAAGCTCACAAAGCGTTTGCGCAATTAATTTGGGTGCTTTTCCAGACATCTTATGTTCGGGAAGTTCGTCAACAGTTACATTCAAAATGGTTTTAACCGCATAACGCCACGATGCATCGTGAATAAGCTTGCTATCTGTAATGACACCATCGAAATCAAAGAAAACGGCTTTAATCATCATACACTTTAGTTTTTTCAGCAAATAGACTTGCTAAATAAGGATTTAAAAGTTTGTTAGTCGGATCCATTTGCTTTCGTAAGGTTTTAAAAGCCTCCCATTTCGGATATACTTTAGAAAAGTCAGCTTCCTTTGCTGCAAAACGTTTTCCCCAATGTGGTCGTCCTCCATATTTTAAAAAGATACGTTCTATGGTTTCAAAAGCTTCATAACTATTTGCCGTTGCTGCATTTCTAGACACACAACCCATAGTGACCGTCTTTTGTTTATAAGCATAACTTAACCAAGATTGGTCTTCATCTACAAATCGGATATCCATAGGAATATGAATAAAAGAATTATTTTTAAAACTATTAATGACGGTTTTCAACTCTTCGAACACTTGTGGGAATACATCTAAAGCAATGGTCCATTCCGCTAATTCTAGTGTAGACCCTCTAGACTTAGTTACTGTAGCTTGGTATAAACTCCCTTTATGCTCTTTTTTGCTGCTAAAGAAACCATGATATAATAGTTTATTTGCAAAGTAGGTTGACCATGGTACGACATGGCTGTATTTATAAAGTAATTTAGAGGCTTTACGTCTGTGTTTTAAATATTTAGGCCCTAAGTTTTCTTCAACTACTTTATCTGCTTGCACTTTATTACCCTTAATCACATAACCTACATCTGTGTGTGGCAACCATAAGATTCTTAAAAATGCATAAGTATCTATATAATTTTGAAGTTGAGGCATCCAATCTTTATCCTTTTCTGGACCTTCCGTTAAATGCAAGGTGTAACTTTCTTCACATTGAAACGTTACTGTGGAGAACGCGCCTAAAACTCCCATCGAGACACGTACAGCATCCATAAGTTCATCTTCCGCTGTAATGATTTTAATAGAACCATCTGCACTTATAAAACGACATTCTACAACATAGGAAGCTAATATATTACCACTCGTACCGTGTGTTCCTGTAGCCAATGCACCACCAATGGTTACAGTATTAATATCTGGTAAACACGGAATACACCAATTTTGGGATTCTACAAACTCTAATAAATCCTTTAATTTCATACCCGCCTGAACGGTAACTTTTCTTAGTTCTGTATTGGTGTCTAGTAATTGATCGTAATTCTCAATATTAATTAAGGTTTCTGTGCCTGCGCAAATGTCTGACGAGGATTGTTTATTACCAAAATACCGCACATTTTCAGATGTTTTAATGATTTGGGCAAATTGGTCTTCATTGTCAATAGCGTGAATGGTTTTATAGCGATGCTTTATATTTTCATTCCAGCTGACCCATAATTGTTTTTTCTCCGTACTCAAATTGTTTTTTTGTAATTTCTCTGTATTCAAATTCTCTTTTTTTTTTACAAAATTAGTTGTAAAATATTATTTCATGGATACTTTAAGATCAATTGATACTATTTTTAAAGTTTCTAATTAAGCGTAAACGTTATCAAAATTTATACGAATTGGCTATGGTCTTTTAAAGTGGTGCTGGTTTCATATAATCACTACGTAGGCATACGTATTTTATATACCCTACTACGTATAGTTTTAGTAATACTTAATGTATAGTTTTGTTATGTATTACAAAGATAAAAAAAACACGATGTGCTTTAATTCTAGCCATCACGTTTCCACTACAAAAAATTACGTTGTGTTGAATTGATAAAAATACCTATTGGAGAATTAGTAAATTTTGAATTTAACACGAATGCAGAAGGTCAACTCTATTTTGAGTTGACCTCTTCAGTTTTAATAGCTGCAGTAACTTTATAATCAAAACCTTAGATTTTATAAGGACAGCGTTTGAGTCTATTAATTTAAACTGTCAAAAGCAAGGGAAAAAAATCAAGATATATCTCAAAAAATAGACTTACAATAGCCGCTCTAAATTTCAAGATACCATGAAAAGTAATTATCTTGCATACCCATAAAACTATGGAGATAAAAATCCAAAAGCGGTAACCCTTAAAAAAGCAAGCACTAAAACATGATCTACACCATCATCGATGTCGAAACCACAGGAAAAACGAATCGCATGACCGAAATTTCCGTTTTTAAATTCGATGGAGAAACTGTTATCGATGAGTTCACATCACTAGTTAATCCTAATAGTTTTATTCCTGCTCATATTACAGCACTTACTGGTATTGATAATGCGTTAGTCGCTAATGCACCCTCGTTTGAGGAGGTTGCTAATGACATTCTGAGCATCACTGAAGATGCTGTTTTTGTGGCTCACAACGTTAACTTTGACTATAATGTCATCCAAAGTGAATTTAAGCGTCTTGGCATGGAATTTAATAGAAAGAAACTCTGCACCGTTCGCTTATCGCGACGTTTATTACCAGGGCATCGATCTTACAGCTTAGGGAAATTGTGCAAAGGATTAGATATCAATTTAGTGGACAGACACCGCGCCAGAGGTGACGCTGAAGCGACTGTAATTTTATTTGGTTTACTATTACAACAATCCGAAGCAGATGCTGTATTCAAAGAATTTTTAAATAAAAACTCACGAGAATCTACTTTACCTCCTAACCTACCCAAAGAAACCTTTAAAAACTTACCAAATACAGCTGGTATCTATTATTTTAAGGATATAAAAGGAAAAGTGATTTACGTAGGTAAAGCCAAGGATATTAAAAAACGCGTGCTCAGTCATTTTTATAGCAAGACCAAAAAGTCCTTAGACATGATTAGAGAAACTGGTGATATTGATTTTGAGAATTCTGGTAGTGAATTAGTGGCTTTATTAATGGAAGATGCTGCTATTAAACATCACTTTCCTATATATAATAAAGTGGCCAAACGTACCATTCAGTCGTTTTCGATATTCTCTTACGAGGATCGCAAAGGGATTCTGCATTTGGCAAGTAATAAAGGGCGTTTGGTGCCTAATCCGATCATCACGTTTTATAACGTTAGAGATTTGCGTGCTTTTACTGAGAAGCTCTGTGCTAAGTATAACTTATGTCCTAAATATTGCCATTTACAGGAAGCCGTTTCAGAATGTTCGCATTATAACATCAAAAACTGTAAAGGCATTTGTAAAGATGACGAATCTGTTGAAGATTACAACAACAGAGTCCTCGAAGCTATTTATGATATTTCGGACAATAAAGATGATATCATCTTAAAGGAAAAAGGTAGAAACACCAATGAAGATGCATTTGTAATGATTAAAGGAGGTGCTTATGCAGGCTACGGTTTTATTGAAAAAGGTGAAGCCGTTAATCATATTGATGATTTGGAGGCATTTCTTATTCCGCAGAAAAATAACATGGATATTCAGAAGATATTGCGACCGCTTTTGGTGAAGATTTAGATGTTAGCCTTTAGCTATTCGCTGTTTACTGAACCTTATGATCTGGGTTACTTCCGGTTATTTTTTAAAAATTTTAGCACGAAGCGTCTTAAACAGTACTGATTCTCGATACATTTCTCGTTCACTCGAAAGACTCAAACTGACGGCATAGGGTTTTTAGCTATTAGCCTTTAGCTGTTGTTTGTTTCTAGAGATACAGACAGCGTCAATTCGATTGATAATAGATGCCTTAAAGATATTTTATTTTTTAATAACACCACTAATAAGCTCTGCTATAAACCTTATCTTCTATTTTTAGCTGATCCACGGATTTTTTCAGATCAATACAGACCGTTTTAAGGAGAACTCAGGTATAGCGTTTAGAATTTATCAGCCGCCTTCATTCCTAATGCTACAGTCTACTAATCTAATTTGATGTAGTGAAACAGGTATATTCTTTGCAGAAACAGTGGCTCCTATATTTCCCATTAGAAGGTTATAAACGACGCTTATGGATTTTATAACATCAGTAATATGATCTGTTTCCTGTTTAAAAAGCGCTGGAATAACAGTAAAGCCTTTTGGTTTTAAACTTAGGCTTCTAAGATTGAGAGTGCTTGTTTGGAGGCCTTCATTTTTGGCTATTTCGCCTTATCTAGACTTTCTGATGTTTCAATCAATTTTAAAACGTTTGCTATTTTTATGCATTCGCATTTTAATGACGTCTATTTTTTCAAAATTATGCTTAGATGACTTCAATCCAAATGGTTTTCTAGTTCAAAGACACCGCAATCAAGGTTTCAATAAAGTCACCAGCATTAGGATAAGAAACAGCAAAAATAATAGTCATGTTTCAATTCTATAGTGTTTAATGGCCACTTTAGCTGTACGACCTTGCTTAAAAAAGAGGTTTTTACAATCACCTCAAAAAAATTTCACGCAACACCTCCAAAAAAACATAATTTTATGATAATTCTAATTTTTTCTTACAGGAATACGTTATATATTTGACTTATATAAACCTATAAATTTACAATTATGAAACGAGCATGTTAAAAATATGTTCCCTTAAGGGGTTGATTATTAGCGAACAGCATGTGAACTTTCAAAAACAATAAATATAAATACATGAAAAAGCTATTTTTAATTGCCATTGCCGTAATGAGTTTCACAATTACATCACAGGCACAAAACTTTAGATTCGGTTTAAAAGGCGGAATCAACTTTGCTACGCTGAATGGGGATTTTAGTGACAATATAGATGGAAGAACCGGCTATCATATTGGAGCCGTGGCCCAATTTAGTTTATTAGGTACTTTTGCTATTCAGTCAGAGGTTATCTATTCTGCTCAAGGAATTGATAATATTGATATTGACTATTTGAACGTTCCTGTATTATTTAAATTAAAATTCGCAAAGATTTTCAGTGTCGAAGCTGGTCCACAATTTGGTTTTGTGGTGAATGATACCTCAGATCTTGGGGATCCTGAAAGTTTTGATCTTAGTGGTGCTCTAGGCGCCGGAATAGAAATTTCTAAGTTTTTTGCACAGGTACGCTATAATTTTGGTGTTACTGATGTCATAGATAATATGGATGCTAGAAACGCGGCATTCCAGCTGTCTGTTGGGTATTACATTTTTTAGTGCAACCTACATATATAAAAAAGTGGCTGTAAAACCATCCACTTTTTCTTTCTTCAAACCCACATTATTCAACGTATCTGATAAAACAGTCGGAGTTGTTCGTATACAATTCCTAAACACCATCTTTCTTCCTCGTCGTAATAAAATAAACACCTGTAAGCAATACTACAGCAGCAATTATAGATTGTATGCTTAGCGTTTCGTCTAAAACATACCATCCCAAAGCCATAGCTACAATAGGATTTACATAAGCTGAAGTCGCTACTTTTTCCGTAGAGACTTGCTTTAAAAGATAATTAAAAGCAGTAAATGCTACAATACTTCCAAATGTGATCAGTGCTAACATCGCCAATTGAACTTTAGGACTCCAAAGTAAAGGGGGCGTCCAAGTTTCGCCAAACGATAGACTTGCGCAGGCTAACATAATACTAGCAATTGCCATTTGATAGCCTGTACTAACAAAAGAGTTTTTTGGCACATCTGCTTTGGCGACAAAAACGCTACCATAACTCCAACTGAAAACGCAGGTAAAAATCATAAAAACACCTAATAGGGTTTCTTCGTTAGTTACCAATTCTTTTTGGGTCACCAGTAAATACATCCCAATTATTCCTAGTCCAACTCCTATGAGGGATTTTGGTCTCATTCTTTTATGATCCATTAATCGCATTAGTAGTAATACAAACAACGGTTGCGTAGAGGCTAATAGAGCGCCAAATCCGCTATCAACATATTTTAAAGCCCAAACGAAAACACCATTACCATACACCAAAAACAAAAAGCCAACAAGCGTGGAATTTAAGAGTTGTTTCTTAGTGATTTTAAGGCTAAACTTTAATGCTTTGGCGATACTAAAAATTAAAATACTTGCGACAAAAAATCGTATTGCTGCCAGAAATAAAGGAGGTAACTCGGTTACTGAAATTTTATTGAGCAAATAGGTAGAACCCCAAATAACATAAATAGCTATAAACGCTATAATAATTAAAGATTTAGAACTTGGTTTTTTCATGGGTTGGTTTGTAACAGATAAAATTAAACAAGAAAAACACGAACCTTTTTCTTCTTCAAACGCACATTATTTAATTTAGCCACCAAGTCATCTGCAATACTAACAGGAACCGCTACAAAAGCACAATCCTGTTTTAATTCGATAACGCCGAGCTGATCTTTGCTAATATTACCTTGTTTAAAAAACAGACCTGCAATATCACCTTTAGAGATTTTATCTTTTCGGCCACCAGAAATAAATAAGGTCGTCCAAAATGGTGGTTTAATTTCACCTGCCTTAGAAAGCATTTGTATTTTAGATTTCTCTATAAACTCAGGAAACACTTCTTTGTCTCCTTTTATAAGATAGGCTGTCCCTTTAGAATTAACTCTGGCCGTTCTACCATTTCTATGGGTGTATTCTTGTAACGCTTCTGGGATTTCGTAATGAATAATATAACTCATCTCTGGGATATCGATACCTCGTGCTGCTAAATCACTGGCAATAAGTACAGATACAGATCCGTTTCTTAATTTGATTAAGGCACGTTCGCGATCGCGTTGTTCCATACCTCCATGAAAACAAGTATGTGCTACTTTTCGCTTATCTAAGAAACGACTTAAATCTTCGAGACGTTCTTTTTTATTACAAAATACAATGCCAGGTTCGCTACCTAAATGATGTAATAAATCCACCAAAGTATTGTGCTTATTTGCTGATGGCGACAACACCGTTTTTACGGTCAGTTTGGAACTCGCTTTTTCAGTTAAGTAATTCAACGTTTTCCCACCATCCATTTTTAAATACGCAGGAATCGAAGCGCCTTTTGTTGCAGAGGTTAAAATACGCTTGTTGACATTGGCCAAATAGCCCATTATGAATTTCATCTCGCCTCCTGCACCAACTTCAATAGAAATATCAAA
>NZ_DEXW01000010.1 GCF_002364335.1 Winogradskyella sp. UBA3174 | reverse complement strand
ACCATAACGTTGCCTTCGCGATCAACTTCCACTCCTGGTAATTTTTTTAAGGCATCTCGGAGTTTACGTTCTTCGCCAGTAACAAACTTGGTAACATCGTAGGTTATGGTGTCTTTTTTAACGGTAATTGGTGGTGTGTATTTTATAATGACCTCATCCAACTGGTCTGGGTTTTCTTTGAGGGTGAAGTTTTTAATAACATCTTGGTCTGCTGTAGTTATGGTGAGTGTTTGTGGTTTGTACCCCAAATAACTTACCGTAATCTCATAAGTTTGGTTTTTGACTAGACCTAGTTTGTAGCTGCCATCATTTTCTGAAATGGCAAATTTTACGTCTTGGTCATTTGCTTGCGGAATGGCAAGGATATTAGCGTAGGGTAATGGGTTTTGAATGGAGTCGGTTACTTTGCCTTGGACTAGGGTTTGTTGGGCAAAGCCATATAATGTAAAATTAATGGTAAATAATAATATTCGAATCCATTTTTTTTTTTGATCCATAGATATAAACTCTAATTCTTTCCATTTTAATCTTTAATTAAATCTTCAATATAAATTTCGAATTCTTTTTCTGTCATTCTTTTACCTTTATTCGGAAGTTCAATATTTAAATCATTTTCTGTAAAATCTATTTTCCGTAATCGAGTTATTACTCTATCAATTTGTAGTTCAACAATTAAACCTGGTAAACCTGAAAAACCATCTGGTCCAATAGAGACACAAATTTCGGTAGTGTACCATGCTGTAACGGGTTTAAAGATTTCACTTCTTTTGCGTTTAATTTTTATTGCCGAAATAGCCTTATAGCAAACAAGAGAATCAATTATAGATACTTCATCAGTTAACGTCCAATTAAAATCTTTAAAATCCTTCTCAATTAGATATTTACCTTGTTTCTTAATATTTTTTTCTTTAATTAAATCATAATAGAATACACCTCTGTATCCTGAAAAAGAAATAGCCATATCATCAATAGCTTTATTGTCATTGATGACTTCATATACTGCAACTGAATCATTAAATTTCAATAAAAACTCCATTTCATTAATAGTTTCATCAATAGTCTTATTTGGTTTTCGCGATTTTGCATTAGTTTCTAAACTTTTTAGATTATAATTAGAAATTTTATAATAATATGCTTTGCCATTGCTTTGAGAAAAACTATGTAAATAAAATCAATGTAATTGTTATTATTCTATTAAGAATCATAATTACTTTATTTTGGGTACTACAGATTGCTTATCCTTTATTATATTTTCTTCGATTGACTACCATTTCTTTTACCAATTCATTAAAATCATCCTCACTGATATTTTTTCCTTCTTTTGGTAGCTCTAATTTATTATTTTTATCTGAAATCTCAATTTTGGTTAAAACTGTAATAAAGTTCCCTTTTTCTAATTGTATAATCAAACCTGGTAATCCACCAAAACCATCAGGTCCTGCTGAGACATTTACATCTGTTGTATACCATGCGATTATAGGGACTTCCTTTATGCCACTACTGCCTTCAGTAATAACAGAAGTCATTGCCTTGTAACAATTCAAATTATTAATGACTAATTTTTCTTTTGTTAAAACCCATTCTAAACTTGAAATTTCTTTGTTAACTAAGTATAATTCATTAAACACATCTTTGGTAAAAATTATTTTCTTGTTTTTAAAGTCAAAATATGATGGCCCAGAGTATCCGGACAAAATTTTTGCCAGCTTATTAGACGTTTTACTATTATCAGATGTCATTTTTTCAGTTTCCTTATAAATAGCAATTTCCTGATTAAATGTTAAAATAAACTCTAAGTCTTGTGTCGATTTATCTAAAGATTTTAAAGGGTTTCCAGGTTCATTAGATAAGGAGTCTAATCTTTTCTCGAACTCAGCATTAATTTTTTTTGCATAATAGGCTTTCCCTTTAGCTTGGCAAAAACAAAAGCTAATAGAAAGTAATAACGTAATTAATAATATATATTTTTGCATAATTATTTGAATTAAAAAATGAGGGCATAAATTTTATGCCCAACATTTATTATTGATTGATACAGTCATCGTATAAAGCTTCAAAAACTAAATATTCATCGTAATGAGATAGTGAATTCCAAAACCCAACTATATTAGCCCACTTATCAGCGTAATCAAAACAAGCTGAATTATCATCAAATTGCATATTAGTATTAACATTAAGAGAACTGCTCATAAACAATACTACAGCCACAAAGCTAAAAACTTTATTCTTCATAATTTAAGATTTTAAACCCATCACATTTTTAAGATAGGTTGATTAATAAATAATTTTCCCTAAAATTTAGGGAGATAGAAGTCTTATAATTAGAAGTCAATTTTTTTCTCATAAAGGGAATGAGAAGTAGAAGTCAATTTTGTAGAAGTCTTTTTTGTGCTGTTAATTTTAATCTTAAGGGATAAAATAAAAAAGCTTGCACAAGCTAGGTGTTTAAACATTTTTGCTGTCCGCATTTTTCTGAGTGACTTCTAAATGACCCAAAATTATACTTTCAACAAAATAAATTTATAAAAAAAAAACAGAAGTAACCAAAAAAAATGTGAGATTTTTTAATTTATTTTTCAATTACGGTTTTCCCGTAATTATCTGATTAACAAACGATAAGCTTTAACAGTTTTGGGTTTGGAGTTTAACATTGTTTTTGTGTAATAAGATTTGATTAAGAATAATAAAAAATGATTTTTGTCTTAGTTAAGCAGGTTTCAGCTTCTCAATAAAAATCCTTCTTTCTTTCTTAAAAAAATATTTTCACCATCAAAAAGGATCTTTCCCCTTCACCTTTTAAGATAATAATTTTTGCCAAAAATACCTTTTGTAAGAAGAATATTATTTACAAAATTGTTAAGAACCATTGAAAACATTAAACCTGCACCATCAACAGGATTAGTGACGCCAGCTTCTAAGTAACCGCAACCCCTTAAAAATTGTTCTTGGTCTAAATAGGTATTTTCTATAATTTTAATGTTAGCAAATAAACGAGCATTCAATTCCTCAGCAGTAATGTTATAATTTGCTTTGTTAATTTCAGATAACAAAAAAGATGTCTTTTCATAATAAGGTGTATTCTTGGAATCTAAAATAGGTTCAAATACTATTTTCCTTTGTAATTTTATTGTCGAAAATGAATGCGATTTTATATCTGCCTCTTGAGAATGGATAAAGGGAAGCGTAGCAACCATAATTAAAACAAATGCTAGATTTTTCATAGTTAGTTTTTTTTCACACGAATTTGATTCACTTTAGAATAATCTATAATCCCATTGATAGATGGCATATCCATAGAAAGAATAATGGTTTTAAATCCTAGATCTTCAAGTTTATTTTTAATATATCTAATCCCTGATTTTTTGAAGTCTACAGAAAATAAAAATACAGCAACTATTTCCTCATTTTGGTTTAAAATTTCATTTGAATTTAAATTTTTGAGAGTTAGATCGACTTCATAATTTTGTTTGTCCAATAATTCAGAAACAAGATCATAACTAAGTTGCCCAAATAATTTTTTTGGTGGGCAATAGGACCCGATATTATTTGCGACTTCTTCTATGGTTATAATTTTATCTTTTCTAATAAAATAAGTGAATGAAGGGAAAAGGAAAATAGTTTTTTTAGTTGAATCTGCGGTATAATAGATGCTTGTGCTGTCTATTTTATATTTCTTACTTATGAATTCGAAATAATCAGTTTTTCCGACAAATTCATCATCGTTTTGTCCTTGGCTTTTAATAGCCAAGAGACAAATAAATATTTTTAGAAAGATTTTAATCTTCATTTGTATAAGATATCTAAAAAAATTGACCACTACAACTTATAGCTCAACTTAAACATTAATTAGTCTACCAAAACCACCGTCAAATTCTAGGTAGTCGTTAAA
>NZ_DEXW01000068.1:13326-14170 GCF_002364335.1 Winogradskyella sp. UBA3174 | reverse complement strand
GCAGATAGTTTTACAATTCTTTTTACTCCATATTTTTTAGCAGCATTAATCACATTAGTTTCATATTCTTCTTGTTTTGGTTGAGTTGCTGTTAACAAAAATATTGTGTCTGCAAATTTACAGGCATCTTCTACTTCTTTAATAATTGCTAGATCTGCACTTACATAACTCAAGTTAGAAGTGTTTTTTATTGAAATCGGATATGTCCTTTGAGGATTACGAAGTACGCCTCTTACAATACAGTTTTCTTTTATTAAAAGTTGTAAGACAGGTAAGCCTATTGTTCCTGTACAACCAAATACGACTATTGTTTTTTTATAATTTTTCATGGTTTTTCTTTAGGGGTTTTGTCATTCCTATAATTCCTGCTCCAAGTCCTGCTGATGGAAGGATATCTAAAAGGTAAGACCAAAGATTGAAAATTTGAATTATCAACAGAGAAAGGGCTCCTATTGAAACAATCAAAAGCAATGAGATTACAATCCTATGAAGCAGCAATAGTTGTTTCTCTTTAAGATATTTAAGCAAGAAAAAGCAAATAACTGTAGCAATCAAAGAAGGTAAAGCAATGGTTGAATAACTCGCCTTAAGTAATTCTGGTTTATTTAAAAAATAAGCGGGACCACCAGACATAATTAATGGGAAGAAATAAGCAGGGAGTGCCGATTTTAAAAATGCTTGTTTGCTGAACATCTGTGTTATATTTTTATTGTTTGACATCGTTATAATGGATTTAGACTATTTTGTAAACTTCTGATAGGATTAAATTTTATACCTACACCAATAAAAGGACGTTCAAAAGAGGTGTTAAATTCATAAAGACTTTCATTATCAGTATTCCTAA
>NZ_DEXW01000068.1:8507-13189 GCF_002364335.1 Winogradskyella sp. UBA3174 | reverse complement strand
AGTTCATAATTATCCCAAACACTTTGGGTAGCTTTAAGCATTACGCCTATAGAAGGTGTAATCCAATAATTATATTCTATACCAGCAGAAATTGAAGTAAAAACGGCACGATCTACATTATTTACAGTTCCAAAACTGTTTGTACCATTTAAGTTTGCAGAAAAATCATTTATCTCTCCTAGTACTTTCAAGGAATGCCTTTTGTTGATGTCCCATTTTACATACGTATTTGGGATACCTAAAACGGCTGACCAATTTTCATTAAACCTAGCTTTGGCTTGTATTACAGGATTTACAGTTGTTGTTCCATTAAGTGTTAAGTAACCTGCTCCAACATCAAGTTGTATATATCCTCCTTTTTTAAAGTAAAAAGTGCGTTCCAAATAAGCTAGTCCGTTAAAATTATAATCATCACTAGTTAAATTTTCTTCTAAGTTAGATGCTATATATGGTGCTGCCAGAATATTTAATGACCATTTATCTGAAAACTTGTAATTAGCAAATAAGCTTAAGTTAACATTGTAAAATTTATCCAGGGCGGTAACATCTCTAAATTGATTACTATCCTTATAATCAAACTGGTGTATATCCAATCCAATAGTTGTAAAAAGAGATAGCTTTTTTAAACGTATTGGCGGAATGCTTAGTTTACCACTTATTCTATTATAAGTAAAATCTTCAGTAGCTATATTAGGTGTGTACTGAATGTAAAAAACATCTCTATCAAGGACGTTTACTTCTCCTGTTACTTGTGCATTTACTTGTTGATATAGTAGTCCTATAAAAATATATGTGATATACTTTTTCATTATATATGTTTTTTTAAATAGAAAGGAAGATTATTTTAAAGTTATTGATAAGTGAAGTTTTGGTTCGTTTAAAATGAACTTCGCATCTTTATAACTAGGAATGGAATTGCTAGTAGGATTGTTAGATGCGCCTACTTTTTCTTTAGGAATACCAAAAAAGTTGGTATCTAATAATTTATTGTTATTAATATCATAAAAACAAGAAATAGCATATTCCCCATAAGGGAAATCTTTAATTGAAAAAGATTCTTTGCTTGAAGTTATTTTAAAACGATACGTTTTAAAAGCAGTATTTCCGTTATTTGGAAACCCTTTGAAGCTACTAAATACACTTAATTCTATATAACCTCTTCCTTTATCAATTCCAGAAAATTCAATAGAAACTGTTCCTGTGTTTTTTTGATTTTTTTCTTTTATAGGCCCAATTGTAAATAATAAGCTCATAAGTAATACTTTAAATATCATAATTTATTTTTTATAATTATGATACAAAGATGAGCAAGATTCAGTTTGGGAAAATTGCCAAATGGCAAGAAATAAAATTAACGAATATTTTTTCTGATACGACTAAGAGAGCTAGGAGTTATTCCTAAATAAGAAGCCAATTGTTTCAATGGCACTCTATTTATAATATCTGATTTTTTAAGTAAATGTAAATAGCGAGTTTCGGCATCCATAATTTGAAATGAGATTAAAGTTTCAACTAAGTTTAAGCATAGTTCTTCCATCATTTTTCTTCCAAATTCTTGCCATTCAGGATGCTGTTTATAGAATTGATGCATTTTTTCAGCTTCAATACTCAATATAGTAGATTTACCTATAGTCAGTACCTTTGCTTTAGAAGGCTGCCCTGATTTTATTGATTCTAGGTCACTAAAAAAATTATTTTCAAATAATAACCAAGCAGTTACTTCTTTATCTGGTGTATCAATAACTATTCGGATACCACCAGAAACTATAAAATAGTAGTTCGTCACATACTGTCCGTTCCTGATAATAGTTTGGTCATTATCATATTCTTTTATATTGAAACATGATAATATAGTATCTAAAACACTTTTTTTAATTGTTATTTTTGAATTGATATATTCTTTTAGTGTGTTCATTTTTTTATTACTGCCAACGTGTTGTGTATGGTTAGTTGCGTGATTTAAGCACTAAAGTTAGTAAATAAATCACAGATAGAAAGTCCGCGAGGCCTTCGTAAATTGGCTAAAACCAGCAATTAATTTTACACGGTGTTACCTGCTGGCTTTTTTAAATGTGATTTATAATATTACGACCTACGGACTTTGAATTTTATAATTAGACTAATTCCTCAGTTTTAAAAGCTGTTATATTCTTGCGTTTTTCATTATTCTTTTTCATTCCAAAGAGGACTCGAGTAACTTTAAAAGGATAAATTAACAGACGATATAAGAGTACAATGACAAAAAATGAGCTCATAAAAAGCAGTATCATTTTAACAGGGATATTTAAATTCAGCTGAATAATATAGTATCCAAAAATCACTATTACCGTCTGATGTAATATATAAAATGGGTAAATAGCTTCGTTCATCCTTTTGAGCAAAAGACTAGGTTTGTTGAGGTAAACTTGTCCATATCCCAACAAGGTCAAAACAAAGCACCACCCCAACAAACAGCATAAGCCATACCAAATATCCCAACGAACGGAAGTGCTTAAATAGGGTTCAACGTAATCATTGGGTGCGAAGTAATAACTGTAGAACATTAGTGTGCTAATTATAAAACTAACAAGGTGAAAGCGTCTGTATTTTTTTAGGTTTTCCCAAAACACTTGTGAGCTCGCAAATAAAATTCCTGTAATAAAGAAATAGGTGTAGAAGAAGGTTTCCGAAAGATTGGTTAGAGAAGATGAGCCAGTCGGGTAATACCTTTTAAGGACTACTGTCAAAATTATTAAGGGTAATCCTCCTAACAATAGACCCAATTTATTAGAAGATGTTCTTTCAAACCAAGTTCTAAAACCTTGAGATTTTTGAGATTTAAGAAAAATAATTAGTGGAATCACAAGTAAAGAAATAATATAAAGATTTTCTATAAACCAAAGGTGGTTTGTTTCAAATCGTCCGCTCGTGTATAGCTGCCAGTAAGATTCATATTCATTGATGTATTGAAAATAAGTCTGTGGTGGTACAATAAATAGTATTCCAAAAATGAGTGGAATTAAAAGTCTGCCTGTGCGCTCTTTAGAAAATTGTTTCCAAGTCCTTTTAGAAAAAGCAAGTACGGTTCCAGTACCAGATATTAAAAAAAGTAAGGGCAGTCTAAATTGTTCAAAGTAGACCATGATGTCGTCTAACAATTTACTAGATTCGGAATTCATAATGTGAAAATCGTCGCCATTAAAAGGCATCGCTAGATGATGGAAATAAACAGCTAGAATGGCAATAACACGTAACCAGTCTAAATCATATCTTCTTGTTGTAGTATCCATTGATTTTTTTTTTGATGGCAAATATAAAAACAATATCAATGATGTTTTAGGCTAAGTGACAAATGACAATCCAAAGTGACGAAATACAAACTTACTTTTTATTGTAATTAGTAAAAACACGATTAAATTCTTGAATCTTGGATCGGGATACTGGAATAGCCGCTTCAGAGAAGTTTTTTAAGCGAAGCATATATCCTTGAGCATTGCCAGAAATGGATTCGATAGTCTGCAAATTTACCAAGTAAGAGCGATGAACTTTAAACACATAAGGAAAGGAACTTAACTGTTCTTCAAATTCCTTTAAAGTCATTCGCTTTAACAATTTTTCAAATCCTGTAACACTGCTGTAAATAATTTCGATATAGTTACTCTCTACTTTTGCAAAAAGAAATGTCCCTATGTTTACTTCAAATTGCTCTCCAGGTATTGGTGTGTTTATATGTATAGAGTTGCTCTTCTTTGTAATTGATGATTTAGTAGCTATTTGGTTTAAAAAATTAAAGTGCCTGTACAATAATCGCTCAAGGTTTAGAGGTAAAATGACAACTAAAATTAAGCTACCTACCAAAAAAGTGTTCCGAATTTCCTCCCAGAAATAGCGAAATGACCAGTTATCGGGATTAGTATAAATAAAATCCCGAAGGAAAAAACTGGCAAGACCAATTAAAAAGAGAACATGTGCTAGATGTAAAAATTCCTTACCAAGCGTCCAATGACTGGTGTTCTTTACGGTTTTATTGAGTAAAAAAAGATAGCCCAAAGCAATAGGTATCGGAATAAAGGCGTGCAATATTAGAATCCACAAACTACTTATTTTGTGCTCAGCCTGGTTCATACTAAATGGCTCAAATAAATAGGAAAACAGAAAGCTTATGATGGACATACAACAAAGAAGTATAAATACTTTTTTTAAGTCTTCATAATAAAAAGGATAAGCCTGCTTTATATACGCGTTAATTTTCATTTAATATTATTTTGACTATGAAGCCTAGATTTTTCAGCTTGCAGGTAACGTGTTTGTATAAGGTTAGTTGCGTCTTTTAAGCGGTGAATTTAGTAAATAAAACACTAACCAAGAAAGTCCGTTTGGACTTTTGTAAATAGACAATTTACCAGCAATTAATTTTATACGATGTTGTCTTTAGTTCTTTTCAACTTTCTAATTTGTTGAATGTATAAAAAACTAATTCTTCTTGAATTTCTTATTAATAATTTTTCTTTTCCATTCTTCTCCAAAGAAATCAAAAATATCAAGATAATAAACTCCCAAAGCAAGTGCATAAAAAATCAGCATATAAAAAAATAAATACCAACCTTCTGAATCAGAATCGAAAAGCGCAATAATAAAAAATACAACCAAGCTAAATATAGCTAGCGCAAGAAACCCATAAAAACCTTTTACATTTTGAACAT
>NZ_DEXW01000068.1:0-8256 GCF_002364335.1 Winogradskyella sp. UBA3174 | reverse complement strand
TTTCGAAGACAGATGCCAAGGATTTTAATGATTCTAAACCAGCATTTTCTCCGTTTTCTATTCGTTGAATAGTTCTTATGCTTAAACCACTCATTTCCGCTAATTGTTCCTGCGACCAATGGCGCTCTAATCTCATTTTTTTAATGTCTCTTAAGTTAGTTGTGTTAGAATTCATATTATTAAGTATTTTAAGTTTTATGCAAATCTAAATATTAACTTTTCCTTTATATTGTAAGAGGTAGTACATATATATGACAAAGGTATGACAGTAATCTGACAAGCGCTAAATTCCGTATTGATTCCATCTTCTACTTGAGTAAGAATTTAGGTTTTACTTAATGTAACATGCTATAATTATCATTAAATTTTGATTAAAATGACTTTTTTATAAGCTGAAAATTTGCTAATTTAAAAATATCTAGGCATTACACACAACGTTGTTGTGTATGGTTAGTTGCGTGATTAAGCAACTAATTTAGCAAATAAAACACAGATAGAATATTCCGCAGGAATGTTCGTAAGTCGTCAGTGACCAAGCAATTAATTATACACGGTGTTGTAATGCGTTTTTATTATTCAAAATATTCAAATTCTCTTGTCCATATAAATAGCTGTTCTCCATCCACAGATTTTATTTGTTTAGTCCAGTTGTTCTGGTTATCAAATTCATATTTAAATTTGACAGTTACAGGATTATTTTTTTCTGAATAGATTAATTTTATTTGGTTTCCATTATTGTCGTAAAAGTATTCATACGAAAGATTGTTGTCCGGATATTCCGGAACGACATAATTTTCCTTTGTAATTTGCTTTTGTTTATTATAATAATATAAAGTAAATCTCTCAATCTTGTTTGCTCTATTCAAAGTCATTTCTTTTACCAATAATCCGTTTGCATATTCTTTCCGTGTTCTTCCTTGAATTTGTGGTTCATTGTCATTGTAGAATTCTCCCTTGTAAGAGAGTGTTTCAGTCATATCTCCATTTTCATTGTAAATAAATTTACGATCTAATTTTTCACTTCCTATTCCATCTTTAAACAATATTCTTTTATTGTTTTTTTTAATAATTTTGAATGGTGAGTAACTAATAACTTCTTTTATTTTTCCATTTGAGTAGAGAGTGTATTTAGTACCATATGTTTCTCCATCTGCATTAAAGTCTTTTGATTGAATTAGGTTCTCTTTTTCATCATAGATAAACTCTGAATATGAATATAAATTGGGGTCGTCTGAAACGTAATAGATTGTAGATTTTATTTTGTTTTTAGAATCGTAGTTATAATTTCTAACTGTGTAGTCGTCTTTTTTATAGCTTTCTTTAACTTGGATTAAATTATCATTTTTATCATACTTATAATTAAAAAACGCAACTGTGTCGCCACTTTTATAAAACCAAACTTCATAAGTTGTTTCCCCCTTTTTATTAAATTCCTTATGGTAATTTGAGTAATGAACAAATGGTGTATTATACCACCAATTAAAAAATCTACTTTCTGTGAATTTAGGGTTTGAAAAACCGTTATGACCATAGTCTCCTTCATCGCTAAACAATTTCATGTTCTGTCGATTTTCATCAAAAAAAGCGAGTTGTTCTTTGATAGATTTTACTTTACCATAAATTGTATCTTTTTGTTGACCAAACGAAATTGAAAAGTAGAAAAGTATTAAAAATGTTATTAGATTTTTTTCAGTCATCGTTGTTAATTTTCCACTAATCTATTCAGCTTATTTTTAATCTAAAAGTATAAATGAGTAAAGTAGGTTGTTTGGTTTGTAAAAATGCTCATTAGTTTAGCCAAATGCATTACAACGGTTAGTATATGAAAACTAGCGGATTTTTAAGTGCTAATTTTTCGGTTTATCACTGACCTTTATTTTATGTTTATACTTTCGTTTTAGCACTTACTCCGTTATTTTTTATATACAATGTTGGCGGTAGTTTTTTTAAATATCTCTCGCTTAAAATAATAGTAATGCCTTAATATCAAATAGATACATTGTTTTGTCAACTTCGATATCAGCAGCTTTTGATTCTTCCTTTATCTTTAATATGAACTTTTTTAAAAAATACGGTTTGATCAATAAATTTAAAGGTTGATATCCCCCTTCATATATGTCATAATTGCGCCACGTCTTTGGATAAGACGTTACCAACAAATATTTAGAATTACTTCTTTTAATATTATTAATAGCTTCCTTTACTTTTTCTTCGGACAAATGCTGTAAGCAATCTTTACAAAAAATAAGATCAACTTTAGGCAATAAATCTTTTGTTAAATCCATTCGTTGAAAATGAACTGTTTCTGATGAGTACAATTGTTGATTTCTTTCCACCACTTTTGAAACAATATCAGCACCAATATAGTCGCAATCTTTTTTTACCTCTTTCATCCAATTATAATCACCACATGGTATATCAAGCATTGTGCTTATAGAATATTTGGATAAGGCTTTCGGCAATTGTTCTCGAATGGTAACAGTTCCTTCTATTGTTGAACCTCCCCCTGATTTAGATTCAAAATCTTTTCCCCAAAGATTTTTTTCATAAATATCATTAAAAATATTAGAGGATTTTTTGATTTTAAAAGAATCTTTTTCATGCTTAAAACTATGATACAATCTACTAAAAGATTCCGTATATCCTGGAAAAAACATGGAAGGAACGTATAATAAAGCCTT
This sequence comes from Winogradskyella sp. UBA3174, assembly GCF_002364335.1. Lineage (GTDB taxonomy): Bacteria > Bacteroidota > Bacteroidia > Flavobacteriales > Flavobacteriaceae > Winogradskyella. The sequence goes on along the minus strand of NZ_DEXW01000068.1, from coordinate 5,575 downwards.
TTTAATTTTCATATCGTTATTAAATTATTTATCGTTATAATTAACGCCAACGTGATTGTGTATGGTTAATTGCGTTGGGATTAAAGATAGCAAAAGGGGACGGGCTTGAGGGAAATACAGAGAATTTTCCGATTAGCACATAGACACTCTAGCAATTAATTATACACGGTGTTGGCAACCGGCTTTATCTTTTCAATGAAAAATGGCCTGAAAAATTTGTTCCATTTCCAAGATTAGCTTTGAACCAATAGTCGTTAGACAACATTCCTTTCCCATTATAATTTCCATCCCAACCGACATCATTCGATGATAATTGAGTTAATAATTTTCCATATCTGTCAAAAATTGAAATTTTTGAATTTGGAAATTTATTTATTCCTTTTACTTGCCAAAAGTCGTTATATCCGTCGTTGTTTGGGGTGAAGAACTTTGGGTAATCAATTATTGTAACTTCTTTTGAATCTTCTCCGCATCCTTCTTTATCTCTAACATAAACATTGTAAGTTCCTCCTTGAATATCTGGGAAATAATTATTGTCTTGATAATTTATACCATCAATTGAATACTCGAAATCACCATTACCTGAAGCAATTATTTCAATAAAATTATTTCCTAATTCTCCATAATTTACTTGCTGTATTTCTGGTAACTCCGAACGAACAAGACTAAATGTAAATGAATTTTGACAAGTAAGATCATTTTCAATTTGGTTAACAGTTAAAGTATAGCTGCCTTCTTCTGTTATTTCTACGTTGTATGCATTTGAAATTAAAGTTCCATCTTCAAAGAACCAACTATATGAATTAAAACCAGAGTTTACGGTTAACGAAATTGAGGGTTCTAAATTACAAATGAAGTATTCTTCTTCTAAATTGATTTCAGGCAATTCATTTACGATTAAGTTAAAAGATGTTTCTGAATAACAAATTGGATTTGTGGCATCTTCAACTCTAACGTTTATGGTTTGAGAAAAAGGCTCTGTGTTTTGAAATAATGCAGTTAAAGGACTTGGAAGCGAATTATTATTAGAATCATAATATTCTATTGTTAAACCAACTTGAGTACCAATAATTTGTTCTTCTATAGTTGATGTATCAAATTCAGCATATCCACTTCCTTGGTCGCATGCACATAAATTATCTGGTTGATTTATATTTGGTTGTGTCACAGTTTGCAATTGAAGTGTCGTTTCAGCATAACAAGTTGAATTAAGGTCGGTAACCCTTATAGTTATAACTTCATTAAAGGGATTGGAATTCGTAAATGGATTAGGTAATGGGTTTGATAATTGAATAGAGTTTTGGTCAAAATAACTAACTAACATTCCTGTTTGTCCATTTAAGACTTGACTCTCAATAGTCGAAGTCTCAAAATATTATGAAACCCCATCATTGTTATCGTCACATCCAAATAAAACGTTTAATGAATTAGCTATTGGCAAGGAATTTACAATTAAATCGAAAGAAATTTCCTTAAAGCAATCAGTAGTGGGATTAGTTACTCTAGCTGTTACAGTTTCTTGATTGGGAACTGTGTTTAGAATTGAATTAGGCATTGGATTAGGTAATTGTGACCCATTTTCACGAAAAAAAATAATTTCCATTTCAGTTTGTCCGCCTAAAATTGTACTTTCTATATTGCTGATATCAAACTCGGTGATTCCGTCATTATCATCGTCACATGCATAGATATTATTAATTTGATTAATTTCGGGAAGAGGTTCAACAATTAAGTCGAAAGAGACTTCCGAGAAACACGACAAATTATCATTATATGCTATTCTAACTATAATAGTTTCTTGTCCCACAATAGAATTGGAAAACGGATTAGGTAAAGGGCTTGGTAATTCAATTCCATTACCATCAAAATATTTAAATGTCAAATTTAACTGGGTCCCTATTATATCGCTTTCTATTGAAGATGTATCAAAAGAACTAGAAATTTGGCTTCCATAAACATCTTCACAGCTAAATCTATTTGTAATTTGATTTACAATAGGGTTATCAGTAATGACTAATTCGATACTAAGGGTTTCTATTTCTGTTCCACAAGTAATCAATGCAGTAACATTATAATTCCCGCTATTGACGAACGTATGACTAGGATTGGTTATGGTAGACATATTATTGACACCAGAAATGGGATCATCAAAATTCCATAAAACAGAATCAAATTCACCATTAATTTCGAACAAAGTACTTTCGGACAAACAGGTGTTTTCAAAGGAAATTAAACCATCTAAATCCGTTTGATCTGTTTTGTATTTGTAAAAAAGAACATCTGTATTATTATTACCACTATTGTTAGTTATTTCAGTGCCATTTATTTGCATTGGATAGCTTTCGAAGAATGCACTCAAATATATATCATTATCTACAATTAATATTGGACCAGGTCCATCTTCATATTCAGCGGTTGGATAATAGTTTTCGCCAGTTGAACGTAAAACAAATTCTTTTTCAAAACTTTCAAGATTAACTTTAAATAGGACTAAATCTTCATTGTAAACATTGTTGGTTATTGTTGATTCTATTGTTACGTTACTAAAAGTCAATGAAGATCTAAAACTCGTTAAAACAAAAAGTTCATTGTTTTTATGATACATATAACCATTACTGATGTTATCAGTTCTCCAGTTACCACCAATTGTTGGTAAAGGCAATATTGAACAATTATCAATAGGCGTAATATTTTCTAGACTTCCATTACTTGCAGAAAATTCAGTCAATAAACTGCCCCATTCACAATTACTTACGGTAAAAATGTTGCCTAATACATTTACAGAATCATAATAACTTCCCCACAAGTATAATTTATCATTCGTATTATTATAATATAAGTTTGAAGCATTATACCGATATGTGCTACCTGTGTAACTTGATATCTGATTAATCCATTCTTGGTTTAAATCTGTATTTATTTTGGTAATATGGGTAATATCGTTGGTTGTTCCTGTTATATATAAATTACCGTTCGTATCAATTTCAGAGTCTATAAGAACATCTTCTCCATTACCACCAAAATTTATTGCCTCATTCAAATTTCCATCTAAATCAAATTTAGCTACATAATAATCTTCTGCATTACCTGTTAAGTTTATTTCATTGTTTATACTTATTGATGTTAAAAACCTTCCAACTATGGATATTGTATTATTCCAATAATGTATATTAATACCAATTTGTTGACCACCAAGTGGTCTGCTCCATACTAGTTGTCCTTGGGCATTTATTTTTACAACGCTCATTCCAGTTACAATAGTTGTACTTCCAATATTAACTTGGCCTTGATCATTATTTACTATTACATATACATTGTCTTGCTCATCCACGGCAGTTTTATACGCTTCGATATCGTCATATTCATCCAAAAAATTATAAGACCAAATTAAATTGCAATTAAAATCATATTTATAAATTACCCCTTCGTCAAAGTTTGATTGGGTAGTTGTGAAAATAATTCCATCTGAAACTTTTTCAATATCTTCAGGATAGTCATGTACCCAACCTCCTATATTCTGGGCACAATCAAAACACTGAGCATAAGACAATATGGTAAATGTTAGAAATAGCATAAGTAGTTTATATTTCATTTCGGTTTGAGCTTGTTGCCAACGGGTTTGTGTATGAAACGTAGCATGTCTAAATGTACTATATTTTCAGTTCAGTACAGAGCCGAATTTTTATATTTTGTTTTTACTTATTTTATTTGAAAGCCAAATTTAAAAATTTGGCGGTCTTCGCAAATAAGCACTTACCTTTGGGTATAGCAATTATTAGGTATGTTTTATACACGTTGTTGGCAACAGTTATTTTTTCCGCTTTGGTCACCTTTTATTCCATTTTTAATTTGGCCTTTTTCAGAAAGTATTAAACTATATTAGTATTGATATTTGTAATATGATTTTAAACAATAACATTATAGAATTTAGAGGTAAACCTCTTTTTCAAAACACGGTTTTTAAAACCCCATTAACAATGCAGGGGAGAGTAGAAGATGTGGCCTGCTTTTTTTATGTAAAAGAAGGGGGTTTAGAAAGTATTGATGCCAGAGGTATTCACAAAATAGGAGCTAAAGAGGCTTTGGCCAAAAATTGTGGAAGTTATGTTCAAAAACTTATATGTACTACAGATAAAAATGAGTGTGAAATTGTGCTTGTTTATTTACACCGTGATGTTTTAATAGATATTTATAAAGATGATATTCCTTCTTTTTTAAGAAAAGATAGCAATAAACACCCTGAGAAATTTATTTCAAACGAACTAGTAGACCAGTTCATCAATTCCCTTTTTATATACTTTAACAATCCATCTTTAATTGATGATGAATTAAGCATTATTAAATTAAAAGAACTCATACTTATTCTGCTGAAATCAGAAAAGTATTTGGATGTTCAAAATATGTTGTCGGAATTGTTCTCCACAATTTCGGTTGAATTTAAGCAAGCAGTAGAAAATAATTTGTTCAACAATATTTCAATGGAGCAATTGGCTTTTATTTGCAATATGAGCTTATCAACCTTTAAAAGAAAATTTATACAAGTTTATTCCGAAACCCCTGCACGTTACATTAAAATACGCAGGTTAGAACATTCTGCTACATTATTGTTGTCAAACAATTCGGCTATTGCGGCTATTGCTTATGATAGTGGATTTCTTGATGTGACTACATTTTCGGCAAGCTTTCAAGACCATTTTCAAATTTCCCCATCAAAATACCGCTTGGACCAAATTAGAAAATAGTTGAGCGTTTACAGAAAGTAATTCCTTTCCATTGTCCGGATATTTGTTTTAAAGAATACAAATAAAAAAAGCAATTGGATTATTATCCGTTTTATTAATACTAACAACTATAACAATGGGACAAAACAAAAAAAAGAAAGGGTTTACTCTTAACAAAGAAAGTGATACAATTAATGTTTCGGTAGAAAAACTGTGGGAAATAGCAGGCAAACAATTTGCGGATGCTTATAAATGGTCAACCTCAGTAGATCATTCTTCGGGTTCGGGAACGGCACAGTTTGAAGGAGCAACGTGTGATGCACGTTCATGTGATTTAAATGCCAAAGGGTTTAATAAAGTAGATGAAAAGCTGACAAATTATGATGATGAAAAAATGAACTTAGCATATGATGTGGTAGGAGGCTTACCTGGTTTTGTAGATAAAGTATCAAACAATTGGACTGTTTTATCGGTTGGTGAAAATCAGTCTAAAATAGTTATGGTAATGACATTTGAAGTTTCTGGTATAATGGGCACTTTAATGAAAGGCATGATGAAAAAGCAAATTGAAAAGCTAATTAATATGGTTATGATTGACCTTAAAATTTATGCAGAAACAGGACATCCTTCAGATGCAAAACAAAAAAGAATAGATGAGTTGGCCAAGGAAATGGTCGATTAGTATTTTATTAATTTCCTTTGTTTTTCATATATGAGGAATGACTAAATGTATTTTATCGGATTGTTCGAGCAAGTTTTAAAAAGCTGTGGGGATTTCTAATTGTTGCCAACGTGATGTGTATGGTTAGTTGCGTTATTAAGAACTTAATTTAGTAAATAAAAACTGAATAGAA
>NZ_DEXW01000042.1 GCF_002364335.1 Winogradskyella sp. UBA3174 | reverse complement strand
GATTTGTTTCGTTTATCGTAAAGGTTCACTTTGTTTAATAAGTACTTCACCAATTCTTTACGTTCAGACGTATTGGTAATTCCTTTTAAAATGGACAAATGAGTTAACAATTGTTCTGCTGTAATACGAGGATACACACCAAATTCTTGTGGCAAGTAGCCTAAAACTTTTCGCAGTTCTGCAGGTTGGTTTAAAATATCAATATCATCTAAAGTTGCTGTTCCAGAATCGGCTTCTTGTAAGGTTGCAAGGGTTCGCATTAGAGAAGATTTGCCAGCGCCATTTGGGCCTAAAAGCCCGAACATGCCGTTTTCTAATTCTAGACTCACATTATCTAAGGCTTTTACACCGTTTGGGTACGTTTTAGATAAATTATTGATTTTTAATGAACTCATAGAAAATTGATTTTTGATTAGTTTAAAATATGACGACTAAAAATGAAAAGTGTTACAGTTTCGCTACTTTCATTAAAATTAACAAGCTAGCCCTTTATAAACAAAGACGTTAAAAAAAGATAAAGGGTTGCCTACTCATTTTGTTAATGAGTTTTAGAGCAAAAAAAAATAGAAATATTATTTCTTTAAATACGTGATAAATGAAAACGAATAGGCATGTTTCTCGTCAGCATTATTACTTGTTCTTTCAGACTCTGTCCATTTTGTTTCATCAATTTCAGGAAAGAAAGTATCTGCATCATCAAATTTAGAATGCACTCTTGTTATTTCTAACCTGCCAGCAATATCTAAAGACTGCTTATAGATTTCTCCACCTCCAATAATAAAAGGTTGCTGATCACTTCGAGCAGCGTCAATAGCCTCATCGAGATTATTAACTACAATTACACCATCCGGAACCTTATAATCTGCTTGTCTCGTAATAACTATATGTGTTCTGTTTGGTAATGGTTTTGGAAAACTTTCAAAAGTTTTGCGTCCCATAATTATATGATGCCCATTTGTTAGTGCTTTAAACCGTTTGAGGTCATCGCTTAAATGCCAGATGAGGTCATTGTCTTTACCAATAGCATTGTTTTCTCCAGCAGCAACAATAATGGTTAAATTATTAGATTTTTTTTTTAGTACTGGAGGTGTTTCTTCCTTAGCCTCATTATAAGCTTGGGATTGTGCGAGTTTAGTTTCCTCTTTTAGGAACCCTTTTTTTAGCTTGTCAATGCGCTTTTGCTGTTGGTTTACTAATTTTTCTAATTGTTCTTTCTCCCAGTCTTTACCCATAAATTTATTGGTAATAAAAACGCTCACAAAATGATAAATAACAAGTAGTAACCATGCTAAAACGAGATAAAACCACCATCCTTGACCAGCAAGTACGTACGTTTCGCCTATTGCTAAAAAGTTATTCGCTACAATAAAAAAGATTGAACCAATTAAAAATACTACAAAGTGAACGTATAAACGTTTTTTCTGTTTAATGCGTTTTTGAGCATTTTCAATGAGCTCTAATTGGTCTTTATCTATAGTTGAAACTGTCTTTTTCTTTCCGAACATAACTGAAATTTAATACTATAAAGATACCGTTTTTAAATAAATAATTTTGAATTATTAAACAGCAACAACACCTTTGATATGTGGATGTGGATTGTAATCTAAAAGTGTGAAGTCTTCAAAATTAAAATTAAAAATATCTTTAATTTCAGGATTCAATACCATTTTTGGTAAGGGTCTAATCTCTCTAGACAATTGTAATTCTAACTGTTCTTTATGGTTGTTATAAATATGTGCATCACCAAAGGTGTGAATAAAGTCACCAGCTTCAAATCCACAAACCTGAGCCATCATCATCGTAAATAAAGCATAAGATGCGATATTAAAAGGGACTCCTAAAAAGATATCAGCACTACGTTGGTAGAGTTGACAAGACAATTTACCATCAGCAACATAGAACTGAAAAAAGGCATGGCATGGAGGTAAAGCAGCTTTGCCTTCGGCTACATTTTCTGAGAAAGATTTAGATGTGTCTGGCAATACTGAAGGATTCCAAGCAGAAACTAGCATTCTACGACTATTAGGATTATTCTTTAACGTCGCAATAACGTCTTTAATCTGGTCAATATCTTCACTTGCCCAATTACGCCACTGGTGACCGTAAACTGGTCCTAAATCACCATTTTCATCGGCCCAATCATTCCAAATTCTAACTCCGTTTTCAGTTAAGTATTTTGTGTTCGTTTCTCCTTTTAAAAACCAAAGTAATTCGTAGATAATAGATTTAAGATGTAATTTTTTGGTAGTGACCATTGGGAAACCTTCCCTTAAATCGAATCGCATTTGATATCCAAAAACACTTTTTGTTCCTGTGCCAGTTCTATCTCCTTTTTCGTTCCCTTCTGCTAAAACGTGCTTTACTAAATCGTGGTATTGTTTCATGCTCACTTCCTGCGAAAGCAGGAATCTCTTTAAATTAAACTTGAGTTTTGTTGATATGCGATGCTGATTTCTATTCGGCATAACGTTAAGCGAAAATAAAAAAAAAGCATCAAAATCTGATATTTGATGCTTCACTATATATGATAAGTTATTAACTATGATTTGTAAGATTACTGCTTTTGCAAGAATTTGTTACCCAATTATCATACCTGCAATAGTGGCAGAAATTAAGGATGCTATTGTTCCACCTATTAAGGCTTTCATTCCAAACTTAGATAATTGCTTACGTTGTCCAGGAGCTAAAGAACCAATGCCACCAATTTGTATGCCAATTGAAGCAAAGTTGGCAAAACCGCAAAGCATGTAAGTTGCCATAATTATTGATTTTTGATATTTTAGGTGTGTAGCGCTAGTCACGTCTTTTAAATCTGCTAATTGAATGTAACCCACAAATTCACTTGCCGCTAACTTAATACCTAAAAGCTGTCCCATAAGTGCCATATCCTCATGTGCTATGCCAACTAACCACATTAATGGTGCAAATGTATAACCTAGTATGAGTTCTAAAGATAAGGCTTGGTATGGTGTATTAGCAGTAACCCATTCGTTGAGTGATGTGATATCACCAATGCCACCAAGGATACCATTAATCATTGCAATAAAAGCTACAAATACTAATAACATAGCGCCAACATTTACGGCTAACTTTAAACCTTCAGTAGTTCCGTTTGCTATAGACTCTAAAATATTAGATCCTATTTTTTCTTTAGAGACTGAAACATCTGTATTAATTTTTTCAATTTGAGGAAATAATATTTTAGAAACAACGATTGCTCCTGGCGCAGCCATTACTGAAGCTGCTAATAAATGTTTAGCATAAAATAACTGTAATTCTGGATCGTCACCTCCTAAAAATCCAATATATGCTGCTAAAACAGCACCAGCCACTGTTGCCATACCGCCAATCATTACAAGCAGAATTTCAGACTTATTCATTTTTTCTAAATAAGCTTTTATTAGTAATGGTGCTTCAGTTTGTCCTAAAAATATATTACCAGCAACACTTAAACTTTCTGCGCCAGAAATCCCTAAAACTTTAGTTAGTAACCAACCCATTCCTTTAACCAGTTTTTGAATAACACCAAGATAAAATAATACAGAAGTTAGTGCTGAGAAGAAGATAATTGTTGGTAGCACTTGAAAAGCAAATATATATCCGAAAGAATTTATATCTAACATACCGCCAAATAAAAATTCACTGCCAGCTTGTGTGAATCCTAGGATTGCTATAAACCCTTTTCCAACATACTCAAAGATTGTTTTTACAAGATCTACTTTTAAAACGCCAACAGCAATTATAAGTTGTAGCGTTAAACCAATGCCAACTGTTTTCCAGTTAATGGCTTTTCTATTGCTACTAAATAAAAAAGCAAGAAAAATAAGTGATACCATCCCTAAAACTCCTCTCCATAAACTCTTGAGTGAAAAACCTTGACTAGGAATTATTGTGTTTCCTTCATTCTCATTTAACTTTACTTTTGCAGAAAGAATGTTGCTTAAAGAATTGTATTTATATGATTTTATTTGGTCTTTAAAAACTAATGTAGAATCTGTTAATTCTGTAATTCTATATCTATTAGTTGAATTTATAGAATCATTATTAAATAGAATCAAAAGATTATTTTGATATATGTAATCGCCTTTAATTTGAGTATCGGGATTTGAATAGAAACTAAACTCACCTTTTTTAAACTCTAGATTTAAATATTTATTTATTGGTGCCTCAGCTACCCACTTTTTCTCTAGCTCTTGTGCTGTTATTGATGAAAGTCCAATAAATATAGCAACAAGTACCTTGAAAAAATGATTCATAAAAACATGTATTGGTTAACGTTTAGAAATTTCGTCCCTTATTTTGGCAGCTTTTTCATAATCTTCATTATTTACAGCATCATCTAATAAGTTGTTAAGTTCTTCTATAGTATGGTCTTTGTAGCCTTGTTGTTCTGCAGTTGCAGCTTCAATTTCTTCTGCAACGATATCATCTACAAGAATACTATCTTGTTCTTCGTCATCACTTTTAGGATTTACTTTAAGGTAGATTCCGGCTTTATCTAAGATGTTTTTATAGGTAAAAATAGGTGCCTGAAAGCGTAATGCTAATGCTATAGCGTCACTAGTTCTTGCATCAATAATTTCTTCAATTTTATCCCGCTCACAAATAAGACTTGAGTAAAATACTCCATCTACTAATTTATGGATAATAACTTGTTTAACAATGATATCGAAACGATCAGAGAAGTTTTTAAATAAATCGTGAGTAAGTGGTCGCGGAGGTCGAATTTCTTTTTCTAAAGCAATTGCTATAGATTGTGCTTCAAATGCTCCAATGACGATAGGTAGTTTTCTGTCACCATCAACCTCATTTAAAATTAATGCGTAAGCACCATTTTGAGTCTGACTATATGAAATACCTTTGATATTTAAACGAACTAAGCTCATAATTTATAAAACACAAAGAACTGTTTAAATTTGGACTTTACCAACTGCATTATACAGAATTGGATAATTTTCTCTTTACGTCCGATGAAACGTTAGTTTAGAAGAGAATTTCTAAATTTAAACAGCCCTTTCTTATTACAAGGTAGTAAAATTATGCATTTTGTGCTTTGAAAGCTTTTAATTTTTCGATGAGTTGAGGTACTACTACAAAGGCATCACCAACAACTCCATAATCTGCAGCTTTAAAGAAAGGGGCTTCAGGATCTGTATTTATAACTACTTTTACTTTAGATGAGTTGATACCTGCTAAATGCTGAATGGCTCCCGAAATACCTATAGCAATGTATAAGTTAGAGGCTACAGGTTTCCCCGTTTGTCCTACATGCTCGCCGTGTGGTCTCCAACCTAAATCCGATACAGGTTTAGAACATGCTGTTGCTGCTCCTAAAACTTCGGCTAATTCTTCAATCATTCCCCAGTTTTCAGGGCCTTTTAGACCACGACCTGCTGACACTACAGTTTCTGCATCTGCAATAGTTACCTTGTCTGCTGCCTTATCTACAGATTCTACACTTACACCAGATTCTGATACTGTTGGTGAAAAATCTTCAATAGTAGCTGTTCCTCCAGATTCTACTAAGCCAAATGAATTGTTAGATAAGCCAACAATTTTTACGTCTGTAGTAATTTCTGTATTTGCAAATGCTTTGTTTGTAAATGCAGAACGCTTCACTGTAAAAGGTGAAACACTAGAAGGTGCTTCAACCACATTAGAAACGTAACCTGCTTCTAAACCTACTGCTAATAATGGAGCTAAATATTTGCTGTCAGCACTAGCGCTAACAACAACGACTTTTGAACCTTCATTTTTGGCAGCATTTTCAATAGCAGAAGCGTATTTTTTTGCATTAAATGTGTTTAACGCATCGTCTTTAATTGAAAGTACTCTTGCTGCACCATAGTTGCCTAAACTGTCTTCATTATCTGCGTTAATAGTAACTGCAGTAACTGTAGTTCCCATTTGGTCAGCAATTGCTTTGGCGTAAGACACAACTTCTAAAGCTGCTTTTTTAAACTTTCCTTTTTCTGATTCTGTATATACTAAAACGGACATAATTTTTTAATTTTTAAAATTTCAACTGCTAAATTCCAAATTATTGACTTTTAGAATTTAGATTTTGTCCCAGATAACTATCGGGATGGAATTTATTTTTTAAATCACCTTAGCTTCGTTATGAAGTAAGTTAATTAACTCATCAATATTATCAACATCAACTAATTTAACTGCACCTCTAGGAGCTGGTTTTTCAAAACTAGTTGCTTTTGTTTCTGCACTAACGTCTGTAGGTTCTAAAATAGTTAGTGGTTTTTTACGAGCCATCATTATACCTCTCATATTTGGTATACGAAGATCACTTTCTTCTACTAGGCCTTTTTGTCCGCCAATAACTAAAGGTAAAGATGTGTTTACGGTTTCTTTTCCTCCGTCAATTTCTCTTATGGCTTTCGCGCTTGTACCATCTATCTCTAGACTAATACAGTTAGCAACAAAATTAGCATCAATCATTGCAGCTAACATACCGGGTACCATTCCTCCATTGTAATCAATAGATTCTCTACCAGCAATAATTAAATCATAGCCACCATCACTTACGACTTTTGCGAGTTGTTTAGCAACTGCAAAACCATCTGTAGCTTCTGTATTTACTCTAATTGCACTATCTGCGCCTATAGCTAACGCTTTTCTTAATGTTGGTTCAGTTTCCACTCCACCAACATTAACCACAGTAACACTTGCTCCTTGTTTTTCTTTAAACCACATAGCGCGAGTTAAACCAAATTCATCATTTGGGTTAATTACAAACTGAACACCATTAGTGTCAAATTTAGTATCACCATCTGTGAAATTAATCTTTGAGGTCGTATCAGGAACATGACTAATACATACTAATATCTTCATAAAAAAATTATTTATTTAATGTCTTAATTCTTGATGACGAAGATAAATATAAATATTTTAATTTTACTATGCATGCATAGTAAAATTATACTTTTTTTATAAAAAATCATGTTTTAATGCTGAATCCATAATCAAATTGGCTTTAAATATGAATCTTATTGTCTTATGTTGGTTTTGAAAGCACCAGATTATTTTTATTAAAGACTTACAATTTTATCCGCTTTATTATTTTAAAATAATACTGAATTATTCCTATTTTTGCTACGCGATAAAAAACAGAACAATGAAGACAATTCAATTTAGAGAAGCTATTTGTGAAGCAATGAGTGAGGAGATGCGCAGAGATGAAAGTATTTATCTCATGGGTGAAGAAGTTGCTGAATATAACGGTGCTTATAAAGCATCAAAAGGTATGCTCGAAGAGTTTGGGGAAAAGCGTGTTATAGATACACCAATTGCAGAACTTGGTTTTGCTGGTATTGCTATTGGTTCTACAATGACAGGCAATCGCCCTATTGTAGAATATATGACGTTTAATTTCTCTTTGGTTGGAATTGATCAAATTATTAATAATGCGGCTAAGATTAGACAAATGTCTGGTGGACAGTTTAAATGTCCAATAGTATTTAGAGGACCAACAGGCTCTGCAGGTCAATTAGGGGCAACACATTCTCAAGCTTTTGAGAATTGGTTTGCTAATACACCAGGTCTAAAAGTTGTAATACCGTCTAATCCTTATGATGCAAAAGGCTTACTAAAATCAGCAATTAGAGATGACGATCCTGTGATTTTTATGGAAAGTGAACAAATGTATGGTGACAAAGGTGAAGTGCCGGAAGGAGAATACACAATACCGATTGGTGTTGCTGAAATAAAACGTGAAGGTACAGATGTAACTATTGTGTCTTTTGGAAAGATTATAAAAGAAGCCTACAAAGCAGCTGATCAATTAGCAGAAGAAGGTATTTCTTGTGAAATAATTGATTTACGTACAGTAAGGCCAATGGATAGAGGTGCCATTTTAAAGTCTGTTAAGAAAACAAATAGATTAGTAGTTTTAGAAGAAGCATGGCCATTTGGTAATGTTGCAACTGAAATTACTTATTTAGTGCAATCGGAAGCGTTTGATTATTTAGATGCACCTGTAGTAAAAATAAATACAGCTGATACACCAGCGCCTTATTCACCAGTATTATTAGCAGAATGGTTACCAAATAGCGACTCTGTTATAAAAGCAGTGAAAAAAGTAATGTATAAATAAATAAATCGTAGTTTTCCGCGTTTAGTAAACTTCATCAACAACTTTCGAAAACATTTTTGGAAGTTGTTGATGAAGTTTTATATTTTGAATATGAAAATAAAATTACTTGTATTTTTTTTATGTTTCGGTTTTTTGACTGCCTTAGGTCAAACAAAAGTAAGTGGTTATGTTTTTGATGAAAACAATGAGCCTATTGCTTTTGCTAATATTCTGTTTAAAGGTTCTACAGAGGGAACAATCTCAAATGAAGATGGTAAGTTCTATTTAGAATCTGATGATAAATGGGAGACCTTAATTGTGTCTTTTATAGGATTCGAAATGTTAGAAATCCCATTAACCAAGAGCGTAACGTACAACTTAAAATTTATTCTTAAGGAAGAAGCATCATCATTAGATGAGGTAGTTATCGTTACTGGTAAGCAATCTAAAAAAGCCTCTGAAAACCCAGCGATTAGAATTCTTAAAAAGATATGGGAACGTAAGCGTCTTAATGGGTTAAGTCAGTTTAAGCAGTACGAGTACGACCAATATGAGAAAGTGGAATTCGACCTTAACACTATAGATAGTGCTCTAATAAAAAGCAAGCTATTTAAGGGTATGGAGTTTGTTTTTGAAGAAGTAGACACCTCCAACGTTACTGGAAAAACATATTTACCAATTTTTTTAAACGAGTCCGTTAAGAAAATTTCAGGTGATAATGTGACTAATAAAGAGCGAGAAGATCTATTAGGAAATAAAAATTCTGGTTTTAGCAACAACCAAATAATTATAGATTTTATAGATGACTTGTATTCAGAATATAACATCTATGATAATTATTTAAAATTCTTCGATAAAAGCTTTACTAGTCCTTTAAGTAGGACAGGTGTACAGACTTATAATTATGTGTTATCTGATAGTGCGTTTATAGATAATAAATGGTGTTACAATATTATTTACTATCCGAGACGAAAGAATGAATTAACTTTTAAAGGTGATTTTTGGGTTAATGATTCTACGTTTGCTATCAAAGAAATTAATCTTCAGGCATCTAAAAGCGCCAATATTAATTGGGTAAAAGAAATTTATATAGAGCAAGAGTTTGAGGTTTTAAACGATTCAGTCTTTCTAATAAAACGCGATTACTTCCTTTCAGATTTCGCTATGAATAAAAAGGAAAAATCAAGAGGTGTTTACGGAAAGCGAACAACGCTCTATGATAATTATAAATTCAATCAGCCAAAAGGTGATGAATATTACGACAAAGTTGTTTATAATTATGATGCAGATGTTTATAATAGAAAAGACGACTTTTGGAAGACTAATAGATTAGAAGCGCTTAATAAAGATGAACAAGGTGTCTATAAAATGTTAGATACACTTAAAACTGTAAAGAAATTTAAAAGACTTTACAATTTAGGAAGCATACTAGCATCTGGTTATGTAGAGTTTCCGAGTCTTAATTTAGATTATGGTCCAATATTTTCAACTTTGGGATTTAACGAGGTTGAAGGGGTGCGATTGCGTTCTGGTGGGAGAACCTATTTTGGGCCAAATGATTTATGGAGATTAGAAGGTTTTGTCGCGTATGGACTTAGAGATGATAAATTTAAATATGGTATTTCTGGAAAATGGTTACTAGATAAAAAAAGTAGATTAACCATATTTGGAGGTACACGACGTGATATAGAGCAAATTGGTGCTAGTTTAACAAGTTCTACAGATGTTTTAGGGAGAAGTTTAGCTTCTAATGCAGTTTTTACTGCAGGTGCAAATGATAAACTAACTAATATTAATCTAACGACTTTGGGACTAGAAATAGAACCCGTTAGAAATTTAGGGTTGCGATTTAATACCAGTTATCGTACTTTAGAATCAGCATCACCAACATTTAGTTTAGATTATATTGACCCAGATTCTCCTACAGGAGTGTCTTCTGAAACGAAACAATTCGAAACTCGGTTTTCGGTAGCCTATTTTCCTAAAAGAGAAATGACAGGTTTTGGTGTAGAACGAAAAAATAAGAATGATAATTTTGCGCGACTATTTACTCAAATTAGTAAAGGCTATAAGGGGATTTTGGATAGTGATTTTGAATATACAAAATTGCAATTTTCTTATATTCAGCCATGGCAAGTCGGTGGTTTTGGTCGCTTAACAACATCAATTGAAGCAGGTAAAACCTTTGGTGAGGTTCCGTTGGCATTATTGAGTGTTGTGCCTGGGAATCAAACTTATTTTTCAATCTATAATACCTTTTCACAACTTGATTTTTATGAGTTTGTGACAGATACATATACATCATTACATGTAGAGCAAAACTTTAATGGTCGTGTTTTTTCTAGAATACCTTTCTTAAAGAAATACAATCTTAGAGCTGTTTTAAGTATTAGAGGTGTCTGGGGAGAATTATCGGATGAGAATATAGCTTTAAGCACAACCGGTAACTTAGTTGAAATTCCTTTGATTGCGCCAGACTCTCGCGTGTATTATGAATATAGCTTTGGAGTAGCTAATATATTTAAAGTGTTAAGACTAGATTTTAACTTTAGAGGTAACTATTTAGATAATCCTGGTGCAAGACGATTTGGTGTCACAGGTAGTTTTGGGTTTTATTTTTAAGCAATCACTCACGTTTACTTTGGCTGTAGAAAAGCATTGCATTATATTTGCGTCCCTTTTTTAAAAAAAAATAGATATGACACCAACAGGAAAATTAACCTTCGATGTACTTATAGAAATTCCAAAAGGAAGCCGTAACAAATACGAGTATGATTTCGATTTAAAGAAAATCCGCTTCGATAGAATGCTCTTTTCATCAATGATGTATCCAGCAGATTATGGTTTTATCCCAGAAACTTTAGCATTAGATGGTGACCCATTGGATGTTTTGGTATTAGGTGGTGAGCCTACGTTTCCAATGTGTGTGGTAGAAGTGAAGCCAATTGGAGTATTCCATATGGCTGATGAAAAAGGGCCAGATGAAAAAGTGATTTGTGTACCAGTTTCAGACCCTATTTGGAATAGCCTTAATGATTTGTCTGATATGAATCCACATCAAATTAAAGAGATTGAACACTTTTTTCAAGTTTATAAAGATTTAGAAAAAAAGAAAGTAGATGTTGGTGGTTGGGGAAATGCAAACGAAGCTTACGATATTCTTAATAAATGTATAGAGAGATACGAGTCTAGCGAGCACAAAACTAACGATGATTTTAGCATCTAAAGGCTATAATTTTCTAATAATTAAAAGGCCCTTTGTGATTACTCGACAAAGGGTTTTTCTATTCTCGTCTATTTTGTTATTTTTGCCCAGCAAAAAACTAATCAAAATAAAAAATAATATATGGAGTCACTTATGATTTATATGCCAATAGCTTTGGCGATTTTAGGATTAATTTACATGGTTATAAAGAAATCATGGGTTATGAAACAAGATGCTGGAGATGGTAAAATGAAAGAAATTTCAGATCATATCTACGAAGGCGCACTGGCATTCTTAAATGCAGAATACCGTTTATTAACATTCTTCGTTGTAGGAGCAAGTCTTGTATTAGCTGGTATTGCTTTTTATATGGATAGTACGTATTTAATTGTAGTTGCTTTTATTATTGGAGCTATTTTTTCTGCTTTTGCAGGAAACATGGGAATGAAAATTGCAACCAAAACAAATGTTAGAACAACACAAGCTGCAAAAACGAGTTTGCCAAATGCTTTAAAAGTATCTTTTGGTGGTGGTACTGTTATGGGACTTGGCGTTGCAGGTTTAGCTGTATTAGGTTTAACTCTTTTCTTTATTATATTCTATAAAGTATTTATGGGAAGCGAATGGACTAACACTGGTGATATGACTATCGTTTTAGAGGCATTAGCTGGTTTCTCATTAGGAGCTGAATCTATTGCTTTGTTTGCAAGAGTTGGTGGTGGTATTTATACGAAGGCTGCTGATGTTGGTGCTGATTTAGCTGGTAAAGTACAAGCTGATATCCCTGAAGATGATCCAAGAAACCCAGCAACAATTGCTGATAATGTTGGTGATAATGTTGGTGATGTAGCAGGTATGGGAGCCGATTTATTCGGATCTTATGTAGCGACAGTTTTAGCGGCAATGGTTTTAGGTAACTATGTTATTAAGGATATGGGAGGAGCAATTCAAGATGCTTTTGGTGGTATTGGACCAATTCTATTACCAATGTCTATTGCAGGCGTAGGAATTATTATTTCTCTTATCGGAACTTTATTAGTTAAAATTTCATCTAACGATGCAAAAGAAGCAGATGTACAAAGAGCATTAAACATAGGAAACTGGGCATCTATATTAATGGTTGCTGCCGCATGTTTCGGATTAGTAACTTGGATGTTGCCAGAAACAATGCAAATGAATTTCTACGGTGAAGGTCTTCAAGATATTTCTTCAATGCGTGTGTTTTATGCCTGTTTAGTTGGTTTAGTTGTAGGTGCAGGTATCTCTGCATTTACTGAATACTACACAGGATTAGGCTCTAAGCCAGTTTTAAAAATTGTACAACAATCAAGTACAGGAGCAGGAACTAACATTATTGCTGGTTTAGCTACTGGTATGATATCTACGTTCTCTTCTGTTTTATTATTTGCTGCCGCAATATGGGCATCATATGCTTTAGCTGGATTTTATGGCGTTGCTTTAGCCGCTTCTGCAATGATGGCAACAACTGCTATGCAATTAGCCATTGATGCTTTTGGACCAATTGCTGATAATGCTGGTGGTATTGCAGAAATGAGTGAGCAAGAACCAATAGTAAGAGAGCGTACAGATATTTTAGATGCTGTTGGTAATACAACGGCCGCAACAGGTAAAGGTTTTGCTATTGCATCTGCGGCATTAACATCTTTAGCTTTATTTGCTGCTTATGTAACATTTACAGGTATTGATGGGATTAACATATTTAAAGCGCCAGTATTAGCAATGCTATTTGTTGGTGGTATGGTGCCAGTTGTATTTTCTGCATTAGCTATGAATGCCGTTGGTAAAGCTGCTATGGAAATGGTAAATGAAGTGGTAAGGCAGTTTAAAGAAATTCCAGGAATTATGGAAGGTACTGGAAAACCAGAATACGATAAGTGTGTAGCTATTTCTACAAAAGCCTCTTTAAAAGAAATGATGTTACCAGGTCTTTTAACGATTGGGTTTCCAATACTCGTTGTCTTAGTTGGTAAATTAGTTTATCAAGATAATAACATGTTGGTTGCTGAAATGTTAGGTGGTTATATGGCAGGTGTTACAGTTTCTGGTGTACTATGGGCAATCTTCCAGAATAACGCTGGTGGAGCTTGGGATAACGCTAAGAAATCTTTCGAAGCTGGTGTTGAGATTAATGGAGTTATGACTTACAAAGGAAGTGATGCACATAAAGCAGCAGTAACTGGAGATACAGTTGGTGATCCATTTAAAGATACGTCTGGTCCTTCAATGAATATCTTAATTAAGTTAACTTGTCTTATCGGTTTAGTTATTGCGCCAATATTAGGTGGTCACGGTGAAGAAACAGTATTAACAAGTATTGAAGATGAAGCATCAATTGAAATGACTGTTAATTCTAAAGACTTAGCAAAAGCAACAGTAGATTATTCTACAACTATTAAAGGTGAAAAAGTTTCTGAAACTATTATTTTTGAAGGGACTAAAGCTGAAGTAGAAAAAGAATTAAAAGCTTTTGAAGCAACACTAACCAATGAAGCTGGTGAAGTTGAAAAGGTGATTGAAAAAATGGATATTACTAAAGGATAAGCCTTAGAAATTATAAATAAAAAACCACGCTAAGTAGCGTGGTTTTTTTGTGTCTATATTTTTCTATTTACGACTTACTCTTAGGCTTATCTCTATTCATTTCTGTAATATCTACATTAGAGGCTTCAACACCTAGAAAGTGTTTACTAAAATGGTCTGCACGCAACCAGAATGAGTATTCTGTCATTTTTCCAAAACCATGGCGCTGACCTGGCATTAGCATAAAGTCGAAACGTTTGTTGGCCTTTATCAGCTCGTTTGCCATTCTTATAGTTCCTCCAGGATGTACATTATTATCTACATCTCCTGTAATTAGCATCAATTTACCTTTTAAGTTTTTGGCTAGCGACTGGTTATTATCAATCATGTATTTATATTTCACATTACCATCATCATCCGCTTCTTCCATAACTCCATGATGCGTTTCGCTCCACCAACTATTGTAAATCGCATTATCATGATTACCTGCTGAAGAAACAGCAGCTTTAAAGAAATCTGGATATACTAGCATTGCAGCAGTAGACATAAAACCACCACCAGAATGTCCATAAATTCCAACCTTTTCAATATCAATAAAATCATGTTTATCAGCTAATTGTTCCGCAACATGTCTTTTGTCAGCCAAGCCATAATCTCTTAAATTACCATAGCCATAATTATGATACCATTTAGAACGGTCTGGATGCCCACCGCGATTACCCATAGTAACAACTACGAAACCAACTTGAGCCATTCTATCTAATCTATCCATGCGAAAAGAAAACGATTTGTTTACAGCTTCAGTTTGAGGACCAGGATAGACATATTCTAATAACGGATATTTTTTTGTAGAATCCATATCAAATGGTTTATACATCACTCCGTATATATCTGTAATACCATCGTCAGCTTTCATTTTAAAAGTTTCAGGAAACTTGTATCCAGCTGCCATTAATTGAGATAAATCCCCTTCTTCTAGTTGCATTACAACCTTACCATCGCTATTTCTTAATTCGGATTTTGGAATTGAGTTTACCCTAGAATAGTTACTCACAAAGAAACTATTAGAATCTGCCATATTGCCAGAGGCATTAAAATCACCTGGATTAAGCGCTTTAAGTCCAGCGCCATTTAAGTTAATTTTATACATGTGCTCATAATATGGGTCTTGATCTTTAGGAATACCGTGTGCAGAAAAGAATAATGTTCGGGACTTTTCATCTACTCCTATTGCTTGTTCTACATGGAAAGCGCCTTTAGTAACTTGATTCTTTAAATTACCTTCGGTGTCATATAAATAATAGTGTGCCCAACCAGAACGCTCAGCCCAGTGCAACATTTCACTTTCATCATTCATTAAAACCAATGGTCTCGATTCAATATAAGTATTGAAACGTTCCTCTATTAATACTTTGGTTTCGCCTGTATTTATGTCTGCAACACAGATGTCTAATTTTTTACGATCTCTACTGATGGTGTTATAATAGATTTTACCTTTTTTAGAAAGTAATAATGAAGGTCTGAAGTCATCATCAAAGTTAGATTTCTTTAAGGGTTCTCTATAAACCTGAACACCTTGTTGGGCTATAGTATCTAATTTAACTAAAAGACTACTTTTTGATGGTATGTCAAAAACATGAAGTTCAGTCTTAAAAAACTCATCTTCACCTGGCATATGATATTTGTAAGTCTCTAAGGTTGGTCTTTTACCAGAAGTTGTATTAATAACCCAGAGATCATTAATATGTCTTGAGTCTGAGCGTTGAAAAACAAATTTCTTAGAGTCGTGAGACCAAACACCGAATACCCGTTTACGTTTGTCTTTGTTTTTTTTCATAGACTCGTTAGTTTCTCCTCTTCCGCTTCCTCCTCCATAAGAATTATAAAGCTCACCATCTTTGGTCCATTGGTTTTCAACTATTGTTGTGTCTTTTTCATCTTCAACAGCTTTTAAGAAGTTTTCTTTATCCATCCAATACAAATTGTAATGTTTAGAGAATAAAACAACAGAGCTATCTGGTGCTACATTAGCCCACATTTTCCAACTTTCTTTTTCTTTCTTCTTATTATCTAAAACGGTTAATGAATTGCTGCCAAGTATATATTCTAAATGAAAGACTTTGTTTACCATTTTAGGTTTACTCTTTTTCTTTGTCTTTGTCGAATCTGTCTTTGTCGAATCTGTTTCAATTATAGCATCATTGTCCTTTTTCTCTTCTTCAACCTTTTCGGTTGATGTGACGTAGAACCTAATTGCGGTCTCGTTTTTTACAAACTTAAAATCAAATTTAGGTAAATGCTTAGCATCATAAGGATCCTTAGTCATCTCAGTAAGCCATTGTGCCATTTTTTCGTTGTCAAATAATTCTTTTTTTGAACGTTTGTCAGCATCAACCATATAATAGTTAGAGCCTTCCGTTGTTTTGTACTGATACCAAAAACGGTTACCGTTTTTTAACCAACGTGGTCTAACAGAGGTAGAGTGTACAAGTTTTCCTAGATTTGTTGGTGAGAACTTGGCTGCAGCCCTGTAGTTAGGAGTTGGTGTTTTATTATAATCATTGTTTTGAGCAGTAATAAAGCTCAGGGATAATGCGAAAATTAAAAGGATGAGTAAATTTTTATTTATTTTCTTGGGAATACTTAAGGAGTCGTTAATCTTTGATTTCATGAGTTGGTTGGTTTTTTAGATTAAATAAGAATCATTTCACTAAAATACTCTGAAAATCATTGAAAATAAATGAACTTTTAAACATTTAACATTTAAGATTAATCTTTAGTGTTTTAAGGTTGACGATTAGTTGTGGTTTTTAGTAACTTGAATTTTAAAACGTAAAATAGTTGAGCTGGTTTAATAAAGATCCATTGCAAATAATAACCTTTAAGACTTATGGAACTGCTAGCCATCTGTATTTAAAAGGGCGTGCATTAGAAGATGAGGATATAGATTTAGAGAAAAAAAGTTGGTTTAGTCTTTTAGTGAATTCATGGAAGCGTTTTGAAACAGATGAAATAAGAAATACACCATTAAAGATTACTTTGCCAAACGGTAAAATAATTGAGAGTTCTACGGATGCTGAGGGCTATTATCTCATAGATGAATCTACTGAAAATACAATAGAACATATAGATACTGAAGGTTGGTTGGCTTATGAAGTGGCTTACACTTCAACTAGAGATTCAAGAAAAATTCAACTTAAAAATTGTTTTTTAGGACAGATGCTCATTCCAAAAATAGATTCTAGCTTTGGTGTTATAAGTGATATTGACGATACAATTTTACATACAGGAGTAGCATCTACCTTAAAATGGCGTGTTATTGTAAATACGTTTTTTAAAACACCTCACAAACGAAAAGCTTTAGAGGGCTCTGCTGAGTTTTATCACGCATTACATAATGGAAAATCTTGTACTGAAGCCAATCCTATTTTTTATGTAAGCAATAGTCCATGGAATTTATACCGTTATTTAGAATTCTTTCTTAAAATGAATAACTTTCCAAAAGGACCAATATTATTAAGAGATTTAAGAACCCCATTTGACAGAACACCACGTTCTGAATTAGCACATAAATATCATGAGATATATAATATTTTAAATACGTATGTAGATTTAAAGTTTATACTTATTGGTGACTGTGGAGAAAAGGATGCTTACATCTATTTAGATGTCGTCAAAGCCTTTCCGAATAGAATAGCTGCAATTTATCTCAGGTCTGTTGACCACTCGCGTAAAATGAAAAAAATCTCTAATTTATTTGAAAATTATAAAGCAGTTCCTGTGCGGATTGTTCAAACCAGTGATGAAGCTATAAAACATGCCAAAAAGCACAAATTTATTGCTTAAAATAACCCGTTAATTTGAGCATCAATTTTATTGATTATACTACCTAAATCTTCAGGATTAGTGACAAAGTCTAAATCATCTACATCTATAATTAATAAATTGCCTTTATTGTATTTAGAAATCCAAGCTTCATAGCGTTCATTTAATCGACTTAAATAATCAATGCTAATTGAGTTTTCATAGTCTCGACCACGTTTGTGAATCTGAGCAACAAGATTTGGAATAGAACTACGTAAGTAAATTAGTAAATCTGGGCCTTTTACAAAACCTTCCATAAGATCAAAAAGGGACTTGTAATTTTCGAAATCACGATTAGTCATTAAACCCATCGCATGAAGATTTGGTGCAAAAATATGCGCATCTTCATAAATAGTTCTGTCCTGAATGATGTCTTTTCCGCTATTATGAATTTGATTGACTTGGCGGAATCTACTGTTTAAAAAATAGACCTGTAAGTTAAAACTCCAACGCTCCATCTGATTGTAAAAATCGTCTAAATACGGATTGTCAACTACGTCTTCTAATTGTGCTTCCCATTTGTAATGTTTAGCGAGTAATTTTGTGAGCGTAGTTTTACCAGCTCCGATATTTCCTGCAACAGCAACATGCATAATTTATTCTGTTTTTAGTTGGTATTGACGTAGAATTTCGTCGTCGTAAATATACAAGGTTTCATTGGTTACCAAAAACTGTTTTATTAACAAATTTGGAAGCACTATTGGACGTATTTCTGTTTTATTTTTCTGTAATATAAAGAGTTGATTCTCTTTTCTTAAAACCAAGTGTGCTTTGCTAAAGGCTAATTTCTCATAACCTACGTTTTTGTGCTTGCTTATAAGACTGCCAAAATAGCTATATATGTACAGGTATTTTTCTGTTAGCATATAGCAGTAATTATAATCGCTTTTTAAATCTAAGATTTGAGATTGGATTGGTACTGTTTTTAATTTGGTTTTATTTGTTTTAAAATCATACAATTCTAATTGTTGTAAATCTTGATTAAATATCCAAAGCATATTATCAAAACCAGTAGATATAAAACTTACGTTTTTATAAGGTTGACTAGTATTAAAGTCTACTTTAAAAATTTCTGCAAGACGATTATCTAAAACAATAACCGTATTAAAGTCTTCATAAAATAGGTTTATTTTTAATGAGTTAAATGTGTTTGCAGTTGTTATTTTACTTAACTGAAAATTAGTGTACGTAATTGTAGTGTCCTTTGTTTGTTTATGAAAGGTATTATCTTCTGTTGTATAATAAAGCGTACCAGAGGTGTCTATGCCAAAGATGCTTTCGACATTTAGTTTAGTTGAATCTATAAAACTTGTTTTTACTTGCTGTTGGGCAAAACAAGTAAAACTAAATAATAAAACAAAATAAAATAGTTTATGCATAGTGTAAAGCAAATTACAAAAATTGAACCATTCTATAGCTTTGTCTAATCAGTATTTAGTATTTAAAACAATTTTTAGCTTTGAAATAAAAATTAGTTGACAAGTAACTTTTTTTAGTTTGTCGTTCTTAATACTTGTTTCAGGATTTTTAACTTTATGAATAAATGAAGCGTTACAAGTATTCAGGTTTTTTCTAAACCGTTAATTTATATCCAAAACCTCTCACGTTTATAATCTGAATAGCCGCATCTTGTTTTAGCTTTTTACGAAGTTTTGTTATAAAAACATCCATGCTTCTTGCTGTAAAAAAATCATCTGTTCCCCAAAGTTTATTGAGTATTACAGAGCGGTCTAAAACAGCATTTTTGTTAGTTACGAGGTGAAACAGTAAATGTGCTTCTCTATGTGTTAGTTGCACAGATGCTTCTTGCTTAAACTGTAATTGTTGTTTTGGAAAATCGAATTTATAATTTCCAATCTCTAAAACTTTTGAAGTTTTTTGTGTTTTAGCTCGTTTAACTAAATTATGAATCCTCACAATAAGTTCCTCCATACTAAAAGGTTTCTTAAGATAATCGTTACCGCCAATAGCAAACCCTTCAACAACATTAGCTGTTTGCGACTTTGCAGTTAAAAATATAATAGGAATAGTATCATCAATTGCTCTGATTTCTTTCGCTAAAGTAAATCCATCTTTTTTTGGCATCATCACATCTAAAACTAATATCTCTGGTGTTTCAGATTGGTACTGTTGAAAAGCTTTTTCGCCATTGTCACACAAAACAACTTCAAAATCTCTAGTTTCTAAACTTTCTTTAATGATTTGTCCTAAAGCCGCCTCGTCTTCAGCCAACAATAATTTAATTTTATTAGACATTTGGAAGTGTGATTTTAAAAGTGGTTAAATTTTTATTGAGTTCTAAATTAACAGAACCATAGTGTTTTTCTATAATCGTTTTGGTATAATAGAGGCCAATACCAAAGCCTTTTACATCGTGGGTATTACCTTTTGGTACCCGGTAGAATTTCTCAAAAACTCGATCTTTATTCGTTTTAGTTAAGGTGTTACCATTATCTGAAATTAAAATATCAAAGCTTTTATCTTTAGGTATTATATCTATAGAGATGAGGTCTCCTCCATATTTTACTGCATTTTCCAAAATGTTATTTATGGCGTTTTCAGTATGAAACACGTCAACACTAGCCATTAAGCTTTCAATCTTAAAACTTGTATTAAATTCTTTCTCTGGAAACTGAATTTTATAACGATTGGTTATAGCATTTAACAAATCTATAATATCTATAGACTCTTTTTTGAGTTCTAAGTTATCACTATCTAAAGTTGCTGTTTCTAACAGTTTTTCAACCATAATATTTAGCTTATCTAATTGTTGCGAAGACATATTTATGTATTTTTTGGTCTTCTCTTTATCATCAATACCATTAAAATTGCTAATGCTTTCTAAAGCAACACCAATCGTAGCTATTGGTGTTTTAAACTCATGGGTAATGTTACTAATAAGATCGTTTTTTACTTCTGCTAATTGTTTTTGATGTTTAATAATTCTCAACATATAAAATAAACAACTAATAACCGCTAAGACTAAAAGGGTAGATATTAAAATACCTACTAAACTACGTTTTAGAATGTTTTGTGTTTCATTTGTAAAATTTAGTTTTAATATTTTTCCTTCGGGTAAAAAAGTAGATTTAGAAGTAGTGCTTAGTGTATAGTCATTAAATGGCTTAACATAATCTATAAGTAAAGAGTCCATCATATCGCGAGTCGCTTTACCTAGTTCAGGCATGCCATTAGAAGTATAAATAAGCTTACTCTTAATGTTAATGTTCTTGCGTACAAGCTCAGTATTAAATAAACTATCTACTTCGGCTACATCAAAGTTGTCATTTTTTATTGAAAGTACAATCTTAGACGTTAATAGTTCTATGTTATTAAATTTTGCACTGGTAAGTTTAATATCGGAGTTTGCTTTTTGAAAGCTATCAATACGTTTTTTAAATTCTTCTATAGATAAAGCAGGTTTCAAAGTTTTACTTTTCTCTTTTACCATAGAATCTACTTTAAATCCTCTAAGAACCGTAATGCCTTCAATATCTTCTAGATCTGTAGACTCTAAGTCTTTAAATTCATTTTTAACTGTATCTATTTCCGATAAGAATTGTTTAATTTTACTCCCTTCGGAAAAAAGGTCTTTTTGCTGATCTCCTTCAAGAAAAATACCAACTGTTGTGCGTTCTGCAAGGGCCGTATAATAATCATCTACAGCTTTATCTAAGCTTACTTGTACATCGTTAATAAGCTGCTGCTTGTTTGTCTGATAGTTTTTATAATTCCAATAAATCTGAATTGCAATAGTGGCTACTATAACAGTAACTATTGTATATAAAATCCATTTGTAGCGTTTATCATTCATAGGTCAAAAGTAAAAGTTAAATATTACTTATACGTAATCGGTTAACACACGTTAACACTAGTTAACTCAAAACAACGAAATGTCTGTTGATATTTGCAGTGTATTAATCAATAAACATAAAAAATAATGAAGAATTTAATTACAAGTTTAGCTCTAATAGTTACAGTATTAGGTTTCAGTCAATCAAAATCAACGAACGGAATGGTTATTAAAGAAATAACCAAAGTAGAAAATGTTTCAGTTACAGTTACAGTAGATTCTGCTGAAGAAATTGAGTCTAGCTTTAGGGTTGAGGATATTAAAGAAATTTTAGAATCTTCAAGTGATAACGAAATCGTATCTTTTAAAATCATTTGTAATGGAGAAAAAATGTCTAGTGGAGTGAAATCACATGTGTCTTATAAAATAGAAGGTAACTCTAATGATATGGAAACATTCTTATTTGGTATTGAAAAAATAAGAAAAGCTGCCATAAATTATTACAATAACAAAAATTAAATCAAAATGGTTACAATTATTAGAGTTTTAGTTTTGGCATTAACATTTGTAGTTTCTGGTGTTAATGCTCAGGATTTTCAAGGTGTTGCAACGTATAGAACGCAACAAAAAATTGATATTAAAATGGATAGCACTAAGATGAATTCTGACATGCAAACCAAGATGATAGAAATGATGAAGAAGCAATTTCAAAAAACTTACACGCTCTCTTTCGATAAGTCTTCGTCTATATATCAACAGGAAGAAGAATTAGCAAAACCGTCTGTTGGCATGGGTGGAGGCTTTGAAGTTGTCTCTTTTGGTGGTGGAGGTGGCTCGGATGTTTTTTATAAAAATGTGCAAACCCAAAGCTATATTAACCAAAAGGAAACAATGGGAAAAATTTTCTTGGTAAAAGATAGCATAGGTAAAATAGAGTGGAAACTAGAATCTGATTCTAAATATATAGGAGAGTACCAATGTTATAAAGCAACATACACTAAACAAGTACCAGTAATAAAAGGTCTTAGTTTTAGTGTTAATTCTAAAACTAACAAAGAAAAAGGAGAAGAAGCTGAAAAGGAACCAGAAATGAAAGAACGTATAATAACGGCTTGGTACACTCCACAAATACCAGTGAATAATGGGCCTGCTAAATATCAAGGTTTACCTGGCTTAATATTAGAGGTGCATGATGGAAAGTTAACTATCATTTGTAGTAAAATAGTTTTAAACCCAGAAGAGAAGGTAGAGATTAAAGAACCTACAAAAGGAAAGGAAGTTAATCAAAAGGAGTACGACGATATTATGGACAAAAAAAATAAAGAAATGATGGAGCGTTACGCACCTAAAAAAGGTGATCGTAAGGGTGATGGGTATAGCATAATTATTGGAGGATAATATTTTTAGATTTTCACTAGTAGTATTTTATGGTAATGTTAATTTTATTATAAACAAACACTTGTCTGTTTATCTAAAGCCTACATTCGTTAAACAAAACTCAATTTAAAACGATTTACCATGAAATCAGTACTACTAAAAATTAGCCTTTTTACTCTTGCATTTCTAACGTCAATGTTATCAACTAAAGAACCCGTGGTTGAAAATGAGGTTCAAGAATTTCAAGGAGAAGCTTATTATTTTGCAAAATCATCAATGGATTTAGGGAGATGGGGAGCAAGATTCACTGAAGAACAAAAGAAGCAAGTTAAAGCGCGCATGAAAAGTCGCTTAGAAAAAACGTATGTTTTGAGTTTTAATAAAGAAGAATCATTTTTTAAAGAAGACGAAAAACTAGACGCTATGTCTGGAGCTACAGATTCTTGGGGAAAAAATTTCACTCAAGGGGATTCATATAAAAATGTTAAAAATAATGAGTTGGTTCAAAGTCAAGAATTTTATGGAAAAAAGTTTTTAGTAAAAGACAAACTTCAGGCAATTGACTGGCAATTGGGAAAAGAAACTAAACAGATAGGAAACTACACTTGTTTCAAAGCAAGCGCTTTATTACCGTCTGATGAGCTGTCATGGTACAATTTTTCATGGGACAGGATAAGACGAACTGAGCCGAAAGTCGATTCTACAGGTGTTAAAGCCGAAACGCCAGAAATTCCAATGACACAAATCGTAGCTTGGTATTCACCACAAATACCAGTAAGTCATGGGCCTTCAGAATTTTGGGGATTACCAGGATTAATATTAGAAGTGAGCGCAGGTGACACAACAATGTTGTGTTCTAAAATAATAATGAATCCTGAAGAAAAAACAGAAATAATAGCACCAGAAAAAGGGAAGCAAATTACAAAGGAAGATTACCAAAAGACTGTTGTTGAGAAGATGAAAGAATTTCGTAATAATCGTATGGGAAGAAGTCGTGGTTAATTTATTAACACAAGTTTAACGAAGCCAAAATTAACTTTTAATCATCTTAGTAGTCTTATTTATAATTTAACCCATGTTATGTCATTTTTAACGAAGATATAAATACTTCAAAATTGCATTCAACATTAACTTATTACGATGAAAAAACCATTTTTAAAAATTACATTATTACTAGTCGCGTTGTTAATCAGTGCTATTTCTTTTGCGCAAGATTTTCAAGGCAAAGCCTATTACCAAACTAAAACCTCAATGGATTTAGATCAATGGGGAGGTCGTGAGATGAGTCCTGATCAGAAAAAACGAATGCAAGATCGCATGAAGAGTTTTCTCGAAAAACAATACATACTAACATTCAATAAAGAGGAGTCTGTATATAAAGAAGATGAAAAATTAGCTGCACCAGGTGGTGGAAGAGGCTTTGGTGGTATGGGAAGTAGTTTTTCTGGTGGTCCAAAATATAAAAATGTAAAGTCTAAAGAGTTATTACAAGATCAAGAATTTTTTGGAAAGCAGTTTTTAATTAAAGACGAGTTAAAAGCCATTGAATGGGTTATGGGAACAGAAACCAAGCAAATTGGAAATTATACCTGTTTTAAAGCTACAGCAACAAAACCTGTAGACCAGTTCGATTGGAGAAGTATGAGACGACGTGGAGGTGATGATAAAAAAGAGGGTGAGAAAGCAAAAGATTCTACCAAGGCTGGTGATACAACAAGTGCAAGTGATGATCCAATGAGCGAAATAGAAATTCCAAAAACAATTGAGATAGTAGCTTGGTACACACCACAAATTCCGATTAACCAAGGGCCAGACGATTATTGGGGTTTACCTGGATTAATCTTAGAAGTTAAAGCAGACAATACTATAATGCTGTGTACAAAAATAGTAATGAATCCTGAAGAAAAAGAGGCTATTGATAAGCCAGAAAAAGGTGATGTGGTAACGCAAGCAGAATACACAGAAATCATTACTAAGAAAATGGCCGAGATGAGAGAGATGTATGGAGGTCGTAACAGAGGTGGTAGAAAAAACTAATAATACCAATTTATTAAATAAAATAGCTGTGAGTAGGCAGTTTTATTAACCAATCAAACGAAAATATTCAGAACATGAAAAAATTATTAATACTACTATTTATAGTAGTGTCAGGTAGCTCTTTTGCTCAAATTAAAATGCAAGGTGTTGTAAAAGATAGCCTAGGCACTCCATTAGAGTTGGCTAACGTTATTGCAATTAACCAAGAAACAAGTGGTCTTGAGTCTTACGCAATTACAGATGCAAATGGTAAATATGTATTGAAGTTAGGAAAAAACGGAAAGTATAAAATCCAAGTCAGTTACATTGGTTTAAAATCTTTAGATGAGATTGTAACGTCACTAGAAGTAGATATCAAAAAAGACTTTACGCTTTTGCCAGATAACGCACTAGATGCCGTAGAGTTAACTTACGAAATGCCTGTTACCATTAGAGGCGACACTATTGTTTATAATGCAGATTCATTTAAAAATGGTAGTGAACGTAAACTAGAAGATATTTTAGAAAAATTGCCAGGTGTTGAGATTAATGCAGATGGGCAAATAGAAGTAGAAGGAAACGTCGTTAGTAAATTGATGGTTAACGGAAAAGACTTTTTTGATGGAGACACTAAATTAGCTACAAAAAACATTCCTTCGAATGCTGTAGATAAAATTCAGGTTTTACGAAATTATTCTGAAGTTGGTCAATTAAGTGGTGTTCAAAATAATCAAAATAACGTCGCCATAAATATTAAGTTAAAAGAAGGAAAAGAGAATTTCTGGTTTGGTGATGTTACCGCAGGTGGTGGACAAGCACCTTCACCTAATGATGAGTTATACTTGGTACAACCTAAGCTATTTTATTACAGTCCTAAATATAGTATTAACCTTATTGGTGATATGAATAATATAGGGGAAGTCGTATTAACTAACAGAGATATAAGAAACTTTGGAGGTGGTTTTAGAAGACCAAGTGCCACTAGTGGTACAAATATTAACTTAGGTAGTACCGGTCTTGGTGGTTTAACTAATCTTCGAGATGCACAAGAGGTAGTAACTAAACTTGGTGCAGCTAACTTTAGCTATGCGCCTAATAAGGCTTTAGATTTAAGTGGGTTTGTTATTTATAATAGTACCCGATTAAGAACACGAGAAGATCGGTTTATAGATTACGTAGAATTAGACGATGATCCAAGTACAATAGGTGTAGATGAATCTGCTAGTCTTGCGCCAGATGAAACCACAGTGTCGAGGGGTAGAGAAGCGACTAACCAAGCGATTGCTAAGTTAAGTGCAGCCTACAAGCCTAATGCTAATAACCAGTTAGATTATGATTTATTAGGTCGTATTTCTAGTGAAGAAGAACAGCAAGATGTATTCTCTTCTGTTCTTGGTGCTACAAATGAATTGAGGGAGGTAAAGCCTTATAGTATTAATCAGAATTTAAATTATTATTATACACTTAACGAGAATAATATTTTTGCATTAGAAGCTCAACATTTGTTGCGTGACGAAGATCCGTTTTACAATGCCCTACTAGTAAATGATCCAACAAATAATGATGATCCTGATCCTAGCAATAGAGATGCTTTTGATGAAACAGCTGGAGGTTTAGGTTTAGATCAAGACCAATTTGGTTATAATCTTAATCAAGAGCGTCGCATACAAACCAACCAATTAGATGCCAAAGTAGATTATTACAATATTTTAAATGCTAAGAGTAACATCAATATCACCTTTGGTACTATTTTAAGTAATCAGCGTTTCAATTCTAATATCTTTCAATTTTTAGATGATGGTGCTTTATTTAACCCAACACCAACAATTAACAATGGTTTAGATTCTAATGATATAGAGTATAACTTTAGCGATATATACTTAGGTGCACGCTACAGATTAAAATCTGGTAAATTTACGTTTACACCTGGTTTGTCTTTTCATGCTTATGGTAATAAAAATACACAGTTTGGTGAAACATTCGAAGATAATTTCTTTAGGGTATTACCAGAATTTGAAACACTTGTTCAATTTAAAAAGAGTGAAAGTTTAACGTTTACTTACAGAATGACAAATAACTTTACAGATGTTGCTAGCTTGGCTGAAGGTTTGGTATTGAATAGCTTTAACAACATCAGTTTTGGTAATGCAGAATTACAGAATGCTTTATCTCATAATGTGAGTTTATTCTATAGAAGTTTTAATTTATTTAATTATACTAATGTAGTTGCAAGAATAGCTTACAATAAGAATATTGATCAAATTAGATCACGAACTAACTTCGAGAGTGTGATTAGAACCAGTACCTTCTTTAATTCGCAATTTGCAGATGAAAGTGTAACTGCTTTTGGTTCTTGGCAACGCACATTTGGTAAGATAAGAGCAGGTCTAAGCGCTAACTTTAATTACAGTTTAAATAATCAATTTGTACAAGGTGAACCAGCTGTGAATGAAACGTTTACTCAAAGCTACCGTCCCGAAATACGAACAAATTTTAGAGAAGCTCCAAACGTTAGGTTTAGATATAACTATATTATTAGAGACAGTCAACAAGGAACTAATTCTAATACGTTTATTACACATGCACCTTCTGTTCGTTTTGATGCTTATATATGGGATGCTTTAACCTTTGTTACAGATTTTACATTCTCTGAGCAAGATAATGGTGTTGTGAAAGAGTCTTTTAAAACTTGGGATGCAACATTACGTTATAGAAAAGGAAGAGATGCTAAATGGGAATATTCTCTAAGAGCGTCTAACTTATTAAATATAGATGCTAACATTAATAACAGCGCAGGTAATATATCGGTTTCTAGCCAAGAAACTTTTGTACAACCACGATTTGTTACGTTTAGATTAACGTACACGTTGTAAGAATTACAATTTTTAATATTAAAAACCCATTGAAATAAATTTCAATGGGTTTTTTCATTTTAACATAGCGTTCCACTCAAAAGTTGTAATTTAAAAATCTAAACCAACAAAAAATGAAACGAGCATGCTAAAAGTTTTATCACTCAAGGGAATGATTAATAGCGAGCAGCATATTACCATTAAAAACAATAAACATAAACACATGAAACGACTATTATTTACCACTGTTTTAGTATTAGGTCTTTGCTTTAGTAGTTTACAAGCGCAAGACAAAAATCCTGTTATTGAGAACATAATTACAGAAGCCAATGAAAACTCACAATTAGAAAACCTTGGCCACGAAATGCTAGATGTTATTGGGCCTCGATTAGTAGGAACTCCACAAATGCGACAAGCACACGATTGGGCTGTTGCAAAATATAAATCTTGGGGAGTTACTGCAAGAAATGAAAAATGGGGAGAATGGCGTGGTTGGGAACGTGGCATCACACACATAGATATGATTTCGCCTCGTGTACAAAGTTTACGTGGTATGCAATTGGCTTGGAATCCAAGTACCTCAGAAAAAGGGATCACTGCAGATGTTATTACACTACCAGAAAATATTAAAGATTCATTGTCTTTTCAAAAATGGTTACCAGAGGTAAAAGGTAAGTTTGTTTTAATATCTATGAAACAACCAACAGGTCGTCCAGATTATAATTGGGAAGAGTTTGCAACGGAAGACTCTTTTCAAAAAATGAAAGATGAGCGTAATGCACAATCTAAAGAATGGCGAACTAATATTGGTAGAACTGGTTTTACTTCTAGATCTATAATTACGGTATTAGAAGATGCAGGTGCTGCTGGTATTGTAGCAAGTAATTGGTCTAGGGGTTTTGGTGTTAACAAAATTTTTAGTGCTAGAACAAAGAAAATACCGACTGTAGATTTAGAATTAGAAGATTACACGATGTTATATCGTATGACAGAATCTGGCAATACACCAAAACTTAAAATAGTTGCACAATCTAAGGAATTAGGCCGCGTACCAACATTTAATACGATTGCAGAAATAAAGGGTTCAGAAAGACCAGAAGAATACATTATTCTCTCAGCACATTTCGATTCTTGGGATGGAGCAACAGGCGCAACAGATAATGGTACTGGGACTTTAGTAATGATGGAAGCCATGCGTTTACTTAAAAAGTACTACCCAAACCCTAAACGAACTATTTTGGTGGGTCATTGGGGAAGTGAAGAACAAGGTTTAAATGGATCTCGTGCTTTTGTAGAAGATCACCCAGAAATTGTTGAGAATATGCAAGCTTTATTTAATCAAGATAACGGGACAGGTCGTGTTGTAAATATTTCGGGAGCTGGCTTTTTGCATGCTTATGATTATTTATCGCGTTGGTTGTATGCAGTGCCAAGAGATATTACAAAACATATTGAAACTAGTTTCCCTGGTAACCCAAGTGGAGGAGGTTCTGATAATGCGTCTTTTGTTGCAGCTGGTGCGCCAGCATTTAATTTAAGTGCGTTGAACTGGTCATATTGGAATTATACATGGCATACCAACAGAGATACTTACGACAAAATTATATTCGATGATGTTAGAAACAATGCTATTTTAACTGCAATTTTAGCCTACATGGCTTCTGAAGATGATGAGAAAACGTCTAGAGAAAAAATTATATTACCTATTAATTCTAGAACAGGCGAACAACGCACGTGGCCAGAACCACGTTCGCCACAGCGCGATGGTGGTAAAGACTAAAAGTAATTAATTATTAGGATCAGGTAGTGAATGATTGTGCTTGCAGAACCAATGCAAGCACAAATCACTTTCTTTTTGTAATTGTATTTTTACACTTATGATACTGTCACTAGGAATGATGCTTCGTGTATTGTTTTTGTAACCATGCTTTTTTGTTTCAAGAGAAGCGAAATGAACATTAACGATGGCACCCTCAAGAGGGGTTTTATTTTCATCTAATATATAGCCAGTAAAATCTTTAGATTTATTTTCACCTAAGTATTCAGATAAATACTTAGGACTTGTATTTAGTGTATTATTGTCTGAATAATCACCGTCTGTTTTACAAGCTGAAGTGAGAATAAGGCACATAGTCAATACCTTAAAGATTGATTTAATAGATTTCATTTTTTGATTGTATACTCTGCAGTTTTAGAGCAGGGATATGATGATTGATGATGAGTAAATTTAAAAAAACCTTAAAACTTTTGCGTTAAAATTCTCACAAATAAAAGCCTACGATTCTATAACGTTAGAATCGTAGGCTTTTTTAATTTTATATACTATTTTTATTGGTCGCGTAAAACATGGATAACACCAGTAATGGTATGTGGTACGTTATTGAAATCTTCATAAGAACCTGAGAAGTTGATATCAATATAATCATCAACCTCACCGAGTGTACTTAAGTTGTAAGTAATATTATTATTTGTATCTGAAACACTTAAACATTCTCCAATAAAGAAACCTGTATCATCAGTTTCATTAAAAAGATAATTATCATAGGTTCCTAAATAGTCTGGATCGTTAAGTACTCCGTATATGTAAAAACATGTTGTGCCTTGGTCATTTCCATTTCCAAAAATATCTAAGTTTGGTCCATTAGCATTTGGTCCTTCAGAATAAAAATTGGCAGAAATACCTTCTAGTATGAACACTTGGTCATTATCATCAATAGTGTATTGTATAAATTCTGTAACAGTATCACAAGCACTAATAGTGCCTATATCTGTTAATGCTGTAGTGAATGTATAACTAATAGTGCTTGTGGTTTGAAGGTTTATATAGTCATAACCTTTAATCGCAAACGTATTGTCTGCCTCACAACGTAATAAGCTGATTTCGAAGCTACCATTTGTAACAATGTTAGTGTAGGTTTGGTTGCCATAAGTTAATTGTACATAACCATCTGTGATAGAATTACCATCGCAAGTGTTAAAACTACCAGTAACTGTTTCTGAAATAATATCTGTATTGTCAGGGACAATTACCGAAATATTAGAGTCCATAGTATAAGGTCCAACGGATTCTGTATATAATGGTTCGCTTCCACAGAAATCATAACTGTAGATATTTAGTTCTAACGTTTCGTTGCTAGGGACAAAGCCACAAACTTCTCCGTTTTCGTTAGTAAAACTACCTCGTGTTCCAAAGGTTGCACTTGTGATTGTTGCATATAAGTTGCTTAATGCATTTTCTTGATTATCTAAAACAGAAATACAAAGTGTAATTGCTTCGGCTGGGATATCACAATTCCAAAATGAGAAATGAGATACTGAACCAACATACATATTGCCTTGCAAAGTCGCTAGACCTTCTTCTTTCCAATACCCATTCACTTCGTCAAAATACCATAGTGGAATTGTTGTAGGTGCAATACTCATAAGACTTGGGTCTAAAGGAATTCTAATCTCAGAACTTGAGCCTTCAGGTAAATTTAAATCTTCACCATTTGTTCCTCTTAATTCTACAGCGAGCATTCCTAACGTTTGTAGCATACGTTCTGCGCCTTCTTCATTTTCGGCATATAACATGCCTGGCATTTGCATTGGCATGTCCTCATCTGCAGGATCTAAACGATGCATAATTACATCTACAGAACCAGTGTATTCAGAGCCATCTTCTTTAATAAAATCACCTTCAAAACTTACAGAGCTACCATCTCCCATGGCTACTGTCTGTGCGGTTCCGCTATTTACCGTACCTACAACTGTAGCTTCCAGTAACATTATAGTGACTTTGTTTGTTCCGTTTGAGGGCACTACAGCTCGCGAGCCATGAATATAACCTTCTTTTTCAGCTTTTACATAACCAAATCGTTCTTTTACATTGGCATTATTAATTATAAAAACACCGTTGCTGTCTGTTGTTGCTGTTTCGTTACCAATGGTAATTGTAACTCCTTCAATAGGGTTTTTGTTGGTGTCTATGACGTTACCAAGAAAGTCTCGTGAAATGTCATTGCCAAAATATTCGCTAAATGTATTTGGAATATTTTCTTGTTGTTCGCCTCCGCTTGAGTTGGTTTCATCTTTTTGACAAGAGGTAACAATGAATAGCGAAAACAATAGCATTAAAATAAGATTTGGGATTTTTTTAATGTTGTTCATAATGTGTTGATTTAAATTGAGTTTGGTTTATCTATTTACTATAAAACAGATGTATGATTTAAACTCCTACCTAAGTTTCAGGATATTCGACAAAAGGAAACCCTCATAAATAATATCATGAGGGTTCTTGAGTTGATTTTAATTTATCTTTTTTAGATATCAAAAGCAGACTTAACTTTATCTAAATAGTCTAATTTTTCCCAAGTGAAAAGTTCTACATCCATAGTCACAGGTGCTCCATTTGGTTGTTGAAATGTTTTACTAACCACTTCGTTATCCCGTCCCATGTGTCCGTAAGCCGCGGTTTCGCTATACATTGGTTGTCTTAATTTTAAACGACTTTCAATAGCGGCTGGTCTCATATCAAATATGCTAGATACTTTTTTTGCGATTTCACTATCGGTTAAATTGAAAGGACAGGTTCCGTATGTATCTATAAAGATTCCCATAGGTTCTACAACACCAATCGCATAAGAAACTTGTACTAAAACTTCTTCGCATAAACCTGAAGCTACAAGGTTTTTAGCGATATGCCTGGTTGCATAAGCTGCACTTCTGTCTACTTTACTTGGGTCTTTTCCAGAAAATGCTCCACCACCATGTGCGCCTTTTCCTCCATAGGTATCCACAATTATTTTACGACCTGTTAATCCTGTATCTCCGTGAGGTCCTCCAATCACAAATTTCCCTGTTGGATTTATGTGGTATTTAATATCATCATTAAATAACGATTGAATATTTTCAGGTAATTTAGCCACAACTCGAGGAATTAATATTTCAACAATATCTTTTCTGATTTTAGCTAGCATAGTATCATCTTCATCAAAATCATCATGCTGTGTAGATACAACTATTGCTTCAATACGTTGAGGTGTATTATCATCGCTATATTCTATGGTAACCTGACTTTTAGAGTCTGGTCTTAAATAGTCAATAGCTTTGTTCTCGCGACGTAATTCTGCTAATTCTTTTAAGATTCTATGAGAAAGGTCTAAAGCTAATGGCATGTAATTATCCGTTTCACTCGTTGCATAGCCAAACATCATGCCTTGATCGCCTGCACCTTGTTCTTCTTTAGAAGCACGATCTACACCACGATTAATATCTTCTGACTGTTCGTGTATTGCAGAAAATACTCCACAAGAATTTCCATCAAACATATACTCACTTTTTGTATAGCCAATTTTGTTGATGGTATCTCTTGCAATTTTTTGTACATCGAGATAAGTGTTAGATTTTACTTCTCCTGCTAGTACAACTTGTCCGGTGGTAACTAGAGTCTCGCAAGCTACTTTAGATTCTGGATCAAAGGCTAAAAAATTGTCTATTAAAGCATCACTAATTTGATCTGCTACTTTATCTGGATGTCCTTCAGAAACACTTTCTGAGGTAAATAAATACGCCATATAATTTTATTTTTATTCTAGATTTGACGTAATGGTAAGGAAAGCATAACACTGTCTTTAGCATTTTTTTTGCAGAGGTTGCAATCAGTCAAATCTTCCTCTTTTAATAAGACACAAAAGTACGTATTAAAATGAGGATTGAAAATTCTAAAACATAAGGATATCTTAAAATGTATTAATGGTCGTTCATTCTAAAATCTGGATAAGCGCTCATACCATGTTCGTGGATGTCTAAGCCTTCTAGTTCTTCTAATTCAGACACTCTAATTCCGACAGTCTTTTTTAGTGTAAAAATTATAATGAAAGAAGAAATCACACAAATTAAGGCATAACTACCTATGCCAATTAATTGACTCAGAAATTGATTCCAACCAGCAAGTTCTCCAAAAATTCCAACCGCTAAAGTACCCCAAAGACCGCAAATTAAATGTACAGCAATGGCTCCAACTGGGTCGTCTAATTTTAATTTGTCTATTAGAGCAATTCCAAAAACAATAAAAACACCTGCTAATGAACCTATAACAATAGCATTACCTGGTGACATGATGTCGGCTCCAGCTGTAATAGCGACTAAACCACCGAGAATGCCATTTAAAAACATAGTTAAATCTAAATTCTTGTATAAAAAAGAAGATGTCATAGCAGCAAAAACACCACCTGAAGCTGCAGCTAAACATGTGGTAACTAAAGTTATTGATGTCAACTCTGGATTTGCAGAAAGTACAGAGCCACCATTAAAACCAAACCAGCCTAGCCAAAGAATAAGAACTCCAGAAGTCGCTAATGGTATGCTATGACCATAAATAACTTGAGGTTTTCCATTTTTAAATTTCCCTATTCGTGCGCCTAAAAGATAAACGGCGACAAG
The DNA here is from genome assembly GCF_002364335.1 of Winogradskyella sp. UBA3174. Classification (GTDB taxonomy): domain Bacteria; phylum Bacteroidota; class Bacteroidia; order Flavobacteriales; family Flavobacteriaceae; genus Winogradskyella. Next base: position 44,645 of record NZ_DEXW01000042.1, on the reverse strand, counting down.
TGCTGCCCATCCTCCAACAGAGTGAACAAGCGTTGAGCCAGCAAAATCATAGAACGGAGTTTCCATTTGGTCTAAAAAGCCTTTTCCCCATTTCCAAGAGCCAGCAATAGGGTAAATAATGCCAACATACAGTATTACAAAAATCATAAAGGGTCCTATTTTAATTCGTTCTGCAACAGCTCCAGAAACAATTGTGGCGGCTGTAGCTGCAAACATGCCTTGAAATAAAAAGTCGGTCCAATAGGTGTAGCCTCCATCGCCATAAGCAGATCCGTCTGCGTTAGTATAGGCGTTTTGCATATCGCCAAGGCCAATACCAAAATCTGGCCATGCAATAAAACCATTAAATTCTGAAGGATACATAAGGTTAAAGCCAACTATGTAATATAGTAGCAATCCAACAGTGATAATAAAAATATTTTTAAAAAGTACGTTTAGCGTATTTTTTTGTCTGGTTAATCCAATTTCTAGTAAAGAAAAACCCATGTGCATAAAAAACACTAAGGCTGTGCATATCATCATCCAAACATTATTTGTAGTCAATAATTCCATAGTTGATTAATTTAGTGTTGAACCTCCTTTTTCTCCAGTTCTTATGCGGTAACATTCGTTAATGTCTGAAACAAATATTTTACCATCTCCAACATGTCCAGTTTGAGCAGCTTCTAGAATGGTTTTAATAGTAATAGCTTCAAAATCATCATTAACTACTATAGATAAATAGCGTCTTTGTATATCGCTAGTGCTGTAGGGAACTCCTCTATAAACTGATCCATGAGTTTCATTTCCTAAACCTGTGACATCCCAATAAGAGAAGAAATTAACTCCAACGTCGTGCAGTGCTTCTTTAACTTCAGAAAATTTGGACTTTCGAATTATTGCTTCGATCTTTTTCATAAAAAAAATATTTATGAGCTAAAATAATTAAATATAATTTATACCCTATATAAAATAGGGTATATGACTTAAAAATTATATAATTCGTAACTTTAACCCTATAAATTTAGTGGTAATTTTATTTAAATAGTTTTAAATCCGTTAAATACTAAGTTCAATAGAAGCCTCTTTTCTGTTAAAAAAATAAGAAATATGAAATTTTATTAGGTTTTTAAATTTTTGTAACGCAATATTTGCACATACAAAATTCAAACACTTACTGAAATGTTATCAAGAAAGGTGGAGGGGATAGACCCGTTGAAGCCTTAGCAACCCTTAAACTTATTAAGAAGGTGCTAAATTCTACTTAATTTTCGATTCATTTATCGAACTATTGGATAGATAACCCAAGGCTAATTACTCATTTGTAATTAGCGTTTTCTTTATAATATTTTTCTATTAAGTATGCTTCAAAATGAGGCTTATTTGGCTTTTGGTTTAATTTATTTTAATTCAAAAAACTAGAAAAATGAGTACACAAAATTTCGCAACAAAAGCCTTGCATGCAGGACATGATGTCGCAAAAAATGGAGGGACAAGAGCCGTTCCAATTTATCAATCTACAGCGTATGTCTTTAATGACTCCGACCATGCTGCTAATCTTTTCGCGCTAGCAGAACCAGGGAATATATACACACGTATTAACAACCCAACCAATGATATTCTTGAGCAACGCTTAGCTGCTTTAGAAGGCGGTATTGCTGCAGTTGCCACAGCATCTGGTACGTCTGCAATAGCAACAACATTATTGACATTATTAAAAGGAGGTGATCATATTGTAGCATCCAGCAGTTTGTATGGAGGAACATACAATTTATTGAGTGTTACATTGCCAAGACATGGAATTACAACCACATTCGTAGATCCTTCAAATCCCGAAAGTTTTAATACTGCAGCTCAAGAAAATACAAGAGTATTCTTTATTGAATCCTTAGGAAATCCAAAATTAGATGTTTTAGATATTGAAGCGATTTCGAAAGAAGCGAAAGCCTATAAAGTGCCTCTAATTGTAGATAATACAGTAGCAACTCCTTACTTGTTAAACCCGATAGCATACGGAGCAAATATTGTTATTCATTCTTTGACTAAATATATCAACGGAAATGGTACAGCTTTAGGTGGAATTATTATTGATGCTGGTTCGTTTGATTGGTCTAACGGCAAGTTCTCTGAATTCACAGAGCCATCAGCAGGTTATCACGGTTTGGTTTATAGCGATGTTCTAAAAGAAGCTGCTTTTATCGCAAAAGTGAGAATTGAAGGTTTGCGAGATTATGGAGGAGCTTTGAGTCCGTTTAATGCATTTCAAATTATACAAGGCTTAGAGACATTAGAACTTCGCATTAAAAAACATAGTGAAAATGCGCTAGAATTAGCCAAATGGTTAGAGCAACAAGACCTAGTATCTTGGGTTAATTATCCAGGTTTAGAATCTAGCCCTTATAATGAATTAGCTAAAAAGTATTTGCCAGAAGGGCAAAGTGGTATTGTCACATTTGGATTAGAAGGTGGTTACGAATCTGCAAAAAAGGTTGCAGATACAACGAAGCTATTTTCATTGTTAGCCAATATCGGAGATACAAAATCATTGATTATCCATCCGGCAAGTACAACGCATCAACAGTTGCCAGACGAAGCTCAGGAAAGTACAGGTGTTACCAAAGATTTAATTCGTTTGTCAGTTGGTATAGAGCATATTGAAGATTTAAAAGCGGATTTAAAAGAAGCTTTTAAACTTGTTAAGAATCCGCAATTGGTTTAATGCCTTAATATGTTAGTATTGTATTAATCAAGCTGAGTAATTTTTTTACTCAGTTTGGTTTATTAATTTGCACTAAGGACTATTAAATATAAAATTACAATGAATACACTTCAATATATAGATTTTGACCACTTTGAACTATGCAGTGGCAGACAAATTAATCTTAGACTCTCCTATCAGGTTTTTGGTAAATCAATATATGATAATCCTGTAGTTTTGGTAAATCATGCACTTACTGGAAATTCTGAAGTAACAGGCGAGAATGGTTGGTGGAATACTATCGTAGGCGAAAATAAAGTTATCGATACAAATGAATATACAGTTTTAGCATTCAACTGTCCTGGGAATGGATTTAAAGAATTAGGCGAAACTTTTTCAGAATATTATAAAGAGTTTACAGCTAGAGATATAGCACGACTTTTTTCTGAAGGTCTGAATCGCTTAAATATTCAGCACTTGCATGCCGTTATTGGAGCATCTGTTGGTGGAGGTATTACTTGGGAATTGGCTGCTTTACGTCCAAGTTTGGCAGATTATATTGTACCTATTGCTGCTGATTGGAAATCTACAGATTGGGTAATTGGGAATTGTTTTATTCAAGATAAAATTTTGAATCATTCTTCAAATCCTGTAAGTGATGCACGATTACATGCTATGACATTTTACAGAACGCCAGAATCATTTTCGGCTAAATTCAATAGAACAAAGACTTCTAGAAATCAATTTAATGTTGAAAGTTGGCTCAAACATCATGGAGAAAAACTAAATGGTCGTTTTAAACTTTCAGCATATAAAATGATGAATCAAATCTTGAAAACTATCGACATTACTCATGGAGAAATCAGTTTTGTAAACGCTACAAAACATATAACGTCTCATATACATATTATAACTATAAATTCAGATTTACTTTTTACATCCGTTGAAAACTGGAACACGTTTGTGGAATTGAAAACAATTAAAGAAAATGTGACTATTGGAGAAATAAAATCTAACGATGGACATGATGCTTTTCTAATAGAATCTCAGCAATTAACCAAACTCTTACATCCAGTTTTTAATTTAAATAACAAAACAAATGAAAACTATAAATCTAGCTATATTCGGAATTGGTAATGTAGGCTCTACATTAATCAATCAAATAAATGCTCTTAAAACAAGACTATATAAAGAGCAAAATATTAAAATTAAGATACCTGTAATAACAAATTCGAACTTGGCCTTTTATGCTAACGACACTGAATATAATTGGCAGATGGATTTTGAATTGTTTTCAAAGCCTTATAAAATTAAAGATGTTATCAACTATTTCAAAAGTATAAGTGCAGAAAACTGCATGGCAATAGATGTCACAGCGAGTAGCGAATTTGTTGAGAATTATGAAGAACTTATCGAAAATGGGTTTCATATTATTTCAGCAAATAAAGTGGCAAATACACTGAGTTTCGAGTTTTATGAAAGATTACGAAAAGTTCTAAAAAAGAACAACAAAAAGTTTTTGTACGAAACTAATGTTGGTGCGGGATTACCTGTTATTGAAACTGTAAAAAGTTTACATGAATCTGGTGAAGATATCACAAAAATTAGAGGTGTATTTTCGGGTTCGTTGAGTTATATTTTTAATAGATTTTCAGAAGAAGAATTACCATTTGATGAGATTTTAAATAGTGCTGCTAATGAAGGCTTAACTGAACCAGACCCAAGAGATGATCTATCTGGAAAAGACGTTGCTAGAAAGCTTTTAATATTGGCTAGAGAACTTGGTTTGAAAAACGAATTGCATCAAGTAAAAATAGAATCGTTAGTGCCTAAACAGCTTAATGGAAAAACAACTTTAAAACAGTTTAATGAACGTTCTGGGGAGTTGAACATCGTATTCGAAAACAGTAAAAAAGTCCAGAAACCCGAGTCTGTATTAAGATATATTGGTGAATTAGATACTGTAAATAATTCATTAGAAGTAAAATTGATCTCGGAGCCTAAATCTTCTGTATTGGGACAGTTAAAAGGTGCCGATACCTTATTTGAATTTTATACTGAATCTTACAATAAACAACCTTTGGTAATTCAAGGTGCTGGTGCTGGTAGATCTGTTACCGCTAGAGGTGTATTGTCTGATATTTTAAAACTAGCCTCTCAATTACATTAAGTTAATATTGAGGCTATCTTTATAATGTTTAATTAACAATTTGTTGCTTTGGCTGTAAACTGCTTATAATAAGTTTAAAAGAAATTTGCATTAAACTCAAATCGTGAAAAAATATAAATTAGAACTTCGGTTTGTACTTCAGTTATTATTAATAACAGGAGTATCTTTATGTGCAACATTATTTTTAAATTAATTAATCTATTACATTTGTCGGTAATAGATTATAAATGAAGTATTGGCTTTTAGGTTTTAGTTTTTTAATTAGTTTTTTATTAAGTGCTCAAAAGCGTTTAACATCAGATTCTTATCTCGATTTAAATTATTTTGGAGGTAATATTGCGCTTCATAATAATGATATATTACATTTAATTACTGGTCGTCCAGAGGGTTTTATTTTTAGTTGGAATAAAAAAACTTTTGGAAATGAAGATTGGGAGCAACGCTATAATTACCCGGATTATGGAGCCTCTTTTGTCTATCAAGATCTAAAGAATACTAAGCTAGGTGAGAATTTTGGGCTTTATGCACATTACAACTTCTACTTCTTTAAGCGGAATGTAATGTTACGTATTGCGCAAGGATTAGCCTATAATACAAATCCTTATGATAAAATTGATAACCCTAAAAACGTTGCATTTGGTTCGGATATTCTAAGCTCAACATATTTAATGTTAAGCTATAAAAAAGAGCAAATTTTTGATCGTTTTGGCTTGCAGGCTGGTGTATCCTTAATTCATTATTCTAATGCCAATGTAAAAGCACCAAATACCAGTGTAAATACGATAGCTTTAAATGTCGGTTTAACCTATAATCTCGATGATGAGGTTTCAGAATATATTGATAATCTTGATGATGAAAAATTCACAGAACCCGTTAGGTATAATTTAGCATTTAGAACAGGTATTAATGAAAGTGATGTTATTAGGAGTGGTCAATTTCCTTTTTATATTGTTTCTGCCTATGCAGATAAACGACTGAGTCATACAAGTGCTATTCAGTTTGGGGTAGACGCTTTTTTCTCTAATTTTTTAAAAGAATTAATTTATTACCAATCGGTTTCGTTTCCTGAAGAAAACGTAAGTGGTGATGAAGATTATAAACGCGTTGGTTTATTTGTTGGTCATGAATTGTTTATCAATAAAATATCTGTCGTAACGCAATTAGGTTATTATGTGCATTATCCTTTTGATTTTGAAGGGCGTACTTATATTAGATTAGGGCTTAAGCGTTATTTTGGAAAAACCTTTTTTGGTGCAGTAACCTTAAAATCGCATGGGGCAAAAGCCGAAGCTGTTGAATTAGGAATAGGAGTTAGATTATGAAAAAATTAGTTTATATATGTATGCTGCTGTGTTTTGCTTGTAATAGCGAAGATGCTGGTGATTGTTTTCAAACTGCAGGATCTATCATTCAAGAAACAGTAGATATACCTAGTTTCGAAAGAATTCTTGTTAACAGAGATATTGAGCTTATTATAAAAGAAGCGCCAGAATATAAAGTGACTATTCAAACTGGTGAAAATTTAATAAATGATGTAGAGGTTAATGTTATTGGTAACCAATTAGTACTCACAGATAATAACAGTTGTAACTATGTTAGAGATTTCGGTATTACCAAAGTTTATGTTGAAGCGCCAAATTTAATTGAGATTAGAACGTCGTCTCAATATGAAATCTCCTCAGATGGTATTTTAAATTATGATATGCTGTCCTTATTTTCTGAAGATTTTAACGGAGGAAGTGAATTTACCGTTGGTGATTTTAGATTATCAGTAGCCTCAGAAAACATAACTATTTCTTCTAATAACATATCAATTTTTTACATAGATGGATCAGTAGAAAATTTATTCGTTGGTTTCTTCTCAGGCTCTGGACGTTTTGAAGGTGAAAATCTAATAGCACAAAATGTTGATGTTTTTCATCGTAGTAGTAATGATATGGTTGTTAACCCAGTACAATCAATTACCGGAGAATTACGAGGAACGGGTGATTTGCTTTCGGTAAATCAACCACCTTTAGTAGATGTAGAGCGTTTTTATATTGGACAGTTAATTTTTAACTAGTCAATTCCCGAAACAAACTTTCCAAACTAGTATTTTTTTGATTCAGTTGCAGAATCTTCAATTCATTATCGTGAGCAAAATCAAATACATGAGATCGCATATCATCTTTTGTAGAAAATGTAATCTCGTAAATAAAGTCGTGCGTGTTTTTTACAGAGCTCACTTTAGGAAGTTTTAATAAAAAGGTGTCTTCAACTCTATAGTCAAATTCTACAATCACAATTTGTTCTTGGCCGTCTCTTAAATCTTTTAAATATTTATCTGCAACAACCTCTCCTTTATTAATAATAATAACACGATCGCACATGGCCTCTACCTCTTGCATAATGTGCGTAGACAAGAAAACCGTTTTTTCCTTACCAATAGTTTTTATTAAATTTCTAATAGCTACCAATTGGTTTGGGTCTAAGCCTGTGGTAGGTTCGTCTAAAATTAAAACTTCAGGATTATGTAATAACGCATTTGCTAAACCAACACGTTGTCTGTAGCCTTTAGATAATTGATTTATTTTTTTATGTGCTTCTGGTGTTAAACCAGTTAATTCAATCACTTCATCTATTCTAGATTTTGGTGTGCCGTAAACATTAGCGTTGAAGTTTAAATATTCTCTAACATACAAATCTGTATATAAAGGATTGTGTTCTGGTAAGTACCCAATACTACTTTGTACACTTTTTTTATCTACAGTAACATCAAAACCGTTCACATTTGCAGAGCCTTCAGAAGCTTCTATATATGTGGTTAGAATTTTCATCATTGTAGATTTTCCAGCACCATTTGGGCCAAGAAACCCTACAATTTCAGCATCTTTTACTTTAAATGAAACGTCATTCAAAGCTTTTTGATTTTTATATATTTTTGTAATATTATTAACTTCTATAGACATATTATGGTATGTTTTTGTAAAAATAGTCAATTACAGAACGCCTAAATATAAAAATTGGTTTAATAGGTTTTGTTTTTTAATATTTATAATTACTTTTACCTCATAATTAAGCGATGAATTTATCTAAAGCATATTACAACTGGTATTACTTCTTTTTTACAAAAAGGAACGAGGCTTAGTATGTTTTAATCAAAATATAGTTTTTAAAAGTCTCGATTTAATCGAGACTTTTTTTATTTTAACTTTTTAAAACTGAAATAATCTAAAATCATCGCAATCAGTAAATTAAAGGTGTAGTTTTAATATCTAATGTGTAATAATAAAGTTTGAATAAGCCAATAGCCATACAAGGAATTAAAGGATCATTTCATCACGAAGTTGCTCAGAAGTATTTTGATGTAAATACAGATGTGATTGAATGTTTGTCTTTTGATGACACTGTAGATAGTTTATTAAATGGTAAAACAGATACTGCTGTAATGGCATTAGAAAATTCTATTGCTGGTTCAATTATTCCTAATTATGCGTTAATTGATGATAATGATTTAAAGATTATTGGTGAATATTATTTAGATGTTCAGCATAATTTATTAGCATCACAAGGACAATCTATAGAAGATATTAAAGAGGTGCATTCACATCCAATGGCATTATTACAGTGCAAGGAATTTTTTAAGAATTTTCCGCAAATAAAGTTAGTTGAAGCTAAGGACACCGCAGGTGTTGCTAAGCAAATTTCTGAACAGAACCTTAAAGGTATAGCCGCTATAGCAAGTAAAAATGCTGCAGATTTGTATGGTGTTACTATTTTGGCATCTTGTATTCAGACCATAAAGCATAACGAAACACGCTTTGTTATTGTTGAGCGTCAAAATAATCAGATTGAAATCAAAGCGCTGAATAAGGCGTCTCTAAAGTTTGAATTAGATCATAAGCGTGGGAGCTTAGCTACCATGCTTAATGTAATTAGTGATTGTAAACTAAATTTAACTAAAATTCAATCTTTACCAAAAATTGACACTCCATGGAAGTATGCCTTCTTTATAGATGTTACTTTTGATGCGTATAAGGATTACGAAAAAGCAATTGTGATTATGCAATTAATGGCAGAGAATTTTAAAGTATTAGGTGAATATAAAAATGCGAGAATATGATAGAAGTTGCAAACCGTTTAAAGCATGTTGAAGAATATTATTTTTCTAAGAAATTACGTGAAGTTGCATTTTTAAAATCACAAGGAAAACCAATTATTAATTTAGGTATTGGTAGCCCAGATTTAGCGCCACCTTTTAAATCTAAACGGTCATTAAAAGATAGTTTAGAAGAAGAAGGTGCTAATAAATATCAAAGTTATCAAGGTCTACCTGAGTTAAGAGAAGCGATTTCAAGTTTTTATGAAACGCGTTATAAAGTTAACATAAGTGGGCAGACGGAAGTATTACCATTAATAGGTAGTAAAGAAGGTATAATGCACATATCAATGGCATTTCTTAATAAAGGAGATAAGGCTTTAGTGCCAAATCCAGGATATCCTACGTATGCTGCAGTAACTAAACTAGTAGAAGCAAAGCCTGTATTTTATGACCTAATAGAAGATAATAATTGGCTTCCAGATTTTATTGCTTTAGAGCGCATGGATTTAAGTAAGGTTAAGATTATGTGGGTTAATTATCCACATATGCCAACTGGGACCAATGCACCTAACAAATTTTATGATGAGGTTATTGCTTTTGGGAAACGTCATAATATTCTTATTGTAAATGATAATCCATATAGCTTTATTTTAAATAAAAAGCCTATAAGCATTATGCGTTATAATAATGCTAAAGATGTCTGCTTAGAGTTGAATTCTTTGAGTAAAACATTTAATATGGCTGGTTGGCGTGTAGGTATGCTTGTTGGTAATTATGATTATATCAATGCTGTGTTAAAGGTAAAAAGCAATATGGATTCTGGTATGTTTTATGGTATTCAGAAAGGTGCAATTGAAGCTTTACAGTGCTCGGATATGTGGTTTGTAAGCTTAAACAGTGTTTATGAACTACGACGAGAACTCATATGGGAGTTGGCCGATGCACTAAATTGTACTTACGATAAATATGCAACAGGTTTATTTGTTTGGGCAAAGTCACCACCAGATCTGAAGTCAGAAGAATTTACAGATTTAGTACTAAAAGAGCATTCAATATTTTTAGCACCAGGAACTGTTTTTGGGAGTAATGGAGAGGGCTATGTTAGGTTCTCATTATGTGCATCAGAAGAAATAATAAAAGAAGCTATTGCTAGAGTAAAATAGACATGAATAATATTTTTATAATAGGAGTTGGGTTAATAGGTGGCAGTTTTGCTTTAGATATTAAGAAACTATATCCAACAACCACTATTTACGGAATCGATAAAAATGAAGCACATTTAGATGAGGCTGTTAAACTAGGTGTCATCGATGAAAAAGCAACGTTAAAAGATGTGTTAAATGCAGATTTTGTGATTTTAGCAATTCCTGTAGATGCAACATTAAAGGTATTGCCAGATGTGTTAGATTATATTTCTGATAACACTATAGTTTTTGACGCAGGCTCTACAAAAGAAGATATTTGCATTAAGGTTAAAGCTCATCCAAAGCGTAGAAATTATTTAGCGGTACACCCTATTGCTGGTACAGAATATTCAGGGCCAAGCGCAGCAATACATGGCTTGTACAAAAATAAGACTAACATTATTTGCGAAGTTGAAGAAACGGCATTTAAGCTTCAAGAAAAAGCCTTGAAGTTATTTTCAGAGTTAGGTATGCGAATTCGCTATATGAATCCAAAGGCGCATGATAAGCATATCGCTTACGTTTCACACTTATCGCACATAAGTTCATTTATGTTAGGTAAAACGGTTATTGAAAAAGAGAAAAATGATCGTGATATTTTTGATATGGCTGGTAGTGGATTTGAAAGTACAGTGCGTTTAGCTAAAAGTTCTCCCGCAATGTGGACACCTATTTTTGAACAAAATAAAACCAACGTTATTGAAACTTTAGATGAGTATATTACTAATCTAAAGCATTTTAAAAAGTTAATGGAAGATGACGATTTTGAAGGAGTCTATAAAGAAATGGAAACGACAAATCGTCTAACAGATATATTAAACGGAATACAATAAATAGAAAGAAAAAGAAGATTAATAGCACGATGGAAAATAAAAAAGAATTAAGAAATTGGCTAGATGCATTTAACCTAGATCATCCACTAGTTATAGCAGGCCCTTGTAGCGCAGAAACTGAAGAACAAGTTTTAAAAATCGCACATCAATTAAAAGATAGTGATGCTACAGTCTTTAGAGCAGGTATTTGGAAACCTAGAACACGACCAGGGAATTTTGAAGGTGTCGGAGCGCTAGGTTTAAAATGGCTGCAAAAGGCAAAAGAGGAAACAGGTATGATGACTACTACGGAAGTAGCAAATGCTAACCACGTAGAGTTAGCCTTAAAACATGATGTAGATATCCTTTGGATTGGAGCAAGAACCACAGTAAGTCCATTTATAGTTCAAGATATTGCAGATGCTTTAAAAGGAACTGATAAAACGGTGCTTATTAAGAATCCCGTGAATCCAGATTTATCTTTATGGTTAGGTGCTGTAGAGCGTTTTTATACTAATGATATTAATAATTTAGGTGTTATTCACAGAGGATTTTCAACTTATGAGAAAACACGTTATAGAAATAATCCCGAATGGCAGATTGCTATAGATTTACAAAATCGTTTTCCAGATTTACCTTTAATTTTAGACCCTTCCCATATTGCTGGTCGTCGTGATATTATTTTTGATTTAAGCCAAACTGCTTTAGACTTAAATTACGACGGTTTAATGATAGAAACGCATCACGATCCTGATAATGCATGGAGTGACGCAGCACAACAAATTACGCCAAAAACTTTAATTAAGTATACTGAAGATTTACGTATCCGTAAAGAAATTGGTGAAGCCACTGAATTTAAAAATAAAATAAACACACTGAGAACTCAGATAGATGTTATAGATCATCAATTAATAGACATGATTGGTAAACGAATGAATGTTGCTGATGATATAGGTACACTAAAGAAAGACCATAATGTTGCTGTTTTACAGTCTAAACGTTGGAATGAGATCTTAGGTAAAATGATACTTCAAGGGGAAGAGAAAAACCTTAGTGAAGAATTTATTCTTAGAGTATTTAAGGCGATTCATCAAGAATCTATTAACCACCAAGAAAAGATTATCAATCATTAGAAGATAAATGGTTTTATAAAAAAGGCTCGCGATTTGCGAGCCTTTTTAGTTTTATCATTTAGTCCATTCCCAACCATTTCTTCTATAAATGCTTTTTAATAGATCATTAAAGTTGTTGAGATGCGTTTGATAATGCTCTTCTGTAAGAACTGGCTGTATTTTAGTGTTCATTTTAGTAACAAGCTTTTCTAGTTCTTCCTTAACTTCATCATTAGTAAAATCTTTATCCTTGTCATCTAGACGTTGCATATCGAATACATAGTGTAATAAGAATTTGTAGTATTCTTCTTCAACCTCTTCAGACAAATTCATTTCTTTTGTTTTATTATAAAAGTGTAATTGAAGATTGGCTCTCTCTTCAACAGAGAAAATTTGAACTTTGTTTTTTTCTAAGTTAATTTGTTTTTGTGATTGTGCATTTATATTAAATAGAGTTAGAATAAAAATTACAGTAAAAAATGTTTTGATAGTTTTCATGATTGTTTTTTAATTACATGTCAAAAGTAGTATTGAAAGTTACTAAGTTATGAGAAATTTAATTGAAATCTATAAATGATTTGGTGAAGCATTTAAAGCTATAATTGAAATTAATCTTTCGAGGAATAATTAATGTTTTTTTCTTTAATGATTCCTAGTCTATAGTTCCCTTCTGGTTTATATATTTACTAACAACAATAGCAGTTAAAATCACCAAATAAAACTGACCAATTAGACCAATAAAAATAGAGGCTTTTTGCGCTATTGGAGTCACTGGTAAAATATCTCCGTAACCAATAGTCATTAAAGTAATGCAGCTATATTACATAACAATAATATTGGCATTATCCAATTTTTAAAACCATGCAACTGGTATGATAAGGGAATCAAATAAAATAGACAACTGTGTAAATAGAAATAATTCAAAGCGATATGCGTAGAGCTTGTCTATCATTTTTAACTATTAATCATCCATGATAGATTCGTCAAATTCATAATCCTTATAATTAACTTTAAACAGTATACTATACAATGATGGAATAAAAAGTAGAGTGATGACTGTTCCAAATAATAAGCCAACCATAATACTAACAGCCATACCTTCCCACATTTCTCCGCCACTAAGATATAAAGGAATTAATCCTAAAACCGTTGTAAATGTAGCTAGTAATATTGGTCTAAAACGCTGTAAACACGCTGCTATTATAGCATCTTGAATGGGTCGTTTTATTTCGGTTTCTTCAATTTGAATTCGGTCTATTAAAACAATAGCGTTATTTATAACAATTCCCGCTAATGAAATCACACCTAAAAATGGCATAAATCCAAAGGGTTCTTGAAAAATAAGTAAGCCTATAACCACTCCAATAATTCCTAATGGAATCGTCGCAGCAACCATTATTGTTTTCCGAACCGAATTAAACATAATAATCAAAAGAAGAATAATTATAAAGCCAGACAATGGCAAATAACCAATTACTGCTCCCATATTTTCTGCTGTATTTTCTGCATCACCACCAAACTTATAAGTATAACCTTCTGGCCATTCTTGAGAGACTTCAGCCATATAAGGTGTCATTTCTTTCATGATGGAAGAGGCATTTCCTGTAGCATTTAATTCGCTACTCACATTAATCGTTCTATCTATATCTAAGCGCTTAATTTTTGCATATTGCCATTGTGGCTCAATACTAGCGACTTGAAGCAATGGTACACTTTTACCAGAGTTTTGAGCATAAATATTTAAGGTTTCAATAGATGCTAGTGTTTGCTGCTGACTTTCATTACTTCGCATCAAAATAGGAATAGATTTATCATCTTCACGATATTCACCAGTTTGAAATCCATCTAAAACCGTTTGCAATGACGTTGCAATATCAGCACTTGTAATACCTGCCATTTGTGCTTTATTCTGATCAATATTCACAGCGAATTTTTTAGTCTTTGGTCCCCAATCATCTTTGATGTTCTTAGTTCCTGAAACTGTTTTTAGTTTTTGTTTCGTTTGTTCTGATAACTCAGCAAGCACATCTGGATTATCACCAGAAATTTTAACTTCAATTGGTGTTCCACCTCCACCTGAGCCCAATAAGCCTACTTTAATATCTGCACTAGGAAAATTATTAAAGCAATACGTATCTAATTTTTCTACCATCTCATTATTGTAGATGAAATCAGAGGTATTGATTAACATATGTGCATAACTAGGGTCTGGTTCATCCGTTGTATAGCCTAAGTCATAGGATTCAGGTCCTGCTCCAACATAAGACGACCAATCTGAAATACCATTAGGTCTATTTTTGTTAACCAATAAATCAGAATTGATAAAATCTTCAATCCTTTTTATGACACCTTGTGTCGCTTCAATGCGACTCCCTTGTGGTAAATTAATATCTACAGTGACCATATTACGATCACTATCTGGAAAGAAAATAAAAGGTATATAACTAAACCCTTTTAAGGACAAAAAGAAACAAGCTACAATGACGACCAATACAATACGCTTATATGCAAGTGCGAATAAGATTAAATTTTTATAGTACAGCTTTAGTTTATTAATAATGTTGTCAATAAAACTATCTTTTTTCTCTGCTTTTGGGGTCACTTTTAGAAACATAAAACACAGCAATGTGATTACAGTCAAGGCTAAAATCCACGAAGATAATAGCGCTAAAGAGATGACCACAAATATGGGCCCGACAATATCACCCATTGTCGATTCTGCCATATAGAACGCTAAGAAAGCTGCAGAAGTAGTTAGGGTAGAAATTAATAGTGGTGTAAATAATTCGGCACAGGCATCAATAGCTGCTTTTTTAGCGTCTATGCCATTTTCCATTTTAACCATTATAGTTTCAGCAACCACAATGGCATTATCTACCATCATCCCTAATGCCATAATTAAAGCTGCAAGTGTGACTTGGTTTAGTCCCATACCTATGAGGCCCATGAGCATTAATGTCATAATCGTTACCATAGGAATTAAACTGGCAATAATTCCTCCTGTTCTCATCCCTAAAAACACGAGCATAACAATTAATACGATAGCAATGGCCTGAATTAAATTAACTATAAAAGCACTAATTTTAACTTCAATATAAGTGTCAAGTGATGATAAACGCTTCAATTCTAATCCAACTGGTAAACGTTTTTTCCACTCTTTAATCACAACATCCATATCAGCACCTAATTGAATAACATTAGCACCTTCTTTTAGGCTCACATGCATAGAAATAGCTGGCTGTCCACTCACCGTAACCACTTGTTTTGGTGGGTCAATATAATCTTGTCTCACTGTGGTAATATCTCCTAAGTATACTAACTGCGAACCATCTCCAACTGGAATTAGAGTTTGTTTAATATCTTCTACAGAATTGAAATTTCCGGTTGGTTCTAAAATGATACGTTCATTTCCTAGATTGACCTGACCTCCAGAGCTTAAAATATTAGTTGCACCAATTATGCTTTGTAATTTGGAAGCAGATAAACCATACTCTTTTAGTCGTGCATTATCAAATTCTATAAATACACGTTCATCTTGTACACCACCGACCTCTACTTTAGCGGCAAGATCCAATTTAATAAAGTCATCTTTAATAGCATCGACATAATCTTTAGCTTCAGCATAAGAAAAGCCATCTATCGCTAAACCAACGGCAATACCAAAGACTTCTCCGATACCATCATCATCTAAATTAGGTTTGACACCAGATGGTAATCCTTGAATTTGAGTTAACTTTCTTCTTAGCCTGTCCCAAACAGCTTGCAGTTCTTCTGGCTTAACCTGTTCTTTGAGTTCTACAGTGACCACAGACAATCCTGAACGTGATGTACTCGTTACTTCTTTTAATTCTGGTATTTCTTGTACAGTTTTTTCAACTTTATCAGTAACCAGTAGCTCAACACGCTCTGGACTAGATCCAGGAAATGAAGATACGATGGTTGCCACTCTTACCGTATAAGGTGGCATACTGTCTCGTGATAAGGATTGGTAAAATACCATACCAAGAATCATAATTGTACCAAGAACTGTAAACGTAATTCGGTTTCTATTAATGGAAAAGGCTGCTAAATTCATTTACGCTTAGTTTAATTTTACGTCTTGTCCATCTAATAAGGTTTGTAAACCTGCTATTGCAATTTTTTGACCAATCTTAAGCCCTGATTCTACTTCAAAACCTTCTGGAGTTAGGCTTCCTATCGTAATGGGATGTTTTTTTACTGTCGCTTTATTTGAATCACCTTCAATTAAAAAAACAAATCTACTCTTACCATCCTCTCCAACTGCACTCGCAGGAACAACAATAATATCTTTCGCCAAGTCTTCGTTAACAAACTCAAAAAGGACATTTGCAGCCATACCACTTTTTATGCGTTCGTCAGTATCTATTACCATAATAGTAATTGGATATGTCGATGTGTTTGCATCTAAAGCAGGAGCCACTTCTGTAATAACAGCCTTAAAAGTTTCACCTTCAATTGCAGTAAATGACACTTTAACGTTCATATCTTTTTTAACCGCATTAATAACAGATTCAGGTAAGCCCAAAGAAATCTCAATAGCAGTTCCGGCATTTAAAATGCCTATCGCTTGTCCTGGAGATACATTCTCGTCAACTTCAGCAGTAACAGAAGCAATAATACCATCTTCAGGTGCATATAGATATCCAAATTGAATTTGATCTTGTTGAATTGCTACACTTCGTTTTGACGATTCAAAACTAGCAACTGCAGTTCTATAAGAGTTTTTAGCTGCTTCATAATCACTTAAAGAAGAGCTTCCTTTTTCGTATAAAGTTCGCATTCGATTTAAGGATAGTTTGGTCGTATTCATTTGAGACTCCGCACTATTTTTAGACGAAATTGATGACTCATAACTTAGTCTTGCGGAGACATTATCTAAGGTGCCCAACAATTGCCCCTTTTTTACATTTTGGCCAAGTTTCATGTCTAGTTTAGTCACAATACCACTACTTCTAAAACTTAGATTTATAATTTTCTCAGTTTGCGCAGTACCACTAAACTGTCTGGATTTTTCACCTCCTAAATAGGAAACCTCGCTATATTTTACGGGTCGTAAAATCACTTCTTCTTTGACTTCTTTTTCTCCACAGCTCACAAGTAAAAGTACCAGGGCTAGGCTGCTGATTTTAAAGATTCGATTAGATAGCATTATCATACAGGTGTTAAAGGTTAGTCATTAGTTTGTGTGAATTCTAAAAAGCGCTGAATAAAAGCTTCGCGTTCACTTTCATCTTGTAGTAAAAAGAACAATCCTAAAGAACGTTCTAATTGCATTGAGCTTTGTAGGTAATTATAGGTGGCATTTGCGCTTGCCTGCTGTGCTTGTAAATAGTTATTTTGAGCATCTAATAATTGAACAATATTAACAGCACCGCTTGCATAAGAGGTTTGTGTTAAATCTAAGGCTTCTTTTGCCGTGTCTTCAAACACCTCGGATAATTGAATATTTGAAATTTGATTCACTAGTTCTAAAACCGAATCATTAATGTTTTTTTCAATATTCAAAGCTATGTTGTCTTTAGAAATCTCAAGTTGTTCTTTTTGAATCGAAGCAATTTGTTTGTTTATATTCTGCTTATTCTGATTAAATATAGGAAGTGATACATTTAGTCCTAGCGTATAATAACTTTGGGGAAGGTCGCCAAAAATAAAATTTGCACCTGCTCCTGACCTTGAAAACTCATAATTATATTGACCTTGTAAGCCCACAGTCGGTAAAAAACGACCAGCACCAAATAAACGCTCACTTCGTTCTGTAGCTTGTAAATTATAGTTTAACGCTTTTAGCTCAGGTGCATTTGTTATAGCTTCTTGCACCAAAAACTTTACAAAAGGTAGTCTTAATCTTGGGTCATCTAAAAACTGTCCAAACTGCTCATAGTTATAATTGCTAAAAACACCTTTTCGTAATTCAGCTTCTTCAACATCAATTTTAGTATCAATAGGATTATTTAATAATTGGTTTAGGGCATAATAACCTTGTTCTAACTGGTTAATAGCTTCAACCATTTGTTGCGTGTTTTGAGCTTTTTCGGACTTAAAACGTAGTACATCAGATTTACCAGCTTGTCCGGCCGCATAATTTTCTTCAGCAATTTTCAAATTGTACTTTGTCAATTCTAAATTTTGATTCTGAATATTTAAATTCGCTTTTAAGATTAAAGCTGTGAAATAAGCTGTTGCTGTATTAAAAACTGTATTGAGGGCTTCACTATTATAGTTTTCTTGTTGTGCGTCACGAAGCGATCTTTGGATACTAATATTTGCATTTGCAGCTTCGGAAAACACAGTTTGTGATAAGGTGATATTACCCAAAGTTGATAGTTCTGGATTTTGACCATTACTCACTTCAGCTAATCCTGGATCGACATAACTTCCTGATGCATTTGCAGTAATGTCTGGTAAATAATCACTTTTTGCAAATTGTAAGTCTTTTTGAGAAAGTTTAATATCTTGTTGAAACGTTTGTAACTCAAGATTTTCAGCTATAGCTTCTTGCATAACACTAACCAGTGTGTACGTTTTATCTGCCACAATCTCTTGAGGGTTACCAACAAAACTTGTGGTGGCAATTAAACTATATTTAAGCGGTAGACCTATTTTTTCTGCTGTATTATAATTAACAGTTAAGGTGCTTTTAGATTCGAGCTTGGTACTTAAGCCAGATAAGCCATTTCCATTAACCACTGACTCTACAGTTAAAGCAATACGCCTAAAAAATTGATTTAATTGAGACTGATCGTGATTTGTAGCAAGAAGTCCATTCTTCACATCTTTTACAGGATTTGCTGAAAATGATGGCAGTTTCTTTTCAATCAATACCTCTGCAAGTTGTTTTATTTCCTCTTCAGAAAAGTAAAACCCGCCTGCTAAGTATACTGCATCTATGTTATCAAGATTTGAAGTGATGTCAGCCAAAGACTCAAATGTGATAAGACGCATTTCAATGTCTAAGTCCTTTCCTATTTTACTGAATGTTTCGGCTATTGGTAAATTATCTGTGAATGCTTTTTCAAGAACAACACCTACAGTTTTAGGATTTGCTAATTTTTTAAGAAACTTTAAATCTTCAGTATAGGACTGTGATGTAATAATAGATGTGTAGTTTTCTATATTAGAAACAAGTGTTTGATCAGTTATTAATTCTTCACTTAAAGCTCCAAAAAGAATTGTTGGTTTCTGGTAAGTCCCAATTTTAGAAATTACGGCATTATTAACAATGCCAAAGGCAATAATTATGTCTGTATCGTTTTGCACTAAGACATTGTAATTACTTAATGCTTTTATTGTATTAAAGTTGTTAACCAATCTACTAGCCTCGGGAAATGTAATGATAGCGTCTTCACCAACTACGGCAGAAATTTCATTTGAAAGTTCTCCTAATAGGCTGTTAATTTCAGTAGAATTGTTATCGAGAAGGAAGCCGATTTTATAGATTTTAGTCTGACTAAAGCTAGCTATAGTGAAAATAAGACAAAAAGCAAGTAACAAGTAAGAACGCATTCGGTTAGGTTTTGTTAAGTGTGGTAAAAATAGATATAAATAATTGTATGACAAAGATATGTATATGTTTGTAGGATAAGGAAATACAAGTTGTAGGATAGAGAAATACAAGCTTTAATATTGAAATTCTGAGTATAGTTTACCCAAAACAGACTAAATCAGTTGATTATTATTGTTAGGGCTTAAGTCGTTTAAAAATATAACGCGTCACAAAAATTCCCTGTCCATCACCTTGACCAGCATCACTTTCAGGTGAGCTACTAACAAAGGCTAGTTCCCAACCTTCTTTTGCCATGGCTATTAACTTAGAAGTAATTACGGCATCGTTCGCTACGATATTCTGAAAGCGAATACCACCAATATTATAGAAATTTAATAATTTCGTTTCTTCAAAATCTTTAACGCGAATATTTTTTCTTTTAGATTTATTTCTTTTATCATCTTTATCAGAGCGTTCGGATGTATAATCCTCAAAGTTTCTGTCTTCATTTGAAGATATTAAGCGAAAACGCCCTAAACCATTAGGAACTATAGATTCTACGCTGGTAACAACTTTATACTCTATTTGGGGTTTTGGTTTTCTTTAGTAATAAAAGAAAAGGAAATATATCCAATAGTGAGTAATCCGATAGATAGTAGGATTTTTTTTATGATATTTTGATTTAATTTTTAGTAGTTCTAAATTAATGATATTTTACGACAAAGTCGTTTCTTTGCTAAAGGCTAATAAATAAAATGACAGGAATAGTATATAAATCTACAGGCAGTTGGTACACCGTTAAAACAAAGAACGGTAAATTCTACGAATGCCGCATTAAAGGTCGCTTTAGATTACAAGGTATAAAAAGCACTAATCCTATTGCTGTTGGTGATACAGTTGAATTTGAATTAGAAACAAAAAACAATACAGAAACAGGTATTATTAATCGTATTGAAGAACGTAAAAATTACATTGTACGTAAATCAGTAAACCTATCAAAGCAAACTCATATTATAGCCTCTAATATAGATCAGGTGTTTTTATTAGTAACTATAGATAATCCACCAACATTTACAAACTTTATAGATCGGTTTTTAGTGACTTCAGAAGCTTATTCTATAAAAACTGTTTTGTTATTTAATAAAATAGATACTTATGACCAAGAGACTTTGCTAGAGGTAAAATATCTAGAGAGTATATACAGAAAAATTGGTTACGACTGTATTGAGATTTCTGCAATAACAGGACAAAACATAGATGAGGTAAAACAAATGATGCTTGGTAAAGTGAGTATGTTTGCCGGCCATTCTGGTGTAGGTAAATCTACTCTTGTAAATACCATTGAGCCTAGTCTAGATCTAAAAACTAAGGCTATTTCTGAGCAGCACATGCAAGGACAGCATACAACGACATTTGCAGAGATGTTCGATTTAAGCTTCGATGCCGTTATCATAGATACTCCAGGTATAAAAGGTTTTGGAGTTGTTGATATGGAAAAGGAAGAAATAGGTGATTATTTTCCTGAATTCTTCAAACTAAAACAAGACTGTAAGTTTAATAATTGTTTGCATTTAAAAGAGCCAATATGTGCTGTAAAAGATGCTTTAGAGAATGATGTTATATCGTATTCAAGATATAAAAGTTATGTTCAGATTTTAGAAGGAGAAGATGAGCATTATCGAACTGATAATTGGGATAACGAATGAGAATAGTTGTGCAAAGAGTTACTGAAGCTTCGGTTGTAATTAATGATAATGAAGTAGCGTCTATAAAAAAAGGTCTTTTAATACTTTTAGGTATTGTGCCAGAAGATAAAAAAGAAGATATCGACTGGCTTTGTAAAAAAATAGTAAATCTTAGAATTTTTGCGGACTCAAATAACGTTATGAATGCATCTATTATTGAGGCTAATGGAGATATTATTTTAGTCAGTCAGTTCACGCTGCACGCAAGTACAAAAAAAGGAAATCGTCCGAGTTACATTAAAGCAGCAAAACCAGATGTTGCAATTCCATTATATCATAACTTTATTGAAACACTTGAGGTCGAATTACAAAAGCAAATTCAAACAGGAGAATTTGCTGCAGATATGAAAGTGCAGTTGGTTAATGATGGACCTGTTACTCTAATTATAGATTCTAAAGACAGGGCATAATGGCATCAATTTTTGGTCACGGCTTAGTAGCGTACACAGCGGCAAAGTTATAGATTCAAAATCAAATAAATTACTTTTATTTTTAGCAATCGGTTCCGCAATACTGCCAGATTCAGATGTTTTGGTATTTAATTTTTGCATCAGTTATTCGCATCCATTAGGATATAGAGGTTTTACACATTCTATAGTATTTGCAGTTCTTTGTAGTGGATTACTATCCCTTTTATTTGGAAAAAACCAAAAACAATTTTTGTTATAGTGTTGTTTCTGTCAACACTATCTCACGGTGTTTTAGATGCTATGACTTCTGGAGGTAAAGGAGTTGGCTTTTTTATTCCTTTTGATAATTCGAGTTACTTTTTTCCATTCAGAGAAATTAAAGTGCCTCCAATAGGTATTGAAAAGTTTTTTTCAGAATGGGGAATAAATGTCATTTTGAGTGAGTTAAAGTATATTGCCATACCATGTTTTATTATTTTAATTGTTGTTTTTTTTTTTTAAAAGAGACAACAGGATATAATGACCTGAACTTAATCGTGTATTTCTAAGGTTTAAAAAAATATAGGTAAAATGTCACAAGAATTATTTGGTAATATACAAATCCTCTTTATATTTAAATTCCTAAACTGAAACTCTCTATATGCCAGGATTAAAACCAGTACTTTCATTTATTTTAATTTGTATTTCGTTTTCTATTTTTTCGCAATCTGATAAAGATTATAGTTCTTTATTTATTTCAAGCGAGCTAAAAGCAAAAGCCAATGCCGTTGTTAGATTTGAAAAGCAAACAGTAGAAATTGTTAGCTACGACCAAATTAATGTAAAGACAAAGCGTATTGTTACAGTTTTTAATAAATACGGTAAGAATAGAGTGAATGCAGCAGAATCTTACGATGATAATAGGAAGATAGTAAAAATGGAAGCTCGTATTTATGATGCTTTTGGTGAAGAGATAAAAAAAGTTAAAGAAAGGGATTTTGTTGATGCTAGTGCTGTTAGCGATATATCTATTTACGAAGATGATCGCGTTAAGTACATGAGCTATACTCCGAATAAATATCCTTACACGGTAGAATACACCTCTGAAGTTGTAACAAGCACTACAGCCTTTTTCCCAAATTGGACACCTGTAGATAGCTATTTTGTAAGTATAGAACATGCAGAGTATGAAATAATTAATTCGGCTGGTTTAGAACTTAAAACAAAAAAAGAAAACTTTATAAATTTTAATATCGAAGAAGTTTCTCAAAATCACTTCATTGCCAAAAATATTGAAGGCATTAAATATGAAGCCTACACACCAGATTTACTAGTTATTGTTCCACGTTTTAAGGTTGCACTTAGAAAGTTTAATATGATGGGTGTAGAAGGTTTAAATAATGATTGGACGGACTTTGGGAAATGGATGTACGACAGATTATTAACTGGAACAGACCAAATACCACAAGCAACAATAGATGAGGTTAGGGATTTAACAGCTGGTATAGATAATAAAATAGAGCGTGCCAAACTAGTCTATAATTATATGCAAGAGCGAACACGCTACATTAGTATACAAGTTGGTATTGGTGGATGGAAACCCATGTTAGCAGATGACGTAGATAAGCTAGGTTATGCAGATTGTAAGGGGCTTACCAATTATACAAAAGCACTTTTAGAAGCTGTAGAAGTACCGTCTTATTACACTTTGGTTTATGGTGGTAAAAGTATTAGAGATTTAGATAGTGATTTTTCATCTGTTCAAGGAAATCATGCTATTTTATGTGTGCCTAATGATGATGAAAATATATTTTTAGAGTGCACAAGTCAAACAAATCCATTCGGATTTACTGCTGGTTTTACAGATGATAGAGACGTGTTATTAGTTAAGCCCGAAGGTGGTGAAATTGTTCACACAAAGATATATGCGGCAGATGATAGCGTACAGAAAACAAATGCATCAGTAACGTTAGACGAAACAGGTGGTTTTGAAGCTTCAGTTACTATTGAAACAACAGGTTTTCAATATGGCTTACATGATGGTATTGAGAAAAAAACCGAAAGAGATCAACAATTACACTATAAAGACTATTGGGATAATATCAACAACATAAGTATCAGCGCAATTAACATTGTTAATGACAAGGCTAATGTAATTTATACAGAAGACATTAAATTAGCATCTAATAATTATGCATCAAAAACAGGTAGCAGGCTCATATTACAACCTAATATGTTTAATAGAGTTACAAATATTCCTCCAAGATATCCTAATAGAAAATTAGAGTTTAAGATAGATCGTGCTTTTAAAGATGTCGATGAATTTATAATTCAATACCCAGAGAGTTTAAAAGTAGAGGCTATGTCTGATGGTGAAGAAATCGAAACTAAGTTCGGAATCTATAAATACAAACTTGAAGCCCTAGATGGAAATAAATTAAAGTATACAAGAACTTATATCCTTAATAAAGGAAACTACAACAAAGAAGATTATTCGGCTTACAGAGATTTTAGAAAACAAATCGTAAAAAACGATAAGTCTAAAATCGTATTCGTTAAGCTTTAATCAACTAAAAAATCAACATCACCACCTATTATGAAAAAACTAATATTTATTCTCACAATTACTTTATCATTTAGTCAATTACAAGGACAAAATTATGATTTTGGTAAAGTTTCAAAAACAGAACTAAAAGAAAAATTTCACCCAAAAGACTCAGCTGCAAACGCAGCTATATTATATAGAAATGAACAGATTTCGTTTGTTTATAATAAGAATTTAGGTTTTGTACAGGAGCGTACTGTTCAAATGCGAATAAAAATTTATAATGAAGACGGTTTTGATTGGGCTAACAAAAAAGTTTACCTTTATAAGGGTAGCAGTGCTGTTAAAGAAAATGTTAAAGGTTTAAAAGGATGCACCTATAACTTAGAAGAAGGCAAAATAAAAAAAGATAAGTTAAAGGGGAGTGCTGTTTTTGAAGAAGAAATGTCAGAGAACTATTCAGCAGAGTCTTTTATTTTACCTAATGTTAAAGTAGGCTCTGTTTTAGAATACACATACAAAGTAACCTCAAGCTCTCCGCTTATAGATGATATCGATTTACAGTATAATGTACCATTGAATAAGCTAGATGTTAAAATTGCGACTCCACAGTTTCGTAGCTACAATAGGTTTTTAAACCCTAAGGCTATATTTAGAGCTCAAATGACGGAAAGTATTAAGCAAAAAAATATTAATACAGGTGGCTCTGGCTCAACCTCTACACGCTCAGATAATACTACAGGTGGTTCTTTTGGTGTAAACTCAGTAGATTATGTAGAAACTATTGTGCAACTTAACGAAGTAGATATACCTTCCTTAGCTGCAGAGTCTTTTGCAGGTAATATAAATAATTACAAAGCTAAACTTAGTATGGAGCTATCTGCATTTGTAAATGCTGATGGTGTAATAACAAAATCCTTCACATCTACCTGGGATAAGGTTTCAAAAACAATCTATGAAAGCGATAATTTTGGAAAACAATTAGATAAGTCTAGTTTTTTTAAAGATGATTTAAATGCGCTTACGGATGGTGTTGAAGATGATTTTCAAAAAGCATTTCTAGTAGAAAATTTAGTTAAATCTAAAGTGAAGTGGAATGGTACTTATGGTAAATATGCGCAAAAAGGAATAAGAAATGCTTATAAGGAAGGCGAGGGGAATGTTGCAGATATCAACCTTTTAGTAACGGCAATGTTACGTTCTCAAGGTGTAAATGCAAATCCGGTTTTGGTAAGTACAAGAAATAATGGATTTCCTTTATTTCCAACAAGAGAAGGCTTTAACTATGTTATTTGTATGGTTCAGAGTGGAGATAACTATCTGTTAATAGATGCTACAGAACCTTACAGTACAAATAATGTGTTACCGATGCGTGTATTAAATTGGCAAGGTCGTGTCTTAGATGAAGATGGTTCTTCTAGATGGATAAACTTGAAGTCTAACAAGAAATCTACAGAAAGCTCAATGCTTAATGTTACTTTAAATGCTGATTTATCAGCAACGGGTAAAGTAAGACAAAATATGACATCATATTCAGCATTAAATTATAGAAAAAGATATACTAACGTTAGTACAGAGGATCACATTAAGGCTTTAGAAGCTGATAAAGGGGATTTAGTTATAAGCGAATTAAATTACGAGAATGATAAAGACATATCACAATCGGTTAAAGTATCTTATGATTATGAGTTAACTGATGCGGTAGACGACATTGGTGGTAACTTATATTTTACTCCTTTGTTATTTATGGGCACTAAAGAGAGTCTGTTTAAGTTAGAAGAACGCAGTTATCCTATAGATTTTGTAGTTTCTTACCAAGATAAATATTTAGTTAATATTGCTTTGCCAGAAGGCTATAAAGTAGAGTCACTTCCACAAACTTTAGCAATAGAATTTAAAGGCGGTGAGGCTAGATTTGTATACCTAGCTAAATTAAATGGTAAATACCTACAGCTCAAAGTAGATTTTCAAATTAACAACCCTTATATAGAGCCTTCTGATTATAGCGATTTCAAAGCATTTTTTGAGAAAACTATAGAAAAGCAAGCGGAACAAATTGTACTCACTAAATCATAATTATGGATATTAAAAACGCGCAAACCGAAGTTGATAATTGGATTAAAGAGCATGGGGTAAGATACTTTAATGAGTTAACCAATATGGCTCAATTAACAGAAGAAGTAGGTGAAGTAGCTCGAATTATAGCAAGGCGCTATGGAGAGCAAAGTGAAAAGGAGAGCGATAAAAATAAGGATTTAGGTGAGGAATTGGCAGATGTTATGTTTGTGGTGTTATGTCTAGCCAACCAAACAGGTATAGATTTACAGGAAGCGTTTGATAAAAAATTAGATAAAAAAACAAAACGCGATCACGATAGGCATCATAATAATGAGAAATTGAAGTAGCTTTGTAACTTAAAATTAGTTAGTGCGGAACTCATATTTTTCAAATTAATGGATATTAAAATTCATAAATCTTCAATAGCAAATCGTCAATCATCAATAAAAATAACAGGCTCAAAGAGTGAGTCTAATCGTTTACTTTTATTAAAAGCTTTATATCCTCAAATTAGTATAGATAATGTATCTAATTCAGATGATTCTGTATTAATGCAGAAGGCATTAAAGTCTCAAGAAGATACTATAGATATTCATCATGCAGGTACAGCAATGCGATTTCTTACCGCTTATTTTTCTGTGCAAGAAGGACGAGAAATTACGTTAACAGGTTCTGATCGTATGAAAGAGCGACCAATAAAAATATTGGTAGATGCTTTAAGAGCGCTAGGAGCTGATATTTCATATTTAGAAAATGATGGTTTTCCGCCATTAAAAATAATTGGTAGAAAACTAACCAATAATAAAGTAACTTTAAAAGCCAATGTAAGCAGTCAATATATTTCGGCTTTACTGTTAATAGCTTCAAAACTTGAAGACGGAATAGAGTTAGTCTTAGATGGAAAAATAACTTCAGTACCATACATAAACATGACTTTGAGTTTGTTGAATGAGATAGATGTACAGACAAGTTTTCAAAAGAATATCATAACAGTAAAGCCCAATAAAGATATTTTAAAACCTAAGGTGTTAACTGTAGAGTCAGATTGGTCATCTGCATCTTACTGGTATAGTATTGTAGCTTTAAGTGATTTAGGTACAGAGATTACAATAGCCTCTTACAAAGAAAAATCACTACAAGGAGATGCAGTTTTAGCTGAGATTTATCAAAGTTTTGGTGTTCAAACAACATTTAAGAGTACTACGGTTATACTCCAAAAATTAGCGACTACTAATTCTAAAACAGTAATTGATTTAGACTTAGCAAATGCACCAGATATTGCACAGACCATTGCAGTGACAGCATTTGGTTTAGGAATTGGTTGTCATATGAAAGGTTTACATACGCTAAAAATAAAAGAGACTGACCGATTAATAGCCCTTAAAACCGAGTTGGAAAAATTAGGTGCAGACGTTGTTATTACAGAGAACTCATTACTCCTTAAGGCTTCAGATACTATAGTAAGCGCTATTGAGATAGAAACCTATAAAGATCATAGAATGGCTATGGCATTTGCCCCTTTAGCATTAAAGACTTCTATTGCTATTAAAGAAGCTAATGTGGTGTCTAAATCATACCCACAATTTTGGGAAGATTTAAAGGCTGTAGGCTTCATTATAAAATAAACATCTATTTACTTGACAAGGCCTATCTCGAGATTGTATATTTGCAATTCTAAAAAAATAAAACATACACATGAAATTATCACATTTTAGTTTTGATCTTCCAGACGAATTATTAGCCGAGCATCCGTCAGAACACAGAGATGAGTCGCGATTAATGGTGCTTAATAGAGCAAAGCAAACCATTGAGCACAAGCAGTTCAAAGATATTATCGATTATTTTGATGAAGGTGATGTGATGATTCTTAATAATACTAAAGTTTTTCCTGCAAGACTCTATGGTAACAAGGAGAAAACAGGAGCTAGGATTGAAGTATTTTTATTGCGCGAACTTAACCAAGATCAACGTCTTTGGGATGTTCTAGTAGATCCTGCACGTAAGATTAGAATTGGTAATAAGTTATATTTTGGTGAAGACGAAACTTTAGTAGCAGAGGTTATTGACAATACAACGTCTAGAGGACGTACATTGCGTTTCTTGTATGATGGTTCTTACCATGATTTTAGAAAAAAATTGACGGAATTAGGTGAAACACCTCTTCCAAAATATATAAATAGAGAGGTTGAGCCAGAAGATGAAGAGCGTTACCAAACTATATATGCAAAAAATGAAGGTGCAGTAGCAGCTCCTACAGCCGGATTGCATTTTTCTAAGCACTTGTTAAAACGGTTAGAAATTAAAGGTGTAGAACTGGCAGAAGTAACTTTACATGTAGGTTTAGGTACATTTAACCCAGTTGAGGTTGAAGATTTATCTAAGCATAAAATGGATAGTGAAGAAATTATTATTACAGAAGCATCTGCAGCTATAGTCAATAATGGTATTGAACACAAGAGACGTGTTTGTGCAGTAGGTACAACATCTATGAGAACTGTAGAGAGTGCGGTATCATCTGTTGGTAGATTAAATGATTATGAAGGATGGACTAATAAATTTATTTTTCCTCCATATGAATTTAGTATTGCTAATGCTATGATTACTAACTTCCACACACCAAAGTCTACTTTATTAATGATGGTATCTGCTTTCGCAGGTCATGATTTTATGAAAAAGGCTTATGAAGAAGCTGTAAAAGAAAAGTATAAATTTTATTCTTATGGTGATGCTATGCTTATCATTTAATTAAGAATTATAAAGAATAAAAGAAGCCTCTTAATTGAGGCTTTTTTTTATTTGTGAAGTAAACCAATGCATTTAAGTATTTTTGCAACAGATGGAAGTTAAAAAGAAAGACATACGCGCACTAACTAAAGAGCAACTCAGAGAATTCTTTGTAAAGCAAGGAGATAAGGCTTTTAGAGGTAATCAGGTTTACGAGTGGTTATGGAAAAAGTCAGCATACAGCTTTGAGGATATGACTAATGTGTCCTTAGAAACGCGTCAAGTTTTAGAGGATAACTTCGTGATTAATCATATTAAGGTAGATCAGATGCAACGCAGCTCTGATGGTACTATAAAGAATGCTGTAAGATTACATGACGATTTAATTGTAGAATCTGTGTTAATACCAACAGGGTCTCGTACAACGGCTTGTGTGTCTTCTCAGGTTGGTTGTAGTTTAGATTGCAAATTTTGTGCAACGTCTAGGTTAAAGCGCATGCGTAATCTAAATCCAGATGAAATATACGATCAAGTAGTCGCAATAGATAATGAAAGCCGTTTATATCATAATAGACCATTAAGTAATATTGTATTTATGGGTATGGGTGAACCACTCATGAATTACAATAATGTTATTAAAGCTATAGACAAAATAACCTCACCAGAAGGTTTAGGCATGTCGCCAAAGCGTATTGTAGTTTCTACATCTGGAGTGCCAAAAATGATAAAGAAAATGGCAGATGATGAGGTAAAGTTTAAATTGGCTGTATCGCTTCATTCTGCAATAGATGAGATAAGAACTTCAATAATGCCCTTTAATGCGACGTTCCCTTTAAATGATTTGCGTGAAGCTTTAGAATATTGGTATGCAAAAACAAAGAACAGAATTACGTATGAGTATGTTGTTTGGGAAGGTATTAATGACCAACGAAAAGATGTAGATGCTTTAGTTGAATTTTGCAAATTTGCGCCAAGCAAGGTTAATATTATAGAATACAACCCAATTGATGATGGTGAGTTTCAGCAAGCCAATACAAAAGCTTTAGATATGTATGTGAATGTGCTAGAAGCTAATAATATTACAGTTACTGTAAGGAGAAGCAGAGGTAAAGATATTGATGCCGCTTGTGGGCAGTTGGCTAATAAAAGTTAAAACTTACAGTATAATTAAATTTAGACATAAAAAAAGCGGCCATAGGCCGCTTTTTTTATAATTATAAATACGTAATTACTCTTTAGTAACACGGATTGTTTGCGTTGTACCTTCAGCAGATATTCTAACTAAATATAAACCATTAGATAATTTAGATAAATCTATTGAATCGTTAGAAAGATCACTCTTACTATACGTTGCAACACTCTGACCTAAAAGGTTAAAAACTGTAACATTATCAATCTCTTTAGTTGTCTTAATATTTAAAACAGCAGAAGTTGGATTAGGATAAACACTAAACGTCTCAATTTGATTTTCTTCTACGGATAAGGCAATACCAGTTGTGAAACTCCAAACTGTTCCAGCTGTTGTTCCAAAGCAATTTACAGCATCTACAGACCAGAAGTATGTTGTGTTTTCAGCTAAACCTGTTATAGGTGCTCCATTTTCAAAATTAACAAAAGGTTGAGTTGGTGGATTAGTGACACCAAGGTTTAAAGTAAAAGTAGCATTAGGATCACCTTCAGTCCAATTAAATAATAAAGCATTTCCATCTGCATTAAGTGTAACGTTAGGTGCTGCATCAGCAGGAACTGGTGCACTTACTCCAGCAGGAGCTGCAGTATCTGTACATGCAGAAGTTGTAAAACTCCAAATAGGACCTGGTGTTAAACCTGCGCAATTAACGGCTTCGATAGTCCAGAAATAAGTCGTATTCGGCAACCAACCAAAGTTAATACTTCCGCCACTAGCAAAACCGGATAGTCCACCAATGTTATCAGCTGCTGGATTAGTTCCAAAGCTAATATTAAAATCGTCTGCTGGATCACCTGTAGTTGCAGCTAACCACTCAAAAGGACCCAAATTGTTGTTTGCCTCACCATATGCAATTTCTACATCTGTAGCTCCATCCGCTGGTAATACAGCAGAAGCAACGGCATCTGGTGCACTTACAATACATGCCTCACATGTATCTCCATTCGTACAAGTAATTGCAGGAAATCCATTATTAGTAGTAGCGTTTGTTGATGAGTCACAAGGTACGCCTGCT
This sequence comes from Winogradskyella sp. UBA3174, assembly GCF_002364335.1. Taxonomy (GTDB): domain Bacteria; phylum Bacteroidota; class Bacteroidia; order Flavobacteriales; family Flavobacteriaceae; genus Winogradskyella. Next base: position 13,440 of record NZ_DEXW01000042.1, on the reverse strand, counting down.
TCAGAAATACCAATGGTATATGTCCCGGCTTCTGTAGCTGTCCAAGTTAAAGAACAGGTTGAACCAACATCTAAACCAAAAGCATCAATAGCTCCAGATGGTGCTATAATTGAAAAACTAGGTACCCATGTACCAGCTCCTGGTCCGTTACAAAGACTAAATGTATAGGTGTGACCTACAACTATATTGTCCATTACATAAGACTCATCAGCCCATGCTTCAAATGTGCTTATTTCATTAAAAGGACAACCAGTGCCATCATCACAAGGTGCTCCACCAAAAAGGCTGTTAAAATTGGTGTACGGACCTCCTCCAGAGAAATCTGTACATTGTGCATTAGCTTCATTGCTTAATATTAGAGTAAACAAAGCAAATGTTAATAAAGTAATTTTTTTCATGATTTTAGTTTTTTGAATTAATGCTCTAAAATTACACATATTAGTTCTTAAAAAGTGTTAAAGCGGCATTATTCAATCTTTCGCAATAAAGAATAGCCTTTATTTGTAATTATGTGCTAATAGTAGAGCTTTTATATTATTAATGAAAATAACCGAACAGATAAAAAAACCCATAGCCTACGAAATGGAACTTTTTGAACAAAAGTTTCAATTGTCTATGGCGAGTAAAGTAGCACTGCTCAACAGAATTACACATTATATTGTAAATCGTAAAGGCAAACAAATGCGACCTATGTTTGTGTTTTTGGTAGCTAAAATGATGAATAATGGTGAGGTGAGTGAGCGAACTTACAGAGGTGCTTCGGTTATAGAGTTAATACACACTGCAACCTTAGTGCACGATGATGTTGTTGACGATAGTAACAGAAGACGTGGTTTTTTCTCTATCAATGCACTTTGGAAAAATAAAATTGCTGTTCTTATTGGAGATTATTTACTCTCAAAAGGATTACTACTTTCTATAGATAATAATGATTTTGATTTGCTAAAGATTATTTCTGTTGCAGTAAGAGAAATGAGCGAAGGTGAATTACTTCAAATTGAAAAAGCCAGACAACTAGATATTACAGAACACGTCTATTATGAGATTATTAGACAAAAAACAGCAACACTTATTGCTGCATGTTGTAGTCTTGGAGCAGCATCTGTTAAACCAAATTCGTCAGATGTAGAAAAAATGCGAAAATTTGGTGAGCTTATTGGGATGGCATTTCAAATAAAGGATGATTTATTTGATTATGGACAAGAAGCTATTGGTAAGCCTACAGGTATAGATATAAAAGAACAAAAAATGACATTGCCTTTAATATATGTTCTTAATAACTCTACAAAGAAAGAAAAATCTTGGTTAATCAATTCTGTTAAGAATCATAATAAAGATAAGAAACGCGTTAAGGAAGTTATTAGCTTTGTAAAACTAAATGGAGGTTTAGACTATGCGGTTTCAAAAATGAAAGCATTTCAAAAGGAAGCTTTAATACTGCTTAGTACTTACCCTGAATCTGTATATAAAGCATCTCTAAAGCTTATGGTGGACTACGTGATTGACAGAAAAAAATAAAATTAAAAACTTCTATTTCAGATAGTTATAAATAATTTATACTATTTTTTATTGTCCCAGACAACCTTTGGTAGTAATTTTGCGTCTTTATAAATAGAGGTACAATCGTAAACAATACAATGAAAGTTATTCAACTTCATAAAAACGAAACTAAACTTATACAGAGAGCTGCGAAACAAAATCGCGAAGCACAACATGTATTGTACGAGTTACATGCGCCTAAAATGTTGAGTGTTTGTAGATACTATATTAAAGACGTGCACCAGGCAGAAGAGGTGATGTTAAACGGGTTTTTTAAAGTATTTAAATATTTAAAAACATTTAAGAATGAAGGGAGTTTTGAAGGTTGGGTACGACGAATAATGGTCAGAGAAGCAATCTCATATTTAAGACAGAAAAAAAATATTGAGTTTGCTAGAGAAGATGAGTATTTAGAACACGATTATACAAACAATATAAAAACAAATATCGAAGTTGCCGAAATACAAATGGTCATAGACAGTTTGCCAGCAGGTTACAAGATGGTATTTGTGATGTATGCAATAGAGGGTTACAAACACCACGAAATTGGTGAATTATTAAAAATATCTGAAGGAACATCGAAATCGCAATTGTTTAAAGCGAGACAGATGCTACAAAACAAAATAAAGGAATTAAATAACACGAGTTATGGCACCAATTAAATTTGAAGAACAATTAAAAGACAAGCTAGATAAGCGCACCTTGTATCCATCAGCAGGTGGTTGGTCTAAATTGTCTGACCGTTTAGATGAAGATAATAATAAATCTAAAAAGCCAATGTATTGGTGGCTGAGTATAGCAGCGGGTTTAATAATTATGCTAGCAGTTTCTATTCAGTTTTTTAATAAAGATGAAACTCAAAAAATAATGCCAGCACTTGTTGAAGAACAAGTTAAAGATGAGCAATTAAAGGGTAAAGAGTTAAAGCAACAAGATTTAAAAGGTACTGGGTTAGCAATTGAAGAAGAAGCGATTGAAGTAGAAAAAGAGATTAAATCATCGGTAGAGCAATCACAAATTATAGATTATAAAAAAGTAACGTATAATACGTCTAAGGCTAAAAAGCGTCTTGTAGAAGGTAGTAATTTAACCACTAATAACAGCAAAGTTATTAATGATATAAGTGTTATGAAGCCTCAAGAAATAACTAGCGTATCAATACTTAAAAAAGTAGTTGCAACTACTTTAAAAGAATTTAAATCAGAAAATGAATTGGTTCTAGATAGAGAAGTAGATTCATTATTAAAAGTAGCAAGTAAAGAACTCTTTAAGAATGAATTAAAAAAGAAAACAATAAAAACGGTTGATGCTAATGCGTTACTATTAAGTGTAGAAGAAGACATGGGGCAATCGTTTAGAAGTAAAGTATTTGAGGCGTTAAAGGGTGGTTACAAAACTGTTAAAACAGCAGTTGTAGACCGCAAGAATTAAAACAAAAATCAAATTAACATCAATAAATCAAAAAACGAACAGTTATGAATACAATTACAAGACTAGTAGTGTACTTAATTATCTCATTCAGCTTTGCTTCAATGCAAGGGCAAGATGCAAAACAAGATTCAATTCAGAAAGCTACAAAAGATTATAAAATCAAAATTTTAGAAGATGAGAAAATTGAAATTGAAAATAAAGAAAAATCAGCTTTAAAATTTAGAATTTTAGAGATTAATAAAAAATTAGATAATAAAGAAATTACGGCTTCTGAAGCAGAAGATTTGAAAAAAGAAGCATCAAAAATAGCTGCCTTAAATATTGAAAATAGAATTGCAATTATAGACTCCAGGATTGATTTATTACAACGAAATGGTTATGATAGTTATGGAGATAATGGGGATTCTTTTATTGGTGTTAGAGAAAATGGAAAAGGGAGCTTTTCTATTGGTCTTAGTCTAGGGGAAAGTGATAAACCACCCAAATATGATATCAGAACAACTAACAAACTATTTCTAGCAATAGGATTTAATAATGCAATTGGAGATGAACAAAGTTTAGAAGATTCTCCTTATAAATTAGGAGGCTCTGGATTTGTAGAGCTTGGTTGGGTATGGCAAACACGCTTACTTAAGGATTCCAATTTTTTAAGACTTAACTACGGGTTCTCATTTCAGTGGAATAAGTTAGATATTAAAAATAATAAATATTTTGTGCAAAATGGAGACGAGACTACACTACAAGAATTTCCGTTAGATATTAAAAAAGCAAAGTTTAGAGTCACAAATTTAGTACTGCCAATCCATTTTGAATTCGGACCTTCAAAAAAGCGCGACTTTAAAGATAAACTCAGATATCACACAGACAATAGCTTTAAAATTGGTTTAGGTGGTTATGGAGGCGTAAGATTGGCTTCGCTACAAAAAATAACTTATGAAGATGAGGATGGTGACAGAGTTAGGACTAAAGAAAAACGCAACTTTAATACCTCTAACTTCGTTTATGGTTTAAGTGGTTATATTGGTGTAGGAGATTTATCTATATATGCTAAGTACGACTTAAGTCCATTGTTTAAAGACCAAGCCTTCGATCAAAATAATATTTCATTAGGTCTAAGATGGGATTTAGACTAAACTAATTAATATTTGAGTTTAAAAAGCCTTAACCTATATCTGGATTAAGGCTTTTTAATTAATTTAGTTTCTATTAGTTTTCTGATTAAAAAGCGTTTCACTGTTTTTTATCAAGCTTTACAATAAGTTCGTTGTTTCAAATGAGAAAGTCAAGTTAATTTAGGCTATAAATTTTTAAAACAAATTGTTTATCTTAAATTTACAAATATGTTATTTTGCTCATGCAGTGATATATAAAATTTAGAAAACGTTAATAAGATTCTTGTTTTCGCAGGAAATAATATGATCTCACAAAACTCCATAGCACAAGTATTTGAAACCGCTCGCGTAGAGGAGGTTATAGGTGATTTTGTGCAGCTCAAAAAATCAGGAAGCAGCTTTAAAGGCCTAAGTCCTTTTAGTGATGAACGATCTCCTAGTTTTATGGTATCTCCTGTAAAGCAAATTTGGAAAGATTTTTCTAGTGGTAAAGGTGGCAATGCTGTTACTTTTTTAATGGAACACGAGCATTTTACATATCCGGAAGCTATAAAGTATTTAGCCAAAAAGTATAATATTGAAATTGAAGAAACTGAACGTACTGACGAAGAGAAGGAGCAACAAGATGCTAGAGAAAGTTTATATTTAGTCAGTGAATATGCGAATGAATACTTTCAAAAAGTATTGCATAAAACAGATCAAGGAAAAGCCATTGGTTTAAGCTATTTTAAAGAACGTGGATTTACTGAAGAGACTATTAAAAAATTTCAATTAGGATACTCTTTAGATGAGTGGCAAGCCTTTACAGATGATGCTTTAGGTAAAGGTTATAACCTAGACTTTTTAGCAGCAACAGGTCTTACTATTGTCAAGGACCAAAAGCGTTTTGATAGATTTAAAGGTAGAGTTATGTTTCCTATTCATAGTATGAGTGGTCGTATTCTTGGCTATGGTGGACGTATTTTAACTAACGATAAGAAAGCAGCTAAATATCTTAATTCACCAGAGAGTGAAATATATCATAAGAGTAAGGTGCTTTATGGTTTGTTTTTTGCAAAGCAGACCATTGCTAAAGAAGACAATTGTTATTTGGTAGAAGGCTACACAGATGTGATTCAGTTTTACCAAACAGGAGTCAAAAATGTAGTATCATCTTCTGGTACTGCTTTATCTTCAGATCAGATTCGATTAATTAATCGTCTTACCAATAATATTACAGTCCTTTTTGATGGAGATGCTGCTGGTATCAGAGCTTCTATAAGAGGTATAGATTTAATTCTAGAACAAGGTATGAACGTTAAGGTTTGTATGTTTCCAGATGGTGAAGATCCAGATAGTTTTGCAAAATCTAATACATTAGAAGAAGTTACTGAATATCTTACTGAAAATGCTAAAGATTTTATTCAATTTAAAGCTGGGTTATTAGTTAAAGAGGCAAATAATGATCCAATAAAAAAGGCTGAAACAATTCGCGAAATTGTAAATAGTATTTCTAAAATTCCAGACCAGATAAAGCGCGAAGTTTATATTCAAGAATGTGGGCGCATTATGGATATTAGTGAAAATGTGTTGTTTAGTACTTTAGCTCAAATTAATAAAAAGGATGCTCAAGAAGCTAATAAAAGCTATAAACAAGAACAGAAAGCATTTGAGGTCGTAAAAAATGTTGAACAACCCAAGCAAAAGATTGATATTCAGTACGAATTAGAAAGAAAAATTATTGAAATATTAATGCTTTATGGCGATAAGACTGAGCAATTTGAAGATTTAATCTTAAAGGAAGATGAAGTTTCTGGTGATTTAGTATTAGAACCTACAATACACGAAACACGTGTCTTTGAAAAATTGTATTTAGATCTTCAAGAAGATGAAATGCAGTTTACTAATGAAAAGTTTAAAATATTATATTATTCTATAATTGATAAATTAAATCAAGATAAAGATTTTTCAACTAAGAACTTTATCAATCAGTTAGACCAAGAATCTGCAAGTATGGTTACAACCATTTTGATGGATGACGAAAAATATAACCTGCATGATTGGCATCGTAATAATATCATTCCAAAAGAAAAAGAGCATTCTGTATCGCAGTTAGTAAGTCAGACCATATTGAGCTTAAGATGTCATCTTATAGATCAGAAAGTGGCAGAATACAAAAATGAAACTTTAAACGGCACATCAGACACACACACTATAATAGAGGACGTAAAAGATTATGTTGGTTTAAAGATGTTGTTATCTCGTAAACTTGGTAAAGTAATTGGGTAAGGAAATATTAAGCCAAGTTATGATGTTTCGCTTGGTGAATTAAATCTACAATATTAGTTACATTTAACTTCTTAAACAGTCTTGCTTTATAGGTACTTACCGTTTTTTCGTTGATATCTAGTTCTTGTGCAATTTCTTTATTTTTTCTACCTATAGATAGTAGTTTTAGAACTTCAACTTCTCGCGTAGATAGTTTTTTAAACAAGCGACTTCTACTCTTACGAGTATCTTCGTAACGGTAGTGCTTATCCATCTTTTCGCTTAAATAAATTTCCCCATGGTTTATTTTTCTAATAGCTGCTTCAATAGTTTCTAGGTCTGCAGTTTTATTTAAATAGCCAGAAGCTCCAGCTTTTAATGTACTAATAGCGTAAATTTCTTCTGGTTGATGGCTAAACATTAAGACATTCACAGAGTTGTTTTCTTTTTTAATAGCGCGTAATGCAGTAATACCATTTAGTTCTGGTAAGTCAATTTCAGAAATGATAACGTCTACATTATGGCGTCTAACAAATTCAAAAATTTCTATTCCGCTGCTTAATTTACCTACGACTTTAAAATCGGGTTTACTATTTAAAAATAATTCTAATCCAGTTCTTACGATAGGATGATTGTCAACAATCAAAATTTGTATCATTAAAATTGATTTTTGGTTATGGTTAGGGTTTGTAACTGAGCTAGATACTGAAAATCAAGGGGTTCGTTAAACAAAAATAACTAAAAATTAAGAATTTCACACAATTTAATCGATAAACTACACGATTTATCTCAAATTGTTAGGAATATCACAAATTGGTATAGGTATTATCTTGTGTTTGTTTAACGTATTGTATCTAAGGAATATTTCAAAAGCTTCTTTTTGTCGTCCTTCAAAATCATCTGCAGTTTTACCTTCATCTTTCATTTGCATTGCCCATTCTAATTCTGGGTAAGAGGCTCCAATTTGGTCTTCGTCACTACGTGCATCTCCAAATAAGCCGTCACTAGGTGCTGCTTTCATTATAGAGTCAGGTACTTTTAGGTATTCACCAATTTTATAAACTTCAGATTTTAATAAGTCAGCAATAGGGCTTAAATCGACACCTCCGTCACCATATTTTGTATAAAAACCAACACCAAAGTCTTCAACTTTATTCCCTGTACCTGCTACTAATAAGCCTTGTAAGCCAGCATGGTAGTAGAGTGTAGCCATTCTTAAACGTGCTCTTGTATTTGCTAGAGCCATATCTACAGTTGTTTGTTTGCCTTCTAAAGTGACTTCGGTTTTAAATTCTTCAAAAACAGGTGTTAAATCGACTCTAGTATCTCTTACATTAGTAAATCGTTGTTTTAATTGTGTAATATGTTCTTCTGCTCTTGTTACATGACTTTCTGCCTGATGTATAGGCATTTTAATACATAAAAGTTCTAAACCTGTTTTAGCACAAAGTGTTGAGGTTACTGCAGAATCAATACCACCAGAAATTCCTATTACAAAACCATTAACTTTAGCGTTTGTGGCATAATCTTTTAGCCAATCTACAATGTGATTTACGACCTTTTCTATTTGCATAATATTTATAATTTAATTTAAAGAAGTGTACCTTTGCAAAACAAAAATAGCTTAATAGTGTTAGGATTAAAAATGTTTTATAAAATGCATTTAAGAATTTACTTTATTTTAATAGTGGCAATATGCTTTGTCTCTTGTGATGATGATTCTAAGCTAGAAAATGATATTGCTAAGATTGAAGCTGATTTTGTCGTAGAACGTTTTGATATTGCATCTTCAAAGGCAACATCAAAAGATTTACCAAGACTTAAAGAAGCCTACCCATTTTTATTTTCTAAGCATACACCAGATTCAATTTGGGTAAATAAATTAAATGATTCTTTACAGAATGAAATTTTGCAAGAGGTTAACAAAACCTTTGAAAATTTTAAAGATACAAAAGAGGAGTTGGAGCTTATGTTTCAGCATATTAAATACTATGATAAAGTGTTCTCAATACCAAGGGTTATAACACTAACTAATACTGTTCAATATAGAGATAAAGTAATTATAACAGATACTATAGCTTTGATAGCATTAGATAATTATTTGGGAGAAGATCATAAGTTTTATGTAAATGGCAACATTCCGTCATATTTAGCTAAAAACTTTAGAAAGGAGCAAATTGTAGTAGACATGACTAACGGTTATGGTCAAAAATATATCTTTCAAACAAACAGAAAGACCTTATTAGATGAGATGATTTATTTTGGTAAACTATTATATTTTAAGGATGTAATACTTCCGCTTAAAACAGAAGCAGAGAGAATAGGCTATACTGAAGAACAAATGAAATGGGCAGGTGCAAACGAAAGTGCAATTTGGTCTTATTTTATTGAAAAAGAATTATTGTACAGTACAGATAGTAAACTCTCAAATCGTTTTATTGCAGATGCTCCATTTACTAAATTTTATTTAGAATTAGATAATGAATCACCTGGGAGATTAGGGCAATATATTGGGTGGCAAATTTTAAGAGCTTATGCAGAAACATCAGGAAAAGATATGATGCAAATAATGCAAACAGAACCTGAAGAATTATTTAGAAAATCAAAATTTAAACCAAAAAAGTAATGTCTAAGATTATAAAATCTAAAATAGAACTAAACGTAGAACTTGACGAAAACCGCGTGCCAGAAAAGTTAAATTGGACTGCACAAGATGGTGGTGTAGATAACGAAGAGGCTAAAGCGGTAATGTTATCAGTTTGGGACAGCAAGGCGCAAGAGACTTTAAAAATTGATTTATGGACTAAAGATATGCCAGTAGATGAGATGAAACTCTTTTTTCATCAAACTTTGGTGACCATGAGCGACACATTTTTTCGCGCCACTCAAGATGAAAAAATGACAGCTACTATGAAAGATTTTTGTGATTACTTTGCTGAGAAACTAGAGCTAAAAAAAGAATAGGTTATAAGTTCTTAAATAGTTCCAGTAGATTTATATAAGGGAGTAGAACTAAAGAAGTCAAATCCTGACACTTCCTTTAAATTAGGATCTCTTCTTTTATATCTAAAGAATTTAGAACTATTATAAACTTACCAAACGGTTAATTGATTGTATTTCCTTAACTTAGTCCTTAAGGCTACTTTTTTTTGTTCAATCATATGGTAAACAAATCCTAGGTCGCCCATTCTCATAATTTTCGAGATCCATGACCATTATTAATTTCATGTATAATCCAGTAAGAGTGTCTTATATTATCAGCTGGTTTTACAAATTTACTGTTAGCAGTTAAAACCCCTTCCATATTATATTTAGTCTCGTTATCTGAAGTAATTGTGTTAGTATTAATGATTGTTGTGATTTGTTCTTCTTTTTTCTCTTCTTTTTTTGATTTATGTGAGGGAAGCTAAAACAGGGTTATTTTCAATATTTATTAATTCATTTATAGGTTCATGCCTTAAAAGTGTAATAATTATTAATTTATCATGAAGTTTTATTTCTGTTACAAATCTAACAACAAGAATATCTGATAGGGTATTTTAGCTTTTTTAATTTTTACATCAAAATTTTTTTCAAAATCACTATTAAAGATTTAAACCCTATCAATAGATCGTTCTCTTTAAGAAGAGCGTATCTCTAGTTTTGTTTAAACTGTTTTTAAATAATGTCTATTTTAGAAAGATTCTTTACCATATACACATTTAGCTAATTAGCGACTTGTCTAGATTTGCGAAAAAATATGCCATACAAGTCGTAGAGTAGTAAGGCTTAAAATTTTTAATTAATTATAACCTTAACATATCCCCTAATATTATATTAATAAAGAGTCTTTAAGTATTAAGTAAATTTGCGTTGCTTTTAATCTTTATTTAAGCATTAGCTAGGCTTTTTATGATAAGAAAACTAATGCTTTTTATTTTTTAGTATAAACGACTTTACCACCAAATATGGTCATTACAACTTTGGTGTCCAGAATTTCATCTTCCTCAACAGTCATTAAATCTTGGTTGTAAATTGTAAAATCAGCTAGCTTTCCAACTTGTATTGAGCCTTTAATATCTTCTTCAAAAGCACCATATGCAGCATCTAGTGTATACGATTTTAAAGCTTGTGCTCTAGTCATTTTTTGCTCTGGTTCGTAACCTCCTTTGGGCATTCCTTTTAAGGTTTTTCTACTCACGCTTGCATAAAAACTAGCAATAGGGTTAATAGGTTCAACAGGTACATCTGTTCCATTAATAATAGGCACTCCACTTTTTAATAAATCTTGCCACATGTAAGCACCTTCTTTGATGCGCTTTTTACCTAAGCGATCAATCGCCCAAGGTCGGTCAGATGACATGTGTACGGCTTGCATTGCAGGAATAACTTTCAGTTCAGCAAAACGAGGAATATCATCTGGGTGCAGGTGTTGCGCATGTTCTATTCTATATCTATGATCTGAAGTTAAATGAGGTAATTCCTTAAAGGCTGCTTCATAACGATCTAGAATTTCTCTATTTGCTCTATCTCCTATTGCATGCGCACAGACTTGGAAACCGTTTTTTAGACCATTTAAGGCAGTTTTTTTAACAAACTCCATAGGTAGTGTTTCGTGCCCAAAATGGTCAGGTCTGTCGCTGTAAGGTTCTAAAAGCCATGCTCCACGAGAGCCTAAAGCACCATCGCAATTTAACTTTACAGATCTAATAGTCATAAGATGTTCAGTATCTACCATCGGACCTTTAGCAAACCATTCGTTAAGCAAGTCTTCATCCCAACCTGTTAACATGGCATAAATACGTGTATTCATTTTTCCTTTTGCTTTCATTTTTTCGAAAAGCAAAATTGTTTCTTTTCCAATTCCTGCATCGTGGAAGCTTGTGATTCCGTTTTTATGACAAGCTTCAACTGCCAATTCAAAGGCTTTAATATCTGTTTCTGGAGTTTTTCCTGGAATATGTTGTGTAATTAGGCTTTGAGCACGTTCATTAAAAACACCAGTAGGTCTTCCTAGAGCATCAACAAGAACCTCCCCTCCTTCTACATCATATGTTTTAGTGCCATCTAAAACTAATGCTTGGAGTCCTGCAATTTCCATTGCTTTAGAATTGGCAAATCCAGCATGACCACTTGCATGTCTAAGATAAACGGGATTATCTGGTGATACTTCGCTTAGTAAGTGATGTGTTTGAAAACCGTGTACAGTTTCTGAAGGCATACTATCCCATTTGCTTTGGTGCCACCCACGTCCTGTAATCCATTCTCCTGGTTTCGCCGTTTTAACACGTGCTGCAACAGCGTCAACAATGTCTTGGTAGCTTGTCGTGTTCATTAAGTCTAGGTTTAGCTCGTTATAGCCCAAGCCCATAAAATGTCCGTGACCTTCAATTAAGCCTGGTGTCATGGTTTTGCCTTTTAAATCAATAACCTTAGTTTGCTCATTTTTGTAGGTCTCAGCTTCAGCTGAACTTCCCGCAAAAAGAATTTTATTATTTTTTGTTGCCACTGCTTCTACGGTTTCAGATGTTGACTCTACAGTATATATTGTACCACCATAAATTAATAGGGTAGCAAACTCGCTTTTAGGGTTCGAACAGGCTAAAAGACTAAAAACCATTAGCGCTGTAGTAATTAAAATTAAAAATCTTGATTTCATATAAATTGATTTATATATTAGAATATCTTTAAGCAAGCTAAAGATATTAATTTCTAGTATAAAGTTCTATTTTTATTAAATTAGCCTATGCGAAAAATACTATTTGGGGTTATAATTACTTTAATTGTTCTCTTCACTTTTAAATATTGTGGAGATAAGACAGAGGATAAAATTGTACTACAAGAAAATACGGCATTAATACAAGAACAGGTTAAAAACGTTGGAAAGCTTGTCGTTACCGAAGGTCATTTTAGTGAAGTGTTTACCTATAAAAACTCTAAACTCGTGTTTGGTGATTTGTTAGAAGTAGAAAAACGCGCTATTGTTATAGTGAATGCAGATGTGACAATTGCATATGATTTAAGTAAGATTGAATATGAAATAGACGAAACAACTAAAACGTTAAACATTGTAAGTATTCCGAAAGAAGAAATAAAAATTAGTCCAGATTTTGAATATTATGATATTCAAGCGGATTTTTTAAATCAATTTGAAGCTAAAGACTATAACGAAATTAAGAAAACTGTCAATAAATCTATAATGAAAAAGATTGAAGCTTCAGACTTAAAATCTAATGCACAAAATCGACTCATTAGTGAGCTTTCAAAATTCTTAATTCTAACTAATTCCTTGGGTTGGAAATTGCAGTATAATGAAAATCCTATTGAGGACTTGAATCAACTTAATAATTTAGAGGGTATTTTGGATTAGTCTTTAGCCTAACTTCCGTTTCAAACTTCCCATTCCGCCTCCATTAATAGCATCGATGCCTTTAGATTTCAGCATACTCGTGGCACTACCAGAACGCATACCACTCGCACAATAAGCGATAAGAGGTTTGTTTAGTTTTTTAACCTCATTAAATCTATTGCCTATTTCCTGAACTGGAATATGTAAAGCATTTTTTATATGTCCATCGTCATATTCACTTTGCGTTCTAACATCTAAAATAATAGCACCTTTTTCAATATATTCAGCTACATTGATAGTCGATTTCCCAAATAAAGCATTTAATAGTCCCATTGTATTTTTTTTTAAAGTAAAATTCCGAAAACTACTTGGCATAATAAGTAACCAAAGTTACATTAGATTTACTCAGAACTTAAAAATCTTTCTATTTTAGTGCTTTAGATAAAAAATGAAAGAAGAAACCCGTAAAGAAGAAATCGTAAGAGTAGCTGCTAAACTATTCAAAGAAAAAGGCTATAGTGCTGTTACTATGCGCGATTTGGCAACGGCAATGGGTATAAAAGCTGCAAGCCTTTACAATCATATTAACTCAAAGCAAGATATATTAAATGCCATTATAATTTCATTAGCTGAAGAGTTCACAGAAGGAATGAAATTAATCCAGTCGTCTCAAAACACATGCATTGATAAACTCAAAACTATTATTGAATTACATGTAAAAATCTCTAGCCAAAACATTTATGGTATGGCATCCTTAAACAATGATTGGATGCATTTAGAAGA
>NZ_DEXW01000007.1 GCF_002364335.1 Winogradskyella sp. UBA3174 | reverse complement strand
TTCATTAAAAACATTTGGTCGCAACCTACATTCCATTTTGCATTATTAGATTGAAATACTAATTGCTTATCGTCAAAACTCCAATAGGCTTCAGCGTTATCTCCTCCAAAAGTTACTTGTCTAATAGATTTAAAGTGTATTTCTTCCGGATAAATTAAAGAATCTTTAACTTCAGAAACTATTGAGGTAGTTTCAGAAGATGGCTCTAAAGCCCTTGCGTTTTCGTTTTTACAAGCTGAAAATGTAATCAGTAGAATAAGTATAACAAGGAGTCTGTTCATAATTAAAGAATTATAATAAATGGCATTTAATGCCTAATTTTGCCCAAAAATAAGATATAGTGATGAAAAAATTGATGTTTTTAGTTCTTTTAGCAGGAATAATGTCTTGTAAAAATAAACCAGAAGTTGCAGACAATAATATTAAAGCAGACGTTGCTTTTTTAGCAGATGACAAATTAGAGGGTCGTCAAACAGGTACTGAAGGCGAAATTCTAGCAGCAAAATATTTAACAAAGCGTTTTAAATCGATAGGTCTAGAGCCAAAAGGAACAGAAGAGTTTTTACAACCCTTTTCATTTAAGCCAAAAACAGATCCGCACAAGACTGTAGAGTTTACGACTAATGCAGATAGTACAATTACGGGTAATAATGTTATTGGATTTATTGATAATAATGCAAAAACCACGATTGTTATTGGGGCACATTATGACCATTTAGGTTTTGGTGGCGAAGGCTCTTTATACAGAGAAAAAGAAAAAGCTGTACATAATGGAGCCGATGATAATGCTAGTGGAGTTGCAGTAATGCTTAATCTGGCGAGTAGATTAAAAATTAAGAATAGCCAAGCTGAAATAAAGGATAAAAACAACTATTTGTTCATGGCATTTTCTGGTGAGGAAATGGGTTTATTAGGCTCTAATTACTTTTCTAAAAACCCAACTATTGGTGCTGAGTCTATTAATTATATGATTAATATGGATATGGTAGGCCGTATGAAAGTTGATAGTACTTTAGCTGTTTACGGTACAGGAACCTCACCAATGTTTAAGCAGACCTTGAAGTCTAACAATGATAAATTTAAGCTTATTGAAAATGAAAGTGGTGTAGGCCCAAGTGATCACACGTCGTTTTATTTAATAGATATACCGGTATTACATTTCTTTACAGGGCAGCATGAAGATTACCACAAGCCAGGTGATGATTCTGAAAAATTAAATTATGATGGGATGAATCTTATTTCAGATTACATCTATAATATCATTTCAGATTTAGATGATAATGGTGAATTAGCCTTTAGAAAAACAAAGAATGAAAGTGATGAAACTCCACGTTTTAAAGTTGGTCTTGGTGTTGTACCAGATTATTTATTTGATGGAAAGGGTATGCGTATTGATGGTACTCGTGAGGAAACACCTGCATATACAGCAGGCCTTCAAAAAGGTGATATTGTAGTTAAATTAGGTGATAGCACAGTAATAGATATGATGAGTTACATGCGTGCATTGTCTGTTTTTGATAATGGTGACGAAGCAGAAATTACAATAAAACGTGGAGAAGAAACTATTGAAACTAGGGTAAAATTTTAAACCAAAAACAAGAAATTTTTATGCTAATTTATTTTTAATTGTACATTTACACCCAAATCATATCAATTTATAAAATGAAAAAATTATTAGCCCTTTTATGTTTGTTAACAGTGTTTACTTGTGAAAATGAGCCATTAGACTTTGATTCAGAAACAGGAGAAACAGATGTTGAATTATTTGGAGAATGGAATTTATCAGAATTTAATACTGAATTAACAACAACTACAGATTTTGATGGACAAATTATTAGTTCTGATTTAGATGTTAGTAGCACAGAAGTAGATTACACTTTAAATTTTATAGGAAATAACTTTACAACAAACGGAAATTATAGTTACGTAGTAGGTATTGTTGTTAATGGCACAGAGGTTTCAAACGAACCTTATACTATTGATAATGTTAGTGGAGGTGGTGCTTATTCTGTAAACGGAAATCAAATGACTATTGATGGTTCGTTTTTCGAATTTAATTTTCAAGGAGCAGACACATCAGTTTTAGATGGGGAACAAACCACAACATTTCAAATTTCGGCTAACGGAGAAACTTTAACTTTCACGCAGAGCGAAAACACAACAGAAATAGATCCCACTACAGGTGCAATCGTCACAATATCTAACAATTCAACATCAATCTGGACTAGAGATGAAGGTGTTGTTGTTACTAATCCGTGTGATGCTGAAGAAGCTACTAATGATGCAGCAGCAGCTTATAACGAAGACAATACTAATGAAGATTTATGTAATGCTTATAAAGCTGCACTTCAAAACCAAATTGCAGAATGTGGTGACGACAACGGAAGCTTACAGACCATCATAGATGATTTAGGAGATTGTACAACAGCATCTGCTAATGGTACACTTGTAGTTACAACCGGAACTTTAGATATTGAGTTTACACAACAAACAGTTAGTATAGATAATGATTTAATAACAGTAGAAGGAACCAGTGCCGGAGGTAGTTATATGATATACTTTCAAGTTACAGAAGGTGATACGGGAACTGACGTTTTTCAAAATTTTGTATTGACTTTAAATGGAACAGAATATTTTCCATCAACTCAAGGGTTTGAAGATTTTACATCAAGCACATCTGTAAGTACCGGTAATGTATTACAAGCTACATTTTTTGGTATAGTAGAAAGTGCTGCTGGTGCAGATTTAAGTCTTACACAAGGAGCTGTTGATGTAACTTACTAAAACAAATTAGCCATTAATTCATAACACTATTTAAAAAGGTGAATTTTAGAAAGATACTTTATGACTAAAAAAGATATAATTTCTAAAATTCACCTTGTTATTTCTGCAGTGATTGTAATACCTGTTGCATTTTTTTACGGATTTAATCCGAGTTCACAATTCGATATTCAATTACAGACGACAGATGAGCATAATTTTTTTAAAGCTATAATGGGATTGTACCTAGGCTTTTCAGTTTTGTGGATTCTTGGTGTTTTCAAAATCAAATACTTAAAACTAGCTTTAGTAACCAATCTCATTTTTATGTTAGGATTAGGTTTTGGAAGATTACTAAGTTTATTTATTGATGGTATACCAACGTTTGGATATCAATTCGGAACGTTTGCGGAACTGTTTTTGGGTTTTTACGGACTTTGGGTAATGAAGAATACAAAATAATATAACCTAATGAAGATGAAGATAATCTTAATTATTGCAGTCATATTGGCCGTCATTTTTATAATAAGTCAAGTATACGCTTTAAAAAGTCAAAGCGGAATAGAGCAGTACTCTTTTAAAGTTATAAAAACGTATTCTGATATTGAAATTAGAAATTATGAAGCTAGTTTATTTACATCTGTTAAATTAACTACTAATGATTATAAAAAAGGATCTAGAGAAGGCTTTTCAATTTTAGGAGGCTATATTTTTGGAGGAAATGAAGATAACGAGCAGATCTCAATGACTTCTCCTGTTGCAATGAGCTTAGAAGATTCTATGGAAGTGTTATTTATGGTGCCAAAAAAGTTTAACAAAAAGAGTTTGCCAAAACCTAATGCATCTAAAATTGAATTTAAAGAAATACCTGCAAAAACGGTTGCAGCAATTGCTTTTGGAGGTTGGTCAGACGCGCTTAAAATAGAGAAATATAAAGAAAAATTAAAAGTAACCTTACGCAACGAGGGTATAATTTATACCAATCGTTTTTATCTTTTAGGTTACAATCCACCATTTGAAGTTATTAATAGAAAAAACGAAATTATTGTAGAATTAGAAAACTATAATAACAAATAGTAATTTAGTTTAACTATTCCGTGACCTAACATAAAAGTATATTCGCTTTTTAATTTAAAACCACTAATTTTGCTCCAAAATTTAAGACTTGGTTAAAATAGGCGACATAGAATTACCAGACTTCCCTTTGCTTTTAGCACCTATGGAAGATGTTAGTGACCCACCATTTAGAGCATTGTGTAAAGAACAAGGTGCAGATGTTGTTTATACCGAGTTTGTATCTAGTGAGGGTCTGATTCGTAATGCTGCTAAAAGTGTTATGAAGTTAGATATTTATGAGAAAGAACGACCTGTTGGTATTCAGATTTTTGGTGCCAATATGGAAAGTATGCTTCAGACCATTGATATTGTAGAAAAATCGAATCCAGATATTATTGATATTAATTTTGGTTGTCCGGTAAAGAAAGTAGTTTCTAAAGGTGCTGGTGCAGGAATTCTTAAAGATATCTGCTTAATGGAACAGCTTACTGCAGAAATGGTAAAACGCACCAATTTGCCAGTTACAGTAAAAACCAGATTAGGTTGGGATCATGACTCTATAAGAATTGTGGAGGTTGCAGAACGCCTTCAGGATGTTGGTTGTAAAGCTATTTCTATACATGGTAGAACTAGGGCCCAAATGTATAAAGGTGATGCTGACTGGAAGCCAATTGCTGCTGTTAAGAATAATCCACGCATGCATATTCCTGTATTTGGTAACGGAGACATTAATACGCCAGAGCGCGCAGCAGAAATGCGTGACAGTTATGGATTAGATGGAGCTATGATTGGACGTGCTACCATTGGCAACCCATGGTTTTTTAAACAAGTAAAACATTTTTTTGAAACAGGCGAGCATCTAGCGCCAATTTCTTTGGCAGAACGTGTTGATGCGGCAAGACGACATTTACAAATGGCTATAGATTGGAAAGGAGAAATCCTTGGTGTTTTTGAAACCAGAAGACACTATACGAATTACTTTAAAGGGATTCCGCACTTTAAAGAATACAGAATGAAAATGGTAACTAGTGATGCCTCTAAGGATGTATTTGCTGCTTTTGATGAAGTTTTAGAAACCTTTCCAGATTATCAGTTTACATCTTAAGACTGAATTAACTGTCTTGTAATACGTTGAGACGCTATTCTGGATGCAATTATTCCTAAAGCGAAGATTGTAGCTAATACAATTAAGACATTAATAAAATTTAATCGTACAGGATAGGCTAAGTCTGGAGTTAGCATTATTAAATCAAAAGATTGCTGTAAAAACACAACGATTAAACCAATTGTAACGCCAGTTAACCCACTTACTATAGTCATTAAACTGCCTTGCCAAAAGAAAATAGACTTTATTGCTTTTGGCTCTGTGCCCAAGTTAAATAGTGTGTTTAGTGATTTTTTCTTATCTAAAATCATCATTATAATAGCTCCAATGACATTAAATAAAGCAATTATAATTACCAAGGTAAAGATGAGATAAATTACAAGATTTTCAGTATTCAGCATTTTAAATAATGCGTCATTGAGTTGTTCTCTATTTTTAATTGTAATCCGATTATTGAATACTTCGTTGAGTTCAACTCTAACAGAGTCTTCATCAACATTAGGGCCTAGCTTAAGCTCTATAGAACTTAATTGATTGTCTTTATAGTTAAGTAAATTTCTTGCTAAACTTATGTTGGCAAAGACATATTCATTATTTAACTCTTCATTAATACTAAAAAGTCCAACGTTATTCACATATGCAGCATTATAGTAACCTTTTGGTGAGTTAGACTGCCCTTTGCCTGGTTTTGGTACATAAATCGATAAAGGTTTGACATAGTTAAAAAGGCCAAAAGATAGATTATAAGAAATACCAGCACCGGAAACAACATCATTACTCTCGGGCGAGATCCAATTGCCTCGACTTATCATTGAATCTACATTAGTAACCTTAAGATAGCTAGAATCTACACCTTTTAAAATTGCAGGTAGATTCTTATTATCAGATCTTATAATAATACGTTCTTCAATTATTTTTGAATATGAAGCAATTCCGTCTATAGCATTTAGCTTAGAAATTTCATCTTCTGAAAGCAGAAAAGATTTACCTTCAATAGGAGTTAATTTTAAATCAGGATCTACAAAAGAGGAAAATTGAAGACTAAAACCCTTTAATCCTGCAAAAACAGATAGAACAATAAATAAAGCTGCTGATGCAATAATAACTCCACCAGAAGCAATACCCGTCATTATGTTTATAGCATTATTACCGCTTTTAGAGAACAGGTAACGCTTTGCTATATATAATGAAAAATTCACTTAAGATTTTTTTCGCTTACCTAATAGGTCTGGGTTTTCAAGAGGATCATCCTCTCCTTTAAGCGAACGCTCAATACCATCTATATATTCTAAAGAATCGTCTATAAAAAATTCAAGATGTGGCATACGCCTTAATTGGTGTCGTGTACGCTGCGCTAACTCATGTCTAATTAATGGGGTATTCGACTTAATACCTTCTAGTAAAGGCTTAGCTTCTTTATTAGGAAATATGCTTAAGTACACTTTAGCCATAGAGAGATCTACGGTAACATTAACTTTTGAAACCGAAATAATAACACCTTTTAGTCCGCCAGAAGATGCGGCACGTTGTAAAACATCTACTAAATCTTGCTGTAGAACACCTGCTATTTTTTTCTGTCTATTACTTTCCATACTACAAAAGTAGAGGATATTTAAGGATTATCTTATTTTTACTCTACAAAATTGAATTCAAGATGAGAAAAATTGAACATATAGGCATAGCCGTAAAAGACATAGATAGTTCTAATGATCTTTTTGAATCGTTATTTGGAAAAGCGAATTATAAAACAGAAGATGTTGAAAGTGAAGGTGTGAAAACTTCTTTTTTTAAATGTGGTCCAAATAAGGTCGAATTGCTTCAAGCTACCAATGAGAATAGTCCAATAGCTAAGTTTATAGAAAAGAAAGGAGAAGGGATTCACCATATTGCTTTTGCTGTAGACGATATTGAAAAAGAAATTAAAAGGTTAACTAAAGAAGGTTTTGAGATGATACATAAAGTACCTAAAAAAGGGGCAGATAATAAGCTGATTGCTTTTTTACATCCAAAATCTACAAATGGCGTTTTAATTGAGCTCTGCCAAGAGATAAACAAATAAAAATGCTTTGAGAGTTTTAAAATATGTAGTAATATTGCACACTCTTTTAAATAAGAGTAGAATTAACAGTAATGTTAATTGGTCCTATAGCTCAGTTGGTTAGAGCACCTGACTCATAATCAGGTGGTCCATGGTTCGAGTCCATGTGGGACCACAACAAAAAAACCTTTCATTTTGAAAGGTTTTTATTTTTTATTAGATCTTGTATTAATATTCATAGTTTTTAATATTACTTTTACATTATATTTTTGTGTGAAATTTAACTTTCTCCCCTAATACGGTCATTTTTTAACACTTAATCGATAATATTTACCGTTTAGAGGCGTTTTTATATAAATAAATTTTGTTGAGTAAGATTTTTTTTTACTTTTACGCCACTATTATTAATTCTATGCTGAATAAAAATATATTTGTTTTAAGCTTATTTTTCTTCATGAGCTTTTTATCCATGGCTCAAGCACCACCACCACCACCACCACCACCACCACCGCCAGGAATGCCTATTGATAACGGAATTTTAATTTTAATTGGTGTTGGTTTAATTTATGGTATTTATAAAGCGTATCGTTTTTCTAAACAAGATGCCTAGTGCCTTAACTCATTAAGGCGCTTTACATATTTTCCTATCACGTCAAATTCTAGATTTACAAGATCTCCAACGCTTAAGTTTTTAAATGTGGTATGACTATACGTGTAAGGTATTATAGCTACCGAAAAACAATTTGATTTAGAATCTACAACAGTCAAACTAACGCCATTCACAGTTATAGATCCTTTTTCAATAGTAATATTGTTTAAGCTTTTATCGTACTCAAAAGTAAAAGTCCAACTTCCGGGTTTGTTAATTATGTTGATACATTTCGCTGTTTGGTCTACATGCCCTTGCACAATATGGCCATCTAAACGATCTCCAAGTTTCATAGCGCGCTCAATATTAATAACATCATTTTCATTAACCAAATTTAAATTTGTTTTGTCTAATGTTTCTTGTATTGCAGTAACTGTATAAGTTTGCTCTTCAATATTAACAACAGTTAAACAGACTCCGTTATGGGCGACGCTCTGATCAATTTTAAGTTCTTCTGTAATAGCACTTCTTACTTTTATATGAAGATTGCCACTATCTTTATCTAGCTTTTCAATTATTCCTAAATCTTCAATGATACCTGTAAACATAAATTGTTCTTATTTGGTTAAATTTGTAACCACAAAGTTAAGAACATAACATAACTCAATTATCAATTTTAATAAAAAAAAAGGATAAGCTATAACATGAAAAACGAAGAAAAGATAATTGTTGGTATATCAGTTGGAGACCTTAACGGTATAGGTACAGAAATTATAATCAAAGCTTACGAAGACCCAAGATCTTTAGAGCTCAATACACCTGTGATATTTGCTTCAGCTAAAACGATGCAGTTTTTTAAGAACCATTTTCAAAGTAAGATTAATTTTTTCAATATAGATTCGGTAGACAAAATTGTACACGGGAAAGTCAATGTTGTCAACGTTTGGAAAGAACCTGTCAATATTGAATTTGGTAGCACAGACAAAAAAATTGGGGAATATGCTATAAAATCTTTAGAAGCTGCAACCAATGCACTCAAAGAAGACCAAATAGATGTCCTAGTAACTGCACCAATAAATAAGCATAATATACAATCAGACACATTTAATTTTCCAGGCCATACAGATTATTTAGCAAAAGCTTTAAATGGAAAGAGCTTAATGTTTATGGTCTCTCAAGGCTTGCGTATTGGATTGTTAACCGACCACGTTCCTCTAAAAGATGCTTCAAATCATATAAATGAAGAATTAATTACAGAAAAAATAGCGACAGTAATAAAATCTCTAAAACAAGATTTTGCAATTAGAAGACCAAAAATTGCTGTTTTAGCAATTAATCCTCACGCAGGTGATAATGGTGTTATAGGAACTGAAGATGATGATATTTTAAAACCGACACTCAATAAAATCAAAGAAGATGGACATTTAGTTTATGGACCTTATTCTGCAGATAGTTTTTTTGGTTCTAATACATTTAAGAATTTTGATGCGATTATTGCCTCTTATCATGACCAAGGCTTAATACCTTTTAAAACAATTACTTTTGGAGAAGGTGTTAATTTTACTGCAGGTTTAGACAAAGTAAGAACGTCACCAGACCATGGCACCGCTTATGAAATTGCAGGTAAAGGTATTGCAGACGAGAGTTCTTTTAAAGAAGCTATACTTACTGCAATTCAAATATTTAAGAATAGAAAAAACCATCATCAATACAGTGAAAACCCTTTAAAAAAAGCTTTAAAATAGATATTAACAAAAATTGTTGATATCTGGAGTCTATTAAAGTAAAAATTTATATATTTGCAGGCTCAAAATGAGTGTGGTAATGAAGGCATTAAAAGATTACATAATACCTTTTATAGGCTTAAAAGCCGGTGAGCATCATTTTGATTATAAAATTTATAATACGTTCTTTCAGATTTTTGAATATAATGAGTTTAACTCAGTTGATGTGAAAATTGACTTGAAGCTTGAAAAGAAGACAACTTTTTTAGAGTTGTATTTTTCAGCTTCGGGATCCGTTAATATTAATTGCGATATTACAAATGAACCTTACAGCCAGTCTATTAATGACGAGTTTAAATTAGTTGTAAAGTTTGGTAGTGAGTATAATAATGAAAATGAAGATATATTAATTGTAACTCATGGTGAGTATGAAATTAACGTTTCACAATATATATACGAACTAATAGTATTGGCAGTGCCAGTTAAACGAATTCATCCAGGTATTGAGGACGGCACATTAGAATCTGACATACTTACAAAGCTTGAAGAATTAAGTCCACAAGAGGACATCAAAAATAAATCGACAGAGGATATTGATCCTCGTTGGAATAATTTAAAAAAACTATTAACGGATAAATAACATTTAATATGGCACATCCAAAGCGTAAAATATCGAAAACGAGAAGAGACAAAAGAAGAACTCATTATAAAGCAACTGTTCCTCAAATTGCAACTTGCCCTACAACTGGTGAGCCACATTTATATCACAGAGCTCATTGGCACGAAGGTAAATTATATTACAGAGGTCAAGTATTAATTGACAACTCGGTAGAAGAAGAAAATTTAGCATAACTATTATGCATGCATATAAGAAAACGCTCACTTGTGAGCGTTTTTTTTGTTTTAATTCTCTCAATAGCGTAAAAACTACTTACTTTGCATACTTATTTGCTTAAGAACCATTGGTTTTTGACAATTTTCAATACTTTTAATTAACTAAACCCTAATAATGAGTAAAATTACGGCCGCGATTACAGCTGTAGGAGGCTATGTTCCAGACTTCGTTTTATCAAACAAAGTTTTAGAAACCATGGTAGATACCAACGATGAGTGGATAACATCAAGAACTGGTATTAAAGAAAGAAGGATTCTCAAAGAAGAAGGCCAAGGAACATCGTTTTTAGCCATAAAAGCTGCACAAGATTTAATAAACAAAAAAGGTTTAGACCCAAAACAGATTGATTTGGTAATTGTCTGCACGGCCACGCCAGACATGAAAGCCGCGTCTACTGCAGCATACACAGCGACTCAGGTTGGAGCTATAAATGCCTTCTCTTATGATTTAGAAGCAGCATGTTCTAGTTTTTTATTCGGAATGTCAACAGCATCTGCTTATATTGAGTCTGGTCGTTACAAAAAGATACTTTTAATAGGTGCAGATAAAAATTCATCGTTCATTAATTATAAAGATAGAGCAACTTGTATCATTTTTGGAGACGGAGCAGGAGCCGTTTTATTCGAACCTAATGAAGAAGGCTTAGGACTACAAGATGAATTATTAAGAAGTAATGGCGAAGGAAGGGAATTTCTGCAAGCAACTTACGGAGGCTCTTCTTATCCTATAAATGAGAATACATTCAAAGAAGAAAAGCACTATATATTTCAAGACGGAAAGACAGTGTTTAAAAATGCTGTTTTTAATATGGCAGATGTCTCAGAAAAGATGCTTAAGAGAAATAATCTAACTAATGACGATATAGCTTGGCTAGTAGCTCATCAGGCTAATAAGCGTATTATAGACGCTACTGCTAATAGAATTAATTTAGATAAATCTAAGGTAATGATGAATATAGAGAAGTATGGTAATACAACTTCTGCAACCTTACCATTACTTTTATTTGATTATGAATCAAAACTTAAAAAAGGGGATAAATTAATTTTCACTGCTTTTGGTGGCGGATTTACTTGGGGCTCTATTTATTTTAAATGGGCTTACAATTCATAAATAAAACTAACTAATAAACACCTAAAAAATGGATTTAAAAGAAATTCAAAACTTAATAAAATTTGTTGCTAAATCTGGCGCAAGTGAAGTTAAGTTAGAAATGGAGGATATTAAAATTACAATAAAAACGGGTTCTGAAGGCGAAACGACTTTTGTTCAGCAAATGCCAATGCATGCAGCACCTCTAATGCAACAGCCCGTTGCACAAGGAGCTCCAATTATTGAAACACCTACAGTAGTATCTGAACCTGAAGAAGACTCTAAATATATTACAATTAAGTCTCCAATAATCGGTACTTTATATCGCAAGCCATCTCCAGACAAGCCTGTATTTGTTGAGGTTGGTAGCGAGATTAAAGAAGGTGACGTGCTTTGTGTAATTGAAGCTATGAAGTTATTCAATGAAATTGAATCTGAAGTTAGTGGTAAAATCGTAAAAGTATTAGTTGATGATTCATCACCCGTAGAGTTTGATCAGCCACTATTCTTAGTTGATCCGTCATAACAATTGAAAATTCCAATCCACAAATCCCAAACCCAATTATTGGAATTTGGTGCTTGGAAAATGAATTTTTAAAACAAAAGTTATGTTTAAAAAAATACTAATTGCCAATAGAGGTGAAATTGCACTGCGTGTAATAAGAACCTGTAAAGAGATGGGTATAAAAACCGTTGCGGTTTACTCTACAGCAGATGCAGAAAGCCTTCATGTGAAATTTGCAGATGAAGCAGTTTGCATTGGGCCACCAGCCAGTAGCGAATCTTATCTTAAAATATCTAATATTATAGCAGCTGCAGAAATTACAAATGCAGATGCAATTCATCCTGGTTATGGATTCTTATCTGAGAATGCAAAGTTTTCTAAAATTTGTGAAGAACATGGTATAAAGTTCATCGGGGCATCTGAAGAGATGATAGATAGAATGGGCGATAAAGCTAATGCTAAATCTACCATGAAAGCAGCAGGAGTACCTTGTGTTCCAGGAAGTGAAGGTATAATTGAAGATTTTGAAGACTGTAAAAAAGTAGCTTTAGAAACCGGTTATCCTGTAATGTTAAAAGCGTCTGCAGGCGGAGGAGGAAAAGGAATGCGTGCTGTCTGGAAACCAGAAGACCTACAAAATGCATGGGAGTCTGCTCGTTCAGAATCTAAAGCAGCCTTCGGAAATGATGATATGTATATGGAGAAGTTAATTGAAGAGCCTCGCCACATAGAAATACAGATTGTTGGTGACTCTAGAGGAAAAGCATGTCATTTATCAGAAAGAGACTGTTCAATACAAAGACGTCATCAAAAACTAACAGAAGAAGTGCCTTCTCCGTTTATGACGGATAAGTTAAGAGCGCAAATGGGAAAGGCTGCGGTTAAAGCTGCTGAATTCATTAAATACGAAGGCGCAGGAACTGTAGAATTCTTAGTAGATAAACACAGAAAGTTCTACTTTATGGAAATGAATACCCGTATTCAAGTAGAGCATCCAATAACAGAACAAGTTATAGATTTCGACTTAATCCGAGAACAAATAATGGTTGCTGCAGGTGTTCCAATTTCTGGAAAAAACTACACACCTAACTTGCACTCTATAGAATGTAGGATAAATGCAGAAGATCCATTTAATGATTTTAGACCTTCTCCAGGAAAAATAACAACGCTTCATGCGCCAGGTGGTCATGGTGTACGATTAGACACACATGTGTATGCTGGGTATAGTATTCCACCAAATTATGACTCAATGATTGCTAAATTAATTACAACAGCTCAAACACGAGAAGAGGCAATTAATAAAATGAAACGCGCTTTAGATGAGTTTGTTATTGAAGGTATTAAAACTACAATACCATTTCATAGGCAGTTAATGGATCATCCAGATTATTTAGCAGGTAATTATACTACTAAGTTTATGGAGGACTTTGTAATCAAAGAAGAAGTAGAAGAATAAATAAAAAGCGACTAATTTTAGTCGCTTTTTTCATTTTATAATCAACTGATGTTTTTATAGCCACTGTGTTTTTTGACCTAAAACTTCTTAATGAGATATTACTATTTATTTAATAGAATAAATTAAGGAATGCACAAAAATTACGACTATAATAGGATAGATGCTTAAAGAAACGTTAGTTTTTTTGCAGTTTATTAACAAACATTATACCTTAGCAGAATAAACCCAATTGTTATGCCCTTATACCTAAAGTTATTTAGTAGTTTTATATGTTCTTTATTCTTTATCCTTAGCGGCTTTTCTCAAAATAGAGAAGAAGTATGGTCTAGCATTAATAGTGATAAAATTGAGAAGACAGATATCATTTTCACTAAGAGTATACCAAAAAACGCAACGTTATTTAGTTTAGATATATCTAGTCTTAAGACGTTACTTACTAATATTCCTTCACGTAATCGATATAACAAAAGCCAAGGAGTAGTTTTTAGTTTTCCTAACCAACTTGGTAAGTTGGAATCTTATTTGGTTGTAGAAGCTTCAGTAATGAAACCGGAGCTGCAAAATCAATTTCCTGAGATACGCTCGTTTGTTGGTAAAGGTCTAGATAATCCAACTTCAGTTATTAGATTTAGTCTTTCACCAGAAAAAGGCTTAAGTAGTATGGTGCTTTCTGATAAAAAAACAATTTTTATTGAGCCGTATTCAGAGGATTTAAAATCATATATCGTTTTTACAAACTCGATTGAGGATGTTAGTTCTAGAGAGCCATTTTTATGTGAGACAGAATACGTAACATCAAATTTTAATATTTCAGAGGAGGAGTTTGCGACACTTAAAAATGCAAATGACGGTATCTTAAGAACCTACGATTTAGCTTTAGCTTGTACAGTTGAGTATGCACAATTTCACGGAGGTACATTACCTAGTGTTATGGCCGCCATGAATACAACAATGACTAGGGTTAATGGTATTTATGAAAGAGACTTGGGACTAACCATGGTTATGGTACCTAATGCATCAATAATCTTTTTAGGGCCAGATGTTGCTTCAGATCCATATACAAATGGAAGTGGTGTCGCTATGCTAACTCAGAATCAGACCACTTGCGACAACAATATTGGTTTTTCAAACTACGATATAGGTCATGTTTTTAGCACAGGTGGTGGAGGTGTTGCATCATTAAACTCCCCTTGCAGCAATAGAAAAGCTAGAGGAGTTACAGGACAAGGAAGTCCTGTTGGAGATTCTTTTGATGTTGATTATGTTGCTCACGAAATGGGTCATCAATTTGGTGGTAACCACACACAAAACAATAATTGTAACCG